>JADKFC010000007.1 GCA_016717655.1 Saprospiraceae bacterium
GAAGCGAAAATATGAGGGACCCATCGGTCGTCATAAATAATTTGCGCCTTACCACTCACTCCGGGAAGGGATTTAGTGTCATCTGCATAATGAGCAGGAACCATGTTGTTCCAAATGCCTGTCATTGGATGGAGAAACTGACCCAGTGGAGGAAGTGGATTTCCAGGAATTTTGATAAAACCATCTAAAAACAGGGTTAATGCTAGGGTCGCCAAAAGACTGACAAGGGTTGCTAAGTGTCTCAACTTTTGAATTTTTTTGCTAAAGATATAAAAATTGATATTGTCAAGTTTCATCTAAAAGGGTAGAATTGACTTTTTATCTGCCATACATTTGCCGCTTTTTGTCATATTTGCAAAATAATTAATATTATGCGGGCCATTATTCTACTAGCTTTCACTACTTTAACCCTATTTTCCGGCTGTTTCGCAGGCTCGGCACAAAAGACTATTCCCACAAAGAATACCACCAAAATTGTAACAGGGGCAGAAAGACTGGAAGCATATATTCATCTGCTGAAAGGAAAGAGGGTAGGCTGTGTGGTTCACCATGCAAGTAGAGTAGGGCAGCGTCACCTGGTTGATACTCTTATGGCATTAGGGGTTCAGGTAACAAAAATTTTAGCACCAGAACACGGTTTCAGAGGTACGGCAGATGCAGGTGAAAAAATTGAAAATGAAAAAGACCCTTCCACAGGACTTCCGGTACTTTCTATTTATGGTAAAAACAAAAAACCCACCCCTGATCAATTAAAAGATTTGGATATTGTTTTATTTGATCTTCAGGACGTAGGGGCAAGGTTCTACACCTACATTTCTACTCTGCATTACATCCTTGAAGCATGTAGCGAAAACAAGCTACCCGTGATTGTCCTGGACAGACCCAACCCACATGCCCACTACATCGATGGTCCTATTCTGGAAAAGGGTTTTGAATCTTTTATTGGAATGCACCAGGTTCCGGTAGTTTATGGCATGACCATAGGAGAATATGGTAAAATGATAGTGGGCGAAGGCTGGACAAAGTCAGGAAAAAATATCGACCTAACGGTAATTCCATGCGGACAGTACAAAAGATCAATGAGGTATGACCTTCCACTGGCCCCCTCACCCAATCTGCCTAATGCTACCGCTGTCCTGCTTTACCCAACTTTGTGCTTTTTCGAAGGCTCTCAATGGAGTGTGGGAAGGGGAACAGATAAACAATTCCAAATCATTGGTCATCCGGGAATAATGACTGATTTCTCTTTCACGCCGGTTCCCAATGTCGGAGCAAAAGATCCTTTTCAAAAAGGCAAAAAATGTTTTGGTTTTGACTATTCAGGAAGATCCAGAGATGAATTATTTCAGATGCAAAAAATCGACGTTGCCTTAATTGTTGATATTTATCAGAAAACCGTGAAGGCTAAACAAGATTTTTTTCTCGAAAATTTATTTTTTGATAAGTTGGCAGGAAATGCTTCTTTTCGAAAGATGTTGATAGAAAACAAAACTGAAAAGGATTTTAGGGCTGCCTGGCAACAAGGACTTAATGATTTTAATAAAATTCGTACAAAATACCTGATCTATGAGTAAATTATCTAAGCCGTTTTGGGTTTTAATCTTTGCGTTGGTCACCCTAGTTTCCTGCAAGCGACTTCCGGAAAATAACCTTTCTCAAAAGGGATCAGTAGTTTTGATTGATAGTCTTCAGGCCTCTGAAGAAATAATCAAAGATGACAATGACAGGTTTTTTGATCACATTACAGCCATTGATGTTGCCATACAACTAAAAACTTCGCCACTATCACTTAAAAAAATTACATGTCGACTTTTATAAGGAGTATCTCAAGACGCAGGTTGGTAATTTCACAAAATCGGAAACAGAACAATTAATAGCCATTTGGAATAAGATTCAAAGATACTCAAAGGCCGTAAATCCGGATCTTGCCATCGATGTCAACCTTGTTAAAATAAAAACCGGCCACTACGGACCCAATGTCTTTTATACAAGAGGCAATAATATCTTTATACCCGACAATATGACAGAAAAGATCAACGGCGAAGTTCTTTTTCCTATTTTAATGCACGAATGGTGGCATATCTTGTCTGAATATTATCCTGATTTAAAAGAAGCACTTTATGCTGTTTTTGGATTTAAAAAACACAACCTCCAACTGGTTATTCCTGAAAAATTAAATGAGAGTCTGCTCACCAATCCGGATGGTGTTTCCATGGATTTTGCCCTGCCTGCAGGAAACAACAATTGGCTGATGCCGATGATCTTTACAGATCAAACCGGTTTTAATCCGGTAAAAAATGATTTTATGGGACACCTGAAAATGGAAGTCTATCGAATCAACAGTGATGGTAAATTGTTATTGCCGGAACTGAATCCCAATCTTCAAAAGGATATGCAGTACTTTTTTTCCAATATAGGAGACAACACTCAGTACATAATTCACCCTGATGAAATTGTGGCCGACAATGTGATGTTAGCCATTATTGCCTATTCAACAGGTGATTATAGGAACTTTTCGAAAGATGGAAGAGAAAAAATAGAACAGGTCTTGACGCTATTGAAAACCAAAAACTGGATTTCAACTTTTAATTAGTTGGTTAAAACCCAGGCATCTTTGTTGATTTGAGCCCGTATTTTGGCCAAATGCTGCGGTAGTTCAGAAAAGGTGCAATTTACTTTTACTCCCACTCGGGTAGTAGAGTCATTATCGCCAAGAAACACCTCGTATCCTCTATTGTGCAGGCGTTTTTGCATACGATCAATGTGTTTCTTCTGTTTAAATGATCCTGTTATAATTATGTATTCAATTTGTTTGTTATCAGTTGTTTCTGGCTCTTTGATTAAAGGGCTACTTGTATCATTTTTTTCCATTGGGGCAGTAGCATCAACCGTATCATTAATTGCATTAATAGTATCCAACTCCACGGATGGAGTATCAGGCTGTGAGGGCAAAACTTCTGCTGGCCCCAGGTCTCCGGAAGGCCACGGAAAAAACATCAAAAAATAAATCAACAATACAATGATGCCCAGGCCCAACATCCATTTGAGAACAATGGGTCCCCAGTTTTTACTTTTTTTGTGGTCAATGACCGTCATTGGTTCAAAAAAAGTTTCTTCCGGTTGATAGACACGTTTGACCTCAGTGATATCGGAGATCGCTTGTAAGCCACCAAACATTTTGTAAAAAAGGGGTAGATTGGGCAGGTAATGGATGGTATTTCCCTCTCTTACCAATTGACCAAATCCGAGTAAATCACCTTTTCCCTCCTGAAAAATAGCCTCGTTGAACTGCTGAAGTCTTTGAGAATAAGCTGATTGATATTGGACCGGTAGTTTTGATTCCGTATTGACTAAATCTTCATCAAAAACTACTGTAAATGAGGGGGCCTCCAGAGAGGATCGGTCATCAGAAAAGTGAGCAGGAGTTCGAACCACTTTTAATACGCCAATGCCCGGCAGGGTCAGTATCCGATCCCGGTACAGTAAATATTGAAGGCATTGTTCCAGACTTAAGTCCATATATTTGATAAGCGGCAATCTGGTTTAAACAATAAGTTTCTCCAAAAACCACTCAAATTTATAGAGTGTTGTGAAATAATTGTGCCAAAAACAAGATTTATATCAATTGCACCATGATAATACCCCATTTAACCAACCATATTGCCCGGTTGTGGTTTAATATTGGTTTAAATCCAGCCTTGATTGGCTATTTTTGCACCAAATTCCTAAAATGCAGTTCATAGACAAGATAAAAAGAATTAAATCTGAAAAACTATTCAAAAGAGCTAAAGCCCTTTTTCCCGGTGGTGTAAATTCCCCTGTAAGGGCTTTTCGCTCTGTAACAGGTGCGCCTTTGTTCATAGCAAACGGAGATGGCACAACCATAACCGATGAAGACGGTAATAAATTTATAGACTTTTGTGCCTCATGGGGGCCCTTAATCCATGGTCACAATGATCCGGACATCCAAAAAGCCATTCTCAAAACTGTGAAAAAAGGCACCAGCTTTGGAACTCCTACCAAAATTGGGGTTGAAATGGGAGAATTGATTCTTAAAAACCACAGCTATCTGGAAAAACTGCGTTTTGTTTGTTCAGGAACGGAGGCCGTAATGTCGGCTGTGAGGCTGGCTCGTGGCTTTACCGGCAAAAACAAACTGGTCAAGTTTGAAGGGTGTTACCACGGCCATGTTGATGCCTTAATGGTAAAAGCAGGAAGTGGCTTGGTTACCTTTGGCACCAGCACCTCTAGCGGCGTTCCGGATTCCGTTATTGGAGATACAATTGTACTGCAACTCAATGATCTCCAAGGCTTTCATGAAACGCTTCAAAAATGGAGTCATGAAATTGCCTGTGTTATTATTGAACCTGTTCCTGCCAACAATGGACTTTTATTGCAAGACCATAACTACTTGTCATGGTTGCGCAAATATTGTGACGAATTCAATGTGTTACTCATTTTTGACGAGGTTATTTCAGGTTTCCGTCTTGGTTTTGAAGGAGCTGCCGGACATTACAACATCAAGCCGGACCTCATTACTTTTGGTAAAATCATAGGTGGAGGCCTACCGGTGGGTGCTTATGGAGGCAGGGCCGACATCATGTCAATGGTTGCTCCGGAAGGTCCGGTATATCAGGCAGGAACCCTTAGCGGAAACCCTGTTACCCTGGCAGCTGGTACAGCAGCCCTTAAGAAACTCCTTGTGCCCGGCTTTTATGAAGAACTCTCTTCCAAAACAGCTTATCTGGTTGAAAAGCTCAATGGCATTTTTAATCAAAACAAGGTCGACATGCATGCCATTCACATTGGCAGTATTTTCTGGATCAAATTTACACGGCAGCGCATATTTTCACCAGAACAAATCGATGCCAACACTGCCAATAAATTCAAGATCATCCATCATGAATTGTTGCAGCGAGGTATTTACTTTGGTCCTTCGGCATATGAAGTAGGTTTTGTGTCCGGTGCTCATACCCATAAAGACCTGGATGCGCTGGTAACCGCAATGGATGAAATTTGCAAGCATTACAATTCCTCCCTGCAATGATAAAAAGATTGCCTATTCTGGTAATGATTTATATGGTAGCTGCATTAAGTTGGTGGAGTGTTCTTTTATTGCAGCAGAATGAGCAACTTTTTCACCTGAAGATGGAGTTTCTTACGCAAGCTGACGTTGTTGCAGATTTAAAAATCGAGCCATGAAAGGCAAAAAAAATGATCATGGGCGAAGGCCTGGTTTTTGCCCTTTCTATGGTGCTCGGTACTTACTTTATCTACAAATCTAACGTCAGAGAACTCAACTTATCCAGGAGACAGAGCAATTTTTTACTGTCGGTTTCTCACGAATTAAAATCTCCGCTAACCTCCATTAACCTGAGTCTTGAAACCCTAAAAAAACGAACACTACCTCAGGAAAAAATCATAGAACTGGCTGATGTTGCCTTAAAAGAAAGCAAAAGACTGGAAAACCTGATCTCCGATATCCTGGTTGCTGCAAAATTAGATCATCCCTACACACCAAAAAAGCAATGGCTTGATTTGATTTCCATCATTCACAATTTGATCAATGGATACACAGCCCAATATCCATCCGTAGCCATTCGACTACATACAGATGTGGAAGAAGCTTTATTATTTGCCTCCAAACAAGATATGCAGTCGATTTTTACCAATTTAATCGAGAATGCTATAAAATACAGTCATGAGGAGCCCATCCATATTTCAATAAATGATCAAAAAGAAAACTGGTTAATAGAAGTGGCTGACCTCGGTCCCGGCATTCCCAATAGTGAAAAATCCAGGGTATTTCAAAAATTTTACCGCCTTGGAAGGGAAGAGACCCGCACCTCGAAGGGCACAGGCCTGGGCTTGTACATAGTTAAAAAAATAGTGGAAAGCCACAATGGTTCGGTCCGCATAAACGACAATAACCCGAAAGGCACCATTTTTACCTTACTTTTACCAAAAGTTGCAGGCAATGAAGGTGTTATTGGTTGAAGATGAGTCAGAAATCAGGGCTTTGATGAAGTTCAATCTCGAGTTAGAAGGCCACGAGGTCTTTGAAGCTCCTGATGGACAAAAAGCTATGGATTGGTTTCAGTCAGCTTCTTTTGATATCATTGTGCTCGACCTAATGTTGCCCTTTGTTGATGGCCTTGAGATTTGCAGAAGGATACGAGAGGTCGACCAGCATACCAAAATTATTATTGTCTCCGCAAGAGATGGGGTACAGGATAGAATTTTAGGCTTAAAACTTGGAGCTGATGATTACCTTTCGAAACCCTTTCATCTTGAAGAGTTTCTGCTCAGGGTAAATAATCTTACCAAAAGGAGGCATACCGAGTCTGTTGAGCTAAAGGCCTTTAGTTTCGGAGAAAATACTGTTTATTTTGATGAATTTAAAGCCAAAGCAGGTACCCGGGAAATAAACCTTACACCCAAAGAAGTGGCCTTGCTTAAATGTCTAGTCGAACATAAAAACAAGGTCATTGCAAGGAAACAAATTCTTCAGGATGTTTGGGGTTACGACATTTATCCATCTACCCGGACCATTGATAATTTTATCCTTTCTTTTAGAAAATACTTCGAAACAAATGCAAAGGAACCTGTTTACTTCCATACCATAAGAGGGGTAGGCTATAAGTTCACTCCGTAAAATTTAATAAAACTTTAAGATATTTGTTGTAACAAATATTCTTCTTTTGGGTTATCTTTGTATCATTAAAACACTTAAATCATTACAATGAAACAATTTGTTCTCTCATTCTTAGCTATTGCTTTTGTAGCAATAAGTTCTTTCGCTGGTAACGGCAAACCTGTAAACGTTTCCGCTTCAAAAGTAAATTGGAAAGCATACAAAGTAACAGGTGCACACGATGGTTTTGTAAACATCAAAAGTGGTACCCTTGATTTCAACGGTGAAGTGTTCACTGGTGGAAAATTTGTAATTGACATGACCAGCATCGGAGCTACTGATGTATCTGGTAACATGAAAGAAAAGTTAGACGGTCACTTGAAATCCGATGACTTTTTCGGAGTTGCTAATTTTCCAGAAGCTAAATTGGACATCACAAAAGTTATTTCAAGAGGAAAACCAGGTGAGTACAAAGTAGTTGCCAAACTTACCATCAAAAACATTACAAAAGAAATTAAATTCGATGCAATGGTTGCCAATGGTAAAGCTACGGCTTCAATCAAATTGGACAGAACTGACTTCGACGTTAGATATGGTTCAGGTTCATTTTTTGACAACCTGGGAGACAAGACCATTTATGACGAATTTGATCTGATGATAAGCTTGGCTTATTAATAGAAATCACAGATTTATTATAAAAGGGAGATCCACACCAGGATCTCCCTTTTTTGTTTAGTTGAGGTATTTTCTGATAATATTCAGCAATTCATCCGGGTTTTTGGGATAACGGGTCTTCTTGAACAAAGCAAGCATATCTCTCAGCATCGACTCATTAAAGCCAAGCTTAAAGCCAAAATGATAAATAAAATCCTCCTCTTCGGCATTGAGGTGATCATCCTCTACGGCTAAAAAGAGCAGATAATAAAGCGCTGTCATTCTGTCTTTTTCTTCTGTTGGCAAGGCTTTTTCAGCGGTGTTTTGTTTCATTATTTCCTCCAATTTCGAGACGTCAAACCCCAATTGTAGCGTAGCCAGTTGGAGGTATTTTAATTCTCTTAGGTGCATATCGCCATCTGAGCGGCTCAAGGCCACCAGCATGATCAATAGGTTTTCGCGCGCTTCGGCAGACAAGTGGTCATAGTTTTCTTCCAATTGGTAAGATTTTCATAGATTTACAAGAAATTCAAATCGACTTATGTTTAAGACAAAAATAGCCGGAATAGGAAAATATTTGCCAAAAAATGTTGTCAGAAATGATGATTTGATAAAATATATGGATACCACAGATGAATGGATCCAGGAACGAACCGGTATTCAAGAGAGGCGATATGCCAATAAACACATTGAAACTACAGCTACAATGGGAGCCCGGGCAGCCGAAATTGCCATAGAAAGAGCGGGTATTACCAAAGAAGATGTTGATTTTATCATCTTTGCCACCCTGAGTCCGGATTATTATTTTCCGGGGTGTGGTGTCTTAATGCAAAGAGAAATGGGCATTACCCACAAAGAAGCAGGCTGCCTGGATATTAGAAACCAATGCAGCGGCTTTGTGTACGGGCTTTCTATTGCAGATCAGTTTGTTAAAAACGGTGTGTATAAAAATGTCTTATTGGTTGGGGCAGAAATGCACTCAATGGGGCTGGATTTTACAACACGGGGAAGAAATGTTACTGTTATTTTTGGCGATGGTGCAGGTGCAGTTGTTCTTCAGCCAACCACCGAGGAAGGGCAGGGCATACTAACAACTCACCTTCATGCCGATGGTACCCACGCGGAAGAACTTTCAATGATTTCTCCGGGGTCGCATGCCGGAACACATGGCAATTTAGAAAGTTATGGTTTTCCAGATGCTGAGGTGCCGGGCCAGGTTTTTGTAACCCAAAAAATGGTGGATGATGGCATGATGTACCCCAATATGAATGGACAGCTTGTTTTCAAAACGGCAGTTGTTAAATTTCCGGAAGTAATTGCAGAAGCTTTGGCTAAAACAGGTCATACTGCTGCTGATATAGACATGTTTATCCCACACCAGGCTAATTTGAGAATTAGCAGCTTTGTGCAGAAAAAGCTGGGCCTAAGTGATGATAAAGTATATAACAACATACAAAAGTATGGCAATACTACCGCAGCATCGATTCCCATTGCCCTGTGCGAAGCCTGGGAAGAAGGGAAAATTAAAAAAGGAGATTTAGTGTGTCTGGCCGCCTTTGGTGCAGGGTTTACCTGGGGCAGTGCCCTGCTTAAATGGTAATTTATGGTAGATATTTTAGCCTTCGGGGTTCATCCCGATGATGTAGAATTAGGATGTTCAGGTACCTTGCTGAAAATGAAAGACTTGGGATATTCCTTTGGGATTGTAGACCTGACCAGAGGAGAACTGGGAAGCAGGGGTACGGCAGAATCCAGAAAAACTGAGGCAGAAAATGCTGCCATACTGTTGGGTGCTGCTTTCAGGGTCAACCTGGGCATGGCGGATGGTTTTTTTGAAATTAATAAAGAGAATATTCTCGCCATAGCTAGCCAGGTAAGGAAATTTAAACCCAGGGTAGTTTTGGCCAATGCCATTCATGACAGGCATCCCGATCATAGCCGGGCTGCTAAATTGGTTTCTGATGCCTGCTTTTACAGTGGATTACTAAAGATCGAGCTCCATGATGAATTGGGCAATTTATTGGCCGTTCATCGACCACAATCTGTTTACCATTATCTCCAGGATCGCAATCTCAAAGCTGATTTTCTGGTTGACATCACCCCTTATATGGACAAAAAGATTGAGTCCATTCTGGCCTTTGAAACGCAATTCAATGCATCAGAAAGTGACACCATCCAAACACCCATCTCTTCAAAGTTATTTTTTGAATTTTTGTATGCGAAAGCGCGGGCTTATGGAAGAGATATCAATGTGGATTATGCAGAGGGATTTACCGTGGAACGTAGTCCGGGAGTACCTGACATCATGCAACTTTTATAATTTCTGGTCATTTTGCCCTCATGCTAGGTGCATAGTCTGGCAAAAATGGCTAATTTTACACAAAACATTAATCTCATGAAATGTAAATTGTCTACACTTTTCGCTTTTTTAATGGTGGCTACTTTTGCTCAGGCTCAGGTAGTTATTTCTGAAATCATGTACAATCCACCAGAAACGGGTGAAGATTCTCTTGAATACATAGAATTGCTCAATGTGTCAGGAATTCAAATCAATCTGCAAGACATGAAGTTTACGGCAGGTGTTACTTTTACCTTTCCCAATTATACCCTCGCACCGGGACAATCAGTAGTTGTGGCAAAAGATAGTACTGCAATGAAATTGGTTTTTGGTGTTTCTACTCTTCAATTTACTGGTGCCTTGAGCAACAGTGGTGAAGGCATTGTGCTTTCAGATGTACAAGACAATATCGTTGACGAAGTGGTTTATGATGATGCAGGAGCATGGCCTTTGGAGGCAGATGAAGGTGGAGCTAGTCTGGTTTTGTGTGACCCTACATTAAATAACAATGAAGGTGCCAACTGGATTGCAGCCAGAAACAATACAGGCATTATTTTGAATGGAAAAGAAATGAGATGTTCTCCTGGATTGGGCAATGCCATTTCATGCAATGCAGAACCTTCTGTATTTGTAGACGTTATGGATTTTGCTTTCAATCCAAAAGATATTACCATTGATATTGGCACCACCGTGCGATGGACCAATAAAGGAGGAACTCACAACATCAATGGCAACCAGTCTGTTTATCCCAACAATCCTGCCTCATTTGGAAACGGGGCTCCATCTGGGGCCTTGTGGACCTATGACTTTACATTTACCAAAGAAGGAGTGTATCAGTATCAATGTGATCCCCATGCCGCTTCAGGTATGAAAGGCACCGTAACGGTTGGAAATCCTGCCAGTTACCCCAATTATACCATTCCCCTTGTGACTACTGTAAATCAGGAAGGAGTGGCTGATTCAGTGAATGTAAAATGTCAAATATTTGGGATTGTTCATGGATACAATTTAAGGCCGGGTGGACTTCAATTCACTTTGATTGACAGTCAAAACAATGGAATTGGCGTTTTCAATGGCACAACTGATTTTGGATATGTAGTGAAAGAGGGTGATGAAATTAAAATTAAAGGGACCATCAACCAATTCAATGGTTTGACCCAGATCATTGCAGATGAAGTAAGTTTGGTCTCTGCAGGCAATAGTCCTGTGAATCCTAAAGCAGTCACTGCACTCAATGAAGAAGATGAGTCCAGTTTAATAGCATTGGATGGTGCTTTTACCTACGTGGATCCAGCCGAGTGGAAAGGTGATGGCAGTTCTTATAATGTTAATGTCACAAATGGATCACAGACATTTCTACTAAGGATTGACAATGATTGTCCTTTATCCACCTTGCCTGCCCCTGTGGCTCCCTTTAATTTGAAGGGCATAGTAGGACAGTTTGATTCCAGCAATCCTTTTGATGAAGGATATCAGATTTTTCCGAGGTATGCTGCGGACATGAGCCCGGTATCTGCAACATCAGATCAAGCACCTTCACAATTTTACTTCTCACCCAATCCTGCCAATCATTTAACAGTAATTACAGGTGCGGATGACATTACCGTGGTAAATGTTTATGATATGACCGGTAAAAGGGTTTTGATGGCAAATAACACAGCTTTGTTAGATGTTTCATGCCTTTCTTCAGGAGTTTACAGTGTTGAAATTTTAACAGGAAAAGGTGTAAATCACTCCAAGTTGGCTGTTCAAAAATAGCGGTTCATTATTTCTGCCCGGAGACGGGTAATGAATACTGAACACCATTTAGCGTTACGTTTTCGTTCCCTTGAAAAATGGAACAAAGCAAAGCTCTTATCGAAGCACTGGCATAGTAATACCGGTGCTTCGATATTTTTGGTACAATGCCCTCATGATCATTGATCGGTGTTGCATCCACAACAAACACATTTTGATGGGGTAAATTAGGGCCTACTTTTCCCAATCGCGGATAGGCTACCAACCAATTGGCAATTTCGAGGGTTCTGTCTTTTGCATTGACAAATACAATGATTCTTTCTGCAGCGCTGGCCAGCCAATTGAGCTCTTCTTCAAATATGTGAGTTGAAACATCAGCTGCCATCATACATATGGTACCATATTGTAGATTCTGAGATTCGTTGTGGTCAGCTTTTGCAAGCCCGGAAAAAACCCTGTTTCCCATACTGTGGCATAAAAAAGACAAGGTTAGGTGGGTGCCGGAAGATTTAAGTTGGCTCAAAAGAGATTTAATAATTGTATAAAAGGTGGCCCCTATATTTTCGCCAGTCAAAACCGATGTGCGATAAATAGGGCTGGTTTCCCATTTTAGTGAAATTACTACCGGATATTTTTCTAAGATGGGATTAAAAATCTGGTTTTGTAAGATAAAGCCGGCCTTTTGCTCAAACAATTCAAAGTCAGCCATAAAACCATGGATGTATACCAGTGCATTGTTGGTTGCTGGGTGAATTTTAGAAATGTGGGATGCAAATTCGTGAAAATCAACATACATTTGGTCGGGTAGGAGTGATCCATTTCCAATTCCGTATCGACCAAATCTCAGCGTTTTACCATCTTTTAACAAGTGAATGTAAAAATGAGATGTAGGTACTATGGTGTTATTTATCGATTTCATCGAGGAACTATTCTGCTTGTGTCTTGAATTTTGATACAAACCTCACAATTAAAACACAAATTCACTGCCATTCATTCCTCAATACATTACCAATTTTAATTATATTTTTATGCTTTATCCCATAAAATGCTTCTTTTTTGTTTAGTTTTGTATCTGTTTTTTGGTTTTCAATACGTTTCAAAATCATCAAGTGCTAATTTTAAAAAGATGAAAAAACAATTATTTCTGATATTCTGCCTCTTGGTCATTACCCAATTGATAGGTCAAGACCCAGCATACAAAAGAGGACTTGGATTCAAAACCTTGTTTTTGGATTACCAATCTCAAAATGGAGGCAATCTGGAAGCATTTAAGGATTACCATCACGGCTTTGAGATCTCTTTCCTGCAGAAAATAAGCAAAGGACTGTATGCCAATTTTCCGGTAAAATATGGTACCGTCGAAACATTTGACGAAACTCTGAACAAAACTCAATAAGGACAAGCATAAACAAATTGTGAGTTTGGATGGCCAGCTCCAATTCCATTTTCACAATGGAGGCAATAACATAGTGCCTTATTTGATGGCCGGAGTCGGTGGGGTAATGGAATTTGATGGAGAATTTAATCTCCAGGTTCCACTGGGAGTTGGCATCAATTTCAGAGCGGCCAAAAATGCCTATATCAACATTCAAAGTGAATACAGGTATTCCTTTTTAGACAATAGGAACAACTTGCAGCATGGGCTTGGCTTTATCTATTTAATTGGGGGTGCACCAAAAGATACTACTGCTGAGGAAATGAAAATGAAGGAAGAGATTCCTGTAGTTGAAGAAAAAAAGATGGAAGAAAACATGCCTGAAAAAGCAAAAGACAGCGATGGTGATGGCATTGAAGATAAGCTTGATCTTTGTCCAGATCAAAAAGGAGGTGCAGATCAAAACGGTTGCCCTGACAGCGATGGAGATGGGGTGCCTGATTTTCAGGATAATTGTCCTGGACTAAAGGGAAACAAAGAAATGAAAGGCTGTCCTGATAGTGATGGAGATGGAGTGGCAGACAATGAAGATGAATGTCCCAATTTGGCAGGAGCTGCTTCCAACAAGGGATGCCCTTACAGAGCAAATGACAAGGCTAAAGATACGGACAGTGATGGAATTCCGGACACCTCAGACAGATGTCCAGATCAGGCAGGCCCGGCCGATAACGGTGGTTGTCCAAAAGCAATGGACAGAGATATGGATGGAGTGGATGACAGCGTAGACCAGTGTCCCGATGTCAAAGGTAGCCCTTCAGCCAAAGGCTGTCCTGATCGCGATGGTGACGGCATCTCTGATCCTGATGATAAATGCCCCGGGGTTAAAGGACCTGCCTCTTTGATGGGTTGTCCAGACTCGGACAACGATGGTATTGCAGATGCAGATGATAGATGTCCCGATATGGCAGGTGCTAAATCGACCAATGGCTGCCCTGATTCTGACGGTGATGGCCTTGACGATAGTATTGATAAATGTCCCAAAGCTCCAGGCTTAAAAGTGTATGGAGGTTGTCCGGACTCAGACGGTGACGGCCTGGATGACAGTATTGACAAATGTCCGAATACTCCGGGTACAGTTGCTTCAAATGGTTGCCCAGATATTACTGTGGAAGACCGAAAAACCCTTGATGTGGCAATGCGGGCGGTTCAATTTGAAACGGGTAAGGCAACCTTAAAATCTGAATCATTTACCATCCTAAAACAGATAGGTAGCATCATGAACAGGTACCCTGATTATAATCTGGTAATAGCCGGCCACACGGACAATACAGGTAGCTCTATTGCCAATCAGGAATTGTCAGAAAAGAGGGCCAAGGCATGTCATGACTATTTGTTGACCCAGGGAATTGGTCAGAGCAGAATGTCCTTTATTGGTTATGGAGAATCAAGGCCTGTATCAGACAACGAAACTGAAAATGGCCGGACTTTAAATCGCAGGGTAGAGTTTAATTTGAATCCAAAATAAAGCTTGGAAAAGCAAGCATAAAAAAAGGGAACCATTTTGTGATGGTTCCCTTTTTTGTTTGACTCGAACAAAGATCAGTTATCTTGTGCTTCTCTGATTATTTTTCTTGCTAAATCTAAAATAGTAGTGTCTTCAATACTCACAATACCTCCATTTGGCCCGGGTTGGACATGGTTTCCTACCGTTTTCCCGTCTTCAAATTTAGCAGCACCGAAGTAGTTTCGCACTGTTTGCTCATCCAGATTGAGTTCTTTGGCAATTCTGCCTACACTACCCGTAGTAGTAATTGGTGCTTAATCTGACGGAGTTCATCAAAAGTAATATTCATGTTTCTTTAGAGTTAAAAAGTGAAACAATATGATTGGTTACGGATGCAATTTAAAATAAAACTATCTCAAAAAAAATTTTTTTATTAAAATTTAATCTTGTTAAAACCAAAAAAGACGGAAAAATATATGGAAGGATGATTTTTATCATTGTCAAACAAAAAAGGCCCTTTCGGGCCTTAAATTTTATCAATTGGAGCTTATTTTAGCCCAATTTGGGAACTCTCAATACCTGACCAGGATAAATTAAATCTGGATCAGTAAGCATAGGCTTATTGGCCTCAAAAATGACCGGATACTTCATCATATCTCCATAGAATTCCTTTGCAATTTTTGACAAAGAATCGCCTGATTTTACAACATAAAAGTCAGATTCCGGCTCTGGAGCCACTACAGACATTCTGTCATCTACGGTGGCAATGCCATGGGTATTGCCTAACATAAGCACTACTTTTTCTTTGTCTGCTACTGTTTCAGCTGAGCCATAAACAGTTACTGTATCATCCTGAAGGTCAATACTTAAATCTGAAATACAGATTCCTGAAGCATTTACAACTGCATTGAGGGCACTGATTCTTTGCTGGCGCAATGCTTCTGCTGCAGCTGCATCTTTTACTGCCTCTGCTGCATCATTTTTTTCGGCTTCCATGCCAAAAAGTTTGGCGCCTGCGTTCTTTAAAAATGAAAATAATCCCATAGTCTTTGAAATTAGGTTTAGTTAACAATGTTTGAAATGCAAAGATACCCATATAAAAATCAAAAGTCGGCCTAGAAATGTTATTAAACTGCAAATTTTCAATCGGTTTGGGTTTGAAGCTCATTTTCACCCCATCAAAAAATGAGAGCCTTTTTATAGTCATAATAACAATTCACAGTGTCTCAAAATCAGCTATTTAGCGATGATTAAAGCATATAATATATACCGGCCAATTATTGGTGTTTTTTAGTTAAAAATTCTATCTTTGCAGCGTTTTTCCAAAAAAAAATAGAAGTATAAAATGCAAGGAAAAGGATTATTGAAGGCTTTTTTGATTTTAATGTCAATCGTATGTCTTATCCAGTTATTTTATTTTTTACCCACGAGTAAGGTAGAAAGAAATGCTGATGATTATGCCACATCTCAAACTTCAACTCTTACGGGATTTGAGAAAGATGTTGCGTTTAAAGCCGCAAGGGCTAAATTCCTGGACTCTATGTCTACGGAAAAAATATTTAATGTTCCTTTATTGGGGGTTGGATATACTTATAATGACTTGAAACAAAGGCAATTGAACCTTGGTCTTGACTTGAAAGGAGGTATGAGTACCTTGTTGGAAGTTGACCTCAGTGAATTATTGACCGCTTTGGCAGGTAGAAATGCCAAAGATTCTGAGTTTGTTCAAGCCATAGCCAATGCTAAAAAAGCGCAGGAAAGTGAGCAGGCAAATTTTATCTCCCTTTTTGTAAGTGAATATAAAAAATTGGCCAATGGCAAACCACTGGCAAGGATATTTGCACAAAGTGAAAGTTTAGGGGGTTCGATCAACCTTGAAACTTCTGACAATGAAGTAGAGAGATTGTTGAGAGAAAGAGCAGACCAAACAGTAGATCTGACATTTAAAATGTTAAAAGAAAGGATTGACCGATTGGGAGTTGTTCAGCCCAACATTTCATTGGATAAGGCGAGAGACCTTATTCTTGTGGAAATGCCTGGCATTGATAACCCTGAAAGAGCTCGTCAGTTTCTGCAAAAAAATGCCCAACTTGAATTTTGGGAAACCTACCGTCTGACAGATGCCGGTATTATGGCTGCCCTTCAGGCAGCTGACCAAAGATTGAGTGGTGATACGGCCGCAGTAGCAGCAGCAACTGTTGATACGGCAGCTTTAAAGACAGGAGGACCATTGTTATCCCAATTGAAACTCAACAACCCAGGCAATCCAACATCTGCTATAACCGTTTTGGGCCTAGTAGACAAGAATAAAAAAAGATGCGGTAATGGCCATGTTGACCAGACCCGAAATTCAGGCTCTGTTCCCCAAAAACCTGAAATTTATGTGGTCTTACAAGCCTCATCAGGATTACACTACTAAATTAGTTTCCAATCAATATGAGTTGTATGCCATCAAAACCGTTACAGGCTCTGATAAGGCACCTCTTGATGGTGAAGTGGTTACCGATGCATCAGCTACCCAGGATCAGGTCACAGGCGAGCCTCAGGTAAGCTTGGTGATGAATGCCACAGGTGCCAAAAAATGGGCAGAATTGACTCAAAAGGCATTTGAAGGAAATGCAGAAGGCCAAAAAAGAGAAATTGCTATCTCATTGGACAATGAAGTAGTTACTGCTCCAGGTGTTAATAACGGAGCCATTACAGGTGGATCTTCTGTTATCAGTGGCAGTTTCAACGTTCAGGAAACGGTGGATCTTTCCAATATCCTGGAAGTAGGAAAACTGCCTGCAAAAACAAAAATTATTCAGGAATCCAACGTGGGACCATCTTTGGGTAAGTCTAATATTAGTAAATCACTCAATTCCTTGCTTATTGGTTTCGGATTGGTGATGCTGTTTATGGTATTGTATTATGCAGGTGCAGGTATTGTTTCTATATTAGCCTTATTTGCCAACATTATTTTCATCTTGGGGTCTCTATCATCATTTGGAACCGTATTGACATTGCCGGGTATCGCAGGTATTGTATTGACAATTGGTATGGCGGTGGATGCCAACGTAATCATTTATGAAAGGGTAAAAGAAGAACTTAGATCTGGCAAATCCATGCTGGAATCAATTCAAGAAGGATTTGGCCACTCTTACTCAGCCATTATAGATGCCAATGTAACTACAATAATTACCGCATTGTTGCTTTCTTATTTTGGAATTGGTCCCATCAAAGGATTTGGTGTGGTTCTTACCATTGGTGTACTTTCTTCAATGTTGACTGCTGTATTACTTACCAAAATGTTAATTGATGGTTGGGTTAGTGGTGGAAAAAGAAATATTACTTTCTGGAATTCAGGCACCAAAGATGCATTATCGACATTAAATATTGACTGGGTTGGTAAAAGAAAGATCGCTTATTTTATATCAGGTACTCTATTGGTAGCCGGCTTAGTTTCTATTTTCACTAGGGGCTTTGATCTGGGAGTAGACTTCCAGGGTGGACATTCGTATAATGTTCAGTTTGACGCCAACCAAAAGGTTACAGCAGATGATTTGAGAAACAAACTGGCCACAGTGTTTGAAGCATCGCCAGTTGTAAAAGTGGTGGATACCGAGAACACTTTTAACATTACTACTTCTTACCTTATCAATGACAACAGCGAAGGTATTGAAGAAAAGGTCGCAGGCAAATTGCATGAAGGATTGACCGGCATGACAGGTAGTAAAATTTCATTTGATCAATTTAAGGCAGGCGATGCACAGGGTGATATGAAACTACTCAGCTCATCAAAAGTAGGACCTACAGTAGCGGATGATATTAAAAAATCCTCCTTTTACGCGGGTATCTTTGCTTTGGTAGCTATCTTCCTCTACATTTTGTTTAGATTTAGCAGATGGCAATATTCAGCAGGTGCTGTAATCGCTCTTTTCCACGATGCATTGATTACCATAGGTTTCTTCTCATTGTTGAAAGGTATAGTGCCATTCTCTCTTGAGATTGATCAGGCCTTTATCGCAGCCATCCTTACCGTGATTGGATATTCTATCAATGACACCGTGATCGTATTTGACCGTATCAGGGAGAACCTCGGCTTGCATCCCAATAAGAGCCAATCAGAAGTTATCAATGAATCTATCAATCGGACTTTCTCCAGAACAACTTTTACCTCATTGACCACTTTGTTTGTGGTAATTGGTCTGTTCTTGTTTGGTGGGGCCAGCATCAAGGGTTTTGCCTTTGCATTGTTGGTAGGTATAGTAATTGGTACTTATTCTTCCATCTTTATTGCTACGCCGTTGATGATCGATCTTGGAGGAGCAAGAGCAGACAAGAAATAAAATATTAAAATCGTAAGATTCAAAGCCCTGGTATAAAACAATGCCGGGGCTTTTCGTTTTATACCAATACATCAATTTTATCTATCTTTGGTAGGAATACACCATGAGGCTAAAACCAATATTTTTTCTCCTGATTTGGTCATTTTTTTCTTGCGGATCTAATTCCAGGATAAAAGACGGCACTACGGCATACCAAATGAAGCAGTATGCTACAGCCATTGGCTTGTTAAAAAGAGAAGCGGAAATGGTTGGCAAAGCGGAGCTTAAATCCCCTAAGCAGATGCTAATTGGCAAATGTTATGTCAAACTATTGGATTATCCTCAGGCGTTGGAATGGTTCATTTTAGCAGAAAAAAACAATCATGGACCAGAGGCAACCCTTCAAAAAGCATATACCCTCAAAAACTTAATGAAGTACGATCAGGCCATCTCTTCGTTTGAGGGCCTCAAGAATGTTACTACGATGGGCCAGGAAGCCAAAAGGCAAATTGACATTTGCAGGTCTTTACTTTTGCTACAATCTCAAACACCATCTACTTTTAATATTGAAAAAATTTGGAACGACTCCTATTATTCAGATTATGGAGCTGTGAATTACGACGATGATTTTTTAGTCATCAGCTCTGACAGAGAAGAGTCAACAGGTGGTAAAAGATATAATTGGACCGGAAATAAGTTTTCTGATCTATACCTCGTGGATAAGGAAAGCCGAAGTGTCAAAAGGTTTGACTCGGTGATCAATACGGAGGCAAATGAGGGCACTCCTTGTTTCACCAAAGATTTCCAAACCATGATTTTTACGAGGTGTTTTGGGGTGGAAGGCGATAAGCATGATTATTGCAAGTTGATGATTAGTCAAAGGAACGACGGTATTTGGTCGGATCCTGAAATTTTACCCTTGTGTCAGCCAAATGTTAACTATGGTCAACCTTGTTTGATTGAATCAGACAGTGTACTTGTGTTTGCCGCAGTTAATGCAGATGGGGCAGGGGGGGATTTATGGTATGCGGTGTGGGATGGACAGGCCTGGTCGGAACCGGATTTAATGCCCGAGTCTATCAATTCCTCTTTTGATGAATTCTTTCCCACTTCAGATGGCGATACCCTTTATTTTTCCTCAAATAGAGATGATGGATTAGGAGGATTGGATATCTATAAAACCTATTTAACGACTGATGGCAATTGGGCAAAACCTCAACGACTTCCTCCTCCCTATAATTCAGGAGGTGATGATTTTAGTTTGCTCATAGACCGTACATCTCCCCTTAATTTAGGAACAGTGCAACAAGGTTATTTAACCTCATCCAGAGGCAATGAAGGAAGAGATGAACTTTACGGATATAGATTTTATCAAAGCCAGTCTGATGCTCCTGAAATTGCGGAAAAGAATAAAGATGCGGATAGTTTAAAGAGTTTTGATATCTATCTTGCCCTGAAAGTGGTTACCCCGACGTATAAAAATGATGACCCCAATGAGCAGAGGATGGGGAAGGTAGCTGTTCCTTATGCTCAGGTTTTTATCAAAGAAGGAGGAATTCGAAATCAATATCGCGCTGACAAAAACGGCTTAGTGCTCACCAATTTGTTGCCCAATAAAATATATGAAATTGTAGTCGGAAAAGATTCTTTTCTGGTCTCAAAGCTCGAAATAACCACCCACCAAATCCAGGCAGATGACAATGGAGGTTCAGTTACGATCAATAAAGAAGTTGAGTTGCACAAGATTTATAAGGGAAAGGAAATTGTGTTGAACAATATTTATTACGAATATGACAAGTGGGATATTACAGAAGAAGCTAAACCTGCTTTGGATGCACTAACGTCTATGCTCAAAGCCAACCCATCCATAAGAATCGAATTGGCTTCCCATACCGATTGCAGGGGCGAGGTAGAATACAACGAGATTTTATCCCAAAAAAGAGCACAATCAGCTGTGGATTACCTGGTTGGAAAAGGTATTGTGAAGGATAGGCTTTTACCTACCGGTTTTGGAGAATCCCGACTTTACAACAGCTGCCCTTGTGATACCTGTACTGAAGCAGAACACCTTTCCAACCGTAGAACTACCTTTAAAATATTATAGCATGGCTGCCCCTTTGGCTGAAAGAATGCGTCCGAATAGCTTGAGTGATTACATTGGTCAACAACATTTGGTTGGACCTGGAGGCGTATTAGCTAAAATCATCGCTACAGGAAGTGTACCTTCATTCATATTATGGGGGCCACCAGGAGTTGGGAAGACCACCCTTGCCAATATTGTTGCTCAGGAGTTAAAAAGACCCTTCTTTGCCCTTTCTGCCATCAATAGTGGGGTAAAAGACATTCGTGATACCATCGAAAAAGCATCACAGGCTAATTTGTTTCAAAGAACTGCCCCCATCTTGTTTATTGATGAAATTCACCGTTTTTCAAAATCACAACAAGACAGCCTTTTAGGTGCCGTTGAAAAAGGAATTGTTACCCTTATTGGTGCCACCACTGAAAACCCTTCTTTTGAGGTTATTCCAGCCCTCTTATCCCGTTGTCAGGTCTATGTGCTGCAACATCTGTCTAAAGATGATCTGATGAGCATGGTCACAAAAGCATTGACCACAGACAAGATTATAGCTGAAAAAAAATTACAGATTGCCAGTTACAATGCTATGTTGCGGTTATCTGGTGGAGATGGGAGGAAATTGTACAATATCCTGGAATTGGTGGCAGGAAATGCAGAACCAGGAGATGAACTGGATGATGAAAAAGTACAGGCAGTAGTACACCAAAACCTGTCTATTTACGACAAGGAGGGCGAGATGCACTATGATTTGATATCTGCATTTATTAAATCGGTGAGAGGGTCAAGTGCAGATGCTGCTATTTACTACATGGCCAGAATGATTGAAGGAGGAGAAGATCCGCTATTTCTTTGCAGGAGAATGATCATTTTGGCGGCCGAAGACATTGGCTTGGCTAATCCCAATGCCTTGTTGATTGCCAATGCTTGTTTTCAAGCGGTTCACAATATTGGAATGCCGGAAGGCAGAATTATCATGTCACAAACTGCTATTTATCTGGCCTGTAGCCCAAAATCAAACTCAGCGTATATGGCCATCGATTCAGCATTGGCAGAAGTGCGTAAAAATGGGAATGTTCCCATACCCCTTCATTTGAGAAATGCACCAACGGCCTTGATGAAAGAACTTGGCTACGGCAAAGACTACCAATATGCCCATGATTTTAAAGACCACTTTGTGAATACAAGCTATTTGCCGGGAGAATTGGGAAATATTGAATTTTATAAGCCGGGTGAGAATGCTGCCGAGGAAAAGTACAAGCTATTGCTGGCCAGATTTACTAAAAAATAAGAAATTCTTTTAGGGTTCATTTTTGCCACCACTACCTTTTGCCGGATGCCCCATCTTATCGCATGGAACATAAGACTTGGTAAACTTCCTCCAAGGAGTAGTTTTATAATGATCACCTGCGAAATAATGGATGATCATATCGAAACTTTCAGGATCCTGAAAGCCAGGTATGGTTTGTATCAAGTTTAGATCTTCATCCAAGAAGACCAGTGAGGGATAACTCAACTTCCCTTGAAGGAGCAAGGCAGCCAACTCGTGGTACCCACCTTTAAAGGTTTTTACGAAGTTGTAAGTAGTATTTTTAAATTCAATTGGATTTTTGTATTCGGCGTCAAAACGGATGGCATAGTAATTCTGATTGATGTATTTGGCTACATGATCTTCTCCAAATGTGGATTGTTCCATTTTTTTGCACCAACTACACCATTCGGTGTAAACATCAATAAAAAGCTTTCTGGGAGCTTTTTCTTGCTTCTTAAGCGCTTCTTCCCAACTCATCCACCTGATTTTATTCTGGGCAGACAACTGCGACCCAGCTATCACGAGGAAAACTCCAACTATCAATCTAAATGACATGTTCAACTCTACGGAAATTCAGTGTGACAAAAATAATATACATTAAGCGATAAATACAAGAGATGGGTTACTTTTACCCCCCTCTTTAAAAAAACTTTAACTTTTGGTGGTAAGGAAAATGTAATTAATTGTAAATGAAACTTTAATATTGCAAATATTAGCATAATCAGACCTCTATTTTCATGCCAAAAGTGGTTATTCAAACCTTCAAAACCAATCTAGATGAAAACAATTCACTTGTTGTTGCCGCTTATTTTAGCTCTTATCAACTTTTCATGTAGTCGATCAGTGAAAAAGGCCACTAATGAAATGGAATTAAGCCAGGATTGTTTTGCAGATCGGGCAGTAGAAGAAGTTTTGACAGGCATAGAGGCAGATGTGGTTAAGTGGCAGGATATCTGGCTTTTGACGTCAGCAGACCATAACCATCGTTGGCAACCCTGTGAATTACCTGAAATCTATTGCAAGGAAGGCACCAAGGTAAGGTTCACAGGTGAAGTGATGCGTATCTTTCCTGGTGAAAGGAGGGTGGCAAGTCCGCTGCAACTTAATATGATCGTTTTGATCTCTGGAGATAAAAAATAGTTTTAAACGGCCTTTGGTTTTAAACCCAGTTTGACAGCTTCGCGAAACATCATTGCGATAGCGTCTTCCTTGTTGTTTCCAATAATTCCATCCAAAATCGCTTCTCTGATGGCGGTTTTATAATACCTACTTCTTTGGATGGACCTATGCCAAAAGTATTCATAATGTCTTCTCCCGAAACAGGAGGTTGCCAGTTTCTGAGTTTGTCTTTTTCTTCAATTTCGGCAATTTTTTCAAGCAATCGGGTGTAATTTTCCCTATATTTTGATTTTTTATCTTCATTTTTTGAAGTGATGTCAGCTTTGCAAAGCAACATCAAGTCGTCAATGTCCTCACCTGCTTCGAAGACTAAGCGCCGCACAGCCGCATCGGTGATTTCTTCTTTGGTTAAACCTATGGGCCTTAGATGTAATCTGACCAGTTTTTGTACATATTGCATTTTGTGATCAAGGGGCAGGCGAAGTGCTTTAAAAATGCGGGGGACCATTATGGCTCCCAGTACCTCGTGACCATGAAAAGTCCAGCCCAGATTTTCATCAAATTTTTGGTGGGAGGCTTGGCTATGTCGTGTAGCAAGGCAGCCCAACGAAGCCAGATGTTGTCGCTGTCTCTGGCTACATTGTCAACCACTTCCAGGGTATGATAGAAGTTGTCTTTATGCCCAATACCATTTTTAGTCTCGGTACCTGACAAGGCTACCAGCTCTGGGAAGATAATGCCAAGTAAGCCGGTATCAAACAATTTTTTGAAACCAATAGAGGGTTGGGTTGAGGCCAGAATTTTACCTAATTCAGAAGCTATCCTTTCGGCAGAAATAATTTTGATGCGATTCTTGTTTTTGGCAAGGGCGGCATAAGTTTCATCTTCAATCCTGAAGCCCAGTTGGGAGGCAAATCGAATGGCTCTCAGCATCCTAAGCGGATCGTCTGAAAAAGTTTTACCTGGTTCGAGCGGAGTTTTAATCAACTTTTGTTCCAGATGAACCATACCGTTAAATGGGTCTATGATGGTGCCAAAGTCATCATCATTGAGGCTGATGGCCAGGGCATTGATGGTAAAATCTCTCCTGTTTTGGTCATCTTCAAGGCTTCCTTCTTCCACGGCAGGTTTTCTTGAATCAAACTGATATGATTCTTTTCTGGCTCCCACAAATTCAATTTCAAGGTCTTTGTATTTGAGCATGGCGGTGCCAAATCTTTTGTAAACTACAATGCGGGGTATGGGCCTCAATCTGTAGGAAACCTGCTCTGCCAGCTTGATCCCATCTCCTATACAGACAATGTCTATGTCTTTTGAGTTTCGGGCAAGGAGTCTATCTCTCACAAAACCGCCTATCACATAAGATGGGTATCCCAACTTAGCAGAGGTTTCACCTATAAGTGTGAAAATTTCTCGTTCGTATGGTTGAATACTAATGATCAAGGTTAAAAATTCAGGTCGCAAATATCGGTTTTTTTTCCCACTCTTTTAAGTGTGGTAAAAACCTGCGTCTTTAGTTCAAATTCAGGATTTTATGGGTTATTTTGGTGTTTTTCAAGTTGTCTTTGGTATTCCCAAAGGCGAAATTCAGATAAAAGCCCCGCAGAAAATTCAATTCCGGCGTACAACAAAACAGGTACAAAACTTCCAATGGCCCATCCTTTTTCTCCAAAAATGATTCCACCAATCAAAAGAAAGAAACCACCCAACAAGGTATATAAATAGCGCCTTCTGTTGAGTCCTTTTTTATGTAACCTCTGTTGGTTGTATTGGATTTCTGTTTCCAGATTATCCCCTTCTAGTGTTGTCAGTTTTTGAAAAAATAGGATGCGATCTTTTGCTTTAAAATATACATAAACGGCCTTTCCCACAGAAAAAACTGCCAACATGGATAATCCTATAGCCAGAAAAAACCATCCAATTTTAAGAGTGAATACAAATAACATGGCTGCCGAAACTCCAAAAAACAAGCTAAGCCCCAGGTAGATGTAGGAAGTATATTGATCTCCCCTGTAAATAATGAGGGCTTTGTCCAGCATAGGAACTATTTAGTAATTGAATTTAATATACCTTCATCTACCAACTGAGGCAGGGTTATTCGCAACTTGGGTTCTTGCTCCATGGCTCTTTGTATGGCTTCTATAGCTTCTGCATTCCTGGCCCAACTCCTCCTGGCAATGCCATTGTTAACATCCCAATGCAGCATAGATTTAATATTGGCCTCACTTTGCTCACTGCCGTCTATTACCATGCCAAAACCTCCATTGATAACTTCTCCCCAGCCAACACCACCCCCGTTGTGGAGCGACACCCAGGTAGCTCCTCTGAAAGCGTCGCCAACAAAATTGTGAACGGCCATATCAGCTGTAAATTTAGAACCATCGTAGATATTTGAGGTTTCTCTGTAAGGGGAGTCTGTTCCTGAAACATCGTGATGGTCTCTGCCTAATACTACCGGGCCTTTTATTTCTCTGTTGCGTATGGCTTGGTTGAAGGCAGTAGCAATTTTTATCCTCCCTTCAGCATCTGCATATAAGATTCTGGATTTTGATCCAACAATGGGTATGTTTTTATCTGCCTGTTCGATCCAGATGATGTTGTCATTCAACTGTCCTCTAATACTCTCAGGCGCTTCCTTTATCAATGTGTTCATTACATCAAGTGCTATGCGATCGGTTAGGTCCAGGTCAGATTTTTCACCTGACGTACATACCCATCTGAAAGGGCCAAAGCCATAATCAAAACACATAGGACCCATGATGTCCTGAACATAGCTGGGGTATTTGTATTTCCCTTCTTCTTTGTTTTCCCAAATATTGGCTCCAGCTTCACCTGCTTCTTTGAGAAAGGCATTGCCATAATCCCAAAAGTACATGCCTCTGCTCACCATTGTATTGATGGCATCCACGTGATTTCGCAATGTAAGCCTTATCATTTCCATGAGCTTAGGCTTATCTGTATTGAGCAGCATTTTTGCTTCTGCAAAACTCAGGCCCTGAGGACAATACCCGAGATCATCAATGTTGTGAAGAGAGGTCTGATCAGATCCCAACTCTACCAGAGTGTTTTGTTGCACAAAGGCCTGCCACAAGTCTACTACATTGCCATTGTATATGAGTGCAATGGCCTCCCCCGCCGATCTGGCATTTTCGATGCGGGCTATCAGTGCTTTGGTATCATTGTACACATTTTCTTCTTGAATATAACCATCTGTTATTCTTTGATGAATGGCATCTTCATCTACCTCTGCAATCACACACACTGCTCCTGTTATCACACCGGCCAGTGCTTGCGCTCCCGACATACCCCCTAAACCGGATGTGACAAATACTTTTCCTTTGAGATCAGCACTTCCGGGATTTAATTTTCTACCGGCATTGAGCAAAGTAATGGTAGTGCCGTGTACAATGCCCTGTGGACCGATGTACATGTAGGAACCGGCTGTCATTTGTCCATAAGAGGTAACACCCATGGCATTGTAACGATTCCAGTCTTCTTTCGAGGAATGGTTCGGTATCATCATGCCATTGGTTACAACTACCCTGGGAGCATTTTTGTGAGATGGAAACAGACCCATAGGGTGACCAGAATACATGACCAGTGTTTGGTCTTCTTCCATTTCAGATAAATAGCTCATAGTGAGCAGATATTGGGCCCAGTTTTGAAAAACGGCTCCATTACCTCCATAGGTAATGAGCTCATGTGGATATTTGGCCACCTTGGGATCCAGATTGTTTTGGATCATCAACATGATGGCTGCAGCTGCGGGTGTTTTGGCTGGATATTCGTGGACGGGCCTGGCTACCATGTCATAATTGGGTCTGAACCTATGCATGTAAATCCGACCATAGGTTTTCAACTCTTCATTGAACTCATTAGCCAGTTGACTGTGCCATTCTTTTGGAAAATAACGAAGTGCATTTTCAATGGCCAGCAACCATTCCTTTTTTGTCAGAAGGGAGATGTTTCTTTTTGGTGCATGGGGTACACTGTTATCCAAAGGCCTTGAAGCGGGTATTTTAGCAGGAATGCCTTGTTTGATGGCTTCAAAAAAGGGTAGGGTTGTGGTCACCATTTGACAACGCTTTTATGCTTTTAAAATTAATTCGATGGGGCAATGATCAGATCCCATTAGTTGATCGTGGATAGACGAACTTTCCAATTTTGATTCCAGCTTTTTGTCCACCAAAAAATAGTCAATCCTCCATCCTACATTTTTAGCACGGGCACCAAATCGCACACTCCAAAAGGTATATTGCATCGCCGCGGGGTTTAGGTGGCGATAAGCATCTAACAATCCAACCTGCAACAAGCCATCCATCCCATCAATTTCGGTTTGGGTATATCCCGATGTTTTGTTGTAGTTTTCTTTGGGTCGGGCCAAATCGATAGGCTGATGGGCTACGTTGAAATCGCCTGTAACAACAATGGCTTTCTTTTTTTTAAGTTTTGATAGGTAGGCAGCAAAGGCCTTGTCCCATTCTGCTCGATATTCTAGCCTTTTCATGCCTTCACCGCTGTTGGGTACGTAAACATTGACAAGATAAAAGGTGTCATATTCGGCAGTAATTACACGACCTTCTGTATCGTGCTCAGGTATACCCATGTCGCTGGTTACACTAATGGGTTTGATCCTGGACAGTATTGCCACACCTGAATATCCCTTTTTTTCCGCTGAGTTGCTGTAAATAAACCAATCCTGCATGGGAGCAAGAGCTGTTGCTACCTGATCATCCTGTGCTTTTGTTTCCTGTAAGCACATTACATCGGGGTTTAGGGCTTCTATGTGGGTATGGAATTCTTTTCCAATTGTTGCCCTGAGTCCATTCACATTCCATGATATAATTTTCATTTCTGACTTGCTATTGATGTCGGCAAAGATAAGTAAGCCACAACAGAAAAGTACTTTGGTAGGGGAGGAAATAAAAAAGCCCGTGACAAAGTCAACGGGCATTACTCAATTTAATAACCAAAACTCAATCTTTGTATACCAAATAACGTGCCAAATATGATAGAAACATATTATGTATAAGTAGATAAGGCATACATTTTATCTTGAAAGCCATTAGGCTTGAGTTCTCAAAAAATTTTGCCCATAACTTCATACGAGCAAAATGATTTTTACAATTAATAACCAAAACTTACACAATGCAAAGATAATACATATTAAATTATATTGCAATATGTATAAGTCTTTTTTTTAGCTAATTGTGTATATTTATATATGTTAATGTATAAATATATGAAATTCAGTATTTTGTAAAAATGAAAAAGAAGCAAAAAAATCAGTTAATCCAGGTCAATCTGGGTTTCACCTTCGTAATTATTGCTTCGAACCAAAGGAAGTTCTATGAAAAAGTCGGTTCCGTTTCTTTCATTGGGAGATTCAAAGTAAATACGGCCGTTCATACTTTCAATCATATTGGCAGAAATGGCCAGCCCCAGGCCGGTTCCCGAACTCTTAGTGGTAAAATTAGGCGTAAATACTTTTTCTTTCATTGCATCCGGAATCCCAACCCCATTATCACTTACCTTGATGACAGCATATAATTCATTTTGGTTGAGCTCAATCTCAATTTTCCCTCTCCGGTCTTCAGGGATGGATTGGGTGGCATTTTTAACCACATTGTTTAGGATTCGGACCAATTGATTTTTATCCGCAAAGACATGGATGTCATTCATAGGCTCCGCCATTTGGATGTCCATATCTTCTCTTTTTCTGAATAGATCGTGAATGTGCTCAACTACTTCATTGAGAACGATGGTGTCATTAGAAGCCTTAGGCAAGGTGCCAAAAGAAGAAAATTCGTCAGCAATTTGGGTTAAATTTTCAATCTGTTCTAAGATGGTGGCTGATGTACGCTGTATCAGCACTTTTGTTTTATCGGGATCCTGAGAAGCGGCATTTTGCATGTGTTGAATACTCAACTTCATTGGTGTCAATGGATTTTTTATTTCATGGGCTACTTGTTTGGCCATTTCCCTCCACGCCAGGTCTCTCTGGGTTCTGCTCAACAAATCCGCGCTGTGGTTCAATTCAACCTGCATCTTGTTAAAGTTGGATATCAGTGCTCCAATTTCATCCGGATTTTTCCACTCCAGTCTTTCATTGTCTTTGCCCAATTTAAAGTCTTTCAATCTGGATGACAAATTTTTCAGCGACTTAGTCATCGGATTGGTAACTATCATTGATAGGGCAAGTGCTGTAAGAAACAAGAATACACATAAGGTAAGCAAGGTGCTTAAAAAATCGTACAAGCCTGCATAACCTTGCGACCGCTTAAAGTCTTCTGTTAGAAAATAACCCGACACTGTTTGATTCGTATCATAAACCGGTATCAAAACCTTGCCGGGTTGATATACAGTACTTAGCACCTTGATGTTGTTGGCATTGGCATTGACATCACTGGCGATCAGTGATTTTTGAAGCCTTTCAGGAGCATGATCATAACTCAATGAACTTAATATCTTTCTGCCATCTGCTGTATAAAAGGCAATTGGTAATTCGTGAACACTCTCAAGCGAACGGAATGCTTTTTCCAATCTACCATCCTCTGTTGCATTTTCGGTTTCTGGAAAATTGGTTTGAATGTCTTTGATCAAAACATCTAAAAGCAATTCAAAACCCTGAGTATTTTTAATGTTGTACAAGCGTTGATAATACAAAGCGGTGGTACCCCCTATCAAAACAAATGAAAAAAGCACAAGACCTGTTATGGTAGTCTGAAATCGGCTTCTCAGCGATTTTCGCATGTTGAAGCTTAAATGGAATCTATCGTCAATAAAATGAAAAAAAGAATTGAGTAGCACCAATAGTAAAACCATGATACCGGTCAAAGAAATAAACAGGGTTAATAGTGGTAAAAATCTGGCAACAAATCCTTTGTACGCAAGGCTTACAATGGTGTAATTTTCGATGGTCTTTCGATGGGTGATCTGTTGTGCCTGCTTGCTTTCGAGCTCACTTAAGAGACCGGGGTAGGAGGTTCCTTCCTGATTGCCCAGTACCTTCACCAGGTGGTTATTTTTGTATATGCCTAGAGTTGATCTGTAAGGGAATTGGATGACCGGCTTGTTTTTTAATGAAAATTGGATGGCCATAAAAATAGGATTGGCCGGGTCGGTTGCATTGTCGATATGATAATATAGAATGGCAGTTTTGTCAATAGGCGACCAATGAATATGATTGGTAATCAACATACTTTCGGCAATTAAACTTTCTATCCTGTTTTTATTTGCTATTTGATTAAGGGCTAGACTGGTGCCCTTTTTATCATAACAATAAATGTTGTCGATTGACATTTCTGATTGAGATGCAATTTGACTACTTATGTAGGACTTTAAGTCAATAACATCAAGATTGGCTACCCAGGGTAAGTTGGCAAGTGAAGGGAAGAGTTCCGAAGCTACGATGGTATCATTGATTTCCCTAAGCATGCCGAGGTTTTCGGTGCCTAATGATTTATATGCCTTTTCAATGTTTTGTCTTGTGATTTCATTTGTTTTTTCAAGGGCATGGCTATAGACTACCACACTGAAAAACAAACCAAAAACAAGGACCGCGCTCAATAAAAAAGAAACATTGATTTCGAAGTATTCAAAATACAGATCCAACAACAGAAACAATACCATCAAAAACAATACGATGCCAATGGTATTAGTAGTAAATCCAAACAAAATAAATCCGATGGTAACCGAAAGTATGGCAACTGAAATGTATAAACTTTTTTCCCAGCCTTTGGTAGTGGTTTCCGTTTTTGAGAACAAACGTTTGGCCAGATAAACCACTATAAATAGGTGGCCCAATGAAAGTCCATAAAAGAAAAATTCTGAGACTCCAAAATTCATGGCCTCTTCGATATTGACTACCAGGTTACCATCCAAAATAAACAGCTCGGACACAGCAATCAGGTAATATACAATCAGAGCAATTATAAAAGTGCCTGTAAGGTATCTGACATTGGGCTTTAAGGGAGGAAATTTGCTTTTGAACCAGTCGCTCTGACTTAAAACAGAAGTAAAAAGTAGCAACAAGGCCAATAAAGCAAACTGCCAAAGACTGATTTGAATCTTGTCATCACTATATTTTACACCGAAAAAAGCTGAATTTTGAAATAGTTGATCTGCAGTGAAATAGCCAGGTAATAAGAAAAGCAATAAGGTAACTGAAGAAATCCAGATAACATCAAAACGCCGCATCTTGTCATTCCAGAATAATGAATTTCTCACCCAGTGTAAAAAAGCTATGATGAGCAGAAATAAGCCCATGAACCAGCCGCAAAACAAAGCTATGTCCCATTTGGAACTCCTTACACCTGCTACATTGTCTGAAGGAAAATAGAACCGGTAAACATTTCGGCCGGACCTAAAACTTTTATAAAGGGTTCCCATTTGTATTGAAGCGGGGACTTCTTTGTTCCAAAAAAGCAGTGTATCCCCTCTTAGGACTTCAATATAAAATCCGGAGGCCTCTAACTTTTTCACCGCTAAACCATCATTGGTAACATCAGAACTTACCACCAAAAGGGAGTCATTGTGGTAATTTTCTGCCAAATTCCGCCTGAATTCTTTGCGGAAATCAAACAATGCCGACGTTTCATAAAAATGGTAGCTCAATACACTTCCAAACAAAATAAAGCCGGCAAGAAATAAATTGATGGTCTTCTGCCCCAAAACAATTATATTTTTGCGCAAATTAGTGAAAAACCATAATATATACATATAATTAAACGATTATATGTATTTTTCACCCAGATATGCCTGCGACACCCCCTCTTTTCTTATTTTCGCAATTGATTTTGTGATCAAGATACTAATTCGCTATTTATTCGTTTAAATCGTAAAACGACCTGCATTGAGATTTTTCATTTTTCTGGTCTTACTCCTTCCTCTTCAATTGGGGGCTCAAAAGGATGAACTGGTGGTAACCAGATACGAGTTGTTTGAGCAAAACAGCATTATACATCATTTGGATGTAGATAAATTCAACAAAATCTATGTTTCAACCTCTAAGGGACTGGGTATTATCGGCAATTTGGAAGATAGCCCCCAAATGGTACTGGCCGGTAAATCAGTTATTGATGTTTGTTTTCACGATAAATTTGGCAGTTGGGCAGCTACCCATAATGGGGTTTATGAAGTTGCAACGGAAAAAGAAATTTTACTCCCTGATCAGGAAGCAAAGATTACAGGTATCGAGTTTTATCTTCAGCGATTGTACATTTCTACGAATAAGGGCTTGTACATAAGAAATATGGGTACGGGTAAAATGGAGAACCTGAATACCAGGAATTCAAGCCTACCATCCGACAATCTCTTTTTTGTTTACACAGACTCAAAAAACCGATGCTGGATAGGGACCGACAAGGGAGAAGTTCGCATCACCGAAGAAGATTGGCAAGCAGATCATGCTGAAAAGCAGGTAACCCATTTTTACGAAAATAAGGAAGGACTGTGGTTTGTATCTACTGAATCCAATACCAAAACCCAGGAAATGTGGCTCATTGACCACTTCAATCGATTTTATGACGCCGGATTTGGCCCGGATCTTTATGAAGGCACCTTCAATGATTTTTGTATTGATTCAAAAGGCAGGTTATATTTTGCATCCGATGCCTTGATAAGATACGACCCATATGAGGAAAAAACAGAAAATTTTACTGAAAATGCTGGCGTCATTTCCAGCAAATGCACTTCTACGGTGTGTGATAAAAATGATAACATCTGGATAGGTACAGCTGGAGATGGTTTATTTACCTTAAAATTTAGTGACAATGCCGGCAAAGCCTTGTCTGTTGCCTGCATTACAGAAAAAAACCAAGTTGCCACGGCAAATCGGATGGAGTTGTAAAAGTAATTGCAACCGGTGGGGTAGGACCCTTTGATTATGTGTGGAGCAATAGGGCACTTTCAGGCAGTAACCCTAAAAATATTGGAGCCGGAAATTATGCTGTAACGGTCTCTGACAAGGCACAGAATCGACAGGTGTGTAGCATTGAGGTACAACATCCATCTGAAATTGAAATCAGTGTTGTGGATATGCAAAAGGTAAAGTCATCCAATGGCAAAGAGGGCAGGATTGAAGTCAGCGGCACAGGAGGAACGGGTGATTTGTCTTATGTATGGAACAATGGCTCAAAAAAGACATTTATTGACAAGCTGGGGGCCGGAGATTATGGTGTGACAGTAAGTGATAAAAACAAATGTACAGCTGTGTCCTACTTTAAGATGACCCGGGAAAAAATATTGCCGGACCTCGACATCAAGACCATAGCGATAGGTAAGACCTTAAGAATTAACGAATTGTACTTTAAGGCCGACAGCACAGAGATTTCCCCTGAGAGTTTTGACGTGTTGAACGAGTTATATGACTTTTTATCAGCCAATCCCAGTGTAGTTATTGAAATTGGTGGACACACCAATACCATACCTCCGCATGAATATTGCGATAAATTGAGTACTGAAAGAGCAAAGACAGTAGCAGAGTACTTTTATAAAAAAGGCATTCCTGTGAAAAGACTCAGTTATAAAGGATACGGTAAAAGACAACCTATTTCTGACAGCACATCATTGGAAGGCAGGCAAAAAAACCAGCGGGTAGAAGTAAAAGTAATTTCTATGTAAAAAAAAAGCCCTGATAACAGGGCTTTTTTTTTTATTGGAAGATTTCTGTTCCGGCAAAATGGAAGGCCGACTCGATGGCAGCATTTTCATCGCTGTCTGACCCGTGCACTGCGTTTTCACCAATATTTTTGGCAAATCTGGCCCTGATCGTTCCTGGAGCGGCTTCAGCTGGGTTGGTTGCACCGATCAAAGTCCTGAATTCAGCCACTGCATTGTCTTTTTCCAAAATAGCAGCTACGATTGGACCTGATGACATGAATTCAACCAATTCACCATAAAAAGGTCTTGCACTATGAACGGCATAGAACTCTCCGGCTTTTTCAGCAGAAAGTTTGGTGTATTTCATAGCTACTATTTTAAATCCTGCTTCGCAGATTTGTTGCAAAATGGCACCAATATGACCGGCTTTAACAGCATCCGGCTTAATCATGGTAAATGTTCTGTTTCCTGACATGTTCTAGAAAATTTGATATTTGAAATGATAAGGGCGCAAAATTAACAAAACCCGGGGCATGTCTGAATTATAAATATTAATTTTTTTGCTATTTCACAAAATTTTTGGAAATTCGCCTCCCTATTGAAGGAGGATATACAAAATATAAAATTAAAATTATCCAATCCACAGGATATTGTTATTCTTTCACACCGGAACCCTGATGGAGATGCTGTCGGTTCAACGGTGGCACTAAGTCGTTTCCTCAAAAAAGGCAACCACGCGGTTAAAATTATTTATCCAAGCGAGTATCCCCTTGTTTTTCAGTATCTTATAGAAGGCATTCCAGCACCCCTGATCTATGATTTAAATCCACAGGAAAGCCTCGAAGCCATTAAAAATGCAGGAGTGATTTTTTTACTGGATTTTAATGCCCTGGATAGGATCGACAAGATGGGAGAAACAGTCATGTTTTCAAAGGCAACCAAGATTTTAATAGACCATCACATTGATCCTGAACCGATTGCAGATTTTATCTTGTCCGAAACAAAGGCCAGTTCTACTTCAGAAATGGTTTATTTGTTCATGCAGGACCTTGAAATGATAGATCGGTTGGACAAAAACATCGGTGAAGCCTTATTTACAGGCTTAATTACTGACACCGGCTCCTTTAGATACAGTACAAGGGGGCTTACCTACCAGATTGCCGGGGAGTTAAAGAACATAGGAGTAGATGACTATGCCTTGTCGAATCTCATTTTTAATTCACTTGAGCCTAAAAATTTGAAGTTATTAGGACATTGCCTTGCCAACAGGATGGTGCTTTTGACTGAACACAAGGCAGCTTACATCTTTTTAACAAAAGATGATTACCAACAATTTGGTATTTCAAGGGGTGATACAGAAGGAATAGTCAATTATCTTTTAATGATGAAAGATGTAGTATTGGCAGCTCTGATTACAGAACAACCCAGCATTATTAAAATTTCACTCCGGTCTAAAGACGACATCAACGTGCAACAAATGGCAGCAGCTCATTTTAATGGTGGTGGCCACAAAAACGCCTCTGGTGGATCGGCTTACGCCAAGCTGGATGATGTTATCAACCGCTTTACCAAGGTGGTTCCCAATTTTGTAAAATAAAAAATCATAATAAATGCGTAATTTAAATCTAATGCAGTATTTGTTTGTCTTATCAGTCCTTATTATAGGCTGTAAGGGCGAAACAGGTGATTTTACGACTGGTAATGGTTATAAATATACTGTACACAAAAAAGGTAGTGGCAAAACAGCTGCCATCAACGACTATATCTTTTATGCAGCCACTGTTACGGCTGATGGTGATACACTTCAGAGCAACAACGATCCTGAAAATTATCCCTATATGCAATTGCCAAAGGATTGGAAGGATATCAAACCACCTTCTCCATTCTATGAAGTCTTATCGAAAGTTATGGTAGGAGATAGCATTACTATTTATGTACCGGGTGATTCAATTCCGCCAGGAAATCCAAGCCTGGTTGGCAAAAAGGAACTCAGGTTTGTTTTATCGATCAAAGATATCATGGACAGCACTGCCTATGCAGCGTTTACTGCCAAAAAAAGGTCTGAGATGGAAGCGGTAATGGCAAAAAGTAAAGAAAGATTACCAGGTGTTGAAAAAACAATTACAGAAACTTTGGCTTTGTATAAGGCTAAAAACCTGAAAATGGAAACGACTCCTTCCGGACTACAATATGTAATCCACGAAAAAGGAACTGGACCTGTTGCTGCCAAAGGACAAAAAATCTCAGTAGATTACCATGGTGTTTTGAAAGATGGAACCAAATTTGACAGTTCTTTTGAAAGAGGAATGCCTATTGAATTTCCTGTTGGTGTAGGAAATGTAATTCCAGGTTGGGATGAAGCATTGACCTTATTACCTGAAGGAACCAAAGCAACCCTGTTTATTCCCAGCAACCTGGCTTACGGTGATCAACAGAGTGGACCCATTCCACCCAATTCAGATTTGGTATTTTACATCGAGTTTCAGAAAATTAAATAACGTTAAAAAGAGGACATGACCATAGAGCAACTCAATGAGTTGAAGCAGCGTCTGGCATTGATAAGGGGGTATCTTTGACATCGATAACCGCTTAGTTCAAATAGTAGATAAAGAGCAATTAGCAGCTGATCCGGCACTTTGGAGCAATAGCGAAAAAGCGGAGCAGCTGCTAAAAGAGCTCAAAACACATAAAATCTGGGTCGCAAAATACAACGACATAGCAGATGTTGTGGATGAAACAGAATTGCTTTACGAATACCAAAAAGAAGGTGAGGCAAGTGAAGCCGATGTAGATGCGGTTTATAAAAAGGCAGTTGACATTCTTGACGACATCGAGTTTAGAACAACCCTTGATCAGCCGGAAGATGCTTTTTCAGCCATCCTTGAAATTAATGCTGGTGCCGGTGGAACAGAAGCTTGTGATTGGGCAGAAATGCTCTATCGCATGTATTTGATGTGGGCAGAAAAGAATGGATACAAAATTTCTGAACTTTATTTTCAGGCAGGTGATGTAGCGGGTGTTAAGTCGGTTTCACTTGAAATTGACGGTGAATACGCTTTCGGTCTGTTGAAGGGAGAAAACGGTGTGCATAGATTGGTACGTGTGAGTCCATACAATGCCCAGGGTAAAAGAATGACTTCTTTCGCTTCTGTTTTTGTACACCCGCTTGTAAATGACGACATTGCAATTGAAGTCAGTCCTGCCGATCTGGAATGGGACACTTTTAGGGCCAGCGGTGCCGGTGGTCAAAATGTCAACAAAGTGGAAACAGCCGTTCGTTTGAGACACTTGCCTTCAGGTATTGTGGTGGAATGCCAGCAAGAGAGATCACAACATATGAACAGGGACAAAGCCATGCAAATGCTGAAATCCCGGCTTTATGAGATTGAACTGGAAAAGCAGCAGGCGGAGAGAGACAAGCTGGAATCTACCAAACGAAAAAATGAGTGGGGTTCTCAAATCAGGTCATACGTTTTAGATGACAGAAGGGTAAAAGACCACAGAACAGGATGTGAAACAAGAAACCCTGACCTGGTCTTAGACGGTGGGCTAGACGATTTCCTTAAAGCCTACCTAATGTGGGATGGTAAATAACTATTGTTTAAATACCAGATCAACAGGTATAGATTTTTGAGTTAAAATAGCGAGATCTTTCTGCAGCTCTGCTTTGATGACTGCTTTCTCGTTGATTAAGGCTGCTACTTTTTTGTAATCACCATCTCCCTGCAGTGTTAAAATGATGCCCGATAATGAGGCCATTGCTGCCTTAAACTTAGGAAAATCAATGCTGTATCGGCCATTGGCCATCTTGGTTACGGCTCCATTTTCAACTAAGTAGTTGAATCGAATCATATTGGCCTTGCCATGGGCAGATCCCGCACCAAATCTTACAGATCGGAAGATAGAAGCAAAAAAAGTAGTGATGTAGGCCTCCATACTTTCCTGGATTTCATTCTTTTCTTTCAATTTAGAAATCATATATAGCCCCAAAATATCAGCCTTACCCTCTTCAAGGGCAGCATAGTGTTCTTTGAGGGCAGTCCTTACCAGTCCTTTTCCGTTAATGGTGTTTTTTATACCCAGCCCATGAGCCACTTCATGAAACATGGTGTTTTCAAAAAAAGCATTAAAATTGACATACTTTAGCAATGCTGTGTCAAGTAGTTCATTTGAGATAGGAACCAGTATTTTTTCAAATTTTTCCTTCATTACATTTTTGAGCTGGAGCCTTCTGGTGCCCTTTTTTAGCTGCACTTCTTCATCATTGGGTAGATTGATGGCAATGGTTTTGCTTCCTGCATTGCAATCTCCCCTGTATTGAATTACATCGTAGGCATTTAATTCTGTATCTGAGCCAGGAGCTTCCATTTTATAGGCGTCTTTTACAGGAAGTCCTTTTTGAAGCTCGGGTAAGAAGGCATTGAATTTTTCCAATTTTCTGCTCCATTCCATGTCTTTGATCAATACAAAAGATTCATAGGAAGTTTTATAACCAAAAAGCTGGTCTTCATAATTTTCAATGGGACCGATAACGATATCGATTTTATTGCTTTTCATTTCGAGCCAGGCCATGTCACTGGCTTGATAGTCGTCAGAAATCAAGGCTTTTGCCCTGAGGTGGAGATAATTTCTTAGTCCGGCATCATCCGCGAGCGATGCTGCTTGCTCCAATAGGTAACTTACCCTTTCCAATTGTTTTGAGAAATAGACATGGTAGGGTACCGACATGAGTTTGCCACTCTTGTCTCTTCTGATCATAGTGTACTGAGAAGTTTTGGAACTATCCTGCCACGCCTCAAATTCTTCGGTAGTCATATCGTTGGGGTAAAAATTAGCCCCTGATTTTTTACTTTCTTTGGTTAAAACCGGCTGATTATCGTTCAGTCGGTCCCATGGACCATAATTAACCAGGGCGAAAGCGCGCTCTTTTCCTTGTAGGCTTTCAACCCATTTCTTATTTCCATAGCACTGCTCCCAATATAATTCATCCATCATTTGAGCTGCCTCAACAAGGATGGGAATCATCTTTTGTTCATTGGGGGTAAGACTGCTTAGATCTGAATCAAGCGAAAAGACGGCATACTGCTGGAGAAGTGAATCCATGGCATCGATCTTCTTGGAGCCAAAATCATAGTGGTCAGAAGGGCTCTCTACATTTTTGGAAGGAGTAGATACCAAGGCCGATTCTTCATTTTTACAGCTTAAGAAAAAGACCGCTGAAAAGAATAAAATTTGAAGTGTTGCTTTCATCCTACAAGGGGATTTGAAATTATATTATGAGTTCCTATTCTAAAAATGAAAAGGAAAACAGAAAGATAGATAAAAATTAAATAATTATAACTTTATAAGTATTCTGCAAAAGTACTAAAATAAGGTTTAAAATGAAATTTTATTTTTATAATCAAGCATTTATATAGTTATTATATTGAGTTTTCAGGCTGATCGAAAAATAATTTCATCCACGGTGTCAAAAAAATCAAGTTTATGCTATATTTGCAAGGGTCCGACTTTCAGAAAAATTCTGAAGCGGCCTAAATTATTGGGTAGGTTTAAACATATAGTTAATATTGCTTTAGAGTATTGATGAGAAGATATTCTGAATTCAAATTTAAAAAACACATTTATGCAGCTAAAACATTTGGTATATCTCCTGTTAATGATGTCTTTTGGCCTGGATGCGCAAGTCAAAATAAAAGGTGAGGTTTTTGAAGAAGCCACAGGAGAGCCTATCATTGGTGCGAATGTAATCATAGAAGGCACAACAGAAGGAGTAGTAACTGAATGGGATGGCAGTTTTGAACTGAACACGAGTCAGAAATTCCCATTTACAATTACAGTATCCTATTTAGGTTATGTAACTCAGTCCATAGAGGTGTCGGATGCAAAGCAAAAAATTAAATTTAATCTGGCCGATCAATCCATTACCGTTGCTGAGGTAGAAGTTGTGGGTCAGAGGATTAGCGACAAACAAAAGTCAGCCCCTTTAACCGTAGAGTCATTGGATGCTATTTCCATAAAACAGACAGCGTCAACAGATTTTTACAGCGGACTGGGTTCATTAAAAGGGGTCGATCTTACCACTGCCAGCATAGGCTTCACCATCATCAATACCAGAGGATTCAACAGTACCAGCCCCGTGCGGTCATTGCAAATTATTGACGGAGTGGACAACCAATCGCCTGGGTTAAACTTTTCATTGGGTAACTTCTTAGGTGCACCTGAGTTGGATATTCAGAAAGTTGATTTAGTTGTAGGAGCCAGTTCGGCCTACTATGCTCCGAATGCTTTCAATGGTGCCATCAGCATGGAAACCAAAAATCCTTTCTATTCAAAAGGTTTATCGGCTTCTGTAAAAGCAGGTGAACGCAGTCTTTTAGAAGGTTCCTTGAGGTATGCCAATGTTGTAAAAAACAGCCAGGGTCTTGATGTACTTGGCTATAAAGTCAACTTTTTTGGCATGCGCGCCAATGACTGGCAGGCCGACAACGATGAGCCGGTATTTGATAGCAAATCAGCAGCCAGTAACCCCGGGGGTTATGACAAAGTAAATACCTATGGTGACGAATATTCAAGAACTTTAGATTACAACAATAATGCTTTGTTTAGTCAATATGCAGGACTGGGCATTTTCCACAGAACGGGTTATAGAGAAAAAGATGTGGTCAATTATGAGAGCAAGAATCTGAAAGGGAATGTTGGGCTTTATTACCGACTCAAACCTTCGATGGCGGAAGAATCTCCTGAACTGATCTATGGTTTTAATATTGGAAATGGAACTACGGTTTACCAGGGTGACAATAGATTTAGTCTACGCAACATCACCTTTTTCCAAAATAAACTGGAAATTAGAAAAAGAGATAAATACTTCCTGAGATTTTACCAAACACAGGAAGACGCAGGTGACAGTTATGACCCCTATTTTACATCTCTATTGTTGGCCGGTCAATCCAAAGACAACGTCAATTGGGGTAGTGACTATGTAAAGTACTGGCAGGATGAAGTAAGGCCTCAGATGGATGAACTGGGCTATCCTAAATTGCAAATTATGATAGATCCCAATACAGGCGGAATAACCACCTCTTTTGATACAATTGCTGCTAATAAGTGGTTAAGCGATAATGCAGCCTTCATCAAAGCATCGCACGACGCAGCTAGAAACCATGCGGATACACTTGAGAGAGGAGCTGAATATAAAAAATACCTTGTCCCCGGTTCCGAAGAATTTAAAACGGCTTTTAATAAAATTGTGACCACCAAATCCAACAAAAGAACCGATGAAGAGGCTGGAACCCAGTTTTTTGACAGGTCGGCCCTTTATCATATGCAAGGTGAATACAAGTTTACCCCAACGTTTATGGAGTCGATAGTTATAGGAGGTAGTGCCCGTCACTACAGACCCAATTCACAGGGTACCATTTTTTATGATACCAGCAATGTTAAAATTACCAATACAGAATTTGGTGTTTATTTAGGGGGAGAGAAAAAATTGGTAGGCAGTAAGCTCAAGCTCAATGCTACAATAAGGGCAGACAAAAATCAGAATTTTAATGCCTTGTTTTCTCCTGCATTCTCTGCTGTGTACAACCCTTCTGAAAACAACTTCCTTAGGCTTTCTTTTTCTTCTGCCTTACGCAATCCTACGTTGACAGATCAGTTTCTATTTTTAAATGTGGGTCCTGCCATCCTTTCAGGCAATTTAAATGGGGCACAGGACTTGATTACAGTTGAGTCATTCAGTGATTTTACTGAAAATCTGGACAGAAGTCAACTCAAGTACTTCAACATAGCTGGGGTGAGACCAGAAAAAGTGAAGACAATGGAAATTGGCTACAGAACTACCTTGTTTAATAATACCTATATCGATGGAAGTTACTATTACAGCAGGTACAACGACTTTTTGGGTTATGTAATTGGCATTAAGAGTGACTTTGATCCGTTGACCTCTTTCCCACAAAACATCCAGGCATATCGATATGCCGCCAATTCTACCAACCAGGTAACAACCCAAGGATTTTCAGTTGGCCTCAATCATTACTTTATGGAACATTACATGCTGGCCGGCAATTATTCCTGGAACAAACTAAATAAACTGGATGTAGATGACCCTATCATTCCTGCTTTCAACACTCCTGAGCACAAGTACAACATCAGTTTGTCTGGCAGAGACGTGCATGGATTAGGCTTGAATAAATTTGGCTTTAATGTCAATTACAAGTGGGTATCTTCATTCATTTTTGAAGGCTCACCTCAATTTACGGGAAGAATTCCGTCATATGCTTTGGTTGATGCTCAAATAAACTTTGCATTGTCAAAATTGAATGCTGTAATCAAAATTGGTGCTTCCAATGTGTTGAATAATAAGATTTATCAAACTTACGGAGGCCCCAGAATAGGAAGGATGGCTTACATAAGTTATCTTTATGACTTTAAAATCAAATAACATTTCATATCAAACTTCAAAAAACAAAAACATGAAAAGACTTTTACCCATATTGTTGTCTTTCCTGGTAACCGGCTTGTTTGCACAGGAAAGGTACCTCGGACAGGTGTTTTCCGATGTGGAAGTTCAAACCGTAATTTATGGTAAGAACTATACCGTCATTGGCGTGCCTTCTCTTGGTCATACTGTTGAAACCGGCAGGGTAGGTCAACCCCTTGCAGCCGATGTTTACTCTCCAAAAGGAGATACTGAAACCAAAAGACCATTGGTTATCTATTTCCATACTGGTAACTTCCTTCCGTTTCCTCAAAATACAGGAGCGAGTGGCACCAGAAAAGATTCAGTTTGTGTTGACATCGTTCGCAAGTTTGCCAGAATGGGCTACGTTGCTGCGAGTGTTGATTACAGATTGGGATGGAACCCAATTGCACCTACTCAGGAAGGTAGGGTAAATACCTTGATCAATGCAGCTTATCGCGGTGTTCAGGATGCAAGAACGGCCATTCGTTATTTCAAAGCCAATGCAGCAACTTATGGTATTGATACTACTAAGATTATGATTTTTGGACAAGGAACCGCTGGTTATATTACACTTGCAACTGCATCACTTGATAAATACAGCGAAGTTTTGACAACCACATCAGGTGTTGGTAAATTTGTAGGCTCTAATGGTCTTCCATATGTTATTGAAAGAATACCACTTCCAGGTGGAGGAGTTCTTTACATCAATGGCGATATTGAAGGTAAAGTATTGGGTATTGTACCGCCAAATGCTGATGGTACTCCTAGCGCTGGTCCTCCTCCAACAGGAGATACCCTTTGTTTTCCCAACCACGTAAATCATACTTCAGGATTTGCAATGGCGGTTAACATGGGAGGTGCCTTAGGTGATATTTCATGGTTAGATGCCAATACATCACCCATTATCTGTATTCAGGCGCCCTATGATCCATTTGCACCTTATGATGATGCCGTATTGAATGTTCCAATTCCAGGAGGTCAACTTCCAGTGGTAAGGGTTCAGGGAAGCTTGGCAGTTCAAAGAAGAATGGACGAACTGGGGCTTAACGATCCTTTTAAAGCCCTCGATCCTGCTAAAGACCCAATTGGTCAGGCAATCAAAGGTAAGGCAGGTGGACATGTCAATTTGTTCCCTATTATTGGTTCCAACCAACTAGATAGCTCACCTTGGGATTTCTGGGATCCTGCAACCAATCCAAATCATGCCAATGCCATTCAGACCAATCCTGATATGACAGCTGAAAAGGGAAGAAGGTACATAGATTCTATCTTAGTATTCATTGCACCAAGAGCATGTATTGGTTTGGATTTGCCTTGCAAAGCTTCTGTTGTTTCCTCTACAAAAGATCTTTCTGATGCAGATGTTGAGCTGAGTTTGTCTCCAAACCCTGCTTCTGACAGAGTGAGGATTTCAGTTAGCAAAGATGCACCCATCTTATCTGCTACGCTTACTGATATAAATGGCAAAATCGTAGAAAGGTACAACAACATCAACAGCTCATTCCTTGAAATTCAAAGGAATAACCTGTCTACAGGGATGTATATTGTCAATTTGAACTTTGAGAAAGGCGCACTTTCTAAAAAGATTTTGTTCAACTAATTTGTGATACAATAAAAGAAAAAGGCTCTGCAGTTTGCAGGGCCTTTTTTTTTATCGGGCATAAAAAAAGAGATGCAAATCAATGTATTTCTTTGTGTTTTAGCAGCCCGTAGGGGAATCGAACCCCTGCTACCAGGATGAAAACCTGGCGTCCTAACCCCTAGACGAACGGGCCTTTTTCAAAAGCTGTGCAAAGATATAATTAATTATTGAATACATGCAAGGTAGAGTCAAAAAAAATCGAATTTTTTACATGGTTTATTTTTATTATTAGAAATAGGGGATGAAGCTGTTTTAACTGTCTTTAAGTGTGGAAAAACCATTTACACAATTGTTAAATAATAGGTTATAGCTTATTTAATTATTTAATATATATATCGTACTTCAACATTTTCTGTATATTTGTGTTAACAATTTTAATCATCTCCCCCCCATGAAAGTCCTGATGGTATGTTTAGGAAATATTTGTCGTTCACCATTGGCACACGGCATCTTGCAAAGCAGAATTGATCAATTTAAGTTACCCTGGATCGTTGATTCTGCAGGTACTGGAGGGTGGCATTCCGGCGAAAGCCCAGATTACAGGGCCATTTTGGAAGCCAGGAAGCATGGAGTTGATATATCCCAACAAAGCGCCAGACAAATCAAATTAGCCGATTTTACCAATTTTGATCTTATCCTCGCTATGGACACTCAAAATTTTAATGACATCAGGTCACTGACACAAAACCAGGATGAGAAAAACAAGGTTAAAATGATCATGAATTTTTCATTTCCTGAAAAAAATGTCCCCGTGCCAGATCCTTACTATGATGGGAGGTTTTCAGTGGTCTTTGAAATGCTTGAGGAAGCCATTGACAAGCTCGTTCTCCAATATGCGGGAATAGAGGTCTGATTTTTATCTAAATTCCCTGCGATAACTGTTCTTTTGGAGTCAATTTCTGTCTTCAAACAAAATAATATATGGTATTTTGTGTGAAAATTCCACATTATGCCTTATCGAGTTCTTTTCTATTGTTTGCTGTGCTTTTTTTGTTTGCAAAACTATAATGGTACCTCTCAGTCACCAATAGAACTGGAAAATTGGAAGGAACTCAAGTTTCGAAATATTGGCCCGGCAGGTATGTCAGGTAGAATCACCGCCATCGATGTGGATCCTACCGATGACAATAAAATCTTTTTAGGATCTGCATCAGGCGGGGTATGGTTAAGTGAAAATGGTGGTATTTCATTTACCCCCATCTTTGACGACCAATCATCACTTGCCATCGGTTCCATTAAAATTTGCCCCAAGAATCCCAGTCAAATATGGGTTGGAACAGGGGAAGGTAACCCAAGAAATTCCCTAAATACGGGAAATGGAATTTATAAAAGTCTGGATGGAGGCAAGACCTGGAAATGTATGGGTTTGGAAAAAACCAAGACCATACACAGGATTGTCATCCACAAGGATAATCCGGATATAGTTTTTGCGGCTGCCATGGGATCACCTTGGGGGCCCAACGAAGATCGGGGCGTTTTCAAAACAACTGACGGCGGAAAGACCTGGAAAAAAATTTTATATGTCAACACTTCTACCGGTGCAGCTGATATGGTAGTGGACCCTTCGAACCCTGAAAAGATGATCGTTTCCATGTGGGAACATGAGAGGAAGCCATGGACCTTTAATTCGGGAGGGCCTGGTTCTGCTATTTATCTAACATTTGATGGTGGTGACACTTGGAAAAAACTTTCCTCAGAAGACGGCATTCCGAAAGGCAAGTTGGGTAGGGTAGGCCTTGCCATTGCCCCATCAGCACCCAATGTGGTTTATGCCCTGATAGAAGCAAAAGAAAATGGCCTTTATAAAAGCGAGGATGGGGGCTTAAAATGGAAACTGGTACAAAATAAAGACATAGGCAACAGGCCTTTTTATTACTCTGAAATTTATGTTGACCCCAAAAATGAAAACAGGCTTTTTAATGTATTTACCTACCTCACCCGAAGCGACGATGGAGGTAAATCGTTTTATAATATAGCTGATTATGGAAATGCGGTTCACCCGGATCATCATGCCTTTTGGATCAATCCACATAACCCAGGATTCATCATCGATGGAAATGATGGAGGGGCAGCCATATCGAGAGATATGGGAAAGTCATGGCATTTTATTTCAAATCTACCGGTCGGACAATTTTATCATGTGAATGTAGATTCCGATAAACCTTACAACGTTTATGGAGGAATGCAGGACAATGGATCATGGGTTGGCCCATCAGCAGTGTTAAAACCCGGTGGAATCAGAAATACAGATTTTCAGGAATTGTACTTTGGAGATGGATTTGATGTGGTACCACAACCAGGAAATTCAAGATATGGCTATGCCATGTCGCAAGGAGGTAATGTGGCTTTTTATGATAGGGTGACCGGCCAAAATAGATTTGTTAAGCCCAACCACCCCGATGGTGTTACTTTGAGATACAATTGGAATGCTGCCATTGCCCAACATCCACACGACTCATGCAGCTTGTATTTTGGCAGTCAGTTTGTCCATTTTTCTAAAGATTGCGGCAGAAGCTGGAACCTTATCTCACCAGACCTTACTACCAATGACACTACCAAACAGGACCAAAGCAAGACAGGAGGTTTGACCCTCGATGTGACAGGTGCAGAGACACACACTACAATAATGTGCATAGCTCCATCTCCACTAGACGATCAGATTATCTGGGTTGGCACAGATGATGGAAATATCCAGTTGACAACAGATGGTGGCAAAAGCTGGTCCAACCTCAATTCCAGAATGAAAGGCCTCCCTGCCAATGCCTGGATACCTCAGATTGAAGTTTCCTCCAGGAATAAAGGTGAGGCCTGGGTGGTTGTCAATAATTACAGGCAAAATGACTATAGCGCCTATGCCTACCACACTACTGATTTTGGTAAAAACTGGCGAAGAATTGCCGATGATGAGCAAATAAAAGGGTTTGTGGTGTCAATGGTTCACGATCCGGTTGCTCCTTCTTTGTGGTTTTTGGGAACAGATGTAGGCTTGTACATCAGTTTTAATGAAGGTAAAAACTGGCAACATTGGACCAATAATTTTCCACAGGTTCAGATCAGTGATATGAAAATACAGAGGGAAGAAAACGACCTCGTGGTGGCCACCTTTGGCCGAGCCATTTGGATATTAGACAATTTGGAACCGTTGCGAGAGTTGGCCAATGCAAGCTTTAATACATCAGATTCACTACATTTGTTTGGTTGCCCGGCTGTCTATGATTGGTTTTATCGCTCTTATGATGGAGTAAGGTTTTTTGCTCAGGGTGATTTTACTGGCACCAATGAAACCAAGAACCAGGCAATCCTTCATGTGTGGACTCCTCCGCAACCCAAAACCAATATAGAAGGGGAAGAAAAGAAAGAAAAATCCAAAGAAAAGGAGGTCAAGATGCTTGTGAGGTGGATCAATGAAAAAGGCGATACCATCAGAAAGAATTCAGTTAAACCGACTGGTGGTTTGCAAAAATTGTATTGGGGACTGAATGAGGATGGAGTTAGAGGACCTTCGCGCCGAGAACCGCAAAAGGACGATGATGCACCCGGAGGAGCCTCAGTATTGCCTGGCAAATACAAATGTGTAGTGACGTATAAAATGCAAAAAGACAGCACATGGGTAGAAGTAAATCCAGATCCAAGGATTCCCTATCAGCAAAGAAATGCGGAAGCAAAATATAGCTTAGAAAAAGACTTTCAAAACACAGTAAAAAAAGCATCCATGTCTTTTGATTGGCTGAAGGACTGTAAAAAGCATCTGAAGTCATTGGAAACAATTAAGGGGTTTCAGGCAGATTCTGTAAAAAAGGAAATTGAAAAATGGCATAAGTCGATTACAGGGAAAATAGATACGTTGGAGGCTCTGTATGTGCTCCCTGAAAATACAAAAGGTATTGCTTATGATGATGATAAGGTAAGCTCCAAGATACAGGCGGCACAGGCATACATTAATACAACTGACGGTGAGGCAGCCGGCAATATTGACCTGGCCATAAAAGAGGCAACTATTTCCATTGAAACAGCTGAAAAGGCAATCCAGGTCTTTCAAAAAGAAACCTGGCAACCTTACCAATCTATGTTGAAAAGCATGACCTTAAATCTGTTCCCGGAAACAATGAAAAAGGAATGATTACATTTTTATAAACCTGATTACTTTATTGCTCCCTCCAGCATGTATGGTGGCAAAGTATAAGCCGGGAACCAGTTGCTGCACATTGACTACATTGTTTCCTGCTTCCAAGGCCGATTTATGGACCTGCATGCCATCTGTTCTGGTGATTACCAAATCTGCTTCCATCAGTGAATGGATATTGAAGAAGGAAGAAACCGGATTTGGGGCGGCTGTTACTTCATTGGGCTGCAGATCCTGTGATGAAGAAGTTGTTTTAAAGAAATCCAATTTGAATTGATCAATTCCTGCTTCCACCAAATGGCCTGGTGTGATGTCTTCAGCTTTGACTACCAGTCTCATTTTATCTGTCATTGTAACTTGGTTTTTGGCAAAGGCAAAGTTGAATTTTTTCCATTCCGAAGCACTGGTTAATTCTACCAAAACAGGAGATGCTGTGAATCCATTGTCGAGGTAAACAGAAAAGTAATCGTTTGGGTTGCCTGAGCCCCCATCGTTGTAAAACCAATAAGAAAATGAACCTTTCAAGCTATCAGCACCCTGACCATCTAAGAATGGACTCAATAAAGTTGTTGCCCCTCCGTCTACATCGTTGTCGCCTGGGTTGACTCCACCATTGCCTGTCAGATAAGCAAATCTGCCAAGGTCGTCACTAACATCCTTGTCAGGATTTGATATCTTGTTTTGATACATTGTGCCTTGAGGAACTACTCTTTCCCAGTTACCGGCGGCACTTTTTCCAGAATTGATCCAACCCAGGTCATTGAAAAAATCATCTTCATATCCTGGTTCCAAAACAATGGTTAGGTCTTCTTGTTCTTCTGGATCAAATTCAATGCCTTTGTATCCCCATGCAGCTGCTCTTATTAAATAATCGGCTTCTCTGGACACAGGGAGTTTAAATTGGCCATTTGCAGAGGAAATAACATTTAAATAGGTAGTTGAGGCGGCATTTTCCAATTGGATCCCTGCGTTTGCTATTGGGCTGCCATCCTGATCAACGACCCTTCCTGTAATAAAATTCGCTTGAAAAATAAAATCCTTTATCGTAATCTCAGCAGTTTGTAAGGTCACTTCTACCGTGTCAACACCGTAATCAGGGTGTTGAAATCTCACTTGATACGTTCCTGGCACAAGCAGTCCGGTTTTATAATCGCCGCTTCCGTTGGTTACATCTATTGCGGCTCTGTCGGTAATGATTTTAATGCTGGCTCCTGCAATGGGATAAACAGCACCATCAATATCAATAGCCCTGGCATTTCCTTCAAGGTAGCATGCTCGCTGATAGTTGGGCTTGAAAACCCACAACCCGGAATTGATATCGCTTCCAATGACAGTTCCGGATGCAAAATGAGCATAAACACCCCAACAACCGTAAAACCAGGCACCTGATTGTGGCAGTGAGCTATCGTTTAAATAGGTATCATATTCACCAACTTTAACAATATTATCGGGTCGGGTCATGTCTTGGATCAAAATGCCATCTGTATACCAGCTGGTCACTGCATATTGACCAACGGCATAGGTGTTGTGAGGTATTACTTTTCCGATCTGTGTGTCTTCATTTCGGTATTTATCCAAAAACTGAACATTATTTAAATCAGAAATATCATAAGAAGCTAGGTAAGCTCCAGACACTTCATCCGTGGTGTAAAGTACAGTACCTTCTGGATTCGTCCATACATTGTGTGCAAATACATTAGGTGTCTGAAATCGGGTCAAGAATTTTGGGTCTGAACGATTGGAAATGTCGTAAACACCAACACCATTGCTGAGATCAGCTGTAAACAAATATTGGGCATTGGCATAACAGTCATGTGTATACACTTCGCCCATATTGCTCACTATTTCAGGATTGTAAGGATCTTTGTTGAGATCGCAGATGATGATGCCCTGTCGATTTACATTGTGTCCATTCAGATATAAAAAGCCAAGAGTGTCCATGTTGATGCTGTGTACTGTCCTTAATGTGTCTGCAACTGTATTGGGAATGGCAGGCTTCCATCGCTTCCAGGTAAACTGGTTGGGGGCATTGGTCGCATCAATGATGGTTACCCCATCAGGGCCTTCGGTGGTTACATAAATATAATTGCCCCATGATCTCATTTCCCTCCAGCTGTTGGTAGCTCCTGGAATTACCAATCTCTCAATGGGATTGGCAGGGTCTTCCAATGACAAAATACGGATGGCCTGGCGTGTGCCTATTACAGCGTATTCAATGCCGTTAGCATCGGTATGACCCCAGATTCCTGAGCCCCCTTCACCAAAATCAATATGAGACATCAGCTGCATGTTCTCTTTCTTTTGGGCATTCAATTGGCTTACATTAAAAGCGCTGAATAATACTATCAGAATTAGAAATAAGCTGAGCTTGGTAATATTTGTCATACAATTGTTATTTTAAAGGTGACAAAGATAGACGAATCCTAATTCTTTAATGCGTTTGCAAGTAATTTGCTTTTCAATTGTCCGCAAGGAGTTGCCATCATTAAAACTTTAAACAGCCGCTTGTTTTTTTAACATTTTTAGAAATATTCCACCTCATTTTCCTGTTATTAAGAAGGATAAGTGTATTTTTGATAATTAAAATATTTATTATATCGTGTTGAAAATGAATAAGAAATATATAATTTATTTTTTAGTATTACAACTAGGCCACTTATGTGGGCAAGATTATCAGGCCTTTTACCCGCAATTTTACGCCAATGGCAATCGACTTGAAATGGCAACCGCCGGTGGCTTGAGAAATGGCAAATTTTCAAATATTGATTTTAATAATGACGGGGTTAAGGACATCTATGCATTTGACAAAACCGCAGGTAGATCACTATGCTTTGTCAACCTCAACAGTTCAGAGGGGATTGAATACCGATATGCTCCCGAATACGAAGCTATTTTTCCTAAAATACAAAATTGGGCCTTGCTCCACGATTTCAACAAAGATGGTATTGAAGATATTTTTTGCCTGCCTTCCACACCTGGCATTCCGGCATTGAAGTCTGGAGAGGGAAGAGGCATGGGAATGAGCTTAGTTTTGAAAAAATGAAATCACCATTTTATGATGTCATTTCTATTCCTGCCGGCAATGGATTTACCAATCTATACAATGCCATAACTGATGTTCCCGCCATCATTGATGTGGATGGCGATGGTGATACCGATGTGCTTTCTTTTGAGCTGGATGGTTCCTTTTTAAATTACCACCAAAATCGGGCTGTAGAAAAAGGCCTTGGCATTGACACCTTTGTTATGGAGACCCGTGATATTTGTTTTGGGAAATTTTATGAAAATATGTTTTCAGAAGTGTTAGTTCTCAGCAACAATAAAGATCAATGTGCCAGCGGACTGAAGGATGATGGCAATCCTCGTCATACAGGCTCAACGGTGCTGGCCTTTGACAACGACTGTGATGGTGATATGGAATTAATACTGGGTGATGTGGCCAACACCCGTTTATTTATGCTTACCAATGGTGGCAACAAGAATGCAGCCTGGATGACCTCACAAGAATCTAATTTTCCCAGTTATAACGTTCCGGTAGAAATGAATCTGTTTATTGCCGCCTTTCTGCTTGATGTCAACAATGATGGGAAGAAAGATTTAATAGCAACACCCAATGAAACAGATGGCGGAATTAATCGCCAGCACATTTGGTTATACCTCAATACAGGAACCGCTTGTGCACCAAAGTTTGAACTCTATACCAAACAATTTCTGGTGGATGAAATGGTAAGTGCAGGAGCAAAAAGTGACCCGGCCATAGGTGACCTTACGGGTGATGGTTTGCCGGATTTACTCCTGGGAGGAAATGGTGTTTATAGACAAGGGGAGTTAAAAAAATGTAGGCTCAATTTTTATAAAAATACCGGCACCAAAACTCAACCCGAGTTTACCTTGCAAGAGGAAGACTACCTGAATATGTCTGTTTTATCAACTCAGCCGCTTGCCCTGTCTCCTGCTTTGGCTGATATGGATGATGATGGCGACCTGGATTTATGGTTGGGAGATGGCAATGGCAGGCTCTATTTTTTTACCAATACCGCTGGACCCGGGAGCCAAGCCAACTTCACTTATGTATATCCATATAATAATATTTTTGTTGGCCAGGATGCAAAGCCTTGTGTTAGAGATGTCAATGGGGATGGATTATTGGATTTGATGGTAGGTGAGCAAAACAATGAACTCAATCTTTTTTTAAACACAGGAACAAAAAACAATCCTGTTTTTCCCAATATACCTGATCAACGCAATTATGGAGGACTGTTTAGCACTACTGATTTTTATACCTTTAATAACAGCATCGCAACCTTTGAAAACCAGGGTAAAAGAATGGCCTACATCGGATATGAAGATGGCAGGCTCAGTTTATATGAATGGTCAGGTGATGGGATCAATGGCACCTGGGTCTTACTTGATGCCAATGTGGGAAAGATCCATAGGGGAAATAAACTCAATACTGAATTAGCAGATGTCAATGGAGATGGAATTTGGGATTTGGTTTTGGGCAATTTCGGAGGAGGAGTTCAGTTTTACTCAACACCATTTTTAGTCAATTCAAGTTCCACTCAATATTCAGTGCTGGATAACATTGAAATGTATCCCAATCCGGCAAATGACTACCTCCAAATTAAGTCCTCCGACCAATATTGGGTTATTATATCTGATGTGCAGGGGAAAACTGTGTGTGCTAAACGTACAGCTGAAGCATTGACTTCAATCGACATTAAAGACCTACCCAAAGGTATGTACTTCGTAAAATTTTTACAGCAGGGTAAATTGATTACCTGTAAAAATTGATAAAATGATAAAGGCAGATGTTTATCAGCAAGTTTTAAAGCATTGTACGAATGCCGGTGCTGTGCTTGTGGCAGTCAGTAAGACGAAGCCGGTTGAAGATATCCTGGCACTTTACCAGATGGGTCAAAGAAAATTTGGTGAAAACAAGGTGCAGGAAATTCTTGAAAAACAGCCCCTATTGCCTAAAGATATCCAATGGCACTTGATAGGTCACCTTCAAACCAATAAAGTCAAACAAGTATTGCCTTATGTTAGCCTGATTCACAGCGTTGACAGTGAAAAATTACTGGTAGAAATTGAAAATGAGGCGAAAAAGCAAGGGCGTACAATCAACATCCTCCTTCAGGTCAAGATTGCAGAGGAAGAGACCAAATTTGGTTTAAATGCAGACGAAATTTCAATTATTTTGGATAACGCATCGGCTGGGTTTTATCCTCATATCGAAATAGGTGGCCTAATGGGTATGGCTACACTTACGGAAGATGAAAATCAAGTGGAAAAAGAATTTGATCAACTGAAAAGCTTGTATGACAATATATTAGAAAATTATTCAATGCATTTTCCGGAATTCAACACCTTGTCAATGGGTATGTCAGGCGACTATCAATTGGCAATTTCCAGGGGGTCAAATATGGTAAGAGTGGGTAGTCTGATATTTGGCGAAAGATAATTTTTTGCAACCCGATTAAACCAGGAGTAAAATTTGGTATCAAAGTGCCGTATCTTGTTTTTTTGATCACCCTAAACATCAGTTGATATGCACAGACGATCATTTTTCCAGCACTTATTGGAACCCAGTCCAGTGGAACAAAAATCGGTTACCTTGCCACCACTCAATCTCGAAAAATATGCAGGACCCTGGACCCAGGCGCATGCAGCCCATTTATTGAGAAGAACGGTATTTGGTGCCAGGTATGAAGACATAAAAGCCTTTTACAACCAGGGCATGGATGTCTCTCTGTCTATATTAACCAACATTTCGCCCGTGACGGATCTGCCCATCAACTATGACTTTGAATCAGATCCCAACGTTCCTATTGGGACATCCTGGGTAAATAAAAGATTTGATCCGGTCAATAACACCAATAATTACAGATTCAGGTCTCTGAATGGCTGGACCATGGGCAGGCTTATGGCCAGAGAGATGAATTTAAGAGAGAAGATGACTTTGTTTTGGCACAATCATTTTCCCATTGCTGACATCAATGAAGCCAGGTACAATTTTAAGTACATTGATACTTTCAGGCAAAATCCATTGGGCAACTTTAAAGACTATACCAGGAAAATGACCATTGATCCTGCCATGTTGCGGTACTTAAATGGTAATCAGAATACAAAGAATGCCCCCAATGAAAACTATGCCAGAGAACTGCTTGAATTATTTACCATCGGTAAAGGTCCAATCGTAGGTCCTGGTGATTATACCCATTATACAGAAGAAGATGTGCTCGCTATTGCCAAGGTATTAACCGGTTGGACAGATGTTGGATACAGAAGCCCCAACCTCGACATCGTCACTTCTACCTTCCGTCCAAATCAACATGATACCGGCACTAAAAAGCTAAGTCACCGGTTCAACAATGTTACCATCAACAACGGCGGTGCAGAAGAATACAAAACCCTCATTGATATTATATTTAATAAAGAAGAAGTATCCAGGTTTATAGCCAGGAAACTTTATCGATGGTTTGTCTATTATGCCATTGATGAAAGTATTGAAAATGCGGTCATTGCTCCTTTGGCACAGATCATCAGAGACAATGATTACGAAATTAAGCCAGCAGTTATTGCCTTGCTTTCCAGTGCTCATTTTTACAGCGATTTTGGATGTATGATTAAAAATCCGCTGGATTTTATTGCAACTGCAACAAGTCAAAATGGTATAGTGGTGGCAGGAGATATGGTACAGCAATACACTACCTGGAATGCCTTTTTTCAATTTGGCTCCCTCCTTCAAATGAGATATTACGGACTACCCAGTGTGGCCGGATGGAAAGCCTATTACCAGGAACCCCTCTATTACCAAACTTGGATCAACAGTGTCACCTTGCCACTGCGAAAGTCCTATACGGATGCATTGGCAACACTCAACCTGAATACGCGTGGTATTCGTCTCGACATTGATGTACTCAACACCATCAAAGGATTTTCGAATCCGGCAGATATTGAAAGTCTGATCAATGATGTAGCTCTTGTGCTTTTTCCTAAACCTTTGACTGAGGATCAACTGGCCACCCTTAAAGAACTTATGATACCAGGTCTTCCTGATTATGAATGGACAGTGGAGTATGAAGCCCATCTGGCTGCTCCCACTGACCTTGTTCTGAGGCGAGCGGTGGAAGGTAAGCTAAGGCTGCTTTATGCATATATGATGAAAATGCCAGAATACCAATTATCCTAATCTTTCATTCCTTCATTACACAATTAGAAATCATGAAAAGAAGAACCTTTATACAAACAAGTTCATTGATGACTTTACCTGTTTTGCTCAGGGGAGTGGAAGTTACGGCCATTGCAAAATCCAGTCTGGCCAGTCTTGTTAATCCAGAGGATGACAGGGTACTTGTACTCGTTCAATTGAACGGTGGCAACGACGGCTTAAATACATTTATACCATTGGATCAATATGATGCTTTGGTGAAAGCCAGAGAAAGCATTTTGCTTCCTTCATCTTCAGTGTTAAAAATCTCCGATGCCAATGGATTTCACAGTGCTTTAACCGGCTTTGAGGCTTTGTATAAAAATGGCCAAATGTCGGTAGTTCAAAGTGTGGGTTATCCCAATCAAAATAGATCTCACTTCAGATCAACAGATATCTGGACTACCGCATCAGATGCAGAGCAGTACATTTCAACGGGTTGGTTAGGTCGGTATTTTGATCTCAATTACCCCGGTTATCCGGAGGGCTATCCCAATGAAGCAAACCCGGATCCGTTTGCTATAACCTTGGGCTTTGTGGTTTCAGAAACCTGTCAGGGACAAACATCCAATTATAGCTTTACGGTCAACAGTGAAGAAGATATTAAAACCCTCAATGAAACGGTTCCAGGATCAACCGATGGTAGTTGCCACTCAGGCGAATTGGCTTACCTGAGAGATGTGGTCAGACAAACCAACGCCTATTCTGAACAGGTTTTGTCAGCCTTTGATAAGGGCAACAACCTCGTGACTTATACCGAAGGAAATAATCTTTCCCAGCAGCTAAAAATTGTGGCCAATCTAATCTCCGGTGGACTGAAAACAAAAATTTATGTTGTGAGTCAGGGAGGATATGACACCCATGCCAACCAGGTTGTTGGCGGTGATGCCGTTAATGGGGAGCATTCTGAATTGTTGGGAGTTCTTGGGACTGCCATACAGGAATTTCAAAATGACCTCGTTGCACTTGGAGTAGACAATAGGGTAGTGGGCATGACCTTCTCTGAATTTGGAAGAAGGATCAAGGCCAATGACAGTTTTGGTACAGACCACGGTACTGCAGCTCCTCTTTTTGTATTCGGATCATGCGTAAACGCCGGCATTTTTGGACAAAATCCTCAAATATCAGATCCAATTGATCCAGAAGAAGGAGTAGCAATGCAGTACGATTTCCGATCCGTCTATGCCAGCTTGCTGATGGATTGGTTCAGAACACCACAGTCAGATATTGAAAAAGTATTGTTCAAAGATTTTCAGCGGATTCCGTTCTTAAAAGATTGTGCTGTTAGTACTGCTACCTCAGAGCTAAGCAAGCTGGGCCTGGTATTGTCACCCAATCCTGCCTCTCAGCACATTGTTGTCCAGTTTGATTCTAATGGAGGGTTCACTGAAATTGATGTTTTTGATGTCAGAGGCTATTCAATAAAATCCGTCTCTGCTCAAAAATTCGACAAAGGACAAGTCAAAGTTTCCGTTGGCATAGATCAGCTGGTTCCTGGCATGTACTTTGTGAGAATATCCCAGGGGGGGCTGTTTCAACCCAGAAATTTGTCAAGATATAAGTTATTGGTTGTGAAAGTTTAGTTCCTAATATTAGGTAAGGCTTGGTATGTGTAATTAGTATTTTGCACTTGTGTTGATCTTGGCATTCTGACTTGTTTTTTGTATCATTGCAGTTCAAAAAATAAAGTTATGTTGAGCAAAAGAATGCAGGATGCATTGAACAATCAGATTCAGATCGAAGCACAGTCAAGTCAGGCTTATCTGGCAATGGGATCGTGGGCAGAAATTCAACCTGGCTTTGATGGCATTACCCAGTTTTTTTTCAGGCATGCCGACGAAGAAAGAATGCACATGCTTAAACTTGTGCATTTTGTGAATGAAAGAGGAGGTTTCGCAGTCGTACCTGCACTTACGCAACCCAACCTAACCTTTCCCTCCATTCATCATGCCTTTAAAGAATTGCTCAACCATGAGATCAAGGTATCTGAAGCCATCAACACCCTTGTAGATATTGCCCTTGAAGAAAGAGATTATGCTACCCACAACTTCCTTCAGTGGTATGTAGCAGAGCAAATAGAAGAAGAAAGATTGGCCAGAACCTTAAATGACAAGCTTGAAATGATAGGTGATGACAAAGGTGGTTTATATTTATTTGACCGCGATGTTTTGCAAGTTGGCATGCCTGATCAAAAAGGGGGAAAGTGACACACGAACAAATCCTGAATGATTTAAAAGCAGGGAAATTCAAAAATGTTTATCTCCTGCACGGAGATGAGCCTTATTTTATAGATACCCTGGTCTCCTGGATGGAGCACCACCTGCTTTCTGAAGATGCTCAGGCCTTTAACCAGACCGTTGTTTATGGCAAAGATGTGGATCATAGGGCCATCATAGATGAGGCGCGGCAATTTCCACTTATGTCAGACAGACGGGTGATAATTGTAAGGGAGGCCCAGGAAATGAAAACGCTCAAAGACCTGGCAGATTACGCTAAAAAGCCTGTTCCTCATACCATCCTTGTTCTGGTACATAAACACAAAAGTTTCGACAAAAGATTGGCTCTGGCCAAGGCGCTGGCGGATCAGGTGGTTTTTGAATCCAAAAAATTATATGACAATCAGCTTCCTTCCTGGATTTTGGGTTATGCCAAGTCCATTCAACTGGGAATTGATGATAAAATGGCTCAGATTTTGGCAGACTATCTGGGCAATGACCTTTCCAAAATTGCCAACGAGTTGGATAAATTGGCATTAAGCCAGGGCAGGGGAGTTAAAATTAGCCTTGAAGTAATTCAAGATCAAATTGGCATAAGCAAAGAATTTAATGTTTTTGAACTCCAAAAAGCACTGGGAGAAAAAAACAAGGCAAAAGCCTTTTTAATTGCCAAGTATTTTGCCGACAATCCCAAAGAAAACCCCATCCAGGTAACAGTACTTAATTTATTTAATTATTTCCAAAGGCAATGGTGGCGGCACAATACCAGGCTGAAGGAGATATGGTACTTCAAAAAAAATTGGGACTCACCACTTCCTTTTTTGTAAAAGATTACCGCGTGGTTGCCAGGAATTTTCCACTTAAAAAGATCAGAGAAATACTGGTGGACATCAGGAGAGCTGATGTAGAATCCAAAGGAGTAAACAACAGGAGCAAAAATGATGGCCAGCTCCTCACTGAATTGGTGTATGGTATTTTGAATTAAATATCAACGAACAAAATACCAGTTGTCCTTATCAGAAGCTGACGCCATAAAGCGATAACCATCTACATCAAAATTTTTCAACTGATCTTTTTTAGCGATTTTATTTTCGATTCCAAATCGACACATCAGTCCCCGGGCCTTTTTAGCAAAGGCAGATTTCAACTGCAGTTTTCCGTTTATACTTTCTCTGAAATGAATGTTTAGGATGTGGGTTGAATCCAGATATGGGCCAATGGCCGAAAAGTATTCTTCTGAAAGTAGATTAATGATAGGGTTAGTTTTTGATTTTTGGATGGTGTCTGCCAGCTTTTTGCCCCAAAACTTGTATAAGTTGGTATTATTTCCCACTTTCAGGCTCAAGCCCATTTCCAATCGATACGGATGAATGTCGTCCAAAGGACGAAGGATGCCATAGTGGCCTGAAAGAATAAAAACATGGTCCTGAGCAAAAAGTAATTGTTTTGGTGATAGGGTTTCTGCCATCAGGCCTTTATAAACATCCCCAGAGTAACTAAGGATGGCAGCTCCATGTGAAGTAGATTGGTGGCCGAACCGCTGGATGTTGTCATACGTTTGTTGAGCCAGGTTAGGACTCAACTTCATTTTGTCAGCGAGTTCGTTAAGGCTTAGTTTTTTAGTTGGGCATTGATTTTAGCCGCTTCATCAAGATACTGTGGAGAGGATAAAGGGATACCTGAAAGAGATTTCGGTACCCGCATGGTTTTAGAAGGAGAGATAAGATATAACATGGTATAAATAAAAATCCCCACGGTGAAACACCAGTGGGGATTAGATCTTTAAGGGAAAAAATTAGTTTCCTCCTTTGATGATGTTGGGTGCGCTAGTTGGAACTGCTTCTTCAGTTTCCTTTTTTGGCGCTTCCAATACATTACCAATTACCCTGATGATGTGTTCTTTTTCTTCATTGGTGGTAACTGTAACTCTTTTGTCGATTTTACCAACTCTGTTGGTTGCATATCGGATTTCGATCTGTCCTTCTTCACCTGGAAGAATTGGTTCTTTTGGCCAGTTTGGAACTGTGCAGCCACAGCTTCCTCTTGCATTTCTGATCACCAAAGGCTCAGTACCTGTATTCTTAAATTTCACTACCCTTAATGGCTCACCATTGTAGTCTACAGTACCATAATCGCAATCAGTGTCATAATTGCCATCAGTAAACATCATAACAGCTTTTGTAGGAGGTCCAGCTGGTGCTTCAGTCCCGGTAACAGGAACGGTTGGTTTTACTTCAACTTGAGCCTGAGCCATGAGACCTGAAAAAAGAATTGTCAATACAAATAAAAATTTTCTCATTTTTTGGATAGATTATTTTTTACAAAGATATAACGTAAACACGAAATGTGTACCACAAAGTTTCACCCTCTTGCTGTTAATATTGTGTTAAGTTGATTTTACCAAATTTTCGCAATGATTGAGAGAAATTTTCTTTGATTAGCAAATTTAATTTCGAATTGATTGTGTTAACGTGGGTCAAGGGAGATGAATGTTTTGTATCTTTGTGGTTAAATCAACCTCACATGATACAACGTGACCTAACCCACATTGTACCTGCGCTTTCAGAATCCTCAGAATTTGACCAATTCAGAAAACAAGTAGTATATGATTACTGGCTTTCAGTGGTAAGCAGGGAATGCAGTGTCATTGGCAGAAAAGAAGTACTTACGGGAAAAGCTAAATTCGGAATTGTTGGAGATGGCAAGGAAGTAGCTCAGATAGCCATGGCAAAAGCCTTTGAAAAAGGAGACTGGAGATCGGGGTATTACCGGGATCAAACCCTTGTGATGGCCTTGGGCATTTGTTCAGTGAGGGACTTTTTTGCTCAGTTGTATGCGGATGTTGATAATGATCCTTTTTCTGGGGGTCGTCAAATGAATAGTCACTTTGCCACTCCATCAGTAGATGCTGAAGGCAATTGGGTAAATACCATGTCCCAATACAATTCCAGTAGTGATATTTCCTGCACCGGAGGACAAATGGCAAGAGCCCTGGGTCTGGCGTTGGCAAGTTCACTGTATAAAAAATCAGAAATTAAAAATGCCTCTCAGTTTACAGCCGGAGGCAATGAAGTTAGCTTTTGCACTATAGGGGATGCTTCCACTTCAGAAGGTGCATTTTGGGAAACCATGAATGCCGCAGCCGTAATGAACGTACCCTTGGTTGTGGCAGTTTGGGATGATGGCTACGGCATTTCGGTTCCAAAAGAGCTTCAGACCGTTAAAGCTTCTATTTCTAAAGCGATGGAAGGCTTCCTCATTGATGATTCAGGGGAGGGCATTTACATTTATACAGCAAAGGCCTGGGATTATCCGGAACTTTGTGCAGTTTTTGAAGCGGCCACTAAGTTGGCCAGAAAAAACCATAAACCGGCCCTTATTCATGTTACTGAGGTAACCCAGCCACAAGGACACAGCACATCTGGATCCCATGAAAGATACAAGTCAAAACAGCGATTGGATTGGGAAAAAGATTTTGACTGTATAGCCAAAATGGGGGATTGGATGGTGGCCAATGCCATTATCAGTCAGGAAGAGTTGGATCAATTGGCCACTGATGCCCGTGAATATGCTAAAAATGAGAAAAATGAAGCCTGGTCTGCTTATTCAAAACCCATTAAAGAAGTGGGACAACAACTGAATCAGTTGATAGTGAAAGCAGAGGCAAGAGGATGGCAAAATGAGGTGGCTAAAGAAAAGGAAGAGTTGACAGCTGCGGTCAATCCAGTGTTTTCAGAGTTGGTGCACCTGGCCAGAAAAATGGAGCACAGGATCAAGGCAAGCGGGCATTCTTTTGATGAACTGTCGGCATTTATCAATAAATACAAAACAGAAGGCAGTCAAAGATACCAGAAACACTTGTACAGTGAGGGCTCTCAATCAGCGCTGAACGTTGCTGAGGTGAAGGCCGATTTTGGCAGCACTCCGGAGGAATTGAGTGGTCACCAAATCTTAAATAAGTTTTTTGACCAGGCTTTTTCCGCCAACGATACACTCATTGCCTTCGGCGAAGATGTGGGCAAGATTGGCGATGTTAACCAGGGTTTTGCGGGCTTGCAGGACAAGTTTAGCCCCAATAGGATATTTGATGCCGGTATTCGGGAATGGACCATCATAGGACAGGCCATAGGCACAGCCATGAGAGGATTCAGGCCTATCGCTGAAATTCAATACCTCGATTACCTCACCTATGCATTTTCACCTTTGACAGACGATTTGGCAACCCTGAGATACAGATCCAACGGTATTCAGAAAGCTCCTGCCATCATTCGTTCAAGAGGCCATCGACTGGAAGGAATCTGGCATGCAGGAAGTCCTATGGGATTGCTCGTAAATTCACTAAAGGGCATGTATGTCTGCGTACCCAGGAATATGGTTCAGGCAGCCGGCATGTACAATACTTTGTTGAAATCCGATGATCCGGCCCTTGTTATCGAATGTTTGAACGGCTATCGATTAAAAGAAAAATTGCCGGTCAACCTCTCTAGCTTTACGGTTCCACTAGGAAGACCGGAGGTATTGATACATGGCAATGATTTAACCATAGTGAGTTACGGCTCTTGTCTGAGAGAAGTAATCAGAGCCAACGAGTTATTGGAGGCATATGGCATCTCAGCAGAGATCATAGATGCTCAAACCCTGTTGCCTTTTGATTTGGATGGCATTATTTTAAACAGTCTGCAGAAAACAAATAGGGTTCTTTTTGTGGATGAAGATGTGCCAGGGGGAGCTACTGCTTACATGCTCAATGAAATTGTCAACGTGCAGGGAGGATATCAGCACTTGGATGCCAAGCCCGTATGTTTATCCGCCAAAGCCCACAGAACACCTTTTGGATCGGATGGAGATTACTTCACAAAGCCTTATGCTGAAGATGTGGTTGATGCCGTTTTAAAGTTAATTTCAGAATAAAGTAATACTTTAATGAAAATAGTACAAATAACTGACATTCATGTTAATAAGTTATTTGAATTCACAAACGACATTAATGTCCAAAGTAACTTTTTAACAGTTTTGGACAATGCCATGAACGAAATGCCTGACTTGGTGGTATTGAGTGGTGATCTTGGCCACAATGAGGTGCAAATTGATGTATATCAATGGATTAAATCAGAGATGGACAGTAGGGGAGTGCCCTACCGGGTTATTGGGGGAAATCACGATGATGTAGATAAATTGACTCAGGTTTATGATGAGATCCAGGGTGAGAGTCCTTATTTTTCACTCCAAATGGAGGGATATAAATTTTTATTTCTCAATACCATCACTGGAAAACTGGATGAACAACAGTTAAATTGGTTTAAATCCGAAATTAATACGGGGATAGATGGTATTTTCATGCACCATCCGCCACTTTTAGCTGGCGTCCCACACATGGACGGGCGATATGCCATGCAGGAACGGGAGCCCTTTTTGGATGTTATTCAGGCAGTTGGTGGTCGGCACCGAATTTTTACCGGCCATTATCACACGGAGCGAACCCTGGAATATGGCAATATAACTGTGTACATAACGCCATCAACCATTGTGCAAATCAGTGATAAGTCAGAAATATTTACCGCCGATCATTACCAGCCGGGCTATCGGCTTATTGAATTCCTTGAAGATGGTTTCCGTACCTGGGTAAGGTATATCTGGAATTAAATTTTTAGAAAGATTAAGTAACAAAAGGAAAGGGGCTTATTTCATATTAGGAATATTAGTAATATGTATAGGGAAGAACTATAGGCTTATGGGAGATTTTTCAATTTAACATAATATTAATTATAGGATAAAAAGAAAGCTAAGAATTAGTGACTATTCAGCATATCATATTAACAAATTCCATAATATGTGTTGTTTTTACAGGTTTCTTAATAAGGCATATAAAAAAGTTATTGTAAGTAGTTTTCTAATTTCTCCAACCATTCCTAATTCCTATTTTTCTACCTTACCTTGTGCAAAATTTTTCTCATTGGAATCCTTTCAGCTCCAGAAAAAGGTATTGGCTTTTTCGATTTTTCAGTTTTTGCTGAAGATACTGGCCTGGTATTTAACCGCCTCGCTGGCCATCCTGACCGATGGTCTGGAGTCGATTATCAACATTATTGGTTCTGTAGCAGGTCTGGCAGCCTTGTGGTTTGCCATGCTGCCCAAAGATAAAAACCATCCGTATGGCCATGGCAAGATTGAGTTTTTATCGGCCAGTTTTGAAGGATTTCTGATCGCTGTTACAGGTGTGGTGATCTTTTACAAAAGTTACCAAAGCCTGGGAACGCCTAAACCGGTTGAAAAAATGGATATTGGTTTGGTTTTAGTGGCCATTTCAGGATCTCTCAATTATTTTGGCGGAAAATATTGCGTAAATCGTGGAAAAATAATTCATTCTCAACAACTTATGGCTACAGGAAGGCACCTCATTGCCGATGCGGTATCTACTTTGTTTATGTTTGGAGGCCTGATTTTGCTCTTTTTTACCCAATGGTGGATTCTCGACAATTTGCTGGCCATGGCCTTCTGTATCTTTCTTTTTATTACCGGATATTGCATTATCAGAGACGCTGTAGGCGGGATTTTGGATGAGGCCGATGATGAGCTGCTCAAAACGGTTATCGATCATCTGGAGGCCGCCAGAGTGGATAATTGGGTTGACCTGCACAACCTCCGAATTATTAAATATGGAAGTACCCTTCACCTGGATTGTCACCTGACTGTGCCCTGGTATTTTAACGTCCACGAGGCACATGCAGCGGTTGAATTGTTGGAAAATGCTGTAAAACAGCACTTTGGCACCTCAGTAGAGCTCTTTGTTCATACCGATGGCTGTCTCCCCTACTCCTGTGCCATATGCACCAAGACCGGTTGTCAACATCGCCAGCAAGACTTTGACCATCGGGTGATTTGGAATTTGGACAATATTTCAAAAAATTCTAAGCACAATAAAATGCTGTAAGGTTATGACTAATAATGCCTTAAATATAACCTATTAAAAAATGTTTCACAAAGCTTGCGCTGAGAGCGTTTTTGGTTATTACTTTGCAACACAAATAGTGAATGATTAAAATGTTATTAAACAGAAATTGGTGGTGGCACTTTCCTTTCAACTCCCCGGGGTAAGAGGCAGCCATTGTCAAATTCACAATAAAATCGGCTTGTCGGCGTCCCCGGCAAGCCTTTTTGTTTTAAGACCAATTTAGAAATGAAAATAAATACCATCCAACGAACCATTCTCTCAGACCTGTACACACCGGTCGGGCTGTTTTTAAAGCTGAGGGATCATTATTCCGGCATTGTAATGCTGGAGAGTTCCGATTATTCCAACAAGGAAGGTAATTTTTCATACATCGCCTTTGATGATCTTGCCCATTTTGAGGTAAATCACGACGTCCAAAGGGTCTCATTTTTGGGAAAAGAAATCATCCAATCCCCTCAAACAGACCTAGTTGCGTCAGTAAATAGCTTTATTGCCCATTTTCACATGGAAGGTGAAAAAAGTGAACACAATGGTATTTTTGGTTACACGGCGTTTAACGCAATCCGTTATTTTGAAAAAAACCTGTATCAAACGCACAATGAGGGATATGGGATTCCGGATGTGTATTATGTTTTTTATCGCTACATCCTGGTTTTTGATCACTTTAGGAATAACCTAATTTGCCTCGAAAACATACCTGATGGTGAGACAGAAAGCCTGCAAAAGGTTATAGATGTATTGAGTAGAGAGGATCATCCGGCGTATTCTTTTGATTGTAGCGGAGAGGCTTCGTCGAATCTCACCGATGAGGATTTTTTGAAAATGGTGAGCCATTGTATTCACCACTGCCAGATAGGAAATGTATTTCAGGTTGTGCCTTCCCGTCGATTTTCTTACCACTTCACGGGTGACGATTTTCAGGTTTACCGCAGATTGAGGTCGATCAATCCATCACCTTATCTTTTTTACTTTGACTATGGTGATTTTCGCTTGTTTGGTTCATCGCCAGAAGCTCAGGTCATTGTGGAAAAGGGAATGGCAGAGGTTCACCCTATTGCTGGTACCATCAAAAGAACCATGGATGAAGCCAAAGACCAAAAAAACATTGAAAAGCTGTTGGCCGACCCTAAAGAAAACGCCGAACACATCATGTTGGTGGATTTATCCAGGAATGACTTAAGCAAAAACTGTCTTGACGTTGCAGTGGCTACTTTTCGGGAAATACAGAAATTTAGCCATGTGATTCACCTCGTTTCCAGAGTGGTGGGTAAAATCAAGGATGGCATTTCAGCCTATCAGGTTTTTGCCGATACCTTTCCACAGGGCACTTTGTCTGGAGCCCCTAAGGTCAAAGCCATTGAAATCATACAATCATTGGAGCCTCACCAGCGGGGTTTTTATGGTGGAGCTATCGGTAAAATGGGTTTTGACAATACACTAAACCATGCCATCATCATCAGGAGTTTTCTCAGCAAAGGAAATCAACTCCACATGCAAGCTGGTGCAGGCATCGTTATTGACTCGGTACCACCAAACGAAATGCTGGAAGTAAATAACAAATTAAAGGCACTGGCGCAATCCATCCTTATAAAATAGCGGATATGATAGTGATAATTGATAATTACGACTCCTTTACCTATAACCTGGTACAACTGATAAGGGAAATTAAAGGTGAAGAACCTAAAATCCTTCGAAACGATGAGATTGATGAACAGGTTATCAAAGACGCCGATTTCCTCATTCTCTCCCCAGGCCCAGGCGTGCCTGCCGAAGCAGGAGATTTGCTGAAAGTTATCCAATCTAATGTAGGAAGAATTCCGGTCTTGGGCGTCTGTCTTGGTCACCAGGCCATTGGAGAAGTGTATGGGGCAAATTTGAGAAACCTGAGTAAGGTTTTCCACGGTAAAAAAATGAAGGCCCAACTTACCAACGTTGCTTCCCCCCTATTTTCTGGTCTTCCCTCCAGTTTTGATGTTGGGCGGTACCATTCCTGGGTTATTGATCAAGACAATTTCCCGGCTGAATTGGTCATTATTGCAACAGATGAAAGTGGTGAGATCATGGCCTTGCAGCATAAGACACTGCCGGTTTATGGGGTGCAATTTCACCCTGAATCCATTATGACGGATTATGGTAAAGAAATCATGCGCAATTTTCTAAATGTAAAAATGCCATGAAATCGATTCTCAATCAGCTCTTTGAGCACAAAACCCTGACTGCAAGTGAGGCGAGAGCAGTTCTACAAAACATGGCCATGGGGACATACAATGATGCGGAAATTGCCTCATTTATCACTGTTTATCTCATGCGCAGCATAACAGAAGAAGAACTGGGTGGATTTAGAGATGCCTTGCTTGACATGGCTATTCAGGTCGATCTGGGAGAATCCGACTTCATAGATGTTTGTGGCACTGGGGGTGATGGAAAAAATACCTTTAACATCTCTACCCTATCTGCCTTTGTGGTGGCTGGGGCCGGTTACAAGGTGGCAAAGCATGGAAATTATGGAGTTTCCTCCGTTTCCGGGTCTTCCAATGTTTTGGAGTCACTTGGCTACACATTTACAAGAGATGAACAGGCCCTTAGATATCAGCTGCAAGAAACCAATATCTGCTTTATGCATGCACCCCTGTTCCATCCGGCTTTAAAAGCGGTCGGAGGGATAAGAAAGGACTTAGGAGTAAAAACCTTTTTCAACATGTTGGGGCCACTGGTGAATCCGGCCCGACCCAAAAAACAACTGGCCGGCGTATTTAATTTGCCATTGCAGAGGCTTTATGCCGCTTTGATGCAGAAAAGCCACCGGTCTTTTTGCGTGCTCCACGACCTTAACGGCTTTGATGAAATTTCTTTGACGGGCAAAGTGAAATACATCACTGAAAAAGGTATTTATCTGACCCATGCCTCAGAATTGGGTTTTGAAGCCGTAAATGTATCTGAGATTGATGGTGGTACAACGGTTGAAGATGGTAGACAGATCTTTTTAGATATCATATCAGGGAAGGAAATTGGAGTGAAACGGAATGTGGTACTTGCCAACGCCGCCCTGGCAATTCAAACAGCTGACGGAGAATTAACTTATGATATGGCCTTCCACAAAGCTGATCATTCTTTGAAGGGGGGAGCTGCATTTGAAGTATTTCAGCAATTGATCAAAATCTCAGCCGATGCTTAATATTTTAGAACAAATTATGGCTCAAAAGCGGAAAGAGCTGGATAGAAACCAACAACTTTTGCCCTTAGACCAAATAGTATCCATGATTACAGAAAGTGATGCCCGGGTCCGTTTTTCAGACCAGGTGGCTGCAAGAAAGGAGCTGCATGTCATCTCGGAATTTAAAAGAAAATCACCTTCAAAGCCCTTGTTGAATGTTACGGCTGATGTAAAGATGATCGCCAGTGGATATGAGCAGGCAGGAGCCTCAGCCTTGTCTATACTAACCGATGGTCCTTATTTTGGTGGAAGTGCAGCAGATTTGAAAGCAGCTAGAGAGGTGACTACCCTACCCGTGCTAAGAAAAGATTTTATTATCGATCCCTATCAGGTATACGAATCTAAGATGATGGGAGCAGATCTCATTCTTTTGATTGCTGAAGCTTTGGATGCCCAAACCATTGCCCAACTCACACACTTGGCCCATCAGCTGGGCCTTGAAGTGATTCTGGAGCTTCACAGCAAAAGTCACCTCTCAAAGCTTCCGAATGACATTGACTTTGTTGGCATCAACAACAGAGATCTGCGCACTTTTACCACAGATATACAATGTTCTCTAGACATGGCAAAGTTTTTACCCCACTCAGCGCACTGGATCAGTGAGAGTGGCATCCATACCGAGGAACAGGCTCGTCAGCTCGCTGATGCAGGTTACCGCATTTTTTTAGTAGGTGAGCAGTTTATGAAAACTAGCATCCTGGCATGTCTTGTCAACTTTTTGTTCAACAGATCAACGGCCAGCAAAAATGAGCCTTGCTATAAAAGTATGTGGGCTCAAAGATCACTTTCAAATAAGAAGACTAAGTAAAATGGGAGTGGCTTATGTTGGTATCAATTTCTACCCACATTCCAAAAGATTTTACAACGAAACTTTTTCACTTACCCTCTTGCCACCCTTGACTGCCAAAAAGGTAGGAATCTTTGTGGATGCACCAATAGAGGAATTGATTAGAACAGCTGACTGGCATCAATTGGATATGATTCAACTTCATGGAAATGAGACAGCCGCTTATTGCGAGCAAGTCAAAAAATACCTACCTGTGATTAAGGCTTTACCGGGCATTAAAGCCAAAGACAAGGCTATTTTGAACGACTACGATATGTGTGATTATTATTTGTTTGATTCATCGATGGGTAAGCTTGCCGGCTTAGGCATTGCTTTTGATCACACCATATTGGCAGAGTATGATTTTGATAAGCCTTACTTTTTAGCAGGTGGGCTAGGCCCTGAATTTTTAGATGGTAATTTTGATAATACTTTATTTCCGGGCTTGAATGGTCTGGACATTAATTCAAAATTTGAGCTCTCTCCCGGTCTGAAAGATCTGGAACTGATTGCTTCCTTTATTATTAAAACCCAAAATCAATGAATTACACCCAATTGCCCAACTCAGATGGATTTTACGGAGCCTATGGTGGAGCCTTTATCCCGGAGATTTTATATCCCAACGTGAAGGCGCTGCAGGATACCTATCTGGAATTGTTGGCGGACCCTGGTTTTCAGGCAGAGTACACAGATTTATTGAAAAATTATGTAGGTCGGCCGACTCCATTGTATGAAGCAAAAAGGTTGTCGGAAAAATTAGGCTTTCGCATTTTTTTGAAAAGAGAAGACTTGTGTCATACCGGAGCTCATAAGATCAACAACACCATAGGTCAGATAATATTGGCGGGTCGAATGGGAAAAAGAAGGATCATTGCAGAAACTGGCGCCGGCCAGCATGGTGTGGCTACTGCTACCGTATGTGCTTTAAAAGGATTGGAATGTATCGTTTACATGGGTGAACACGATATAAAGAGACAATCTGCTAATGTGGCCAGAATGAGAATGCTGGGTGCAACCGTTATTCCAGCACGATCAGGCAGCAAGACATTAAAGGATGCTACCAATGAGGCCATAAGAGATTGGATAAGCCATGCTGAAGATACGTATTACATCATCGGAAGTGCAATCGGACCCCACCCCTACCCTGATTTAGTCAGTCGGCTCCAGGCTGTGATTAGCACAGAAATTAGAACTCAGCTACAGGATCAGCTTGGTTGCCCAAGCCCCGATTATTTAGTGGCATGTGTTGGTGGAGGAAGCAATGCTGCCGGTGCTATGTTTGATTTTCTGGATGATGAAAAGGTTAAACTCATACTAGCAGAGGCAGCGGGTAAAGGAGTCAACAGCGGCACAGCGGCAACAAGTCAGATCGGTAAAAAAGGTGATCCATGGCTGCATGACTTTGCTGATGCAAGACCAATACGGCCAAATTACCGAGCCTTATTCTCTATCGGCTGGTCTTGATTATCCGGGTATTGGCCCTTTGCACGCACACCTAATTGATCAAAAAAGAGTGCAGGTTTTAAGTGCCACAGATGATGAAGCGCTGAATGCAGTGTTGGAACTCTCCAAATTGGAAGGCATCATTCCCGCTCTTGAGTCTGCACATGCCTTAGCAGTTTTACACCAATTGGCAATAAAAAAGATGAAGTAGTTGTGGTATCCTTATCTGGAAGAGGAGATAAAGATCTGGGAATTTACATGGAGTATTTAAACATGAATGAAATATGATAAATAAATCGATGCCCAATAAAAGATTATTAAATATCTATTTCACTGCAGGATATCCAGAGCTGGATAGTCTGCATCACATTTTACCCACTCTAATTGAAGGAGATGCTGATTATATTGAAATTGGACTACCCTATTCAGATCCTTTGGCAGATGGGCCTGTCATTCAGTTGGCCGGTAAAATAGCCCTGGAAAATGGAATGAATATAGATGTTCTCTTTGATCAATTGTCGACCCATATAGATTTGATGATCAAAAAACCTGTGTATTTGATGGGCTACTTCAATCAAATGCTTCAGTTCGGAATAGAAAAATTTCTCTTAGCATGTCAAAAGGTTAACGTGGCAGGCCTTATCATTCCCGACTTGCCAATGGAGTATTTTGAAATAGAAATGAAAGAACTATTCGAAAAATATGGCATAAAGATTACGTTTTTGGTAAGTCCGCTCACAAGTGAAGACCGCATCAGAAAAGCATCAAAGTTGAGTACGGGTTTTGTTTATGTGGTCACCCGTCCTGCAATAACGGGTACAATGGCCGTGTTAGACGAAAACATGATTTCATATCTTAAAAAGCTGGCTGAAATGAAATTAAACAGGGTTTTACTTTTGGGTTTTGGTATTCAGGATAAAAAATCGTTTGAATTTGCTGCTGTCCATTTGGATGGTGCCATCGTAGGAACTATGTTTTTAAAGCATCTTGAATTAAGAGGTACTGACAAAGATCAGATGCAGACCTTTATTTCACAGTTTAAAAATGACTAATTTAGGCTCGATAAATATTTTTAACCTATAAATCTTGTGAAATGAGTCAGTTTGATGAAAAAATGAGCACCTATATGGATGCAATAAATGAATTAAATCTGGGACTAGATGAGGCATTGGTAACTGCAGTAGCCAAAAGCCTTGGACCTTCTATTTATCTTGCAGATGCAGGAACTGTATCTTCATCAGATGAAACAGAATTAGCAACCATTAAAGAGAAATTTTTAAAAGGTAAGCTGGGAATCAGTGATGAATCTCAAATGGATGAAGCCATAGCGGCAGTTGTAGACCAAATGGGAACATCTAACAGATCAAAACACAGGGCAATTTTTTATGCTCTTTTGGTCAAAAAGTTTGGCAAAGAAGACTTGTTTTCGTAGAAAGGAATTGATAAATAGTATAAAAAAAAGGGGCTTAAGCCCTTTTTTATCTTAGTAACGAAACATTTCCTCTTTTGATAATTTCTTCACCATCCTGGCATCTGGCCTTTAACCAATAGGCATATACATCAGGAGATAGTTCTTCTCCATTTAGCCGGCCTGACCAACCGATAGTCTGATCTTTTGTGGAAAATACCTCCTGACCCCAGCGGTTATAAATGATCAATTCCATATCTGTAATGTAGTTACTTCTAACCATCAACTCATCGTTGTTATTGTCACCATTTGGCGAAAAAGCGGTTGGAATAAACACGTCATCTGCACATTGTGGAGGCCTTACCTTGATCTCTATCCTGGCAGTCCCAGTACAACCATTGCTATCAGTGGCAGTTACGGTAAAAACTGTTGTTTCATTAATGATTACTACTTGTTTTATGCCCGTACCACCATTCGACCACACATAGGTCCAATCGGCTACAGGATCGACAATAGTAATTTCTACCGTTTGTCCTTTTGGAACCGTGTCATTGGGACTTGCTTCTACATCAAGTGTCAGAAAATCGGGATCGACAATAAAACTATCTCTTAATGTACATCCCAGAGTTGGGTGAACCACATTGATAAAAAACTCCTGCTCACCTGTTACCTGGATGACAGCATTGGCTGTGTTTCCTCCAGATATGATGTCAGATGAAGGTTGCCAATCATAAATATAATTTACATTACCTTCGACATCAATGCCTACGTCGCCATTTTGATTGAGACAAAATATAGGAGGAAGGGTGACAGAATAGTCAAAAACAAAAGGAATGAAATTTATATTTTTTTCCTGCTTACATCCCAAATCCGGATGTGTTACGGTCACTTGATAGTTGGTTGCCTTTGCCACATCTGCCAAGATGGTATTTGTGTTTTGGCCACTTACAATGCCGACAGCTGGTGACCATGTATAGTTGAAGTTGATGGATTGCGGACTAAGAACCGTGATCGGATATTGTCCTGTTGTACAAACGGTATCCTGGGCATCTAAAGTAAAATCAAACTGGAATGCGCTGATCACAATGGTATCCCGAAATGGACAGCCATTTTTATCTTTCACACTTAATATGAAGCTGGTGTCTTTTGTGATGTTTACAGTGGGGTTAGCTTCTGAACTTAAAAACTTGCCAGAGCTATCCAACCATACAAATTCAAGACCTTTCACAGAATCAGGAATCGATAAAACATAATCAGCATTTGTACAACTTTCATCATCATTATTGCCAAAAGGCAAGGTGGCATTAAATAACACAGTATCTACTACGTCCTTAAACGGACAAACGTCACTGATGTTGATCAATTTTACTAAATAAGTACCAGGACCTGGATAAGTATGGCAATCAGCAGCAAGGATTGAATTGTTGGAGCTACCTGAACCAGGATCTCCAAAGTCCCAACGAGGGAATCCGAAAATGCTACCGTTAAGTTGGAAACAGGCTTTAAATGTATCACAACTGGTAACATTAAAGTCGAAATCTATAACAGGATTGCTAATAATATTGAAGGATAGAGAATCAGCTGAAGTACATCCAAACTGGTTGGCAGCATCAAAATAAAGCGTAAAATTCTGATCGTTGTTTCCGATGGTGCCCACTGTAATATTGTAACCATTGCCTACATTTATTAGGTGAGGATCTGGTTGCCAGGTAATAGTTGTTATGTGGGTCGGTTCAATATTGAATACATTGGTTGCGGTAATGGTATCACCAATGCAGAACTGATAGGGTCCGATGACATCTATTTTTGGTCTTTGATTAGTAACCAAAAGTTCGGCCGGCACTGCACTACACACATCGCCTTTGAAACGAACATAATATTTTTTTTCATCGCCACTAAATGTGGTATTTAATTGAACACCATTGGCAATTTCATTACCAAATCCGGGTGTGTCAGACCAAATGTATTGTCCTGGTCCTACCCCACCGATAGCGGTTAATTCGACGCTGCCGTCACAGGTGTAATTTTCCCCCTGTATGGCAAGTTTGATGGTTTCCAAAACATCAACCGTTATGCTGCCTTGCACTGAACAAAGGCCGTCTGTCACTGTGACGGAATATACCTTGTCTTCCACTGCTGTAAGTGTGGGTTTGGTTGGATCTGTAAGGTCAAGCCCAATCAAAGGTGACCATATATAATCAAAGTTTGGATTTACGTTTGATAATAAAACTTTGCTTTCCCCCGGGCACAATACCAGGCTATCTGCAATGATGTGCAAAGTAGCAAAAGGCCCTGGCAGATAGGTTTCAACCACTGTATCCCTGCAGCCATTTTGAAATAGAGTTGAAATTTGTGTGAAAATAAAACTGTCTTTTGGCACAGTCACCGAAACAACATTTCCTGAATAATTTTTAACGTCGCTTAGATTTCCGATAGACCAGGCTATGGTGTCATAAGTCAGGTCGTTTGAAAATTCGTCGTTAAAAAGATATTGTAAGGTGACCGTTGAATCAGTAGGGCATAATTCAGCTACATAATCAAAATCTACCTTTGGCCTGAGTTGATCAACATCAACCGGTTTTTCAATCAGTGAAGTACAATTGTTGGCAAAAGTGAGTTTCAGAGTTATGTCAAAACTGTCTTTGAGATTTCTTGTCAGGTCAATAACCTTACCAGTTGAACTGGTGTTGTCGTAAAGCCATTCATATTTGCTCACAGACGCATAGGTGACCGTGTCGTTGGATTGCTCAGTAAATCGGATAATCGCAGCGTTTTCAACATCACAACCACTTAAGTCGAAAATAAAATCGGCTGAAGGTATAAAATCTGAAATGGGATAAAAATTTTCCTTTGAATCCCGACAGAATTTATCTGTGTTGATATCTAGTGTTACACTAAAATCTTTGCGGTCCAGTATGATTTCAACACTATCACCTGTATATTGATTGGTGCCCGTTGAATTGACTACAGTCCAGTTTCTGGTGGTGATGACATAATTGTCATTCTTTTCCTGACTAAGATCAATCAGTTTTACTTTAAGTTGGTTATTTTCATCGCATCCATTGAGTTCAACTTTAAAATCTGATTCAAGTAATTTGGTCTCATAATCTACCCTCTTAGAAATGCTACCCGAACAGGCATTGGATGCTTTTACACTCAGATCAACATCGAAGTCGCCAGGTGTAATAACAAAAATAGCCGGATTGGTAGTAGCAGTCTGATCTACCCCATTTTGGTTGAGTTTCCAATTCCATTCAGTGGATACCGCACCTATGTCATCAGTATATGAGGAGTCTGTCAGAATAACCGAAATGGAGCCATCAGGATTACAAGCTTTGATATCGTAGGAAAAATCTGCATTATAGGGAAGATCCGTAACGTGGATGTTTTGAATCAGGGTGTCGAAACATTTATCAGAGCCCCTTACAACTTTTAGGTAAACTTTATAGTCACCATTAGCGGGAAAAGTAAAGCTTGGATTTTTGATAGTTGTTTTAAAAGCCGGGTCAGTAGATGGATAATTAAAATTCCACTCGTAGGTATCAGAAGAAACTGAATTATTGATAAAGTTGACAGTTTTAGTATTACAGATACTTTGTGGGGCGTCTACAATGGCTGTTGGAGGTGTAGAACATATACGCGTATTGTATTGCAAATCCCGACGCACTTCCCCTATCTTAACTCCATTTCTATATTCTTCGACGCAGACAGTCATAACATATTGACCGACAATGTTTGGCAGAGCTGTCATCCTGCCGGTAAACTTGTCTATAGTCAGGGGTACACCACCCATCAAATTGCTCAGGTTGTATGGAGCTTGAAAAATGACTACGGGAAAAGGAGGAGCTTTGGCCGGCAAGGAAGCAGTGATTTGCGGAGCTACAGAATCTAGACCTGCATAGGGTATACACAATTTGTATACCAGAGAATCACCATCCGCATCTGTAGCCTGAAACTCAAAATCATAAGGCTCATTCACACACATATAAACATTTGGCCATTTGGTAAACTTAGGCGAACTGTTCATATTGGTGAAAGAAGCTTTTGAGATTTCAGCAGAATAAGTAGCTCCTGTATTGAGAGGGTTTATTATGTTGTTGATGCTGCCGTTTCTGCAACATCTCTGGTATACGATCAGATAGCCTCCATCTGCATTGTCTGGTAGGGTTACGATGGCTTTGTATTCGGTTTGTTCGTAACAAATTTGACTGCCTTCAAAGCCACAGTCTGATTCAATTTTATCATCTACACCTGTGATATTTGACAAGGCAATGTTTAGGGTTTGGAAAAGAGTTTTTTTATTGTTTTTATCATCTTTAAAGATGGAAATGAAGGCATTTTTATCAAAATCTTCATTGAGCTCTATTCCATTGAGGTCTTTCGAGCAGTCTCTTCTGATAGTGAGAACAATCTGGTACCTGTTTTGACCATTCGACCTATCGAGAAAGCGATAGGTAATATCACCACCTACAATGTGGGTTGCTTTTATTTCACTGAGATTGAAAAAAGTAACCATAAAAAAAGCTCCCCACACAAGCCCTCTTTTTATAATATGCATCACGCTCATCGTTTCTTTCTTTTGGTTATTATTTAATTTTAACACTAATCACTTCTACCTTTCTTTCCTTGGAAGCCTTGAGGCTGTAGATGGAACCTTTTTCATCGTTGATGTTGTCGTCTACATCTACCGGTGATAATTCTTCTCCGTAAGAAATTTCGGTAATGATCAATTGTTCATTAATCAGGTACGGCGCCAAAGCACCATTTCGGTACTTCATCATGTCATTCCGTACGCTGTTGATTCTTCGCTGCCCCAATACAAGGTTGTATCTATCGTCAAATCTGGGTGATGCGTATCCGCGGATCATCATGTCTATTTTCTGACCTTCTCCCAGGGCTTTGATCAATTCATCCATAAAAAGACTAAACCTGTCATAGCCACCTCTCACATCACCTTCAAAAAAGGCCTCCATACGGTCGATGGATTCTTGCTTTTCGGCTCCTTTCACTCCGCGGCCGTATTTTTCCATAAACTCAGGCTTTCTGTGCATGTAGGCCTGGAGTAGTTCACCAAATATTTTTTTGGTGTCTGTTGACTTACTGTCAGGATCAGGTTCATCATTATCAAAATACAGCGCCAATGGCAACAATCTGTTGATGTCTGCTCGAGGGAGGTATAAATTGCGGGTTATTTTCCCACTTCCTCCTCTGGTTTCAATGTTTTCGGTTACACTGCCGTAACCTGTCTTGGTTGCCGTAACCCGATAGGTTTTATTGGGTTCTAACTGAAAAGTATAATTGTTTCCCTCTTCATTCATTTGAACCAACATAGGGTTGGAAGGATCCGTCAGGTCTTCAATTGTGATTTTTACTGCGGATAATGGTTTTTTATCATTGGCATCAAAGGTGAAAAGATCAAGCGTCAACTTGTCTGTTTCCAGAAATAGCTTTTTTGTCAACTTTTCTGACTTTCTGAATACGTGCGTACTAAAAGTGATTGTGTCCGGCTTATAACCTGGTTTGGAAGCAATGATCAGATAAGTAATTCCCTTTGATAAACTAAAAATATGTTCGTGGCTTTTTTCAGGGGTTTGGCTGGCCAATGTCTTTCCTTTCATATGGTCAAGCAAAGTGACCGTAGCACCATTTAATTCTTCTCCTGTGTTTTTATCAAAGGTAAGCGCATTCAGGTCAATTTGAATTTTGTCAATTTGTGCTTTGTAAATATCGTAACAACAAGATTTCAGCAATTCATCGACATAGGAAGCACCTTCTCTATTGGAAGAAAACAGGGCTGTCTCTCCCGTTTCATCGGGTCTGTAATAAATATCGTGGTAGGTGCTGTTATAAGGCATTGGTAAAATCACAGCATCCAGAAAACTGCCATCTACCCACTGACTATAGTATATATCGTAGCCTCCAAACCCGGTTTTACCCTCAGAGCTAAAATACAAGATCCTTGGGTCCTGATGGAAAAAAGGCGTCACATCGTTTTCGGCAGTGTTGACATCGGTTAAATTGATCGGATTAGAAAACCCTAGTCTTTTATCAAAAACCGACATCCACAAATCAAGTTTTCCTTTACCTCCGGGTCGGTCAGAAACAAAGTAAAGCACTTCATTGCCATTGATGGGGTCTTTGGCAAAACTGGGTTGAGTAGTAGTATAACCCGCCATATTGATGGGGGCAGCAACCATTTGTTCTTCGCTAAAACTACCATCGGCATTGACCTTTGACCAGTATAAGTCACACCTCAGTTCATTGTCTGCCTTGAATTCACAAACGGTATAAAAGAGTTTGGTTTTATCGGTGTTAAATACAGAATTGGCTACAGATAATTCTCTTCGATTGAAATCAGCATTGACAGGGTTAACCTTGTTATCTGTACCGCTAATGATTTTAGCTAATTGTCTTGCTGGTTTTAAAACGGGTTTGGATTCTACAAATCGTTGAGATGAAAAATAAATAGTGGTGTCCCATTGTATGGCTCCAAAATCGCTGTATTCTGAATTGATGCTGCCTCCAAGCCTTTCAATGCTAACCGTTTCATCTGGTTCTTTACTATTAATGGCGGCCCAGGCACACGATGCTTTTTCTTTTTTGGCACGTTTGCTCAAATAATCTTTTTCATTACCAAACTGAGACAAGTAGAGATCATAATATTCTGTGGCCTTGTCAAATTTTCCCAAACGCTGATTCATTTCTCCCGCATAAAACAAGGCGGTTGAATCAGGTATGTTTTGTAATGAATCAATTAACAACGCATATTTTTCTGCTGCAACAGCATAGGAATCAAATTTTCTCGCGGCTTCAGCAGATTTAAAAATAATATCAACATTTTTTTCATCAAACGCCAATACCTCATTGTAATAGACCAGGGCAGCATAAAAGTTACCGGAACTATAGGCAGTTTCTGCTGCTTCCAGAAATTTTTTCCTGGTTTGTCCCTGACTTGTTACCGGCAACAAGAGCAAGAATACAGCAATGATTTGGATATATTTTATCATGATAATCTTCAGGTCTTGAATTAATAAATGGGACAAATTTTTCTGTCTGAAAGCGGCCTGACAGATTTGATTATGTAACGCAAGTGAAACTCAGGTCCTCCTCTGTTTGAAGAAACAATCTTATTAAAATTGGTTGCGTCCAAATCGTAACTAAAGCTGCCATACCATTCATTGTATTGTATGGCAATGGTAGGAATCGTTGAACCGGCAGTTCTGTAAGAAAGTCCGGCATGCACCTGTGTCTCTTTGCCTCTTTTTTGACTGACATAAAACTTAATGAGGCCTCCCAATAAAGTTTCTTTGTATTGTTCCTGAATTTGATGAAGAGCGTGGATTTGAAGGTCCAGCTGTGAAAACAACTGCACATTTCCAACGGCATTAAAAGTCAAATGGATCGGCAGGCTTTCAGAGGGTGCATTATAAAATGTAGTTGAGGGCTGATGTAGGTGATAGGCCCCAATACCTGCATCTACATACGTCCTGCTGGTTTGTTGGTGCCTGAAATTGACTCCTAAAGCTGTTTCCAACATATTTACCCTTTGGAAATTAAAATTTTCGCCGTTGGGGGCATTGGGATTAAATGATACACCATCCCATTGTTTATCCCACGTTAGATTTGAGGTGTTAAAGGCACGCGTTGAATAGCCAAGAATCAAGCCCGCTCCTATCAGGTTCTTTTTATTGAGATTTCGGGTATACGAAGCACCCAGGTTGATACCGGTTAGGGTTAATTTAGAATCACCTTGTCTGTCATAATTCAGATTGCCACCAAAACCCAAGAAATGGCGATCATCTTTCCGATAATACTTCCTGTCATAGGCAATGCTAAAGGTGGTCCAGTTGACAGGTACAAATTTCCATTGATTGCGGTAACTTAAATTAAATCGTTGATCGCCATTGAAAATACCAATCAACGCCGGATTGATATTCAGTGGCGAATTGTAAAATTGTGAGTAATGCAGATCTTGCCCGTGTGATTTAAAATAAAACACCAGTGACAACGCAAAAAGTAAAATTTTATTACGCATATTACTCAATTTTAGTATTTTGTATTGACTGATTATCAAAACGTTAATTTCGATTTCTTAGTTCATTAATAATGCAAAAACCGTGCTAAAGTGCTTTTAAATTAGGGAAAACCATTGCCGGCTTATAGTTGGGGTAATGGCCTTTAGCGATGGACGCTCATCAAAAATATATAAATTTTTTAAATTCATTACTATTTGATATTGTTTTTAATCTACTTTTAATCCGGTTTTAATGTTCCAAAGACTTTATTGGTAGGAAGATAAATTCAATACGTTAACACCCAAAAAAAGCCTAATTTTGAATAAAAGAGTATGGAAGTAAGTTTAACGAGGAAATCTGAACAAATGTATGAAGGCACCAATTCAAGGGGTCAATCCATCATTTTGGCAGGTGAAGGCCAGGCCGTAGGACCTATGGAATCAGTGCTGTTGGCAGGTGCTTCTTGTGCCAGTATAGACCTGGAATTGATTTTAAATAAAATGCAGCAGCCGCTTTCAGGTTTGGAGGTAAAGATAACTGGCGATCGAGCTGAGGACCAGGTACCCAAGGTCTTTGTAAAGGTACATTTACATTTCATTTTGTTTGGAGCAGTAGAACCCTCTAAAGCAGACCGTGCTATCTCATTGAGTGTTGAGAAATATTGCTCTGTATTAACCATGGTGTCCAAAACTGCTGCTGTAACCTATAGTTTCGAAATCAAAGAGAAATAATCATATGCAAAAATTTGAAACCAGGGCGATTCGACTGCAAATGGACCGCACCTACCAAAAAGAACATTCAACCCCTATTTTCCTACCTCAAGTTTTGTTTTTGCTGATGCTGAAGAAATGCGAATGGCATTCGCAGAAGAGATGGAAGCTAATATCTACAGCCGATACAGCAATCCATCCGTAGAAGAGTTTGAAAGTAAAATGGCTTCTCTGGAAAATGCAGAAATGGCTATTGCCACTGCTTCCGGAATGTCCGCTGTTTTTGCCTGCTTTGCATGTCACTTAAAACAGGGTGATCATGTTTTATTGTCACAAGCAGTTTTTGGGAGCACGATAAAATTATTTGAAAATTTTTTCGGAAAATGGGGTGTTTCTTATGACCTTGTCAATTCAACCCTGGTAACAGACTGGCAGAAATTTGTGAAAAGAGAGACAAAAATGTTGTACCTCGAAACTCCCTCCAATCCTGCCCTGGAGGTTTTTGACCTGGCTGCTTTTGCCACATTTGCCAAAGCACATCAGATCTTATTGGTCGTTGACAATTGTTTTGCGACCCCCTACCTGCAAAACCCAATCGACCTTGGCTCTGATCTTGTCATTCACTCAGCCACCAAATACATTGATGGCCAGGGTAGAGTTTTAGGTGGTGTGGTGGCTGGAAAAAAGGACCTTGTAAGTGCAATCGTGCCATTTATGCGCAATGCCGGCCCCACTTTGTCTCCATTTAATGCCTGGATATTGTCAAAAAGTCTCGAAACCTTATCGGTCAGAATGGACAGGCACTGCGAAAATGCCATGGTTTTGGCCCAATTTCTTGAAAGTAGAAATGAGGCATTATATGTCAGGTATCCCTTTTTAAAGTCACACCCGGGTTATCAGATCGCTAAAAGTCAGATGAAAGCCGGTGGTGGCATAGTAGCGTTCGAACTCAAAGGAGGCCTGCAGGCTGGCAGGCAACTCATAGATCGGGTAAAAATGATGTCCATTTCTCCTAACCTGGGCGATACCAGATCCATTATCACCCACCCTGCTTCATCTACACACAGCAAATTGACGCAAGAGCAGAGAGAGCAGGTTGGGATTACGAATGGATTGATAAGGGTTTCTGTTGGATTGGAACACATAGACGATATCATTGCGGATATCGATCAGGCCATGGGTAAATAAACCCTAAATTAGGTCGTCGTTGTCTTTGAAGTTGTCTTTACCAGACTCATAGTCTCCAATCCTGCCATTGAGGTATTGGTGGTAGTAAATCAAAGAAAAGCCGCCAAAAATGAAGATGCAGGCAAAGGTACACGCTGGTTGAGAATCGAATACTTTATCCAAAAAGATACCTACCAACAAGCCGGCGCCAATACTCATAAACAATAGACCAAATTTGAGGGTATTGTTTTTTCGGTCTTTTCCGTGAAAGACAGAACTGTCTTTGCCATATTGAATAAGAGCAAGTCTTTCACGGTGTCTGTTTTTAAGGAAAATTACTCCTAAAACCATCAAGGTGGTAAAAAAACCAATGGTTCCTAAAATTTCTGATGCCATAATTATTTTTATTTCAAATACGCAAAAAAGAAAAAGGTGGTTACATAATTTTTGTTGCCCAACTGAAAAATAGTGGTCTAATTTTAAGAAATTGCTGCAATTAAGGAAGCCACATTGTATTTTTACCCTTCATTTTTACTAGAAATGAAATCAATAAGCGAAAATTAATCATGGCAAAAAAGCAACACAAAGAAAAATTTGAAAACAAGGTGGCATCATCCACTATTGAAAAAGCGGCTGTTAAATCCTTTTCTCATGGAAAGACTGGGCGCTCATTGGAGTGATCTGTTTTACTGCTTATTTGACCTTTTCCAATGTCAAAAACTATCAGTTTGTGAATTGGGATGATGACAGAAATTTTTATGAGAATCCACTGATTACATCTCTCAATGCCGAAAATTTCTGGCAAAACACAGTTAAAATTTTTAAATCTGATGTCATAGGTAACTACAATCCTTTGACTATTTGGACCTTTGCCCTGGAAAAAAGATTGTATGGCAAAGGCAGTTACAATGGATTAGAATCTCCCGGCCAGTGGCACCATACCAATGTATTGCTCCACCTTATTTGTGTCTGGCTGGTTTATTTGATAAGCAGGAGGCTTAGACTGGGTCTCATAGGAGCTGGTTTTGTAGCGGCCTTGTTTGCCTTACATCCCATGCGAGTGGAGTCTGTGGCATGGGTAACCGAACGAAAGGATGTATTATATGGTATGTTTTTTTTGGCTGCCATGTATCAATACATCAGAACCAAAACCAATCCGACTTTATGGAGGTATGTCCTGATTTATCTGTTTTTCGGTCTTTCGCTCTTATCTAAAATCCAGGCGGTAGCCCTGCCTTTGGTCATGGTGGCCATTGATTTTCTCCTGGATGAAAAGTTTGAATTAAAATCGGTCATCAACAAGTGGCCGTATTTTCTTATATCCTTCTTATGGGGTGTTTTGGGTATAGTGGTTTTAGGAAGTGAAGGGTCGCTGGATACCAATGACGTGACTTATCCTTTTTGGCAACGCATTTTTATTGGAAGCTTTAGTTATATGGTTTACCTTGTTAAATCTGTAATACCATACGAATTATCTCCTCTCTACCCCTACCCGCCCAGCATGCCGGCATATTTCTATCCAACCATTGTTTTGGTGCCAATTGTTGGCTATTTGGCCTGGATGGCTTACACCAAGGGCTGGAAGGTATTTGGCTTTGCCTTGTTTTTCTTTACTTTCGACATTATCTTCCTCTTACAGGTATTAGTTTTGGCAACAGAGCCAATTTTTACAGAAGTCAAAAAAAGTACGATGAGGCATTAGTTGACTACAATAAAGCCATTTCACTGAAAGAAGACCCGCAGACCTATAACTCAAGGGCGAGGCTGTATTTTGATACCGCTAATGACAGTACCCGCTTGCTTTTAGCATTGAAAGATTATAACCGCGCCATTGAACTAAAACCCAATGATGGGGAATTTTGGGTAAATCGGGGTGCCACCTATGCCAGATTGGGCAATTTAGAAAAAGCGATTGAAAACATCAATACAGGTTTGAAATTTAAGCCAGATCATGAAACCGGTTACCTCAACCGATCCGTGCTCAATTCAGCCCTTGCGGCCAGGTTCCCACTGGGTTCTACAGAATATGGGCAATATACAACACTGGCCATTGCTGACCTGGATGAGTATCAAAAGTATAGACCCTATAATGGAGATACCTGGTACGAAAAGGCAAGAATGAAAAGAACACTGGGAAATTTGTTGGCAGCTTTGGATGATATCAACAGAGCCATTCAAATCGATGCATCGAAAGGCATTTATTTTTATGAAAGGGCCATCGAAAACCATCAGTTGACCAGAAAAGAATTTGCCAAAGCTGACCTTGAAACAGCTATTAGTCTTGGATACGCCAATATTGATGCGGAGTTAGCTGCGCTTTATTTAAGCAATTGATGGCAGTTCATATTTACCTGGTTGGTTTTATGGCTTCGGGTAAATCAACCTTGGGTAGGCTATTGGCTTCAGCCATCGGCAGACCTTTTATTGATACAGACCTTGAAATTGAAAAACGATTCGGTGCCAGTATCCATCAGATATTTACTTCTGAAGGAGAAGTCGCATTCAGAAGAATGGAAAAAGACCTCTTGTTGGAATTAAGTAGCAGAAAAGAAGATTGTGTGATTGCTACCGGAGGAGGAATGGTGTTGATCGATGGAGCCTTAGATGTAATGAAAAGCAGTGGCAAGGTTTTCTTTTTAAAGCGGAGTTTAAAGCAGATTTTGCCCATTTTAAGAAAGGATAATGACAGGCCTCTTGCAATTAATAAAGAGAAAAAGGAGCTATATTTCAAATACAAAGCCAGGCTGAAAACATACAGGAAGGCAAACTTTAGGATCTACAACCGAAATGAACAGACCGCTCTGAATAAAATTTTGAATATGATTAAATAAAATATTTTGGTTAACAACCAAAGCCTTATCTTACCTGTTTATTTGATTATTTTCGATTTATAATTGTGATTTCCATGAAAAAAAATTGCACACTTCTTTTGTTGTTATTCGGTGCTTTGCCTCTAGTGGCGCAGCAGTTGGTTAGTTCTACTTACTTAAAAACCTATCCTGTTTCCTACTTTGTTCAGGAATTTGGTTTGTTTGCCAGTTATGACGTTGACCAATACAGAATCATATACACGAGTAAGGAAGTGAACGATGAACCGACAACGGTAAGTGGGTTGGTTTGCCTGCCCAAAGTTAAGACAAGTGGCTATCCAATGTTGGTTTATCAGCACGGCACTGCTGGATCCCGTACTGAGGTACCGGGATACGAAAGTTTTGAGGGACTATTACCTTCTATTTTTTCTTCACTGGGCTTCATTTCCATTGCACCTGATTATCTGGGTTTGGGAGTAGATACGGGTATTCATCCCTACGTCCATGCTGCTTCGGAATCATGGGTAGCACAGCACATGCTTTCTGCTACACTTCATTTTTAGATGAAAAGGGATAAAACACCACTAAAGATCTTTTCTTTACCGGTTATAGTCAAGGTGGCCATGCCAGCATGGCTTTTCACAGGAGCATGGAAGCCAACAATATGGGTTTTGACCTTAAAGCAGCCAGCCACATGTCGGGTCCGTATTCCATTTCTACGGGCATGAAACAACTTTTAATAAGCGATGAAGCCTACGGAACTGTGGCATATATTGCCCTGGTCGCCTTGGGATACAATGAAGTTTATGGCATCTTTCCTCAAAACAATATGCGAAACTTTTTTAAAGAAGAATATGCACAATTGATTGAAAAATTTGTTGCCGGGGAAGATGATTTATGGGAGTTGAATGACAAGTTAATAGCCAAATTAACAAGTCAATATGGCCTCGCGCAGCCCAAAAAGATGTTGCTGGATAATGTGTTGAATGACATACTTACCAACGATAACCATCCTGTAAATCTGGCTTTAAAAGACAATGATGTATATGACTGGGCTCCTACCATTCCTACCCGACTTTTGTATTGTAAAGCAGATGAGCAGGTCGCCTACACCAATAGCATCATTGCAGAAGCCAAGATGAAACAAAATGGTTCAACTACGGTCTCTGCAATTGATGTGAATCCCAATGGCAGCCATTCTTCGTGTGTGTCGCCGGCCATCACCTCTACCCTCTTCTTTTTTCTTGGATTCCAGCAATTGTCTGCTACCCAAGAAGTTTTGCCATGGATCGATGTATACCCCAATCCGGTTGCCGACTATTTTTATGTAAATGGTGAGAATTTGGAAGGGGTTAACCTCATTGATATGAGTGGCAATGTAATGACTCCTTCTTTTTCTGGAAATATGGTCAATGTATCTGACCTTCCTTCTGGAATCTACCTAGGGTTGCTAAAATTTGCCAGCGGTGGTACCTCCCGCACGAAAATTGTTATTAGGTAAAAAGAACGATATTTTATAAGGCTTTTGGTTTCAAATCTCAGGCTTTCTTTTATATTTACTGGCAAAAGTCAGTAAATGATAAATCAAAACCAACGATTGCTTTCTATCGATGTATTGAGAGGGCTCACAATTGCATTTATGATTATCGTAAACACCCCCGGCTCGTGGGAATTTGTTTATGCTCCCCTCCGCCACGCCAAATGGGACGGGTGTACGCCAACGGATCTTGTTTTTCCATTCTTTTTGTTTATTGTAGGCTTAAGCATGGCGCAATCGTTTAAAAGCCACGCCGATTTTACACAAGCCCAATTGCTGACAAAGGCACTCAAACGTACTGCTGTTATCTTTGGTATTGGTTTGCTGCTCAACTGGTTTCCGTTTTATGATAAGCCTTTGGCTGATTTACGAATATTTGGCGTCCTCCAAAGAATAGCCCTGGCTTACTTTTTTGGAAGTTTGATTTCCATTTACATTGCTGAAAAATGGCAACTTTGGGTCACAATGCTGATCCTGGCTGTGTACTACATTATTTTAATTTCCTCTGTGGCCGTAGATCCGCTCTCTCTTGAAAACAATTTGGTGCGTTCCATCGATTTGGCCTTATTAGGGCGAGACTCACATTTATCATGGATATGGTATTCCCTTTGACCCTGAAGGGCTCTTGAGTACCTTAGGTTCTATTGGCAATGTGATGTTTGGGTATATTCTGGCCAGAAAGATTGCAAAATTAGAATCTTCTATGCTGCAAATTCGGTATGTACTTCTTTTTGGGGCCATACTGATTTGTATTGGCATCTTATGGAATTTTACCGGTTTTCCCATCAATAAACCAATATGGTCCAGCTCTTATGCAATGTTTACATCTGGCTTGGCAGCCTGGCTTTTTGCCTTTATGCTCTATTTTATAGATGTAAGGGTAATAAGAGTTGGTCTTTCCCATTCAAGGTATTTGGAATGAATGCGCTTGCCTCTTATGCCATGTCAGGTTTGGTAATTCGAACCCTACAACTGATCAAGATTGGTGATGCTACTTTGCCCGCAGCATTTTATAGTAAGGTATTGAGCCCATTAGCAGGCCCCTACTTTGGTTCATTTCTTTTTGCCCTTTTGTTTTGTTCAACAATTTGGCTCTTTGCGTACGTACTCTACACTAAAAAGATATTTATCAAGGCATAATGGTTACTGCATAATCGATTCTATTTCCTCCATTTCTTTTGGAATATAATCACCAATAACGTCACAGCCCTCTTGGGTTACGACAATGTTGTCTTCTATCCTGATACCTCCAAAGTCGTAGTAGGCTTCCAGTTTGTTATAGTTTACAAAGTCACTAAACAGGTGGGCAGCCTTGTATTTTTCTATGAGCTGAGGTATAAAGTAAATGCCGGGTTCAACGGTTAATGTGAAACCCGTTTGCAACTTACGGGCAAGTCTGAGGGATTTTAAACCCAACAGCTTACTTCTTTCCTGGCCGGCTTCGTATCCTATGTGGTTTTCTCCCAAATCTTCCATGTCGTGCACATCGAGCCCAATCATGTGTCCTAGTCCATGGGGCATGAACAAACCATATACACCTTGTTCCAGCATAGCATCAGCATCACCATTCAGAATTCCTAATTCTTTAAATCTTTCGATCATCAATTTGCACGCGGCCAGATGAACATCTCTGTAATACACCCCTGGCTTACAGCTCATAATGCCTTTTTTCTCCATCTCCAGAACAATCTGGTAAATTTCCTTCTGCCGATCGGTAAACCTTCCATTTACAGGAAAAGTCCGGGTTATATCACCGGCATACAACATGTCTGTTTGAGCGCCGGAATCGTTCAGTACCAATCTGCCATCCTTCATCAGGTTGGCATGGTGGTGGTTGTGCAACACCTGGCCATCGACGCTAAAAATGGGACCGTATGAAAAATCTGCATTATGGGCCTTACAAATACGCGTAATTTCTGCCACTACTTCGTATTCATATTTGTCTGCTTTGGTAAACTGCATGGCAGCCACGTGCATCTCTCCGGTAATATTAACAGCTTTGGCCATTTCATGCAATTCCAGTTCACTCTTGATGGATCTTTGGTTAAAAATGGCTTCAATTAAGGACAATGAAGGATAATCAAGACCAGCCTGGTGAACAGCTTCATGGTGTTCCAGGCGGTAAGGTGGAGTAAAATGAACTGAAATTCCCTTTGATTTTGCCTTGGCTACATCTGTCTGTAGGGCAGAAGGTTCTTTGATTTTGGTCACACCTACTTTTCGGGCAAGGTTTGAAAGTTTGTCAATTTCGCCCATCCAGATGATGTCATCCATGGTCAATTCATGGCCGTAAATCACAGCCTCGCCTGTTTCGCAATCAAGGAGGGCATTGAGATCGGGTGCATTGATGCCAAAATAATATAAAAAGTTACTATTTTGTCGAAATGGGTAGGTATTATCCTTGTAATTACAGGCACTTTCTCCGTTTCCCATGATCCAGATAATTCCGCTTTGAACCTCCTCACACAAGCGGGTTCTACGATCTATGTACAATTGTGCATCAAATAGCCTCATAATGATTGATTTGCTTTTTCAACTAATAATTTTCCTAAATAACTTCCTATAGCCACGCCCATGCCACCCAATCTGACACCAATGTAACAATCGGTATCAATTTGTTCAACAATCGGCAGTTTTGAGGGACCTACGCCCAGAATACCCGTCCACCAATTGGTAATCTTTACGTTTTGCTGAGGGCAGATATTTTCATGCAAGAAACGAATGAGTTCATCTTTAATTTGTTCATTGAATTCAAATTGGTCGGTGGTTTCCGTCTCGGGGTCCAGATTTCTGGCGCCACCCAATAAAATTCTGTTGCCAATTCTACGAAAATAGTAGTAGCCTTTGTCATAGTGGAAGACACCGGTCCATTTTAAACCCTCAATGGGTTCTGTAACACAGACCAGATTTCTGGCAGGTATGACTTCATATTGCGGAAACAGATTTCTTGTAAATCCATTGGTGCATAAAAACAACAGTCGAAAGTCCAAATCCAATCCGCTGGTAAAACTCACCTTTTTACGTTTGGTATCAATGGCATCTACATTGTGGCCAAAAATGAATTTTACCCCCAGGTCAACTGCTGTTTCGTATAATGCATTAAACATCTGCATGGTGTCGAGCTCTCCTTCCTGCCTCATAAAAACCTTTAGAGACGAAAAGTTATTGAAATCGTCCTGTGGTTTCACTTCGAAGTAGTTGTCTATGCCCAGTGTCTCCTGCATGATGGTATTGGCTTTGGCGAGCTCAGCCGGCTCGGGAGTTTCACCGGGTCGCAACAATTCATGTCCACCAGTAAATAACACAGGTACATTTTTGGCAGCAAGTCTATCCTGAAGAATTTTTATACCTGTCCAACGCATGGAAATGATGGTTTTGAGGTCTTTTTCAGGAATGTGTTGAAGGTCGTCCATCAATTCTGAAAGACTGCCAAAGCAGGCAAAACCAGCATTTTTGGTGCTAGCACCTTGGGGTGGATGGTATTTTTCAACTACAACGACGCTTAAATTTGGATGTTGAAGTTTCAATTCAATAGCGGTACTGAGTCCCACAATACCGGAACCAATGATCAGAGCGCCATTCTGACATTGATAAAAATTATCTTCCCAAAAGCTAAATTGCATGGATAGCGATCTTTTACTATAATTGCAACAAAATTACACCAGGAAAGATGATTCAAAGAATTCAGAGCATTTTATTATTGATTTCTGGCCTAGGCTTTTTAGGACAGTTTGCCACCGATTTTGCAACCAGTACCCAGCCATTGCCACAGTTGTTGGCAGACCAACGGTATGAAGTCCAGGACAGTCCACTTCTGTTGATCCTGGTGATTGTTGGCTTTTTGTTATCAGCAGCCGCTGTATTTTTGTATCAAAACAGGGTTTTGCAAATGAGGATCACCTTGCTTTCTCTCGTTAGTGGCATTCTTTTGCCCTTGCTGGCCTATTTTCTGATGTATAAGGAAGGAAGTGGGGTTCCGGCCGGAGTGACCGTAGACGATGCCCTGGGGGCCTATTTACCAATTGTTTCCATTATTTCTTCCGCTGTTGCAATCCGTTTTATTAAAAAGGATGACCAACTGGTGAAATCAATGGATAGGTTGAGGTAAAAAAAAAGGGCGGTAATAATTACACGCCCAACCAGTTTTCGTACTCTTCCCCCTGGGGGAGCTGAGTAATCTTTTTTGACTTGCTGAAAAGCCTCATCAAAAAGGACTTTACATTTAAGGATTATGTTCATTGTGGGGATTTATACTATTATATACGTTTCACACACCCCAAAAGTTGCCTTACTTATATATTTATTGTGTTAATTATATGTCAATGGCGACATTTTCTTTTTATTCATTGCCCATAGCTTCCCATTTCATCTGCTGGGCCTGGTCTTTACCCAAGAAGTTTTCAATCCATGCATGGACAGCATAAATAACAGGGGTTAATAAAAAGGCCATCACAAACTTGTAGATGTAATTGACGGTACCGATGGCAAGAACCCTTGAGAGTTCCCAGTCTGAACCGATGTAGAAGGCAATAATAAGTACAATGTAGGAATCAATCAACTGAGAAACCAGTGTGGAACCTGTGGCCCTAAGCCAGATCCTTTTTTCACCAGTCACTTTTTTAATTCGGTGAAAGATCAAAACATCAATAATTTGGCCCACTAAAAAGGCAATTACGGAGCCAATGATAATCCAGAGGCCTTGTCCCATTACTTTCCTAAAAGCCAAATTCATGGAAGCAATATGGTTGGCTGGATTGGCATCCAGTTTTCCGCTTTCCAGGTTCCACCAGTCATTGGGAGTAACGGCAATGGCAGTAAACACCATTAAAAATGCATAAATAATGAGTCCGACCGCCATCCATGATAAAAACCGCACTGCCCTCGGACCGTAGTACTCATTGATAAGGTCTGTCATAACAAAAACCACAGGCCATAGTAGAACGCCCGCCGTCAAATTAAAACTAAGGCCTTCCTGGCCCAGGAGACTAAATGAAAATGGAGCAATGCCCAAGGTCTTTTCCAGGGAGAAGATTTTAATGCCAATGAACTCAGCTACAATGGCATTGACCACAAAAAATCCGGCCAGAAAGATGAACAAGATCTGAGCCTTGGATTGGAGAAATTTTGGCATGGTGGTGTTTTAGACAATAAAGAAATGAAATACAAATTTGTTCAAACATCGACAATATCAATAAAAAAGAGGGACCTGTTTTAGCAAGTCCCTCTTTCTATTAATGTTTAGCGTGTGAAAGAAAATTCACCGATTTTATTCACTCTTAATCTCACTCGTACCTTCTGCATTGATGGTAGCACCAGTTGCGTTTTGAACCACAGGAAGAATGGTATTGCCTGTTTCTCCGGTAATCTTACTGTTTTTAAGGGTAAGAATTCCTTCGTTTTTGACAATTGGGTGAGTAGCATCATTGCCCACATGTTTGATGTGGATATTGTCTAATGTTACATTGCCCATTGTACCCACTTTGAATGCACCATTGGTTTCATTCATCAACCCTACTCCACCAAAGTCGAATTTCAACATCACAGGACTACCGTTGTCATCCAAGATCAACAAAGGCTTATCAACATTGAGTTGAGTTAACAAGTTGATCAGGTTCACGCTGCCGGAGCTAACAAAAACGGTATCGCCAGCGGCAGTACATTCAATGGCTTTGCGGAGTGAGCCTGCACCGTCATTGTTTTCGTTCATGACTTCGTCGCCGGTGACAGCTACATTCACGGAAGCAGTAGAAGTACAACCAGCTAATGAAGTGGCTGTAAAGGTATAGTTTGTTGTTGTCGATGGCTTTGCATAGACTGTATTTATGTCTTCACCCATGTAAGGAATAGTGGCTGCAATATCTGAATATAAACCTACAACTGGAGACCACGCTTTCGTAACATTTGAAGCATAGGTAAGAGAAATATTTGGTCTTGTTGTAGAGGTAGTAGCTGTGCCTGGAGTACCGCAAACATCAGCAGTATTATCTGCAGAATAATATGCAGTATATGTTCCTGCTGCAATATGTGAGTTCACATTAGCAGAATTGCCACTAACACCTCCTCCATTGTTATTGTTAAAACAATACTCCACAATTATATTTAAGCTCCATCCCATGTAAAAGGAGTATTTAACACATGAGACACATTGAAAGGAGCAGTACCTGACAATACATAGTTTGTAGGATTTAAAACGGTAGTAGTTCCAGTTTCCAGGGTTGATGTGAGAGCAGTCGAAGTTGTATTTTTCATTGCAATGGTAAATCCATTGAATGTATATGGACTTGTGAATGAAGAAATACTCATACCTACTGTTGTTATCTGAGACATAGCTGATAAGCCGGCTCCTGCCAATTCAGACGCAGTATATAAAAACTGAACTTTGTTACCTCCCCAAAAACCTTTGTAAGGAGTAGATAAGGTATTTGAAACCGTTCCGGTGCCAATGGTGTTGGATCCCCCAAGGTTGCCACCTGTTGCAACCAACGGTACTATAGTGCCACTGCAACCGTCAGCCGATGATGGAGATAAATTAATAGTTGATGGAATTGGATTTAACAATAAAGTTGACACAGAACTACTATCCTTGCAACCAGTGGCTGCTACGCTAATTATAACTTTATAATTTCCTGCCAAAGTGGCATTATAAGTACTTGAAGTTGCGCCTCCAATAATATTTCCATTTCTTTTCCAGCTATAAGTATTACCGATATCTGTTGTTGAATTATATAATTGTGTTTCACCATCACAAATACTATTGGTGCCAGTGGGTGTTATTCCTGCTGTTGGATTTGGATTTACAGTTAATACTGAAGTTCCATCGCTCGTAATTGGGGTGCCACATGTAGAAGTTACTACCACCGTATAAGTTCCTGCATCTCCACCTGTTAAACCAGAAACTGTTAACATGTTGGTTGTAGCTCCAGCTATATTGCCACCATTAGTCAAATCATTTCCATCTTTTTTCCACTGGTAAGTCAATCCTGCACCGGTTGCAACAACATTAAAGACTGCATTACTTCCTAAACAGCCAGTGACAGCTTGCGGTTGGGTTGTAATTCCTGGACCAGCGGATACGTTAACTGTAACACTATCTATAGATGAACATGTGGTTGAAGTGTTAGTTACAGTGACATAAAATTTAGTAGTTGTAGTCAAGGCTGATGCAAGTGGATTCTTAATTGAAGCATTGTTAAGACTACCTGAAGGAGACCATAGGTAGGTATAATTTCCGCCATCGTAAGTATAAATAGTTCCACTTGATGGAGCTATTGTGTTAGCATCATTAGCGGTTGTCGATGAAGAAGTGCCACTGGAAAAAGTTAAACTATTAAAATTAGTACCTCCTGCGGTTAATCCCCCGGAAATTGTGCCAGAACTTGGTGTCCCCATAGTGCCATATCTGAACTCAATTTTATTAGAGCCCTCGTACAACCATGCCTGGAATCGTGAATTGGCGGCACCACTCACATTTCGAGGTATTGTAACAAACCATTCTGCAATAAAAATCCTTGATGGTGCAGAACCGACAACCAGGGTTTTCACACTTCCATCTGTTCCCGTTGCAAGGTCATCCCAATATGGGTATAATTTTGGAGTGTTGGTAGTACTTGTAGTTGCGTTGGTAAATTGATTTACTGTAGTACTTGGCCCAAAAGCGATCCATCCATCTGGTGAAGCAGAAAATTGTGTATAATCTGTTCCATTAAAGTTAAACGTAAATCCAATGTTTTGAGCAGCTTCAGGAGTTGTTGTACCTGAGGTAGTTCCCATTGGAGCATCGTCTACACCGGAAACAACAACTGTGGTCGCTCCTACCATAGGATCTAATGTTGTACCAGAACCCGAATAAAAGCTGTATTTTGTTAAATCGGTATTTACATTTGAAGAAAGTTGTGAATTTTCTCCAACGCATATACTTGAAGGCGTTGCAGTTGTTACAGTCAGGGGTTTGTCATTTATATATAAATTCGCTACAGTTGATGAATCTTTACATCCAGTACTAATTACAGAAATCACAACTTGATATGTTCCTGTTGAATTTGCAGTATAAGAACTGGTTGTTTCTCCCACCAGAACAGCTCCATTCTTTTTCCATTTGTAGCTATCTCCAATGTCAGTAGTGGCGCTATAGATTTGAGTAGCTGGAGCACATAAATTTGTGTTTGAAGAAGGATTAATGACTGCAGTAGGATTAGGATTTACAGTTAGTGTAAATTCATTTGATGTATTTGTTAACCCGGAATTTGAGCAAGTGGTTTCCAAAACAAAATAATATGTACCAGCAGTCAAAGCAGCTGTCGTGTAAGAAGCTGTAGTGGCGCCTGAACCTCCACTGACATCAATGTATGGTCCACCACTTGGACCTACTTTCCATTGATATGAAATTCCAATTCCGGTACTTAAGCCAGTAGCAGTTATTATTTGTGTAGCACCAGCGCACTTTGCAGAAGTTGTCGGGCTTATAGAGCCTGCAACGGGTTGGCCACTGCACCCAGCAAATGTAAATTCATCTGCACCTATGTCAGGTGTGGTTGCATTTCTAGTTTCACCATCAATGTCAACAGTAACTTGCGCTAATGCAGTTCCCAAATTATCAAATGGAAGATTTGAAATACTAGCAAGGTGGAGATCTTTGTTTGAAGCATAGAAAGGTTGAATATTTTTGGAATTGACATTCGATCCAAATCCGGCTTGAATGCCTGGAATATCAGTTCTGTCGCTAGTTAAAAATCCTAAAACACCTGCGGCACCACTAACATAGTAGTCATTGTAATCAATAGAAGTAAATGCAGTATTTGCTGCAGCCGAATAAATCGCATAAGATTTATCAGATACTCCCGTATTATCCAGGTTAGTGGATAAAATGTTGTTCACTAAATCTATATTAGTTGAAGTAGAACCAAAGTAAAGCGCAGCAGATAAAGTTCCAGATGTGTTGCCAACAAAACTTCCACTTCCCAGGTTCACAGTGTTGTTATAAAGCTTAATACCCCCACTGGCTGTGCTAGCCCCAATTCTAATTCCTACAATTGCATCTGTTGTTAATGCGCTCCATCCATCACCTTTAATATTTGCAATAAAATTGTTTTTTATTAAAAGGTTGGATGAACCATTGCCCGTATTGATATCGATACCTTTACCTCCGTATCCGCCTGTTGTAACAGGATTAATGTCATATATTTTATTGTCACTTATTTCACTATTAATAAATGCAGTAGAAATGTTTATCCCCCATGCATTGGCTCCGTCTGTGTGCGTAACATTGGCAATCGTATTATTTTTAATCAAAGCACCATCTGCTGTTCCAAGGAACATACCATATCTAGCAACGCTGTTGACATCACTAAGAGTGTCGCCAATAAAGTTGTCAAGTACTTGAAGGTTATTCATGACTCCTGAGCCATCACCAATGGCTTGAATACCATATGAACACCTTCTAATATGATTGTTTTGTAATGTTACATTATCATTGTCAATTCCGGCAGCCGCTCCATTGGCCATTCCTACAAAGATACCAAAGGTGGTGGTTGTGGTTGTTCCCGTTCCTTTTGCTCCATTTTGAACAACACAATTTTTAACTGTAAAATTGGTTACACCTTGGTTTATTCCCAAACTACCCAACCACAATGGTACAGTTCCCGTAACAGTTCCCGTATAGTTAATAGTTAGATTTCTGGATGTGGAACCGTTGTTTGATCCGTCAATGATAACATAATCTGTTCCAGCGAATCTTAACACAGTATTTCCGGCACCGGTATTAATTGATGCATCAATTCCTGGAGCTGGTTTTATGGTAAGCGTATTTGTCGATGAGCTGTATTCATTTGGCAAAAATGTCATACCACTAGCCTCGTTGTAGGTTGCATCTGTCAATAAAAATGTGACAGGTCCTGCCAAACATCTTGTATTAAATGCATTGACTGCGTCTGTCATAGTAGTGAAATCACCTCCTGTCCCTACATTATATACGCCTGAAAGACTTGTGTTAATGGTGTATTTATTTACTGTTGTAGGTGGTGTTGTAACCGTATTTACATCTACTGCCACAGCTCCAGACGGGCTGGAAGTTATATTGGGTGTTGGAGTTACAAGATCTTGGGCGATCACATAGTAAAATACTGAATCTGTCAAAGCCAAACCACCCATATCTGCAGAGTTGATAGTAAATGACCAAACGCCTGATTGGCTGGTTCCCGAAGATAAACTACCTGGTTGACTGTTCCATGCTCCCAATGAACCAGCGGATGGTTTTTTTGCATAGTAGACTCTTGGAACGAATCCTCCTGAAGTAGGGACGCCAGTTAAATCGGTAATTAGTACGTTAGAAAGAGTTCTGTTGCCTAAATCACAGGTAAAATTTAACTGGGTATAAGATATACCGGGGCCAGAAATATCAAGAGGAAAACCATCGTATTCATCCGCTCCCAAATCAGGAAAAATTCCTCCACCGTTTACTGACCCACCTGGGCCAGGTCTCGTTTGTCCATCATAGTCTCTTACAACAGAGGCAATCGTAGTTCCACCAGACTCAATAAGTGAAGGAGTGGCTAAATTTAAGTGTAAGTCTCCGGTTGCTGTGTTAACAAAGGAAGTTGCTACACCAGAAAGGCTATTTTGATCACTCAATGATGTTGTTTTCCATGAAGCAAAATCTTTGGCCGTTGTCCAATATCCTATGGTACTTGCATTGGCATTTAAAACATTATAATTGGATGCATTAGCTGCCCAACCAGTCGCACTTGGTGTTGTTGCATTGTAGTTATTACTTATGGCGAAGTGTTGTCCAGTTCCTCCAGTTCTGTTGTTTACAAAAATATTGTTTCTAATATCTACAGTTTGAGTTCTGGCAGTAGTCGATAAATCTCCCCTTAAGAAACCAAATGTAAAAAGTGCACCAGATGTAACAGTGCCGTCAATGTAAACAGTATTGTGATAAATATTAGTCAATGGATTAGGTGTGGAGCCTCCATTGCTCCAAATTCCAATTAATGTGGAATTACTAGTGCCGCCCAAGGATATCATATTATTGTATATACTTAAATCTGTAGTACCAGATCTCACAATAATTCCTGATATACAAGGTGGAGTGGCAACAGTTGTTCCAACACCTGAATTTGAGATATTGTAAATTTTATTTGCATAAATTTTTGATGAGGTAGCACTTGCATGTGAAATCCCTGCTGCAATAATATTAGTTATTGCAGTTGAATTGGCTGCTGCAATATTAAAAATTTCGTTATCATGGATTAAGCAATTAGAAGTACCGCCACCAAAATTTATTCCTGCAGCAGCTATATTTCCACTTGTTACTCCAACTAATGCACCAGTTGTTGTTAGATTTTTAATTGTGTTATTGGCAATTTCATAGCTTCCTGCTCCGCTGGTAGCGGTTGTTGTGATATTAATTCCTCTTACCAAACCACTTGTTCCGGTGCCATACGATGTGATGTTTTGTATTGTATTACCTGATATAACATAACTCGCAGGTGCGCTGGTGGCAAGGGTGATTCCGGCTCCTAAGGAACTACCAGTTGTAAGTGAATTGGTACCTGCAACCATGTTATGAGCCAAAATTGGACTACCAATTGTGTTGTTTAAAATGGATAAGGAGGTAGCGGCAGCAGAGTTATTTATACCATAGACAGCACCAGCTAACGAAGCAGTGATTCCAGAGGTTCTAAATCCACCAATCAGATTATTTTCGATACTGATAGTTCCGGTGGAACTATTATGAATTCCTGCAATCAAGGCTTGAGTGGTGGTTGAAACAACAATCAAAGAAGAATCTATATCAAATGCTCCAATTGTATTTCCTCCAGTCCTACCAATATTGACATTGCCCGAGGTAACACTTATGCCACATAAGACACCATAAGTTGTAGCTGCACCACTGCTGGTAACCACTTTAATTTTGTCGATGATATTGCTGTTTACATTAGTTGTGGCAGCTGTTCCAACTCCTAATTCAATGGCAATAAATCTAGTGGCTATGGTTCCTGCAAGTGAATAATAACCGGTTCCTCCACTAGTGGCATAGCCAATAGTATTGTTATTAATTGTGTAACCACTACCCGATAAAACTTGAATTCCTCGGTGTGTATTAGCTGTTGTAAATGTTCGAGTAGCAGTCTGGAATATTCTATTATTGTTAATACTCCAGGCGGTATTGTTAGAACCAACCAAAACACCGACTGTTAACAAACCTGCATTGAAGAAATTTGAAATTTGGTTGTCAGTGATTGAATTGCCGGAATTTTCAAAACTGGTTGTACCTATTGAACAGATACCGTTAACAGGGAAATTGGCCCCGGAATTGCTGATTATACAATTGGATACAATATTGTTGTCATTACCAGTAACTGTACCTGTTGAAAAAAAGATAGTTCCATAGCTTATACTACTTGATGCCCCCAAAACACTACAATTGGTTATAGTGTTACCAGATGCATCATTCACTAGTCTTATTGTACTCGTGTTTGTAAGATTGGATGTACTGGTGTTCTCTAAAGTTAAGCTATTGCCACCGGTGTTGAGACCATCAAACGCCACATTATCTGCCCCACTCAATTCAATAAGTGGACCGGCAATGGCGCCTGTTATAGCCCGAGCAGCTCCTCCAGAAGGAACTACAGAAACGTTGGTGTACAAAGCACTACCTGTGCCAGATGCATTTAGAGCCGCAGTTACTGTCTCTGTAGTATTGCCTACTAAACTCAAGGTTATTATGCCTTGGTGAGTGCCTGCATTTATGGCATCAAATGCATCCTTAACAGTTGTGTACATACCAGCAGGTGTTCCACCTGAAGCGGTGACATTTACCTGTGATCGCAAATGGGTTATTGAAATAACAACAATAAGTAAACTAAAAAGTAAACGTAAGTTCTTCATCATACCAGATTAAAGTTTGGTTATATTGGTTTAACCCTCAAATTTAACCCTAAACCACGGTTCAACAAAGTTATTACTGTATGTTTTTACTATATGAACTTAAATTCTGTTCTTTATTTGAAAAGCAATTCATTATTCTGTTTTTGACTCTTCCAGCCTGAAATTCAGTATATAATTTTTTTACTTGTTGAAACAAGTATATGTCTGGAAAATAAAAAAGCCCGGACAAGCCGGGCTTAAACATAATCCTGTATCCTCTTTGTATTCTACTTTTTGTCCTGGACTTCTTCAAATTCTACGTCAGTGATGTCGTCAGCACCTGCATTGGATGTCTGTTGACCTCCCGCTTGTTCTCCTCCTCCTGCTGCCTGCTGGGCATTGTAAATGTCCTGACTGGCAGCCATAAAGGCATCATTCAAGGCTTTTGAAGTAGACTGAATGGTTGCTACATCCTGGTTCTTATGGGCTTCTTTTAATTGAGCTAGTGCTGCATCAATAGCTGATCTCTTATCTCCCGGGATCTTGTCACCAAACTCACTTAACTGTTTCTCAGTTTGGAAAATCAAACTATCTGCCTGATTGATGGCTTCTGCCTTTTCTCGTGCCGCTTTGTCAATATCCGCATTGGCAGCTGCTTCTGCTTTCATTTTTTCAATCTCTTCTTTTGAAAGTCCGGTAGAAGCTTCAATCCTAATGTTTTGCTGTTTGCCGGTTCCTTTGTCCATGGCAGATACACTCAGGATGCCGTTGGCGTCAATGTCGAATGAAACTTCGATCTGAGGTACCCCTCTTGGTGCAGGGGGTATGCCATCTAAAATAAACCTTCCGATTGCTCTGTTGTCTCTTGCCATGGGCCTTTCGCCTTGTAAGATGTGAATTTCCACACTTGGCTGGCTGTCTGCAGCAGTACTATAGATCTTTGATTTTTTGGTTGGAATGGTTGAATTGGACTCAATTACCACATCATACATACCTCCCATCACTTCTATACCCATTGAAAGTGGAGTCACATCAAGAAGTAAGACATCTTTTACGTCACCACTTAATACCCCACCCTGGATGGCTGCTCCAACAGCTACTACTTCATCAGGGTTTACTGATTTATTGGGTTTTTTGCCAAAAAAGGCTTCAACTGCTTCCTGGATCTTCGGAATACGAGTGGATCCTCCTACCAGGATAACTTCATCGGCATGGTTTCAGGGTTCTCTGTACCAGATCATCTGCCAATTGCTCAAATTTAGCACGGGTCAACTTAACTACCAGGTGCTTAGGTACCCCATCCACTGCTGTAACGTAAGGTAGGTTTACCTCGGTTTCTGCAGAAGAGGAAAGCTCTACTTTTGCTTTTTCAGCCGCTTCTTTCAAACGCTGTAGGGCCATTGGGTCTTTTCTAAGATCAATGTTTTCCTGTGCTTTGAAACTTTCTGCTAACCAGTCAATAATTACCTGGTCAAAGTCGTCACCCCCCAAATGGGTATCTCCATTGGTGGATTTTACTTCAAATACACCTTCTCCCAATTCTAGTATAGATATGTCAAAGGTACCTCCACCAAGGTCATACACAGCAATGGTAGAATCATGGTGTTTTTTGTCTAGTCCATAAGCAAGGGCCGCGGCTGTAGGCTCATTGATGATCCTTAAAACTTTTAAGCCAGCAATTTCACCTGCTTCTTTGGTAGCCTGTCTTTGTGAGTCATTAAAATAAGCCGGTACTGTGATGACCGCTTCTGTAACGGATTGTCCCAAAAAGTCTTCGGCGGTTTTTTTCATTTTTTGCAGCACCATCGCCGAAATTTCCTGCGGGGTATATTGCCTGCCATCAATGTCTACTCTTGGAGTGTCATTGTCGCCTTTATCTACCTTGTAAGCTACCCTACCGGCTTCCTTACCCACTTCTGAGAATCGGTTACCCATAAATCTTTTGATTGAAGCCACGGTTCTCCTCGGATTGGTAATTGCCTGCCTTTTGGCCGGATCTCCCACTTTGCGTTCGCCATTATCAAGAAATGCCACGACAGAAGGTGTAGTCCTTCTTCCTTCTTCATTGGGTATTACTACCGGGTCATTCCCCTCCATTACTGCAACACAAGAGTTGGTAGTTCCCAGGTCAATTCCTATAATTTTTCCCATTGTATTTGTTTTAGTTTTTATGTTTCATTACTCTTATCAATCGCTGTGCCATGCCGGATTTTTATGCAAATGGATCCATTTTCATGAAAAGCTGTCAGGAAATTCGGTTTTTTACCTGCTATTATTACAGTCATAGTGTCATTTTGTCTAATGTGACAGTCTGTTTTCACGCCTTTGCCTGAATTTATTCCTTTTGTGGAAAATCCAATTTCATGAAACAAAGGTTGTTCTTATCCGCTATGGCTTTTCTATTTCTGGTTTCTTGTTCCCGAAAATTAGACATCCCCGGTGAAGATCCGGTCCAGAAAATTACCATTGATATCGGTTTTCTGGCAGCCGATGAAATGGAGGGGAGAGAAATAGGAACTCCAGGTGAATCTAAAGCGGCTGCTTACATTCGCGACAGATTCCAGGAGGCCGGACTCAAACCTGCCGGAACGGATGGGTTTTATCAACCTTTTTCCCGCAAAATCAAAGCCAATCCCCCGCTACGGAGGCCAGTGCAGATGATCCGGTTATCAATGGAAAAAATGTCATAGGTTTTTTTTGGATAATAAGGCCAAACAAACCGTTGTGATTGGAGCTCACTTTGATCATCTCGGTTATGGCAAGGAAGGTTCACTTTATACTGGAGCACCTGCCATTCATAACGGGGCCGATGACAATGCCAGTGGGGTTGCCATGATGATCTACCTTGCTGAAACCTTAAAAAAGAGCAAGCTAAAAAACAACAACTACCTATTTATTGCCTTTTCAGGCGAAGAGAAAGGGCTATGGGGATCCAATTATTTTGTGAATCACCCTACTTTACAATTGGCCGACATGAACTATATGATCAACATGGACATGGTAGGCAGACTCAACCCCGAGCGCCAATTGGCTGTCAATGGCACAGGCACCTCACCTGCTTTTGAAGAAGTGTTAACTGCTGCCAATAAGAGCGGTCTCAAATTGAAGTTATCAGCCTCAGGCGTGGGGCCATCTGATCACACATCGTTTTACCTTCAAAATATGCCGGTTTTGGCATTTTTCACAGGACAGCACGAAGACTACCACAAGCCCAGTGATGATATCCATCTCTTAAACTTTTCTGGAATGAGGGATGTGTCTGCCTATGTCTACCGAATCATTGAAGGTTTGGATGGAAAGGGGAAGATAACATTCACCAAAACCAAAGATGAGTCCAATGATGCCCCCAGATTTACCGTTTCATTGGGTGTTATTCCGGATTACCTGTACGATGGAAAAGGCATGCGCATTGATGGTGTAAGGGAAGGCAAACCTGCTCACAAAGCTGACTTATTGAAGGGAGATATCGTTCTTAAGATGAATGACATTGAGGTAGCTGACATGATGTCTTATATGAAAGCCCTTGCTACCTTTAAACAAGGTGATACTGCCAACCTGCTCATCAAAAGAGGAGATCAGGAAATGGTAAAGCAGGTGAAATTTGAATAAGCATGCCTTATTTAGTGAACCCGTTTTCCTAATTTCGCTCATACAATTATTCCTGTAGGAGCTTTTAAGTCTTCCTTGTTCCACAGGGACAGGTGTGACTAAAAACAAATGTTAGCATTACTGGAATCCCCCGCCGCCCTAAGTTTACATCCTATTCCCGAACTCGGAGAGCTGTGCCATTGGACGGCATAGATTTGAAGTTTTAAACTTCAAACCAATATTAGCATCACCACCGCTCTCCTTATTTTGCCCATACACTCATTCCTACGAGAGCTGTTTTAAATCTCCCTTTTCACACAGGGACAGGTGTGACTTAAATCCAATATTAGCATTACTGCAATACCCAACATTGAAAGATTATCCCCCCCAACTGCGCAGGCAAGACCGGTGAGGCTCTTAAACAATGCCTCTGCGAAGCCGATACCTGTACCGATCTACTTTATTTCTTCCATTCCAACCACATAGGATCCAGCACATTTTTAACAGATTTTTCGGGGCAACCTTATGAATATATTTTATATTTGCCATATGGTGAGTTACTCGTAAATCAAAAAGTTGGTCCATACGAGACGCCGTACAAGTTTACCAGCAAGGAACAAGACCCCGAAACCGACCTGACTTATTTTGGAGCGAGATATTATGATGCGGCGCTGGGGATTTGGTTGGGGGTGGATCCGTTGGCGGAGAGGTATCCGGCAATGTCTCCATTTACTTATGTTTTTAATAATCCTATAAGATTGATTGATCCAAATGGGATGGAAGTAGATGATATTATTATTGAAGGGCAAAAGTATATTCCAGGCTCCTCTCCAAGTGCTGAAAGCTCAGATTTTGTTAAAGAATCATTTGCCGCATTGAATGAAATCGTTAACGGAAATAATAAAAACGCTTCAAATTTAGTTATTGGGCTATCAAAAAACGATGATATAGAAATTGAGTTAGTTGCTAGTAATTTGAAGACCGAAGCACAAGTTGGTTTAGGTAAGATAAATGGAAAAGATATAATAAGAAAATATCAAACTATATACTTTGACACAGATAGAGGAATTGAAGAGGCAACAACTGGTAAATCATTATCTCCAGATGTCGCCCTTGTACATGAATTAGGTCATATTCAGAATGCAATTGACAATCCAACAGAATTTATTAATCGTAAGAAAGAATCTGACCCTGTTTGGTTTGATCTTGAGGAGAAAGAGACTATTACAAAATATGAAATCCCCTATGCTTCAAGTAGAAATATGCTTCAAAGAACCTCTTATTCATCTAATTATAAAACTATAAAAACTATAAATTCTACAAATGCACTTACTCATAAGCAACTTGATCTTATTGTGCAGTCAATTCTGCGTTTTTAACCACTTTAACCATGATGAAGTTAGACTATATTTCTTTTCTGAGTATCTAACAGAAGGGATAACCGATCCTTGTGGAATGAATGAAAATTATGTACGAGTAAATTCAACAATAAAAATTGAAATTCGTGCTAAGAATGAAGTGGCAGAGATTGAAAACTTATTGTTACAAGAACAATTGATAAAGTGTAAAAAAGAAAATGATGAATTTAAAACCCAAATGGTAGTTGATTTCATCTCACGAGGTCAAATTAAACTTTTTTTAGAGAAGTGATTGTGACAACTAAATAGAATTATTGATGCAGCACAAAGCATAATATTCGAAAAAATTATTTAATACCTCCCCCCTCGCTCTCCTAAGTTTACTCCTATACTCATTCCTGAAGGAACTGTACCAATGAGACGGCATAAATACCTCTAAAGCGGAAAAATTTTTAAGTCTCCATTGTTCCACAGGGACAGGTGTGACTTAAATCCAATATTATCATTACCGCAATCCCCAGCATTGAAAAAATATCCCCCCCCACACCCTCCAACTGCGCAGGCAAAACCGGCGAGGCTCTTAAACAATGCCTCTGCGAAGCCGGTACCTGTACCGACCTGCTCTATTTCTTCCATTCCAACCACATAGGCTCCAGCACATTTTTAACAGATTTTTCGGGGCAACCTTATGAATATATTTTATATTTACCTTTTGGTGACTGAACGTTACGAAGTAAAATTGTGACACGAAGTCACAATTTAGTGAAGGAACCGAGCCAAACGTGGCGAGGCGAAGAGTAGGTTTGACAGGATGTGTATGCTCCGTACAAGTTTACCGGCAAAGAATCAGACCCCGAAACCGACCTGACTTATTTTGGGGCGAGGTATTATGATGCGGCGCTGGGGATATTTCACGGCGTTGATAGATATTCGGAGAAATATTTTAACATGACACCTTATCAATATGCTGCAAACAATCCTGTAATTTTTATTGACATTAATGGAGATAGTATTGATTTTAGTATATTAATGAAAGTAGATGAAAAATTGGGTAATGGAATTATGAACAATTTAACAAGTGACCTGCAGGACCTTACGGGACTGTCCCTTTGTCTTGAAGATAATGGTCAATTAAATTTTGCTAAGGATGGTAGTGGTAAGCCAATAATTAGTGGAGGCAGTGAAGAGGCTCGAAATATGCTTATGTCGGCAATTAGCAGTACTCAACAAGTGAAAGTTGGATATCACAGAAGTAAATCATATACCGCTGGAGATGGAATTGTACTATCTGATAAGCAGATAGAAGGTTTTATTAATGGAACATCTAATGATCTGGATAAGCGCACTTTAGGTTTTGGTATGACATTTTTACATGAATTAGACCATTCAAATGTTGGAAGTGGTCACATTGACTCCAAAATACTTGGAACGACAGGAAAGGTAGAGGATCGCATGAATATTATAAGGAGTCAAATGGGATTTAAATGGGGACAAAGACTATCATATCCTGCTTATCAAATGAGCCCAGGAGATAATAATGCATATTTGCCTTTTAATAAGGTTTCACTTAACTCTTTAAACAAAGGATTAATTCCACTAAATGCTGTAATAAAAATATAATGAAAATATATTTAATATTATTTATAATAATTTCATGTGTGAAATCCTGTAATGGACAAGGATTTAATTATTTTCAAAAAACTCTGGATTTAGTTAGTAAGGATTGTAAAAATATTGAGGAAAACATTAGTTTAGATAGATGTGACGTCAAGTTGAGTCCTTTGATTATTGCAATAAATATTTCTCCTTTTCACAGGCTTGTTGATTCCTTAAATTTAATCAACATTAGACCTGATGAAAATTCATTTGAAGCTGCCATTCATTTTGATTTAAAATATCATAAAGAGTCATATGAAAACGCAGTGCTGAAAAATACTGGAAAATACAAGAATTATAATATTCTATTATTTTGTTCTGATGTTTACGAAGGACTAATGACTTGTGAGGCAATTGAAAGTAAATACTTCAATCAAAATAGTAACTTGAATTTTGGTCAATCGCTTTTATATCTATTTAAAGTTAAAGATTCTGAGATAGAAATGTTAAATTCCGTAATTATTAATAACAATTAAATATATGTTAACCTTTTTGTAAATTATTAAATGTGTCTTGATTTTTTGATAAATTTCAAACGCATTTTTTCCCCTGTTTGGCACAATCCCATAATGCTGTAATATTTTAAAAGCATAGATACTTCCAAAGTGGCATAATTTCCTCTATAGCGGCATGGATACTCTTGCTGTTCACAGTTTACTTCCATACTCATTCCAGAATGAGCTATACCGATGATAAGGCGTAAATACCTCTAAAGCGGTATAAATTTTAAGTCTCCCTTGTTCCACAGGGACAGGTGTGACTTAAAACTAATACTAGCAATACTGGAATATGCAGCATTGAAAGAATATCCCCCCTTACTGCGCAAGCTATACCGGCGAAGCCCTCAAACAATGCCTCTGTGAAGCCGGTACCTGTACCGAGCTGCTTTATTTCTTCCATTCGAACCACATAGGCTCCAGCACATTTTTAACAGATTTTTCGGGGCAACCTTATGAATATATTTTATATTTACCTTTTGGTGACTGAACGTTACGAAGTAAAATTGTGACACGAAGTCACAATTTAGTGAAGGAACCGAGCCAAACGTGGCGCGGCGAAGTGTAGGTTTGACAGGATGTGTATGCTCCGTATAAGTTTACCGGCAAAGAATCAGATCCCGAAACCGACCTGACTTACTTTGGGGCGAGGTATTATGATGCGGCGCTGGGGATTTGGTTGGGTGTGGATCCGTTGGCGGAAAAGTATCCGGCAATCTCTCCGTTTACTTATGTTGTTAATAATCCAATAAGATTGGTTGATCCAAATGGGATGGAGGTAGAAGGCGATATTTATAATAGGAATGGAGTTAACATTGGAAATGATGGAAAGCAAGATCAAAAAGTCTTTTTATTAAATACTGACTCAGATAAGCAATTAACACAGGCACAAGCATTAGAAATGACTACTACAGTATCTAATGTTCAGGGTGTAAACCCTTGTGCAAATGTATGCTTTGATGGGGCTGAAATGTCAGAAGTTCCTATAACGAATGATCAATTAAATATTGATGCCACCTTAGCTACCATAAGAGAATCTGAAGGCCACGGTACACCTACATCTTATAATTCTCAATACGGTGGCGGAACAATTGATAGTTATGATAATCATCCAAATGAAGAAATCACTAAATGGGACAAAACATCAACAGCAGCAGGAGCATATCAATTTTTATATAAAACTTGGAAGGCTCACTCCAGTAAGCTTGGTTTGACTGATTTCAGCCCAGCAAGTCAAGATAGAGCGGCAATGTATGAGATGGGCATGGTAAAAGGAGCTATGGACAAAGTCAAGTCAGGGCAATATAATTTAGCGTTAAAAGCATTAAGTGTTAAATGGACATCATTACCAGGTGGTATACATCAATGGAAGTCAAATTTGGGTAGTAATTTTTTGAATAATCGTGCATTAATTTTATCTAAAAACTAACTTAAATGGTACGAAGTAATAAAATATTATTGGGCTTGGTTTTTGTTTTTATTGGATGTTCGGCACATTCAAATCAAGGCAAGTTATCCAAAGTTGAACAAATATCTAAGCTTGACGAAAAGCATGAAATATTTTGGAAAGACACAACGATGATTTGTAAATGCAAAGACGGTATTCATAGTGTAAAAATTGAATCAAAATACAATGACTTATCTCAGGACTCCATTTTCGTTTTGAATCAGAAACTTATTTTTATGAATGACGGAGTAAGTGTAAAAACGTTAGAATTGCCTTTTGATCGCACCTTAGTTGAAATATTAAACACCAAAGTTAGAGTAAATAAGAGTGTTTTATCAGAAGCAAAATGTTTAATCAACAAGGAAGGAAAAGTCATTTATTCATTCTATGGATCTCATGCTTTTGACCCTCAACACGAATTCTTTAGTTATAATGATGAAAATGGAAAATGGCTTTGGTACTATTACGGGGACAGATACGAAGCATATAAAAAGTTTGGAGATGAATCTAGGTATAAGAAAGAATTTGGGAAAGAAATCTCAAGTCTAAATAACATGACTAAGGTTTTTCCTTAAAATAGAATCTAACATTTAAAAGCTCTTCAAGTAAGTGTCCTTAATGATTTGAGTAGTTTTATTATTCCCCTGAAAGGCATAAGTAACAATAGCTTCAACTTGATTTAAGTTTGAATTGACATTAAGAGCAGCCAAATGAATAACAAACTTAAACCTATCGGTATCTTTAGAATTGACCTTTTGCAAGAACTTGCTTTGAAATATAAAGTTCCCTTTTGACTCCATAGATGAGAAATCAAAAAACTGTTCATTACCTACAGAAGTGATGAACTTGCCATCTTTATCAAATACTTCATAGGTGGCAGAGCTATCTTGTACTGTACTTCTAAAGATTTGCCCTTTTACAGGTGGGTTAAAGAGCTTGATGTATAGATGTGTAAGGGAAATAGCCTGATCAGAAGCATTAGAAACTCTAATGTCAAAAGTGATGGTTTTATCATTAGTAGTAGTAATAACATCATCAATAAAAAGATGCTTACCAAACCATCTACTCATTAAATGATCTGCGACTTTGGGAAGGAGCAAGCTGAGTAAGGGATAAAATATCTTATCTCCAAACCAGGTAATTGCTATACTCCAACTCACAGAGCAGCAATATTTTTATGAAAGAAATCTTTAAACTTCTTTTTAGTAAGGAATGTGTCAATCATCTTGAATACCATAGATTTTTCTTCAGGATCTAGCTGAGCGATGAGCTCTACTTGTTCCATGAGTGTTTTATATTCCGTAGTAATCTCTTGTGGTATATGGCTGTCAAAATTAAGAAGTTGATCGATAGTAAGCCCAAAAAAAGATGCTATTTTGTTACTGGCCTCTACCGAGAGATCACGTTCCCCTTTTTCTACTTTAGAGTAGTAGGATCGGTGCATAAGCACCAAATCAGCAATTTGTTGCTGTGTAAGACCCTTATCTTCTCTTAAGGCCTTAACTATTATACCTACATGGCTCATAGAATATGCATTTATAGGTCAAAGTTATTAAAAAGACACAAAATAATAAATAAAAAGATGTTTTGATACTTTAAATGGTGCCCTCGCTGTCCCAAGTTTACATCCTATTCCCAAACTCGGAGAGCAGTGCCATTAGACAGCATAGATTTGATGTTTTAAATTTCAACCCAATATTAGCGTAACCGCCGCTCTCTTTATTTTGCCCAAACACTCATTCCTAAGGTAGCGTACATCCCACCCCTTCTCCCCCACTCTCATCATTCTGAGAATATATTATTTCACAATAAAAAATGACCTATTTACCAACAATCTCTTTGATGATGTACAAGGGCCTACCCTTGGTTTGAAAATAGATGCGTAGGTTTATTTTTATCTTAAGTTCCAGCCACAGTTAAGAAACAACACAAAAAAGGTTGATCAGACTAATGGTTGTGGTTATTCTATCAGAGTCGTAGCCACTTACATGGTTTAGAAGTGGAATTAGGCAATTCCGGCACCTAAGTGATCAAAAAAGGTAGTCAGAAGATGGAAAATTCAATGCTATTAATGGATTCATTTGTATTTACTTCCTAAGGTTCGTAAAAGATGAAATCCTGGTCTTCATAAACTTTTTTGTAATCAAGGTTTGCATCAGGAAACTTTGCTTTAATTACAATTATTAATTTTAAGCCGTCTCGTTTAAAGTCTACCATCCATTCTTTTTTGGCTAGAACGTCATTGTTTTCTGACCATCCAAATCTGTTGGCAAAATATAGCCCTGTAGGGTTGAATTGACCTAAATTGATCATTACCTTCTCTTCTTTGCTGCAAAATTGATCTACCAATGCAGTTAGTCTGGGAAATGATTTTAATTCATCAACAGGTTTTGCTTTCTCATAATTGTCTTTTACCCCAAAAAAGAAAAATATACTAACTATGACCAATGCTACTTTATGATTTGGTATTATGTTGTGTATTGCATAACCAAATAGTAGAGATAACAATGGGACATATGGAATTATATAATAATTGTGTGCTGGAAAAACACTTCCAGACTTTGCAATAAAGCCTAAAAATAGAATAGTATAAATTAAAAAAACATACAAAATATTCTTATCCCTTTTATAAAGCGCTAGACCAAGGCCTATGATTGCGACGAAAAAGGGAATTCTATTTGAGAAAGCATTGACCTCAACCCTATACCAAGCATTTTGGGAATCATTAACAATTTGCAATAATCCGTCCCTAAGCCCTGACGGCCATACTAATTGATTGCCATATGTATCCACTAGGTATGGCACCCAATAAAGATACCAGATTGCCACAATCAGGGAGACTATAAAAAATCCAAGCCCACCTGTCAATAGTTTTTTATTATTTAAATTTTCGAGAACCGGGATTGTCATAAAGGCAAGAACACAAAATGCAGGAAATTTGCTTAAGCCGCCCAAACATAACATTATTAGACCCGGTATTAGGTAAGAATATTTAGGAGTTTTTATATACTGCAGCAGGAACCATACAGAAACAAAAACCAATGCTTGTGAAAAAGTGTCAGGCATTATTTTTCTGGCAAATAAATAGACAATGCTTGAAAGAAAAATAGCAGATGTATAAAGTGCTATACTTTTATTAAAGAGTTCAGAAATGATTTTGTAGAAGGCAAAGACACCAATTGTTGTGAAAATTAAATTTACCAATCTACCATACCAGAAGGAATACCCGAAAATTTTGTATAATGAGGCAATAATTGCATTAAATATCGGAAACTCACTACCTATTATATAATCTCCTTTGCAACAAAACACGGTTCGTGGAAACATTAAGTTAGGATGGTCTAAAAGGTTCTTTGACATAATACTTGTAAGACTTTGTCTCCAGGCATGATCGTCAATGAGTTGCAGATCAATGTTTTGCACTCCGAAAAAGAAGGCAATTAATACAAATAATAAAAAAATAAAATTTTGATTTATATATATATATATATAGTTTTTCATGCTCCTAATAGTTAAATTTTAAAAATACATATTGGCTACACGGGGTTTAAATGTTATTAGTTTTTAAAAATGTGTTTTGACATTTTTGTCAAACAATAGTATTATTTGGAGGTAATAAATTTTAATTGTATAACTTTTAAATTAAAACTTTACCTACTTGAATCAATAACTAGAATCAAATGGGTAATTTTTCGTACTAAAACTACTGATAGAATAATTTATACCGCCGGCTTCCTCTTCGTCTTAAACATCTCCACTACCTGCTTTTCAGTCAGGAAGCCCATTTCCACAAACGATGAGGATACAAATTTTTTGATGTCCTGGTAGTCTTTGCTTCTTTTGTCTGTGTATTTTTTGAAACACTTTTTCACATATTCCAGACTGGCTTCTTTGATGTCCTGATTGAATTTTTCATTTGAAAAGATACCAATATAGGCAACTATGATCTTGTTGATTTCAAAATAATCTGCATACTGCTCTACTTCCAGGTGCTGAAGGAAGCGGGTGATGTAACCTATGATCACTGCCCTTACACATTCATTCTCCTGAGAGAGTCCCTGGTGGCCATCATAGTAAGCTCTAACGGCGTCAATGGCATCGGGATGCACAAAGCCCTTGGCGTGCACTTCGAGGATGGTATTGAAATACGCTTTCAATTCAGTTGATTCGATAGGAGCCAGGAGTCTGGATAACTGCAGCTCATTTTCAGGCATAACCTTAATGGCGCCATCATTGAGCAAGGCATCGTAAAGGGAAAAGAATGTTGATATTACCTGACTGTTTCCTTTGTAAAGCTCGTTGAAAGTTTGTGTATAGGCTGTATCAAGGCCATTTTCAAGTGGAAACATCAAACCAATGATGATCAACAAATCCATATATTCTTGTGAACCTCTAAGGGCCGGATTGCTGATAAAGGATTTTATATGACCGGACAAGTTTTCGTTGTTGGTAGCATGGCTTGATCGGTAAATCAAAAATGCCTTCAACGCGTGATAAGACGAAAGCAACTGGTAATCGGTGTCGGGAAAATCAGCGCTGTGGTAATTGACGTAGGTAAACTGGTTTTTGTATTTCAGGAAGGCCTCTTTTCTCTTTTCAACATCTCTCATGGCGTCTGATTTCATGCTGGTAAGATAAGCTTTGATTTTTTTGTTGTCAATGCTTTCTATGAGGTTGGTGATCCAGATATCTGAACTTAAGGCAAAGCCAATCTGGGTTGTTTGTCCAATCCTTTTTTTGATTTGTTCAAAATTGGGAGAATGGCAGATGGCCAACAAAATATCTTTGAAGTGGTTTTGGGGTACTGCATATTTAAAGGTATGGTCAATATGACCTCTCAACACGGCGTAGCCCAGGATTTTAGGCAGGTATAAACCTTCAAATTTAGGATCTAAAAGTTCTTTCTCCAACTGTTCTAACTGGAGAGGACTGTCATTGGCCACAACTTCATAAACCGAGTGGATGGCAGGTTCAAATTCATCCTGAAGGTTTTTATACAACACCTCATCTTCTTCTTCGAGGTAGGCTGCTAAAATTTCTGATTCCTGGATGGCATCTGCCAATTGATCCAATGCATCTTTGTAATTTTGATGTAACAGTTCCATTGTTAAAATTTTTTGTTATAATAAATGAAAACCTGGTAAAATTTTTAGGCTTTACCAGGTTCAATTAAATATCTTAAAATAAATTTGGGTTTACCCCAAATGATCACTCTTCTTCGTTGCCGGCCTTTGGCTCTTCTCTGAAGGCAGCCTGGTCAGCTTCTGGAGCTGCTACTTTGGCAACCACTTTCATTTCACCAGAAACCATTTTGTTGAAGTCAGCTTTTTCTGCCTTGGTTTTGTCAACCCTGCTTTGAATTTTGGCTTCTTTAGCGTCGATCCATGCAGCCAGTTTTGCATCTGCCTGCTCCTGACTGATAGCTCCTTTTTTCACACCATTTTGAAGGTGCTTTTTCAACAATACTCCTTTGAAGCGAAGGATTGCTGCTACCGTATCAGTAGGTTGTGCACCTTTGGTCAACCAATCATACGCCTTTTCTCTGTCCAACTCGATGGTGGCAGGAACGGTCAATGGGTTATAACTTCCAATGCTTTCGATAAATTTTCCGTCTCTTGGAGATCTTGAATTGGCTACCACAATGTGGTAAAAAGGGTTCTTTTTACGTCCCCTACGGGCAAGGCGAATTTTTACAGCCACTTGTTAAAATTTTATAAGTATTTGAAAATCAAACCTAATTACTGTGATAAACACACTTTTTAGGTTTTTAACGGTGCAAAATTAGTGTTTTTTATCGAGCTGTACAAGTTAAAATGAAAATTTCGCTGATAAGGCAGGCATTATCGGCAATTGATTCACTCTGTTGTATCTCACCCGGTCAAAATAAAAGATATTGGCCCTGTCGTAAGCATTGGTCACACTGGCATTGACTTCCAGGCTTGAAAACTTGGAAAAGTGGAAGGTTTTACTGATTGAAATATCCAATCTGTGGTAGTATGGCAGCCTGCCTCCATTTCTGGTGGTAGAGTATAAAATGCCCACCTGATCTGGATTTTCAGTTTGGTAATCTGTCGATGCCCCTTCTGTAAATTGAAGTTGGTTGTAAAAACCCTGGGTCTTGGTAAACGGAAATCCAGATCCCATATTCCATCTGATACTCATCTGAAAGTCACCCTTCCTGTCGAAGTTATAACTGGCCATTGCATTCAATTGTGTCTGCGGTCAAAAACGGTAGGATAGGTTTGTTGACCGTCAAATCGATTGACAAAGCCATAGGAATAGGCTAAAAACAAATTGTATTTAACCTCCTCCAGCTTGGCCGACATATCAATGCCATAAGCCTTGCCGGTTTCTACAGCGTAGTCAGACTGATCGATGGATGTCTTATTCCTGTTGACAACTATCAGCTGATTAAAGTCTTTCAGGTAGGTTTCAATGTTTAATAATAAATTGTCTTTGAGGTCAATTTCTATTCCTCCAACAGCATGTCTGGCCAATTGCAATTTATTGACCAAATTGTTGCCATCCAAACCTCTTACAGATGATTCCGGGCTGGTAAGGAAGCCATAAAACAAGTTAACCACATCTCTTTCATTGGAAGTACCCAAAACATTTTGAGAATACAAGCCACCTGCAGCTTTGATCCTAAGGAATTGGTAATGTTGTATTTTAATCCCAATCTTGGTTCGGGTGAAAAACGGGACTGAGATGCATAGTACATAAGTCTTACAGATGGTTCAATCACAAGATTTCCGAAGGTTTGTCGGTATTTTCCGTAAGATGAAAATTCTGTGGTATTTTGTTCCTGACTGAGTGCAATGCCATAAGGGTTGGTAAAGTCAAAATCGGTTTTCACTGCTCTGATATCAAAGCCATATTTGATTTCACTTTTATTGCGGAAGATAGAGAAATCGACGGTGGCTCCAAATTCGCGAATGCTTGAATTTCTGGCATCATCAGATTCTTTTATGCCCAAATCATAGTTGGTATAGCCAATGGTACCTTTGATAATGATATCACTGCTGTTGGGCACCATGGTAAAATCTGCACCCACACCGGTATTTTTCCATCCAATGTTGGCAACCAAGGGATTGTTATATCCATCGGTAAAATTAAATCCAAACAGGTTGAATTTAGATCCGTTGCCTGAAACTACAGATAGTTTAGAATATACGTCAGAAAAAGAGAATGGCAAACCTATGGAATCTACTTCGCTGGCATAACCATAAAGTGATTTGGAAGTATTTTCAATCAAAGATTTTTTACCTGTAACAACCAATGAAGTAGAGCCCTTACCTTGTTCAAATTTGCTGAGGGGTGTTTCTATCAAGAGCTTGCCCATAAATGGACTGATGGAACTATAACCGCTTAACCTCGATTTGTTGGGTTCTCTGGTTTTAATGTCTACGATGGCCGAAATCCTGCCCCCGTATTCGGCATTAAATCCTCCTGTAAATACATCGACATTTCGGATCATCTCGGTTTCGAAAACAGAGAAAAAGCCAAGGCTGTGAAAGGGGTTGTAAATATTCAAACCATCCAACAAGATCTTATTTTGGACGGGTGAACCCCCTCGAATAAATATTTGACCGCCTTGGTCGCCTGTAGATACGATACCTGGTAATATTTGCAGGTACTGTGCTATATCGGCATCCCCACCAATGGACGGAAGTGACTTTATTTGTTTAGGGGTAACAGCTATTTTCGAGACCTGAACCTCTGATTTAGCTCGCTCTTTACTGGCAGAAATTTTTACCTCTCCCAGCAAAACTCCACCTGATTTTAGATACAGATTACGTGAAATAATTTCATTTTTAGTAACCTTAATTTCAGATCTTACAGAATCGTAGCCAATGTAGGTAGACATCAGGAAATAGGTACCGACAGGAACATCACTTAGGTTGTAAAATCCATTGGCATCGCTGGTTGTTCCGAAATTGGTACCACTTAGGTACACATTGGCATAAATAATGGGCTGGCCGTTATCAGCATCATAGATATAACCTCTGATGGTCGCCTTTTGTGCCTGGAGATCGGCTGATATGATAGGAGAAAGTGCAAGTAAAAGCCAAAATAGTAATCTCACTCTTGTCAATTTAATGGTAAAATTAGTTTTTTAAAACAGATCGGTGTATAGCATTGTTGAAATGTAATTGCGGCCGACAATTTATTAATCCAGCTTTAATACATCAAGGAAGGCTCTTTGGGGTACCTCCACATTGCCAATTTGTCTCATCTTTTTCTTTCCTTTTTTCTGCTTTTCAAGCAGCTTGCGCTTCCTGGTGATGTCTCCACCATAACATTTTGCCGTTACATCTTTTCTGAGGGCAGAAATGGTTTCGCGGGCAATGATTTTTGCTCCAATGGAGGCCTGGATGGCTATCATAAACTGTTGTCTGGGTAGTAGTTCTTTTAACTTTTCGCAAATCTTACGCCCCAGAGATTCTGCCTTTGTTTTGTGTACCAGTGACGATAAAGCATCCACCGGTTCACTGTTCAGACGGATATCCATTTTGACCAAGTCAGAAGCCCTGTATTCCAAAGGATAGTAGTCAAAAGAGGCGTATCCTCTTGACACCGATTTTAGACGATCATAAAAATCAAAAACAATTTCAGCCAGAGGAAGTTCAAAGGTCAACTCTACCCTCTCAAGGGTAAGGTAGTGTTGTTTGGTGAGGTTGCCCCTTTTTTCCATACAAAGGGTCATAATGGCACCAATGTATTCGGGCTTGGTAATGATCTGGGCTTTAATGTAGGGCTCCTCTACCCTTTCCAGCAAGGTAGGATCAGGAAGATCATTGGGGGTATGGATAACTAACTTTTCTCCCCTTTTGTCGTAAGCCACGTAGGATACGTTGGGAACCGTAGTAATTACCTCCTGGTCGAATTCCCTGGAAAGTCTTTCCTGGATAATTTCAAGGTGCAACATGCCGAGGAAGCCACACCTGAACCCAAATCCCAGGGCAATGGAAGTTTCTGGCTCAAAGACAAGCGATGCATCGTTGAGCTGTAGTTTTTCCAAACTATCCCTCAGATCTTCAAAGTCTTCATTTTCAATGGGGTAAATACCGGCAAAAACCATCGGTTTTACATCTTCAAAGCCATGGATGGCAGATTCACAGGGAAAATTAACAGTAGTGATGGTATCACCTACCTTAATTTCTTTAGACTCTTTTATGCCGGTAATGATATAGCCTACGTTACCTGCTTCCAATTCCGGCTTTGGCACCTGGCTCATTTGCAGAATGCCAATCTCTTCTGCTTCGTATTCTTTACCCGTATTGACAAACCTGACCTTATCTCCTTTTTTCAACTTACCGTTGAGGATCCTGAAATAAGCTATAACTCCTCTGAAAGAATTAAACATTGAATCAAAGATCAATGCCTGAAGAGGTGCTTCCGTATTGCCTTTGGGCGCAGGAATCCTGGCTACGATGGCAGCTAATATATTTTCAACGCCAATACCTGTTTTGCCTGAGGCTAAGACGATGTCTTCTTTTTTACAACCAATCAACTCAATTACCTGATCAGAAACCTCATCGATCATGGCAGACTCCATATCCACTTTGTTCAAAATGGGGATGATTTCCAAATCGTGTTCAATGGCCAGATAAAGGTTGGAAATGGTTTGCGCCTGAATTCCTTGAGAGGCATCTACCAATAAAAGGGCACCTTCACAGGCGGCGATTGATCTTGACACTTCATACGAAAAGTCGACGTGGCCTGGTGTATCAATCATATTAAATGTATACCTCACCCCATCGGTGTGGGTATAATACATTTGGATGGCATGACTTTTAATGGTAATACCTCTTCTCTCCAAATCCATATTGTCAAGCGCCTGATGTACCATATCCCTTTCTGAGATGGTTTTGGTAAATTCCAATAACCTGTCAGATAAGGTGCTCTTACCGTGATCAATATGAGCAATTACGCAAAAATTTCTGATGTTTTTCATGGGCCGCAAAGATACATTTTTTCCTGCCACAATGTTTGCTTGTTCCAAACTTTATATTTGGTAAGATTCTTTGCTTTTCATTATTTTTATTTTGTATTAAAAGATTGATAGGTATATAGTTACACATAACGTTGTCTTTAATGCGACATCTTTTCACAATGCCAAATGTTTTTTATATTTGTTACAACAAGTAATTGGGAAAGTTTTTATATTTACACCTTCGGGGTTCTCTTTTTTAGGTTAAACAAAATTTTTATGATCAAAGTCTTACAAAATCCATTTTTTATTCTTGGTGCTATTCTTCTTCTTTTGGCAAACTCTAGTTCTCACCCCACCAATAGTGGAGGTTATACAGGGGCTCCGGGCGACAGTGTTTGCTCTACGTGTCACTCCAACAGTAACCCCAATTTTACGGGACAAATTTCTATTGATGGGGTACCTGCCAGCATTTCAGCAGGTCAAATGTACCAGATAACAGTTACTGTAACCAATCCTGGACTCAACCAGAATGAGGCCGGCTTTCAGATTGTTGCTTTAAATTCCACCAACACCAATGCAGGAAACTTTACCAATCCATCTGCAGCTTCTTCCGTAAAAACATCTGCGGGTAAAAAATATTTTGGTCATGCCCCTTCTGTACCTTTTATGGGACTTTCAGAATTGACCTGGACGGTTACCTGGACAGCACCTGCTACCGGGTCAGGAGATATCACGTTTTATGGTGGCTCTGTTTTGGCAAATGGCAATGGCAGCAGTTCTAATGATAAGTTTGTAACAACAGAATCAGTTGGAACATTGGTGAGTGCGCCAACTCCACTTTCTGTCACACTTTCGAATGTAGAAAACACTAGCTGTAATGGGGTTGCCGACGGAACCGCAACAGCAGTGCCGACAGGAGGTACCCCCAATTACACGTATTCATGGAATAATGGTGAAACTACCCAAACTGCTACTGAATTGCCTGCAGGACTAGCTCGGGTAACAGTAACAGATAACGCCGGCGGCACCAGCACGGCATCCGTAAATATCACTCAGCCCACTGCCATCAACTTAACGGTACAAAATACCCAAAACCCCACTTGTTTTAACACTGCCAATGGTAGTATTTCTGTGTCAGCTAGCGGCGGTAATGGAGGTTTCTTTTATGATTGGTCCAATGGATTATCGGGCGCTTCAATCAATGGATTAACTCCCGGTACTTATACCGTTACGGCTACTGATATCAATGGATGTGAAGCAGTAAAAGAAATAGAGCTCACAGGTTCACCTGCCATACAAGTTGTAAGTGCCTTTATTACCAATGTCTCTTGCTTTGGGGGAAGTAATGGTATAATTGATTTAACTGCGTCTGGAGGTACCGGAAGTTTAGATATTGTGTGGTCAAATGGACATGTTGGCGGTTACAATGCCAATCTATCTGCAGGCAATTATGTTGCGACAATTTCAGACAACAATAATTGTGAGTTGGAAGTAGATTACAATGTTAATCAGCCACAGCAAGTGGGTGGTAACATTGTTCAGACAACTCCCATTGCATGTCCAGGAGGTAGTAATGGTGTAGCATTGGCAACTGGAAGTGGTGGTGTTGGTCCTTATACCTTTGTTTGGTCAACCGGTGCTACTACGGCCAGTGCATCAAATCTTGCCGCCGGAACTTATACCGTAACGATTACTGATAAAATATTTGTACGACTACACGCCAGATAACCTTAAACAATCCTGCAGGCATGTCAATTACAACGGCCGCCAGCACCAACGCCAGTTGTCTTGGGGTAGCCAATGGTTCTGCTACCATTGCCGTGACTGGTGGTACCGGACCCTACTCAGTGATGTGGGCAACTGGAGCAACAGGGCTGACATTAAACAATGTTACTAGTGGCTCTTATGCCTGCACTGTTACCGATAGTAAGCAGTGTACAGCGGTTTCATCCGTCAGTATCGGAAGTAACCAACAGGCAACTTTATCCCTGGTTTCTACAACTCCTCCCACCTGTAATGGACTCAATAATGGAAGTATTACCATAGAGGCCATCAATGCAGCAGGTTACTCAGTAAGCTGGTCTAACAACGGTGCTGGCTTAGTCCTTAATCAATTGACCGGGGGTACCTACACAGCACAAGCTGCTAATGGGAATGGTTGTCTTTCCAATGCCCTCGAGGTGTTGTTGACCCAACCTGCCGCCATTGCAGAAGACACTGCCTTTGTAAACGATATCAGTTGCACTGGCCTGGTGGATGGAAACATTGAAGTCTTTTATACTGGAGGTACTGGGGTACTTTCCTATGAGTGGTCCAACGACAGCATTGGTCAGCAAATTGACTCCTTGTCGGCAGGTGCATATTCTTTGACCATTACGGATGCCAATGGTTGTTTAGATACTGCCTTCTATTCAATTTCAGAACCAGCTGCCATTTCAGTTGACAGTTTTGAATTATCATCGCCTACGTGTTATAACTCAGAAAATGGAGGACTGGTCATTTATGTTTCAGGTGGCAGCGATACCCTGATTTATAACTGGGCCAATGGCTTAGTGGGAGATACCCTAAATGGACTGGTAAGTGGCGCTTATATTTATAACATTGAGGATGGCAATGGCTGCCTGCTTTCAGACACATTGAACCTGAATGGTCCAGCTGTTTTTCTTGCCAATGACACCATCACCAATACTTCTATACCTGGAGCCAGTGATGGTCAGATCACCACATCATTTTCTGGAGGATCTGCACCCTATTCTTATTTATGGTCGACCGGTGACACATTATCATTCATCGATAGCCTTTCAGAAGGATTGTATTTCCTGACGCTAACAGACAGCCTGGGATGCAACCAGGTATTCCAGTTTAATGTTCAAAGTGGTGATTGTGCTTTGTCGGTTGATTTTGAAACCACTCCTGCATCCTGTTTTGGAGCTGCAGATGGTGAAGTTCAATTAAATGTAAGCAATGGCACGGCTCCCTTTACAGTCAATAATCCTGTTTCCGGGCTTGTGGCAGGAACGTATGATTATGTGGTTACTGATTCATTAGGTTGTAATTTTGCAATTGAAGATGTGGTTATTTCGCAACCAACTGCCCTTTCGATTACAGTAGATTCAATTTTTAATGCAAGTGGGCCTACGGAAAAAGATGGTCAAATTACGGTTTCAGTGGTTGGGGGTACCTTACAGTATCAGTACCAATGGTTAGATACCAATGAAGTAGGAATTAGTACCTCTGAAGACCTCAGTGGGGCATTGCCAGGCCAATACTTCCTGATAGTAACCGATCAAAATGGTTGCGCCCTTGTGACAGACACCCTAGTTATCAGCTTTATCTCATCATCAGATGATACTGAGCCAATCGAAGGATCTGTTATCCCCAATCCGTTTATGACCCAATTAATTGTAAAGTCAGGAAACGAAGCGGCAAAGCTAGACATATTCACTTCAGAAGTTCAAAAAATGTTAGCCTTACCATTTGAAAGCCAAATAGATATCATCCTACAGACCAATGACTGGGCCCCTGGTTTATACCTGGTCAGATTAACCAACCTGAAGGGTAAAGTCCAGACTTTTAAAGTCATCAAACAATAGAAACAAACAAATCTGCTTCTCCTGCCCAAATTATAGGTTGGAGAAGCGGTTTTTTGTGTGTAATTTTGAAGGGTTAATACTTCAAAATGTACACCCACAATTTTACAAAACGAATCAGGTATGGAGAGACCGATCAAATGGGTTACTTGTATTACGGTAACTATGCGCTTCTGTATGAGATAGGCAGGTCAGAAGCCATACGATCATTGGGAATTAGCTACAAACAAATGGAGGCAGACCTCAAAATCATGATGCCGGTTATCTCCGTTGAATCCCGTTATCTTGCCCCGCTGACCTACGATGATCAGATCACTATCCGCACCATTCTGAAAGAGATGCCGGGTAAATTGATTCACTTCTATCACGAAATTTTTAACGGAGAAGGGCAACTTTGCCATAAAGCTGAGGTAAAGCTATTTTTTATTGACATGGAGACCCAGCGCAGGGTTTCTGCTCCAGCTTATTTGACTGATAATTTAAAGCCCTGCTTTGATACGCTCCATTAAAAATCAACTTAACAACTGGCATAAGCATGAAAAGGTTCGCCAGTTGGTGGATTGGAGCAAACAATATCACTTCCCGGGATCAGGCGGAGTTGCTGTATTTGATGTGGTACAGTTTATCTATTATGAGACCCAAAAGGATAGTATTGTTACCAGGGCCAATTCCATCGCCTTTTAGTTTGTTTTTATCAATTTTCCCTTTTATTATATTTTTATTTACATTGCTGCCCTATCTGCCGTTTACCGCAGACTATACCAATATGATTTCTGTTTCAACTGCGAAGTTATTGCCCAAAACGGCGCATGATTACCTCATGAGCATTATTGTTGATATAACGCATATAAGAAGAGACGGCCTACTTTCGTTGGGTTTTTTCTTTGCCCTGTTTTTCTCTTCCAATGGGATGTTGACATTGATGCATGGCTTTGATAAAACCTATAAAGCCAGTTTTAGAAACAGATCTATTTTTTTGAAGCAAGGCATTGCGCTGTTTTTGACCGGATTATTGGGTGTTTTGTTATTGCTTTCTATAGTCCTTATTAATCATGGGCGAGGACTTTTTTGGCCTTGTTCAGGATGTTGTCCATAATGACCAGCTTACCCTCATTCTTTATACCGTCATCAGATGGGTAACTGCATTTATCATGCTGTATATAGGTATCAACATCATTTATTATTTCGGCCCATCTCTCAGGAAGCGGCTGCCATTTATCAACCCGGGCTGTATTGTAGCCAGCTTACTTTCATTGTTGAGTTCCTTTTTATTTGCCTTTTTTGTCAATAGTTTTGGGCAATACAACCAATTGTATGGTTCTATCGGTGCCCTCATTGTGGTGCTTTTGTGGCTAAAAATCAATGCTTTTATTCTACTTGCCGGCTTTGAACTCAATGCTGCTATCGTGGTCAATCGCGATATAAAGCTGGCAAATCAATTGGCTGAACAAGTCCATTCTGAAAAAAAATTATAACAAATGACCAAAGTAGGGTTGATAAATTGACCATAATCAGTGCTCATTTTTCAACTTTGGATTTGAAAAATCGGTTTTTTTTTCTATCTTGTGACCGACAAAATTACCAAATATGACAAAGCTTAAAAGATCTGCACAGAACGTTGAATCAAAAGCGCAGGAGAAAAAGTTCTTGGTTATCAGCTTGATAGTTACAGCCTTGCTTTTGACGATGTTGTATTTTGTTTTTAGAAATGCATTCTAACAGGGTCCTTTCTGTTTAAATTTCTTTTACCGGTCTGTTTTCAACTGGCTGGATTTTATTTGCATTTACAACCAATTTTTCACTACTTTGTTGTTTTCCAAAACAAGGTATGGAAACGATTTATTTTGGTGGTGGCTGCTTTTGGTGTATTGAGGCTGTTTTTTCAAAAGTCAGTGGTGTTGCCCTGGTAGTTAGTGGTTATATGGGAGGCCCGAGTGATAATCCCAGCTATAAAGAAGTGTGTTCTGGCAATTCTGGGCACATTGAAGTTGTAAAACTTGAATACGATCCACAACAAATTCCATTAGAGGTTTTATTAAATATATTTTGGACGAGTCACGATCCAACATCTCTGGATAGGCAAGGAAATGATGTAGGCAGTCAATACAAATCTGCCATTTTTTATACCTCAGATCTACAAAAGGAAATAATAGATACGTCCATTATAAAAGTAGCTTCGGATCTCTATGAGGGTAAAATTGTGACCCTGGTGGAGAAAGCTCCTACTTTTTATCCTGCTGAAAAATACCATCAACAATACTATGAGACCAATCCGGCGCAAGCTTATTGTAGTTTTGTCATTTCGCCCAAAATTGAAAAACTTAAGAAGCTGTATTCTCCCTATCTGAAAAAAGAGGCTGCACAATGGAACCAGCTTTCACCTGATGAGGCTTATGTTATTTTGCAAAAAGGTACCGAAAGACCTTATACGGGAGAATACGATAAACATTTCAGATCGGGTAATTATCATTGTAGGCAGTGTGATGCCAAACTTTATCAATCTTCAGATAAGTTTGACAGTGGCTGCGGCTGGCCGGCGTTTGATGATGAGGTACCAGGTGCTGTAAGTCGAATTCCAGATAAAGATGGAAGAAGGATAGAAATAATTTGTGCCCAATGTAAAGGGCATTTGGGTCATGTATTTACAGGTGAGAGACTCACAGTCAAAAATACGCGGCATTGTGTGAACTCTTTAAGCCTTAAGTTCAAAGCGGATTAAACCGAAATTAACAAGTTTTACTGCTTAATAAAAGTTGGATTAGTCCCAGCTCTGGTTTTCTTGACCTGATTTGATAACCAAATCTCTGTATTCCATTGGAGTTAGGCCATCAAGCACATAATTGATAGGATTAACAGCCGATCCATTGACATGCACCTCGTAGTGTAGATGGGGTGCAGTACTTGTACCTGTGTTTCCAACCAAACCAACCATTTGACCTTTTTTTACCATTTGACCTTGCTTCACAGAAATTTTCAGCATGTGGGCATATAGTGTTTTGAAGCCGAAACCGTGATCAATGGTTACACAATTGCCGTAACCCCTGCCGCCTTTTTCAACCTTTACTACCCTTCCATCTCCAGTTGCCTGAATTTTGGTTCCGGTCGGTGCCGTAAAATCAATGCCTTTGTGGAATTTTCTCACTTTGTGAAGGGGGTGCAATCTGATACCAAAACCAGAAAGGTATTCTAGGTCTTTCTTCAATTTGTCTGCCTGAACCGGTTTTATGGAAGGTATGGATGCTAGTCTTTTTCTCTTTTTAAGGCTATTGTATATAATGAGTCGAGTGATTTTTGCTGAATGCCAAATTTTCTCTTAAGATTGTCAACTTTAACCAATTGCTTTTTTAGGTATTCACCAGACGAAGCATAGGAATTAAGGTAACTGTATTTGTCGTGACCTCCAACACCCCCGTTCCAAACACCTGAATCTATAGGGTTTACTCCAAAAATAAGGCGGTGTACCTGGTTGTCTTTTTCATGCAGAGAAGTAAGATTATCAGCCAATTTGTCAAAATCCTGGTCCATAGTGTTGATCTGGGACTTTAACATTTCTACTTCAGCATAAAGAGCCTTTTCAGATGGAGATGGAAAAAGTTTCATTCCCAATAAAAACAATGAAACAGAAGTAAAAACTATAGCCAGACCAATTCCGGAGAATTTGATCAGAATTTGTTTTCTGGAAGAAGTGTGTTTTTCAAATTGAAGCGTCCTTTCATTGAATACATATTTTATATGTTTCATACTGCACTTTTGGTTATTAAGTGATGGAAAATGTAGTTTTCATGAAAAGTGGCATAAGATAGCCACAAAAACAAGCATAAAACTGCCTGTTAATATGTTCAATTTGGATTATAAAGGCAAAAATACGAAAATGAAAGCAAATGACAAATTAAATTGACATATATATGACAATTTTGCATATTAAGTATGGCCTATCTTCGTAAAAAAGCGTATAAGTTGTTGTTATTCAATTATTTCTGGTGCCATTCCCATGCTGCTAAAGCCTCCATCATGGAAAAGGTTTTGCATTGTGACCATCCTTGTATAGTCAGAAAACAGGGTTAAACAGTAGTCGGCACAAGCCAGGGCATCTGCATTTCCCAGAGGTGACATTTTATCCGCATAACCATAAAAGTCTGTAAATCCTTTAACCCCTGAGCCTGCAGTGGTCATGGTAGGCGATTGTGAAACGGTGTTGACCCTTACTTTAGCTTTTTTGGCCCAATGATAGCCAAATGACCGGGCAAAACTTTCCAACAAGGCCTTTGACTCTGCCATTTCACTGTAATCAGGAAAGGTACGCTGGGCTGCTATGTAAGAAAGAGCTACTATACTTCCCCACTCTGACATGGCATCCAATTTCATAGCAGATTGCATGAGTTTATGGAAAGAAATTGCGGAAATGTCGAATGTTTTTTGCATCCATTCATAGTTGAGGTCGGTATATTCTTTTTTCTTTCTCACATTGAGACTCATGCCAATGCTGTGAAGAATGAAGTCAATTTTTCCCCCCAGAATATTTTGAGATTCTGCCAATAGATTTTCCAGATCATTGAGATCGGTGGCGTCAGCACCTATGACCTGGGCTTTGCATTTTTCAGCCAATTCATTGATGGTACCCATCCTTAAAGCCACGGGGGCATTGGTAAGTACTATGTGGGCTCCTTCTTCTACAGCGCGTTCTGCCACTTTCCAGGCAATTGATTTTTCGTCCAAAGCGCCAAAGATGATTCCTTTTTTTCCAGCCAATAAAGATGTATGCATAATGATTGTTTTGCCACAAATTTATAAAAAAGGTAGGAATCTCCTCATTTAGGTCAGTTGAACTGCAATTTCTTTCAGTTGGAAATCAAATTGTATTTTTGTAAAAAATATCAGACAATGGAAGTTTCTACGGTTCAAACCCATTTACATACTACTGATTTTCTTCATCTTGAAGATCAGTATGGCGCCCACAACTATCATCCTATCCCGGTTGTGCTGGCCAGGGGCAAAGGCGCTGAGCTGTGGGATGTGGAAGGCAAGCATTATTATGACTTTCTTTCTGCATATTCGGCTGTTAATCAAGGACATTGTCACCCCAGAATTACAGAAGCACTGGTTGAACAAGCTCAAAAACTAACGCTCACCTCCAGGGCTTTTTACAATAATCAATTGGGGCCTTACGAAAAATTTATTACCGAATACTTTGGTTACGACAAGGTTTTACCCATGAATACTGGGGTTGAAGCGGTGGAAACGGCTTTGAAGTTATGCAGGAAATGGGGATATCAGAAAAAAGGCATCGAGCAAGGCAGGGCCAAAATAATTTTTGCTTCAGGCAATTTTCATGGGAGGACCCTGGCTGTTATTTCGGCTTCAGTAGATCCATCTGCCCGAAATGATTTTGGACCCTACATGCCCGGCTATGTGGTGGTGCCATACAACAATGTAGAAGCCCTAGCAGCTCAAATTACAGATCCGGATGTGGCCGGGGTTATCATAGAACCCATTCAGGGCGAAGCAGGTGTATTTGTGCCCGACGAGGGTTATCTGGCTGCAGTAAAAAAATTGTGTACCCAAAACAAGGTTTTATTCATAGCCGATGAAGTACAGACGGGCATTGCCAGAACGGGTAAACTACTCGCAACCTGTGGAAATTGCACATGTACAGGCCATTGTGAGAACAAGTATGAAACCAGAGCTGATATCCTGATCCTGGGTAAGGCTTTAAGTGGAGGTGTACTGCCGGTAAGTGCAGTCCTGGCGGATGATGAAGTTATGATGTGCCTTAAACCCGGTGAACATGGCTCAACGTTTGGTGGCAATCCATTAGCGTGTGCAGTGGCTAAAACTGCACTTGAAGTAGTCAGAGACGAACAATTGTCTGAAAGAGCAGAAGAGCTGGGGAAGGTCTTTAGAGAAAGAATGCAGCAATTGATAGCACAAACCCCACTGGTTACTTTAGTAAGGGGCAAGGGATTGTTAAATGCCATTGTTATCAATGACGCTGAAGATAGTCATACCGCGTGGGACATCTGCGTAGCTTTGATGCAAAATGGCTTGTTGGCCAAACCTACCCATGGCAATATCATTCGGTTTGCACCTCCTCTGGTCATTACCATCGAACAATTGGAAGTATGCTGCAACATCATCACAGAAACCATCTTAAACTTTAAAAAACCATAACAAAGTGACCTTACCTTTTCAGGCCAATTTGTTACAATCATTTAGAGGCCTCTCGTCGTATGTATGGGTTTTGGCCGGCTCGATGCTCATCAATAGAACGGGCTCGATGGTCATTGCTTTTATGTCGCTCTATCTAACCAAGGAGTTGAACTTTAGCATGGGCCAGGCAGGCATCGTAATGGGAGCTTATGGCATGGGGAGCATATTCGGTTCTTATATTGGGGGTTGGATAACCGACCGCAAGAATGTCCACAATGTCCTGGTTTACTCTTTGTTGGTTAGCGGCTTATTGCTATTGCCGCTTTTGTACTTTAAAGAATTTTATGCCGTTACAGCACTGATCTTTTTTTACAGCTTGGTAGCAGATTCATTCAGACCTGCCAACAGTGTGGCAGTGGCCAGGTTTTCAACGGATGATACCAGAACCCGATCCTTTACCCTAATGCGACTCGCCATTAACCTTGGTTTTGGCATTGGTCCGGCATTGGGTGGTTTGGTGGCAGTTACCATAGGATTTAAGTGGATTTTTGTCATCGACGCTTTTTCTTCTGTTTTGGCGGCTTTTATCATATGGGCCTATCTTCCAAAAGATCAGTTAGATCCGGTGATCAGAGAGGAAAAAGTGGAAGGTGCTGCTAAAACCACTGTTTTTGCAGATCCCGTTTATCTGCTTTTCCTTTTGATGGTAGCTTTGTTTGGCACATGTTTTTTTCAACTTTTTGCCAGTGTTCCCGTATATTTCAGTAGAGATTTTCATTACACAGAAGATGTCATAGGGTATTTGCTGGGTCTTAATGGCATATTGGTAGTGATCATGGAAATGCCCATCATTTACAGATTGGAAAAATCCAAAAATGTTTACAAGTATATTTCATTTGGATGTCTATCTATGGCATTGGCTTACGCACTGCTGTGGCTAAATCAACCCTGGCTATGGCTTTCTGTAGTGTATACTTTTTTTATCACACTGGCAGAAATTTTGGCCATGCCCTTTATGATGAGCTTTGTTTTTTCAAGGCCTGTTGCTGAACGACAGGGACAATACATGGCTATGTATTCTGTAGCATATGGTCTGGCCCACATTGCAGCACCTACTTTGGGTCTGAAGTTGGCAGATGTGTACGGCTTTTCTACGCTTTACATTCTGGCCACCTTTTTGTCTGTTGTGATAGCTGCTATATTTTGGGTGTTATTTCGAAAAATAGGAGGCAAGCCACTTACGGCTTAGTTCATTTCCCCTGACTTCAAAATCTTCTATTCTTACAAGTGCCTTTAGGCCTGCATCGTCAAACTTCATTTCGACTACGCTTACTTTTCCGACCAATACATTGACTTCCAAAGCGCCGGTTTGAAAGCAGAGGGGCATTAGTGAGTCAATCTGTTCTTTAACCACTTTATCCACCTCCACCGGTAATTTTTCTTCAAAACTGGACTCTAAAAATCGGTTGACGAGGGGGGCTGTTAATCGATAAATGAGGTTACTGGCCTTCATGTCAATATCCAGCTTATCTATGTAAAGCTTAGATTCTGCTTCATTGTAACGAGGCGAACCTTTGAGCATAACTTTTGCTTTGATGGGTTTTTCCAACAACAAAACAACGTCCATTTTTTGGGAGAAAAATCAACTTTACACTCCTTTGCGTCAAGTGCTTCTCCGCCATATTCCTGCTTGTTGATGAATTCACACACGATTTGAGAAATGACTTCTTCCGCTATGTCGAGACGCATCATGGAAAGGTTGTCATTGAGTAGATTATCTACCCACCTCAAAGAAGGGCGCTTAGGTTCAAAAGGGTTGTTGAGGGTACAAACGATAGAAGTACTGATACCTCCTCTGAATACCATCTTTCCGGCTTCATTGTAAATGGGCTCTACAATAATTTCAGAGGGTTGTAAAAAAACCTTAAGGCCGTGGTAACTAAATTTACTAAGATCTTTTTGAAGTGATTCCAGCAGTTGATCTATTACCGAAGATAAACTGAATTTTGTTTTTAATCCTTTGTCGATGCTATGTACTATCATGTCATGATAGTGTTTCAAAATCAGATCAACCAGCTTTTCAACGGTGATGTCCAATGACCCAAAATCTATCACTGGTTTTTCGAGCCAGATGTGGTCTTCGATGGCTGATTTTGTGGTAAGGTTGAGATCAGGACTCACATCAAAACGGGAAGCTATTTTAACATGTATTTTGCCGTGTCCCTGGACCGTAAACAGACCGGCTTGTCTTGAAAAACCTATGCCGAGAGGTAGAGAAATTTGGATTGTTTTATTTTCAGCCTGAATCGTCGGTGCCCCCAGTACCTTTAAATTAATAGAAAAACCATTTACCTCTAATTCGTGGTCAGGTAGGGCATCCATAATGGCATCATGAACGAGTCTTTCGAGTGCATTGTTTGTTACCTTAAATACAAAGCCAATCATTTTTTTCTATTTATCTTGTCTGTCGTTTTTTTACAATAAAGGCACTTTTGTAACCCAATTTATTTATTTTTTGTTTGGCAGTTTCTGCCTGAGCGATCTCTCCAAATTCTCCTAGTTGGTATTTATAGTATCCATTTTCTTCTACAATGTGGATGTCGCCCAAATGGGCCAGTCCCCCCATAACCTTGGTGTCGATTTTACTTTTCATGGCAGCCAATTGGATGGTAAATGCCTCTTTCATGGCATCTGGAGATGCAACATTATTTTCAGTTGAATCTGATTTTTCTTTTGGTACCTTTTGAATTGATTCCTGCGAAGCGAGTACCGGTTCTGGTGAGCTAGATCGAAATGGGGTGTCTTTTCCAAAAAACGACGACAAGGCTGATGTGATAGATGAGCAAATTTGCAATTGTCCGGCTTCACTTGATAGCCATCTTTCTTCATCTTCGTTACTAATAAAACCAGTTTCTACCAGCACACTCGGCATGGTTGCTCTTCTGAGTACCGCAAATCCCGCCTGTTTTACACCTCTTGAGGCACTTAAGCCTCTCTTCGATAGGTTGTTTTCAACTTTGGCTGCAAAATCAAGGCTCTTTTCCAGATAGGCATCCTGAAAGGAAGATAATACTATATAACCAACCGGGGAATTAGGGTCGTAGCCTTCATAATTGCTCTCATATTCATTTTCCATCAAAATAACCTCATTCTCCCTTTGAGCAACAGCCAGGTTCTCTGCGGCTCTGTGCAGACCCATGACAAAGGTCTCCGTACCTTTAGTTTTTGAATTGGAGATATAATTGCAGTGGATGGAGATAAATAAATCCGCCTTTTTTTTGTTGGCGATCCCTATTCGCTGGTAAAGTGGTAAAAAGACATCGGTAGATCGGGTATATTCTACATCCACATTGGGAAGACTGGACTCGATCATCTGCCCCAGTTTAAGAGCCATTTGCAGCGCCAGGTCTTTTTCTTTATGATTTTTTCCCACGGCTCCTGAATCGTGCCCACCATGCCCTGCATCGATGACCACTAATTTGCGACCCGGGTCTTTTTTGTAAAAAACCCTGCTTCCGAAAATTGGGTTGAATGACAATGACGAAAGCGCCAGAAAAATCGTTATGCGTAAGAACACTAATTTCATCCTTATTTAAGACCTTTGTGCGAGAATAAAAACCGCAACAAATATAATTGAATTATATTATTAATAACCAATTTGAAATCAATTATTAATAAAATATTATTTTTTGTAATATGTTTGACTTTTTCACTGTCAGGCGTGGCTCAAAATATTGATAATAAGGCTGTTAGCTCCCCATCTACAGTTCGCGACAGCATTGGGAGGGATAGCCTTGGTCGTGATTCATTGGCAAAAGGGTATAAAATTTCAAAAGATGCCGTCACTTCTATAGTTAAATATGGAGCAATTGACTCTAATTTTACAGATGTAACGTTGAAAGAGGTTCATTTATTTGGCAACGCATTCACTGATTATGAGACCATTAAGTTAAAAGCAGACTACATTGTCTTTAATTTTGGCAAAAATGAAGTGTCGGCTTTTGAAAAGCGGGATACACTACCCCGACTGGTTGCCAAGCCCAGCTTCCAGGATGGTGAAACAAAGGCAGGTTTTACAGAAATGAGGTACAACTTTGAGAGTCACAAGGCCATTGTCAAGACCCTCGCCACCCAACAATCAGAATTTTTTGTGATCGGAGAGACTTCCAAATACATCGGTAAGGAGAATGATACCCTTACCAGAGAGGACAAGTTTTTCAATCAAAATTCAATTATTACCACTTGCAACCACCCCACCCCCCATTTTGGGATACGGGCCAGGAAGATGAAGTTCATACCCGATAAGATTGCTGTATTGGGTCCTGCTCAGCTTGAAATAGCCGGAATTCCTACACCCATCATCCTTCCATTTGGTTTTTTTCCTCTGATCAAGGGACAGTCTTCCGGGTTGATATTTCCGAGTGACTTCCCTTATGACAACAATTATGGTTTTGGCATTAAAGGCGTTGGCTATTATTTTCCTATCAATGACTATGTAGATGCAACCGTAACAGGAGATTTTTGGACCAGAGGCAGCCACGCCCTGAGGGTTTCGGGTCGCTACAAAAAAAGGTATAACTACACCGGCAATGTTGAAATCTCATATGCCAATAACATTTTGGAAGACAGCAAAGGGTTTCCCACCTCCAACAAGTCATTTGGATTACGGGTAGCTCACAACCAGGATGCAAAGGCACACCCCTATCGGAGCCTGGGAGGTACAATCAACATAGAAACCAACCGTAACTCCCAGCGGAATAATTTTGATTATGCCAACACTACCAATAATAAACTGACATCCAACTTTAATTATACCTATAAGTGGCCTGAGTCGCCTTTTTCCTTTCGGGCTGCCTTTAATCACAATCAGGATAACAGAACCAGAATTGTGAATATAACTTTTCCGGATGCCAGCTTAAACATGAGCACCATTCAGCCGTTTAAACGTAAAAATGTAACAGGAGATCCGCTTTGGTACGAAAATATCCAAATGAGTTACAAAGCAGGCTTGAGAAGTTATGTAAAAACAACAGATACTACCCTTTTTACTCAGGCAACTCTTGACAACATACAGACAGGACTATCTCATGGTGTTATCGTTTCTTCGAATGCCCGCGTTCTGAAATACTTTAATTTTGCTCCTTCTATGACCTATGACGAGGTTTATTTTTTGAAGACGGTCGACAAACAATTTGACCCCAACCTCGTAATTGATTCAATACAGCAAGGGGTGGATGCAGAAGGAAACCCGGTTTTTGAAACAAGGGTGGTAAAGTATGGATCGGTTCAACAAAGCCTAAAAAATGATTTTGAGGTTTTCAGGAAGTTTTCCACCTCCATGTCGCTACAGACCAACCTGACAGGAATTTATCGCCGAAATTCAGGTTTTTTCAGGGGCATCAGACATGTCATTAAGCCCAATTTTTCTCTTATTTATTCTCCTGCTACAGACAAAAAGTACGAAAGGTATGTTGATACTGACACCAGGCCTGAAAAAAATGCCGGGGAGTATTATAACCCCTTTCTTACTGGCCCGTTTCCTCAATCTCTCAATGATGAGCAATTTAGCATAACCTATGGATTTAATAATGTGGTGGATGCTAAATTTAGAGGTAAAAAGGACACGGTTGATAAAAAAGTAACTTTGATCAACAATCTTGAAATTGGGGGAAATTACAATTTTGCAAGAGATTCATTTCAATGGAGCGATGTCCAGATTGGCGGAAATACCAACTTGTTTAAAGGGTATACCAACCTTCAGATCAGGGCTGTTCTTACCCCCTATGAAATCAATTACCAGACTGGCAGAAAGATCAATAAATTGTTGGTCAACAATGCAACCAATGGTAGGTTATTGCAGATGATCAATTTCAATGCGGGTATCAATACCAGCTTTAGTTTTGCCCAGTTGAAAGACTTTTTCAAAAAGAAAACAGACGAAAAGAGTAAGGCAGAAGGGAGCAAAAAAACAAAGGGATTTGTCAAGCCCAGCATGACAACCTTGTTTGACAATCTCAGGTTTAATCATGCCATGGCAATTAGCATTAATAAAACCAAGACAGGTAGCGATTCTTTGTCATTATCCACCCATTCATTGTATATCAATGGCAGCATCCCTTTAAGTAAAAATTGGAATTTTAATATTGGCAGCATTAGTTACGACTTTGTTGGAAAATCGCTGGTCTACCCTTCTTTTGGCTTTAGCCGGGACCTGCATTGCTGGAATATGAATTTTGCCTGGTATCCGAATAGCGGCGTTTACAGCTTCTTTATTGGGGTCAAATCGGGTACGCTTAACTTTCTTAAATACGATTACAACCAACCCTATATCCCCAGAATTTAAATTGGTGGTTATTTAAAAGTTCTTATTACTTTTATCGAAATTTTTAAAGCCACCAAATTGAATACTGCTGCCAGTCACCTACCTCCATTTGCCCTCAGGCCCCGTTTCAAAGCCGAGGTTCCCTTTGCAATTCCAGAAATTGGTACCAAAATAAAAGGTCAGTTGAAAGAACGACAAGATGATGTAGTGGGTAAGGTGGTTGGCAATATGGCGGTCCTGTCGATACCTGATGAAAAAAAGCACTTTTGGTCACCTCAACTTACCCTTGGAATGGATGAAACAGACACTCAGGGTGTGACCATGTTGAGAGGCATGTACGGGCCCTCTACTTCGGTTTGGCTTGCCTTTGTGTTTACATATGGCATTTTGGGCATCGTGGCTTCTTTTGCCCTAATCATTGGATTCAGTCAATACACAATGGGGCAGCCTTCCAATGCATTCTACATCGCTTTCTTTTCTGTTGTAGGCATTTGTGCTCTTTATTTTATATCCTATTCCGGTCAAAAAATCGGGGGAGCGCAAATGGAGGTTTTACATGGCTTTGTAGAAGAAAGTTTGCACTATCCCATCATCTCCGTTGCTGTTGAGGCTTAGACTCTTTAAGATAATTTATTTCAATAATATTTAACAAGCTGATGAGCAATTGTTAATATATAAATTTAAATTATATAGCATTAAAATAATTATATATGGATAAATAGCGATTTAATGGTATAATATTTTGATCAATCACCCGACACTGCTGTTTTGTTCTTATTAAACCTGTTTTTCTCTAAAGTCTTAAAAATGTGGATATTATTTGATATTCGCTTTTTTAAATATAGCATTCTAGACTCTATATTTGCACCCCTATGAGATTAAAACAGCTTCATATAAAAGGGTTCAAGAGCTTTGCTTACGACACCGTCATCCACTTTAATGAGGATGTAATTGGTATTGTGGGTCCCAACGGAAGTGGAAAATCCAATATTGTGGATGCCATCAGATGGGTATTGGGTGAGCAAAAAAGCAAAGAACTTCGCTTGGAGCAGATGGCCGATGTTATCTTCAATGGTACCAAAAACCGAAAAGAAGCCCCTTCTGCCACTGTTGAATTGATTTTTGACAACGACAGGGGCTTGTTGCCCACCGAATACCAAACGGTCAACATATCGCGGACTCTTTACCGAAGTGGGGACAGTGAGTACAGACTCAATGATGTGGTTTGCAGGTTGAAAGATATCAAATCACTTTTGGTTGATACAGGGATCGGCTCCAACTCTTATGCCATCATTTCGTTAGGCATGGTTGATGATTTGCTTTACGACAAAGATGATTCCAGGAGATACATGTTTGAGCAGGCTGCCGGGGTAAGTAAATACAAGTCGAGGAAAAAAGAAACGCTGCAGAAACTCAACAGCACAACTGCTGATTTGGACAGAGTATCAGATTTGCTATTTGAAATTGAAGGGAATATGAAAACCCTTGAAAAGCAGGCAAAGCGAACCCGTAAATATTTTGAGTTAAAAGATGAATACAAAACGCTGGCCGTTCAAAACGCCGTGCGTTCGATGCAAAATTTAAAAGAACGTTACAAAAAGGCGGGCCAGGATATTACTGAAAAACAAGATGCCTATTCTGCCATAAATACAGAGGTAATAGCCAAAGAAGCCAAGTTGGAGGCAGAGAAAAAGCAAAACCTCGAGCAGGAATTGAACGTTGGCCAACAGCAAAAAGAGTTGAACGAGTTGGTGGCAAAGCTCAGGAATCTTGAAAACGATAAAAACTTACTCAATCAAAAAATCAGTTTTAAAAAACAGAGCCTGACGAACGCAGACGCAGTTTTGACTGAAAGTAAGGTCTCTTGATTTGTTGTCAGAAGAGCTAAAGAGACTTGAGCAACTCATTGCCGAAGAAAAGAAGTAGAAGCCACCCTATCTGCCAAACTCACCGAAAAGCAACAGGCTTTGGCTGATGCCAGGGCCGTTCAGGGAAGCGCTAAAAATGAGTTTGAATCCAAAACCAAACACATCCAGGAGCTGCAAAAACAGCTTTTTGATATCGATAAAGACATTGCAGTCACTTCCAATCATGTTTCAACCCTCAAATCTGAAAATCATCGCACCAGCGAAGAGATCAGAACCCACAAGGATGAGCATAGTCTATTTGATCAGGATCTGGCTGAACTAACTGGAAAATTTCAAATTGCCAGCAATGAGATATCATCATTAAAAGAAAAAGAAACCCAGAGAAAGCAGCAAATTGCTGAAGCCGAGCAACTCAGAGATAAATTAGCCGAAGAGTTGGGAAAGGTCAATAGGACCCTCGATGCCAGGCAAAATGAATATGACCTGCTCAAGAGCATGATTGAAAATTTTGAGGGCTTTCCGGAGTCGTTGAAGTTTCTTTCTTCCCAATGGAGAAAAGATGTGCCTGTACTTTCTGATTTACTGGATGTACAGGAAGAATACAAATCGGTTATAGAGCAATACCTGGAGCCCTACGTCACCTATTTTGTGGTAAACGATGTCAACGAAGCAGGAGAGGCCATTCGATTGTTGGGTGGAGCCCAAAAAGGAAAGGCCAATTTTTTCTTGCTCAATAGAATTGAATTTCAGCAGGGTACCAAATTATCCATTCCTCTTGCCAAGCCTGCCATTGAATGTGTAAAAGTAGAGGCAAAATACGAACCCTTATTGTCTTACCTCCTAAGAGATGCCTACATCTTTGACGGCAGTTTGGATGATTTTAAATATGACCGCGAATATGATGGTCTTAATTTTCTTTCCAAGTCAGGTAGCTTTCTCAAAACCCGCTTCACCATTTCAGGAGGGTCTGTTGGTCTTTTTGAAGGCAAAAAAATTGGTAGAAAAAAGAACCTGGAAAAGCTAGAGACCTTTATCAGGGAGGCAGAAGAGCAAAAAGTAAAACTGAGCAGTGAGTTGGACAAAACCAGAAATCTGGTGGTTCAATTAAAAGGATCAGATAGAAGTCTGGAGTTGGAACACATGCTGGCTGATCTGCAAAAGATAGAGCAAGAAAAGACCAGGCTTTTCGTAAGTTTGGAAAACCTGGCTCAAAAAATAAAAGATGGCGAGACCAAAATAGTCAGAAATCGCCAGCAAATAGAAGAGCTGGAAGAAAAACAACGCACACTCGAAGTTGACAAAATCAGTTTGAAAAGGGGGCTAGAAGAAGAAGAACAGAATATCAGAAGCAACAATTCTGATCTGGATCATTTAACAGATAGGCTCAATAAGGCATCAGAAGCATTCAACGACGCCAATATTGACGTAATTCGTCAACAGAATCTGCTTACCAACCATTTAAAAGACCTTGAATTTAAACAATCAAGGCAGACAGAAATATCTGAAAGGATAAAATCTGAAACATCCAGAAAGGAAGCAGATATCATAGAGTTGGAACAGGCAGAAAACCATAAAATAGCACTGGAAAATGAACTACTGCTGGTTTACAATGAAAAAAATACCTTCCAGTCAGCCCTTAATGCGAATGAGCAAAATTATTTTTCGGCAAGAAATATTATTTCAAGCCTTGAAGAAGAAATCAGAGTGCTCAACAGGGGGCTCAACCAACACCAGGTTGAAATCAACCAATTGAAAGACCATTACCAGGAGATCAAATTTCAAATCAACGCCATTGGAGATCGTATTTACATAGAGTTCAATGTGAGCATTGATGAGGTGATGAATCAGGAGGTGAATTCCGAAATAGCGGATGAAGATCTGGCTCAAAAGGTAGAACAGATCCGGCACCGCCTCAATAATTACGGTGAGATCAACCCTATGGCGATGGAAGCCTATGAAGAAATCAAATCCAGGTACGATGTCATTACCGTTCAACGAAATGACATCGTGGCAGCCAAGGAGTCGTTGCTTCAGACCATCAAAGAAATTGAATCAACTGCCACTTCACAGTTTATGCAGGCATTTGAGGAAATTAGGTCCAACTTTATCAATGTGTTTAGAAGTCTCTTTACCGAAGATGATAACTGCGATTTGATTTTGATGGAACCCGATAATCCATTAGAATCGTCTATCGAGATTGTGGCAAAGCCAAAAGGTAAAAAACCAAAATCTTTGAGCCAGTTGTCAGGAGGAGAAAAAACACTAACGGCTACAGCCTTACTTTTTGCCTTATACCTTCTCAAGCCGGCACCATTCTGTATATTTGATGAAGTGGATGCTCCTTTGGACGATGCCAATATTCAAAAATTCAATCGCATCATTCAGAAATTTTCTGAGCGGTCACAATTTATCATTGTCACCCACAATAAGTCAACCATGGCAGCAGTAGATGTGCTGTATGGGGTTTATATGCAGGAGATGGGTATTAGTGCATTAACTCCAGTAGATTTTAGAGATCTAAAGGATGATCCGGTTTTAACAGCAGCCAGCGCCTAAGGGATGAACTACCTGGCGCACACCCTACTCTCCGGCAAAAATGAAGCTCTTATTGTTGGTAATTTTTTAGCCGATATATTGCGCAAAATGAATACGGTCCCTGGATGGAACCTTACCTCCTGGGAGTTGATTTACACCGGGCCATTGACCACTTTACTGATGATCACCCGTCGATCAAAAGAATAAATGCCATTTTAAGACCCTCTCACAGGAAATATGCCCCGGTAGTCACAGACATACTATTGGACTATATCCTCGGCCAGGCCTGGCACATGCATTCATCAGAAAGCATCCAGGGTTTTGCTGATTTAAGGTATGAAACCATCAGGATGCACCTTCCTGTGTTTCCCGACAGGATCAAACCTATAGTGGCCAAGATGATCGACGGCAATTTTTTGATTAAATATACCACCATCGAAGGTTTGATGTTTACCTTTGAAAAGATCCAGGAAGCTGCCAGATTTCCATCAGATTTTAGTCAGGCTGTTGAAGATCTGGAAAATTACTATGATACCCTCTACCTTGAATTTAATCACTTTTTTCCAGATCTGGTAGAGCACACACAGTCCTACCGGATCAACGCTTCTAAATTATAATTTTAACAGCAAGCCCCCTTGCACATGGATGCCCAAGCTTGGATATCCATACCATTGTTCATATTTATTATTGAGCAGGTTATTGGCCTTTGCATAGATACCCAATTTTTTACTCATCCATATATCTAAACCTGCATTCAATTCAATCCGATTATTGAGCCTGATGTCCGTGGGTGAGCCGGTCCCTGCATCCACTACCCTGGCCCATTGGCGGTCAGTTACAAACAACTCCGGTGTAAACTTGATTCTGTCTTTAATAAAACGAAACTCCGCCTGGGCTTTAAATTCAAGACTGTGCATGCCATAAAGCTTATCCAATCCTTTTTTATCGAAGAAGTTTTTGGTCAACAAACCTTTTAACCTGACATTTTCAGTTACAGCAAAGTCGACGTTTGATCTGATGAAAACGGCATTTAAATCTGTATAAAACACACTTGCGCTGTAGACCTTGGTCTCATTGTTGAATTGATCCCAATTTCTGCCATTGACATAGCCGGCAGCAGCTTCATATCCAATCACCTTGGTTTCTCCCCTGATACCTCCCAGGATTTCTTTTCCAATGAAGTTGCTGAGTGAGGGGATGCTTGGATTCAGCCATGGATTTTCCAGGGTTAGCCTGTGCAAATTATTGCCGGTTACCTTGAGCTGGCTCATGCCGAAAACGTGCATGCCCTTTCCGGCTAAAGCATAATCAAATTGTATTTCTGGCCAGGGAATGGTTTTTTCTGTTGCATCAAAATAAATGGCAGCACCGGCTGTCAGAAACCACTTAGGATTGGAGTACTTAATTCTGGGATCAAAAACAAGGGAATAAAGATCAGAAATCTCGGTTTGCAAGACACCGGTTAATTGTAGAGGTAGGTCTACCCTCCAGTTTCCCTTCTTTTTGGCCACACTTGTTTCGACCTTAAAATGTCCTTCATTTTTATCAGGATTTGAAACATTAAGCACGGAATAGCTGGTATTGAATCTAAATTCTACATCATTGTCTTCAATAGATCCATGGTTTATTTCTGCTTTAAAACCTGCATTGAATAGATTTCGCTCTTTATTATTGAGGTCATTGCCTTCATAAATAAAATAAAAAGGTTGTTGGCGGTAGGTGGCATTGACGCCAGCGTTGAGCTGCCATTTTTCCTTTATTTTGTAACGAATGCCGGCTATGGCAGAAGATGATCCTGCCTTTTGGTCTGCTACCTTGGAGGAATTGTCAAAACTTTGATGAGCCAGGTGGATGTAACGGTCAAACTGATACTCATCTGTTTTATAAAAGCCGAGTTCTAGTCCAGGATTTTTGACATTGCCATATCCTATTCTGGTAAAAAAAGGATACGGTTCAAAAGGCAAATCGGTATCCGCTGCTATTGGTTTTATAACCGGTTCAGGATATTCAATATCAAGGGGCAGGATGGTTACATTATAATTATATTTTTTCTTGATAGGAACTACCGGCTTAATCACGGGCGCCATGTTTATGATTCGCGCTTCTTCTAATTGAGCTTCAAAAGTTTTAATTATCTCCTGTTTTTCTTCAGGTAACTCCTGAGAAAAAAGTGAAGTGTTGCAAAAAACTGAAAAACAAGCAACAATTATGATATGGGTATATTGAAATATAGCTTTCATTACTCTTCTTCGTTTTTGGTTTTTTTCTGTAAATCGAAAGGCTCGCTTCCCGATTTTATTCTATTGGTTTCGGCTTCTTTAACTTTGATTTTATTCAGTTTTTCATTGGCTATCTTTATGATGTCTGCGTCTTCAACAAAATTTTCAAGTACTGCTTCGACAGCCGCCCTTGCATTGAGCAAATCTTCTTTTTGGAAGTAGATATCAGCAATCAACAATAAACTTTTTGCGATCCAATAGGGGTAGTTGGCATTTTTTTCATTGGCATAGTGGCATTGTTGTTCTGCCAGGCTGTATTCTTTTTTATTGAACTGGATTTCTGCCAGCAAGTATCTGGATTCTGCCCCTTGGTTGTTGTTTGTATTTTGATCTACAAAAGTAAGAGAAGGGATGGCGTTTTCTGTTTCACCCGTTTTAATATAGGTTTTAGCCAAATAATAATGGGCTGCCGATCTTTCATCTTTGGTGGCAGCAGTATTCTGGATTACTTTTTTACCATAATCTATGATGTCCTGATTCTTTGCCAGTCTGAATGCACTTTTTAAGGCACCGTATTGTGATTGGAATAGTTCACCAGCATCACCTGATACCATTTCACTTTGTTTGTAATACTTTAAGGCCTTCTCAAAATCCTCTGTGTAATGATAAGCTATCAGTGCTGCTTTGTAGATGGATTTTTGTTTGTATCTGTTTTCTCCGTCATTGATTATAGCCTCATAGTCCTGAAGAGATGCGGGGTAATTTTTTAAAACATTGTTGCTTTCGGCCCTGAAATATCGAGCATCGTTCTTATAGTATCCCAGTCGAAAATTACCCCAATCCTCCGTAAAACAATCGACAGCACCCTCGTACTCACTATTGTTAAAGATGTTAACTGCCAAATGATAAGTAAGTGAATCCAATGAAATGGAACCCTTTTCTGTTGCGGGAATTGAATCCAGGTATTTTAGATACGCTTTTGAATTGGCCATGTGATCTACATAGATTTCTTCAATGGCCTTTAAGGAGGTTGCTCTTTCCGCCGGAGATGGATTTGATTTCATAACACCCTTGTATTCCTGTAAGGCCTTAGGTGCTTCCTCCTTTGTTAAAATAAATCAAACCTGATTTGATCCGTGCTGAATTGGCATAAGTTGTTTTGGAACCATAATCTTTTACTACTTTTTGAAAATAGATCAGCGCTGTATCCAGACTGGTTTTTTCCAGATAAGTTTCACCCAGTTGAAAAGTGGCGTCGTCTCCATATTCTGATGATGAATGGGTTTTTACCAGATCCACTAAAGTAGCAATTTTGGCATCCGCTTGCTTTAGTAAGCCGTGGATCAGGGCCTTTTGGTACATGGCATAAATAAATCCACCCTGCTTGCGGGCAACAGCCTGTTCGTAAAAGTCAAGGGCACCTTCGTACTCATTTTGTCTGAAAAGACAATCTGCTGTTCGTATAAATGCATCGGGTAAGATGCGATTCATCACAAAATCATTTTTAATGCCCTCTCTTTGAATATTGATGCCCACTACCGCATTTTTAAACTGTAGTTCTGCCTTCTTATATAATTTAGACCTTAAAAAATTGTATCCCTGGATGTAATGTGCCATAAATTGGGCAGACTCATCGGGCAAGTCATTGACACCATTGGCGGTTTCAAAATAGGAATCAAGATGGTTTATACTGGCTGCGAGATCGCCAGCATCGTGTGCCAGCTTACCTTTCCAATAAAGGGTTTGGCAATGGTAATTTCTATCGAGTGTGTAGAGAAGCGCCTTGTCCAATAAGGCACCTGCTTGCTCGGTCTTACCATCTTCTATGTATTGAATTGCCTGACGCAGTGCAATCATCTGATACGTCTTTTTTACCTTATCAGATGGCTTTTTTAGCGATTCAATAATACGAAGTGAGTTGAGGTAGTCGTTGGAATTGACCAGGATATCGTTGATGATTTCCTGACTCTCATTGTAAAATCTTGATGATTCACTGGTCTCAGTCAGGGTATTGATGGCTTCCCGTTCAGACCCCAGCTCAGCAGAAATTTTACCATAATTAAATTTGGCCTCTTCTTTCATGGCTGGATCAAAATCCATGTTGGACACCCTTCTAAGGGCAGAGCGGGCAGAGTTTTTGTCACCCAATTTAATATAACAGTCAGCCAGGTAATAACTGGCCATTTGTCCCATTCTGGTTTCCAGTTGGGTCAGTTCTAAAAAATTGGATTTTGCTTTTTCGCAGTTATCTAGTTTATATTGGGTAAAAGCCAGTTGGTAAAATTCTTCTGCGCTTAATTTTTCTGTTCTGGATTCATAAAATTCAAGGTGAGGGAGAGCTCTTTTGTAGTCGCCTTTCAAAAAATAACTTTGGCCCAACAAGAGACGTATGTCTTTGACATTGTCCGTGTTTTTATCGCCAATCTTATGCTCACCATAGGTTAACAATTTATCAAAATCTTTTTGTGCAAAATATATTTGAGCAATGATGTACGGAATATGTCCGGCATAGGTATTTGAACTTGAGGCCCTTTTGAAACTTTCTACAGCGCCTGAATAATCCTTTTCAAAATATTGACACATACCATAATAGTAATTGGTATGGTGGAAATACAAGTCTCTCAATTCCCTGGTTTTAGCCAGGGTCGTTTTGGCGTGGCCAAACTGTTTGTTCACAAAAAAACAATAGCCCTTTTTAAAGCTCAACTCACTTAACTCGAGGTCTGAAAGCTGGTTTAAATCATTTATTTTGTCATAGTAAGTAATGGCCTCATCATAACGGCCATTGTTGTAGTAAAATGAGGCAAGTTCCAGGATCGCTGGGATAATGCCTGGTTTGTTGTATTGTGACTGGATCCAGTTGACTAGGTTGAGTTCCGCATCCGGCGTATTGAGTCTCAATGATGCTATGGCCTTTTCTGTTTCCTGAACCTGAACAGTGCGTTGGTGGAGTGGAAAGCCGGGTCTTTGGAAAAGGAGTTCCTGGCGAAATAGCTGAAGCCTTGGGTTTCCATAAATTTCTTCTTCAATTGAAGATGCTGTGGCAATATGTTCACTCCATCCGTGTTGACCATAGCCTGGCAGTTGTGCATTTACCCACCAATATGTGCAAAGTAAAATGCTTAAAATGCAGTATTTCATCAAAATATATATTAAAAAAAACGTTGCAAATATACTCAACTTATGAGTTAAAACGTCAGAAATTGGCTATTATGGCCTTACATTCTTTCATTTTTTTTGTGGTAATTTCATCCTGTTCCTATGAAAAAGTCATTTTTTGGTGAAATGGATACAATCGAACCAGCTTTTACCCAAAATTGCCCTTATGATTTCAAACCCAGGTGAGACACCTGGTTAGCTGTTATGGAAAGGTAGGTCACTTATTTTTGGGATTGTAGCCAAGTATTAAAAATTGGAAGCTAACAAATGGAAGCTATGGGTTAATTAGGTATGATTTATCTTAATATTCAGGGTATTCTTCGAAAAATTAAACATTATTGATGGCAGATATCCTAAATTTGTAAAAAATGAATAATATGACGATAGAGCTTGCTGCACTTTTTGATTTGAAAGAAGGGCTGAACGAAAAAATGGTTAACATCATTTTGCAGGCCATCCGCGATAAACATGAATCGGGACTTGACTATTTAAGGTTCAAGCAATCTGTAAAAAATCTCATGGCCATGCAAATGGATGAGACCACTGCAGTAAAATCGGCTTATGCCACGGCTTCAACCATGGGACTTGACAGAGAAAGTTTGTTCAATTCTATCACTTCCTATTTAGGTATTGTTGATGTTGAAAGAGATAAGTTTATTGATACCCTTAAAAAACAGATAGATTCTCAAGTTGAGGAGCCCAAACAACAAATTGTTAAAACCGAGCAGCTCATTGCCAGCAACCACCAAAAAATTAGTCAATTACAGGCTGAAATTGCAGCTTTTGAGCAACAAATTGCTGCCTTGACACAAGAATTGGACTCAGCTGAAGAAAAGATTGAAAAAACCAGAAAAGAGTTTCTGGCTGTATATGAGAATTTTACGGAAAGTCTGAAAGAAGATAAGCAGCATTTTGAAGGTCTGCTGTAACTTTCATCAAATAGCACACGTTATTTGGTATTTTTTCATCAAATTTGTATAAAATAAATATTTAAGATGGCTGATATATCTAATATGGATAATGCTTTTAAACCCAAATCCTTTTGGCAAAAGCCGGAAGGTGTAACCGGGGCTCTATTCCTTACAGGCGTTTTAGGAGGTCTGGGCTTTTTATTATATAAGTTTAGTGGCCCATTGTTGGCTTTTGCCAGTAATACTCTTGGCTTGGTTATCACTTTGTTGGCTTTAGGCGCCATCATCTACATGGTGCTTGATCCCAAGATGAGAGCCTTGGTAAGTTATCTTTACAAATCTATCATGCGATGGATAACGGGAGTTTTTATTACTATTGATCCAATTGGCATTCTGAAAAACTATATTGAAGATCTGGAAGACAACCTCAAAAAAATGGGTACCCAGATTGGCAGTTTGAAAGGACAGATGCGCAAATTGAAAACCATCGTAGAAGAAAACAATGCTGAGATCAATCAGAACATTCTTATTGCTAAAAAGGCCAAAGAGCAAGGCAATCAACAGGCTATGCTTCTTTCCAGCAGGAAGGCAGCCAGGTTGACGGAAAGCAATGAAAAGTACCTGGCACTTCACAGCAAGATGACCATCTTGTATAAAGTGTTGTCTAAGATGTACTCTAATTCAGAAGTTTTACTGGAAGATACCAAAGATCAGGTAAAAGTTAAAGAACAGGAATACAAGGCCATCAAAACCAGCCACAGCGCCATGAGAGGGGCTATGAGCATCATCAAAGGAGATGCCGACAGAAGAGCTATGTTTGATCAGGCCCTGGAATATGTAGCCGACGATGTAGCCAACAAAGTGGGTGAAATGGAAAGATTCATGGAAATGTCTTCAGATTTCATGAATTCAATAGACCTCCAAAACGGCGTCTTTGAAGAGCAAGGACTTAAGATGCTGGAAGAGTATGAAAAGAAATCAACCCTTTTGTTGATGGGCAATGCCAAAGACAGCGGTGAATCTGATTTGATGGAATTAAAACTCCCTGAAGTGCAGACCAGAACGGGTCAAAAAGGAGATTACGAAGGCTTATTTGAATAAGCCTTTTCTAAAGAGTAAAAAAAAACCGCGAAGTATTGACTCCGCGGTTTTTTTTATGATCAGAGATAAATTATCTCCTTCTTTCTTTGATTTTTGACTTCTTACCAACCAATGCACGAAGGTAAAACAATTTAGCTCTTCTGACTTTTCCTCTTTTCAGAACTTCAATGTCAACAATCGCCGGAGAATTGAATGGAAAAATCCTTTCAACACCAACTCCATTCGACATTTTTCTTACGATAAAGGTTTTGGTCATTCCTTCTCCTGACATGGCAATTACATCGCCTTTAAAAACCTGGATTCTTTCCTTGTTTCCTTCAACAATCTTGTAATTGACAGCAATTGAATCTCCTGCTCTGAAGCTAGGGTGATTTTTGCCGGTAATAAAGTCTCTTGTACGTATTTAATCAAGTCCATGACTATACTTTTTATAATTGGACTGCAAAAGTAATTTTTTTTCCCTGTATTTAGAAAGTAAAATGTGAAAATTATTTGGAATATATTACTAAAAACTTAAATATTAATGCATTTTTCATTGATAATCAGTTTTATATAATAAAATTTATCTTTCTTTTTTTGGTGGAACCTTTTTTACTTATCTTGCATTAATAATCAAAAAATAAAGAACAAATGGCTGGAAAATCATTTTACGAATCCCGAAACCCGATGATCCATGAAGAATCCATTGCTAAGATATCCGCTAAAGATGGATACTTGAGTGGTGAGACAATGAGTATTGACCGCGCAATCAACAAAACGCTGATTCTTTTCTCCATTCTTGTAATCACTTCATTTATCAGCTACATTATGCCTTCCACCCTTCTGATGATTACAGGAGCGATTGGTGGCTTGATTGCTGTTTTGGTGGCTAGCTTTAAGCCCCATACTTCTCCCATAGCTGCCCCGGTTTACACCGCATTTGAAGGACTTTTTGTTGGTTCTATTTCTGCAGTTTATGCAGCTCAGACACAAGGCATTGTATTTAATGCAATCAGTCTCACATTTGGCACCCTCTTATTAATGGTCATACTATATAAATACAAAATCATTACAGTTACTGACAAGTTGAGGTCTGGTATTATTATAGCCACTGGGGCAATTGCGCTGGTTTATCTCCTTGGATTTATTTTTCAATTGTTTGGATACAATATTCCTTACATCCACCAGGGAGGTCTGATGGGAATCGGCTTTTCTTTGCTGGTGATCGGCATTGCCGCCCTCAACCTGCTCTTAGATTTTGATAACTTTGACAAGGCAGAAAAATATGGTGCTCCCAAGTACATGGAGTGGTTTTGTGCTATGGGCCTGATGGTCACACTTGTTTGGCTGTACATTGAATTTCTTAGATTGTTGTCGAAGTTGAACAGAGACTAATTTGCTAAACTAATGATATAGAGGGGCTACGGCCCCTTTTTTTATGTCCAGTACTTTTTATTTTGATTCAATGTTTCGAAAATATTGATAAAATTAAAATATCGTTTTGTATATTTGTTAAACAACAATCTAATATACAAAATGAATACAAGATCTATTTTTGCCATCCTCGTTGGAGGTGTTTTGCTTTTCATGTGGCAGTTTATGTCATGGACGATACTCAATATTCATGGAGGTAACCAAAAGTATACGGCCAAACAAAACGAAATCATTCAGTTTTTAGATCAAAATCTGGAAGGTGAAGGAAGCTACTTCTTGCCCAATTTCCCTCCGGGAACACCTCAGGAAGAACAACAGGCCAAAATGGAAGCCTCAAAGGGCCAGCCATGGGCAACCATCGCATTTCACAAGGCCATGGATATGAACATGGGCTTGAACATGGTAAGAGGTTTGTTGATCAATTTTGTTGCCATCGCCTTGTTAATGTGGGTATTGATGCAGTTTGCTAACAGAGGTTTTAAGGAATTCTTTATGGCTTCGTTGTTTACGGGTTTGATATGCTATTTTACGGGGTCATATACTTTTAGTATTTGGTATGAAACCAATTCCATGCCCGACTTGATAGACGCTGTCGCAAGCTGGTCGCTGGTAGGATTATGGCTTGGATATTTTATGAAGGAAAAATAAGTTGGGGTCAGAAAAAAAAGCGGGTAGCTGACAGCCAAGCAGCTCAGCAGTTTTTATAAATTCTGGCGGAAGAGGTGCAAAAAATGAGAATGCATTCTCATTTTGGGTATTTAGAAGTACCAGACTGATGGCATGTAAGGGCATATGGTGAATGTCAAGATTTTCACCCAATAGTTTATTCTGTTTATTGCATCCATGGGGTCTATCGGCCACTATAGGGTGAAAAATATGCGCTGCATGTCGTCTGATTTGGTGCATTCGACCTGTTTCGGGATAAAACATTACCAGAGAATACCTGGAAGTGCTAAAGTTTTTATGTGCCAGATCAATTTCAGATTTGTGAATTACCCTGTAGCGGGTAATGGCTTCCTGCGATTTGCCAGATTCCGTTTTTAACGGATAATCAATAATGCCCTCATCTTGCATAAATCCCCGACAAATGGTGACGTAGGTCTTTACTGTCCTCCGTTCCTCAAAAGTTTTATTAAATTGTATTAAGCTGGCTTTACTTTTTGCAAATAAAAGCACACCAGTTGTTTTTCGATCTAGCCTGTGAATGGGATATACATGGCTGCCTACATAGTCCCGCACCGGATACATTAAAATATGCTCCGATTTGGCATCAAGGCTGCTTTTGTGCACAAAATAGCCATATGGCTTGTTGATGACTATGAGGTCTTGGTCCTCATAAATGATGAGGTCCTGGATGGAGGAAATCATCTGATTAAATAGCCAATAATGGCAATCAGAGCGATCAACCCAGTTGCGATAAACAGGCTGTTTCTGATGTTATTGGTAAAGGCAAGGATATGGTATTGATGTTGAGGATATTTCTGTAAAATCTCATCCCTCATTTTACCACCATCAAGCATGTGTTTAAGAGAAAATTCAATCTTGTTTTGGACCAGGTATTTGTAGTGTTTGAATACTTTGACACGAAAGTAAACATTGAAAAAAAGCATAAGGCAAAAAAGGCCAATGACAAGGGTAATCACAAAAGAATTCATAGGGCAAAGTTAAGGTGTCAGGTGCGGAACTCTACCAATATATCTGAGTTTGTGACTATATTTTTTTGTTTCTCTGTTGTAAATACCCTCATGGTCTAATTTGTCAATCCTTGCTTTTTCAGCAACATGGAGCACCTGGCCATCGGAAAGGACAATTCCCAGATGGTCTATTTCATCATTTTTATTGATGAAAAAAGCAATATCACCAGGACTAGCCTGTTCAGTAAAATGGATGACATCAAAGTCAAATTTCAACAATTGTTCCAAAGTCCGAGGCAAAGCAAATCCGGCACACTTATAAATCAATTGCACCAAAGCGATTTTATCCAGGCCAAAGACAGATCTGCCCCCGTGGATAAATGGTGCGTTGACAAACCGTCGCGATAATTTTTCCATGATTTCAGGACCAAATTTAACTTCCTGAAACCCCGAAGCCTGACCACTGTAAACGTATTTTCCGGCCGCAGTTTTAAAAACCATACCATCGTATTCAGGTAATGAAGAGGCTATCAACACTGGAAAACTAACATCATTATTCATTAAAACCTGACATACTTCAAGCGCAACAGAAAAGTTGGAAGAGAACTTCTTGTGCATTTCAGGCGTAATCTCACTTAGCTGACGCAAATCTGCCCAAGCTTCGGTTCCATCAAAATCAGTAATTATTTTGGCCCATTGCTTGTTTTTGCGCGAGATAATTTGAGCCGTTTCACCAAATAAAATCTGAGAAACCAAAGGAGATCCTTCTGATGGCTTTGTGTATAAAGCTACCAGAGAAAGGTCACACATTAAATAATCGCTTTGCTGCAATTTTACTTTTCGGCCCACATGCATTATTCTTTGCACAATACTGCCAAAAATGGTGCCAGAATTGTTGAATCTGCTTATGCCTAATCTACCCAGTCGGCCAAAAAAAGATTGGTATCTCTGGTGCCATTGTTGTTTCTGTTGCTTGCAAAAATCAACTTTTTACCGTCAAATGAAAACATTGGAAATGAGTCAAATGCAGTGTCGTAAGTGATTTGTTCCAGGCCGGTGCCATCAAGATTGATCATATACAGATTAAACGGAAATCCTCTTTTTGATTTGTGATTGGAGGAAAATATCACCTTTTTGCCGGAAGGATGGAAAAAAGGAGCCCAATTGGCATTGCCCAAATCGGTTAGTTTTCTAAGATTTGTGCCATCTGCATTACAAATGTGCAATTCCATTTTAGTAGGCTGTACCAATCCTTCTGCCAGTAGGTCTTTGTATTCTTTGACATCCTGTTCAGAAGTAGGCCTTGATGCTCTGAAAATGATTTGGCTTCCATCAGGAGAGAAAAAGGCTCCTCCATCGTACCCCAGTCCACTGGTAATTTGTTTAACCTGACTGCCATCCAAGTTCATGGTATAAAGCTCCAAATCGCCACTTCGCATCGAAGTGAAAACGATTTTATCACCCTTGGGAGAAACTGTAGCTTCGGCATCATAACCGGCTTCATTGGTTAGTTTTTTAACAATATTTCCTTTCAGGTCGCCTAAATAGATGTCAAAATCTTTATAAATAGGCCACACGTATTTGCCATCGGTCCTCCTTTCTGGAGAATGCGGACATGAGGCTCCACCTTCGTGGGTTGAGGCATATACCAAAGACTTACCATCTGGTAAAAAATAGGAGCAGGTTGTCCTTCCTTTTCCGGTTGAAACAAGTGGGGGCGTCTTGCCCTTTTCCCATTTTTCGAGGTCAAAATAAAAGATCTGATCGCATTCGGCACCCCAAATGGTATTGGTAGCCTGAAATACTATTTTTTTATCGTCAAAACTCCAGTATGCCTCGGCATTATCCCCCCCGAAAGTGAGTTGACGGATGTTTTTAAGGTGTTTTTCCTCTGGGTATCTTACAGGAGCTTCATTGGAGCCCTGGGGCAATTGAGTGGTCTTACAGGCCGTAAACAATGAACCCACAACCACTAAAGTTAAAATTTTGTGCATATGCTATTTTATAATTCGACGCGAAAATACTAAGATTGGACCAAAATATCCTTTTTTGAAACTGGGTTGAGTTTAGTACCTTTTACGGTTGCCTCAGCCTCAATTCGATATTCCGATTTTACACCCTTTATGAATTTGGCCATTTTTACTATGCCGGCAGCTAAAAAGTTTTTATCCTGGATCTTATCCATTTCGGACTGATAATACTTAAATGGAAGTTCAAATGGAATTTCAATGATTTCATCTTTTTTCAATGAGAAGCCCTCATTTAAATCCATGGAACCTACATTGTATTCATCAATTAACTTGTCTTTTTTCCTACCTCTGTGGTATTTTTCAATGATTCTGATGTTTATGTTGGTGACTTCACTATCCATGATGGTGATCAGTCTAACCTTCCCACTTGCCATGCCGGTAGAAAGTTTGACGGGTTGATTGACTTCTACATCAATTTTAACACCTTCAATGCCCAGCATTCTTTTGATTTGTCCAAACATGTTGATTTTTTATGCAAAATTACGGTAATTGGGACTTTGGTGCCCAGGTTATCGATCAATGCGGGTGATGATTCTATCAGTTGGCGATTACAGGCAAGTCAAGATAACCTTTATAGGCCTTATCTGTCTCAAAAACAACATCTGAGTAGTCACAAATCACATTGTACAATGTGTCTCTTTCAATCGGCCTTCGCCCTACCCTCTTAATTAAGGTAACCAGTTGCTCAGTTGTCATTGCCGGGTTTTGCTCTTCAGAGCCTGCCATAGAGTAAATTTTTGTGGTATCATCTATGGTTCCATCCACATCATCTACTCCAAATGAAAGTGAAATTTGCGCAATATCTCTGCTGATCATGGGCCAATAAGCTTTGATGTGGTCAAAATTGTCGAGATAAATCCTGGAAACAGCATAGTTTTTAAGGTCATCAATGAGGCTTACTTCAGGTAAATGGCTCATTTGGTTGTCTTTGTTCCTGAATTTCAGCGGAATAAAAGTTTGAAATCCGCCGGTTTTGTCCTGGAGTTGACGAAGCAAGTCCAGATGGTGTACCCTATGCCCAAAGTTCTCAATGTGTCCATACAACATAGTGGCATTGGACTTACAGCCTAGTTTGTGCCATATTTCATGAATTTCTAACCATTGGGCACCGGAACATTTTCCTCCTGCAATTTGGTCTCTGATCTCGGGATGGAAAATTTCAGCTCCTCCACCGGGTAACGAATCGAGTCCTGCCTCCTTCATCAAAGCCATGCCATCTTCATAAGTGATTTTGTCCTTTTTGAACATATAGTGGTACTCAACCGGAGTGAGGGCCTTTATATGTAATTCAGGACGGTGGGCTTTAATGGCCTTAAATAGATCACTATAAAATTTGGTGTCGTATTGGGGTAAAACTCCACCCACTATGTGGACTTCAGTAACAGCTTGATTGTCATACGATTTCACAATGTCCATCATGTCTTCAAGCGTGTATTCCCACCCCTCGCTTCTTTTTTTAATCAATCGGGAATAGCTGCAAAATGTACAGGTGTAAAGACATATGTTGGTCGGTTCAAGGTGAAAATTGCGGTTAAAATAGGTGGCGTCACCATGTTTTTTTTCTCTTATATGATTGGCCAACAGGCCCAACAATGGGAGATCTGCTCTTTCAAACAGGATCAAAGCGTCTTCATTCGAAATTCGGATGCCATTTAATACCTTTTGGCTGATGTCTTGTAGATCTTTATCCGGATTGGAAACTTCAATAAAAGCAGGCTGCATACAAAATTTATGATTATCTACAAAAATAACAGATGAGGAAGCATATGGTTGGGTATTTAATAAAAAAAGATTCCCGGACTTGCCGGGAATCTCATAATCCTTGCCTGCAGCTCAGGAGCCATAGCTTTTGTTTTCGATTGTTGGTCTCCTGTTATACAAATTGTAAAACGATACCGTTTTATGGGTGACTTCACTAGAGTGAAGCTGTTACACAGGCAAGATTTCAGACCACTGATCTTTAGCCATTGGACAATACATCTTGGTAAAGTATAGGCTTTTCATATTCTCTGCGGAATTCATACCTCAATACATCAAAAGAGGTAACAATTCCTACTAGTTTTTTACCATCTACCACCGGAAGGGCATGAAATCTTCTGTCCAGAAAAAGTTCAGCAGCCGTTCCAACTTTATCATCGGAGCCTACCTTGGCAAATTTTACATTCATAACTTCTGCAACAGGAATGTTGTGATAATCGTCAAAACTCCTGTTTAACCGCCAAAGGTCATAGGTGGTTATTAAGCCCAATAAATCACCTTCATCGTTAATGACAGGTAAGTGGTGGATCCTGTTTTGGTCAAATAATTTTTTGACATCTTCCAGAGTACCGCGCTCAGAAATAGTGATGGGATTGCGCGTCATAATCGTTTGTACAAACTCGTTCATCATGGTCTAGTAAGTTTGAGGTTTATTAATGAAGGTAATTTACGATATTTTATGGTGAAAGTCAATAGGTAATGCAAAATAAATAGTAAGTTTTTCGAAAAATTTCCAAAATCAGTTTAAAAACTGTAATTTATTGACAATTTAGTTGACAAACAACTGGGTATCAAGTTTTTCTGACATTATGTCACCCTGGAGCGTTTAATAATGTATCTTTGCAGCCTTAAAATTGAGTAAATATGTATGATAACAATCCCACCCTTCAACTGCCTGTAAAAACCATGGTAGAAGGAGATCAGGGGAAGGTATTTGGAGACGAAAATTTTACCCGGGAAGAAGGTCGTAAATACTTCTACATAGAAAGTTATGGTTGCCAGATGAATTTTTCTGATTCAGAAATTGTGGCTTCCATCCTGGCAGGTTGTGGTTATTTATCAACCAGAAATGTAGCCATTGCAGATTTGATTTTTATCAACACCTGCTCTATCCGGGAAAAAGCGGAAGAGACAGTGAGGAAAAGGCTGGCCCAGTTTAACCAATACAAAGTGGGCAATCCTTCTATGCTTGTGGGTGTGTTGGGTTGCATGGCGGAGAGATTAAAGAGCAGGTTCCTGGAAGAAGAAAAGCTGGTTGATTTGGTTGTAGGCCCCGATGCTTACAGAGATTTACCCTCATTGATTGCCACCGCTGAAGATGGTGAGAAAGGTATAAATGTGTTCTTATCCCGAGAAGAAACGTATGCAGATATCTCACCTATGAGATTGGACAGCAATGGAGTGACTGGCTTTATCTCGATCATGAGGGGATGTGACAACATGTGTTCATTTTGTGTTGTGCCATTTACAAGGGGCCGTGAAAGAAGCAGGGATCCCTACTCCATTGAAGCCGAAGCCCGCGATATGTTTGCTAAAGGTTACCGCGAGGTGACACTTTTGGGACAAAACGTTGACTCTTACAAGTGGCAAAACGAAGAAACAGGTGAGAAAGAAAACTTTGCCGGTCTCCTAGCCAGGATTGCTGCTGTTCATAAGGATTTAAGGGTTCGTTTCAGCACTTCGCATCCAAAGGACATTACAGATGAGGTTTTATATACAATGGCTGCACATGAAAATATTTGCCAGTATATTCACTTACCGGTACAAAGTGGCAATACAAGAATTCTGGACCTTATGAACCGGACGTATGACAGAGAATGGTATATGGAGAGAATTCAGGCCATACAAAAAATACTACCCGAATGTGCCGTATCATCTGACATCATAACCGGCTTTTGCACTGAAACCGAAGAAGAGCATCAGGATACGCTGAGTATGATGGAGTTTGCCAAATACTCTATGTCTTACATGTTTGCTTATTCGGAAAGACCCGGCACCCTTGCTGCCCGCAAATGGGAAGATGATGTGCCGGAAGAAGTGAAAAAAAGAAGGCTTAACGAGGTAATCCGATTGCAAAACCACCTGTCATTGGTTCACAATAAAGCTGATATAGGCAAGTCTTTTAAAGTGTTGATTGAAGGAGATTCCAAAAGATCAGCAGCAGAATGGAAGGGAAGAAATTCACAGAATAAGATGGTTGTTTTTCCTAAGGAAAATTATAACCATAAGCCTGGCGACTATGTCAATGTAGTGGTACATTCAGCCAGCAGTGCCACCTTAATAGGAGAAATTATAAAATGACCAAAGACCCCAATATCAACTCAGTCAAGCAGCGTTTTGGCATCATAGGTAGGTCGGCCGCCCTCGATCGTGCATTGTACACGGCTGTTCGTGTTGCAACAACAGATCTTACCGTTTTGATTCAGGGAGAATCAGGGGTTGGAAAAGAAATTTTTTCGCGGATCATTCACGAATTGAGCAAGCGGAAGCACAATGGTTTTATTGCCATCAACTTGGAAGGTGCCATTCCACCGGGTACCATCAATTCCGAATTATTTGGTCATGAAAGGGTTCATTTACGGGAGCCACAGGAGAACGCAAAGGATACGTTGAGACAGTTGGAGGAGGTACTATTTTTTTAGATGAAATAGGCGAAAGGCCTCTGGATACACAAGCTTACCTGCTCAGGGTTTTAGAAACAGGAGAGTTTTTAAGAGTTGGATCGGCTAAAGTATTGACAACAGATGTCAGAGTGATAGCAGCTACCAACATCAGTTTGGAAGACCAGATCAAAAAAGGAAAATTCAGAGAAGATCTGTTTTATCGATTGAATACAGTTCCCATCAAAGTGCCTGCTCTTCACGAAAGGTCAGAAGATATCTATCCATTGTTTCGTAAATTTTCTGTTGACTTTGCAGAGAAATATCGTACCAATAGCCTTGAAATGATGACAAGGCCAGGTATATCCTTGAACACTACCGTTGGCCGGGAAATATCAGGGAATTAAAAAACATTGTGGAGCAATACTCCGTTTTGTCAGAAAACAAGATGTTGGATGAAGAAACCATAGCTTTATTGACACCTCACCTGATCTCCAGAAATCTACCGGTTGGCATTAAAAATAAGGAAACAGAAGGCTTTGCAGAAAGAGAAATCCTGTACAAGTTTTTATTGGATATGAAGGCTGATTTGTCAGACCTAAAAAACCTGGTTTTCAATCTTATAAAAAATAACAATCTGCATGTTCCTGAATCCAGTTCAATGAATTTTGTAGTACCATCAGAAGTAAACAATATCTCGTCAGGATACTACAATGAAGAAGAGATTGGCGAAGATGGAGATGAAAGAGAGCATAACAAACCCATCATTATCAACGAAATCAGCAGAGACAGGTATCATAAATCTGAAATTGTAGATGAGGCTCTTTCTTTAGAAGATATGGAGAAAGACATGATCAAAAAAGCGCTTAAAAAGTTTGCGGGCAAGAGAAAAGATGCTGCAGATGAGCTGGGTATTTCGGAAAGAACTTTGTATCGTAAAATCAAACAATATGATATTCCGGATTAGTAAAAAAATAGAATTCAGAAAAAGCTTGTCTGATTTGTTTGTTTTATTTGCCCTGGGTGTTTTTTTTAATTCATGTTATGGTTTTAAAGGCATAACCATACCTGCAGATGTCAATACTTTTTACGTAGAAAATTTTGATTTGGCAACACCCAATGCACCGGTCGAAATAGATGTTCAGTTTTCAGAAGCCATGAGAACTAAAATAAGAAATGAATCCAGGTTAAAACTCAGGGAAACGGACCCGGATGTTGTTTTTAGCGGCCAGATTACCGGCTACAGGGTTACTGCAGAAGCTCCTAAAGAAGGTAATACCGTGGCCTTAAACAAATTGGAAATTGTGGTACAGGTTCAGTATACGAATCATAAAAATGAAAAAGAAAACTACTCCCGGTCTTACTCTTTTTTCAGAACATTTGAAGCCGATCAGGATTTGCAAACCGTACAGGAAGCTCTGAACAAAGACATCATCAATCAGCTTACTGAAAAAATTTTCAACGAGACCTTTGCCAGCTGGTAAATCTGCAAACTCATGAAGGTAGTTGTTTTGTGCATAGGAAAAACAAACGAAAGTTATCTCAGACAAGGCATCTCTATTTATCAGGACAGATTGCCTCATTATACCTCATTTGAATACATAGAAATGAAGGATGTCAAACATCCTGGCAATACCCTCAAATTGCTTGAAATGGAGGGAAAATCCTATTTAGCGCAAGTTCAGCCTGATGATTTTCTGATCTTATTGGATGAAAGTGGAAAGGAATACACTTCCGCAGCTATGGCTTCGTATCTTGAAAAACACCAAATCAATAGTACAAAAAGGTTGGTATTTGCCATAGGTGGCGCATTTGGTTGGAGTGATGAAGTGAAACAACGTGCCAATATGCTATTGTCACTTTCAAAAATGACATTTTCTCATCAAATGATTAGGCTCTTTTTAGTCGAACAATTGTACAGGGCATACTCCATTATCAAAGGAGAGAAATACCACAACCCATGATGTTCAAAAGGCCTTTGTTATATGTTGTGGCATGGGGTCTCATTGGTTTGGCGTCCACTGTTTTAGGGCAGGAGGTTCCTTATTTGAAAAATTTTTTTCCAAACGAATATAAGGCGGCTAGTCAAAACTGGAGCATAGATCAGGGGGATAACCGGGTTATGTACATTGGCAATGACCAGGGACTGCTGAGGTATGATGGTGGCAATTGGACCTTTTTTAGTTTAAACGAAGGTAAAAGTATCAGAGCCGTACATTGTCACAAAAACAGGATTTATACCGGCGCATACGGAGAATTTGGTTTCTGGGAAGAAGCAGGAGGTAATGAATTAAAATACGCAAGTCTCACCCATCTGGTCAGGGACTCCTCCTTTTTTAAAGAAGAGGTGTGGCATATAACTTCTGTACTTGATAAAGTTTATTTTCAATCCTTTGGCAGGTTGTTTGTTTACGACGGCATCCAAATAAACAGGGTTGAAATACCAGGTACAATTATGTTTTTATCCCAAGTGCAAGGTGGCCTGTACTTACCTGTCATCAATAAGGGATTGTTCATCCGTGATCAGGGAGGCTGGAAGTTGGTTGAAGGAACAGAACGGCTGGCAAACCTCACAATAACCGGACTTCTGCCTTTGGATGAAGGCATTCTTGCCTGTACGAATGAAGATGGTGCTTATATCATTAAACAAGGCAAGTGTTTGCCATGGAAAAACGGACTTAACCAACAGCTAAAGAAACTACAAATTAATAAAGCACAATATCTGGGTAATGGACTGTATGCATTTGCCACCATTAAAGGGGGAATAGTATTGTACAATCAAATCCAAAACACCATTGTCAATATCAATACAGCAGCAGGGTTACAAAACAATACAGTACTTTCATTGTGCAGGGACCAGGAAAAAGGACTATGGCTTGGACTAGATAAAGGATTGGCATATATTTCATTATCCTCAGCCATTAGGTATTATGATGGAAAAAAAGACAATCTTGGCACTATATATACTGCTGCAGTATATGGCAAATATAAATACCTGGGAACGAACCAGGGATTGTACCGGTGCGCCTATGAACCAAATGAGAAGGAAGGTAGTGTTGCCAGGTATTTGCCAATGTCAGGAGTTCAAGGTCAGGTTTGGCATTTACACAAAACGGAGGGAGGTCTGATTTGTGCCCACAACACAGGTTGCGATCTGATTACAGATATGGGAACCCAACCCTTGTTCCGGGGCACGGGCAGCTGGTATACACATGAAATAAAAAATAATTCCGGGTATTTACTCCAGGGAACTTATAATGGCTTAGTAGTTTATGTCAACCAAGATGGCTGGAAATTTAGTCATAGAGTCAGGGGTAGCAATGGTGCCATAGAAAGGCTGGCCCAGGAAGGAAAAAATATCTTTTGGCTTACAGGGCCGGGTGGAGATCTCCGCAAGATAATGTTAAATGACTCATTTACAGAAGTGATATCAGAAATGGAATACACCGGAAAAAATAAACTTCCGATGTCGAGACAAATTGAGATTGGCACTTTCAGATCCAAAATGTATGTAAAGTTGAATGACAGTTTGTTGAAATATAATCACTTGACGGATGCATTTACTACTGAATGGAAGGGCATGGGTAGTGTTAAAGGACCAATTGACAGTACTTATTTTGTTGTGTACAGGGACAGCCTTATTATCTTAGATGGAAAGACAAAAAAAACAATGTTTATTCAACCCAGCTTAGAATACAATGCCATTGGTAGCTGGGACAAAAACCAAATCTATATTTTGAAGGAAGAGGGCTATGTGCTGGTAGAAAAATCATTTTTTGGGAAGCTGACTCAATCCCAGGCACCCGGGCTTGAAATTGACTACATACAAAGTTCGAGGGGAAACAAGTTGATTGCTCCCCCCTCCAAAATTACTTTGGACTACGCAGACAGGTCGTTTGAGTTGTTTTTTCACACTTCAGTATATGATCGGGAAATTTACTACAGCTATTTGCTGGAAGGTAGAGATTCTATACGCGGAGAATGGGACAAACATGCACACATTCAATTCCACAATCTTAACAATGGTGTTTATCAACTGACGCTGTTTTCATCCGCCGGTGACCAGAAAATGATCACTCTAAAGGTGCTATCACCCTGGTACTTATCGGCATGGGCTATTCTGACATATGTGATATTGGCCATCATTTGCATGGGTTTACTTGGGTTCTATTATTCTAATGCGTTGAAAAAGAGTAAATTAAAAATATTGCGCGAAAATGAACGGTTGCTTAGAGAGCACATGATCTTCTTAGACAATGAAAAATTAAAAGAAGAAAACAGATTAAAGAGCCAGGATCTGGCCAATTCAACCCTTCACCTCATTAAAAAGAATGAGTTGTTGCTGGAAATTAAGGAAGAGTTGGTAGAAATCAGAAAATCAGAAGAGGGGTTAACCCAAAAAGAATATCAAAAAATGATGCGTCAGATCAATGAAAATTTGTCTACTGAGAATGACAATAAGTTGTTTGAAGCCAATTTTCATGAGATCCACGAGGTTTTTTTTAGAAAGCTCCTTGCCAGGTATCCTGATCTCACATCACAGGATCTGAAATTGGCCGCGTATTTAAAAATGAATCTTGCCACCAAAGAAATTGCTCCTTTGTTTAATATATCGATTCGCGGCTTGGAAAACAAGAGATATCGGTTAAGAATGAAGTTAGGTCTAACTCCGGAAGTCAATCTATCAGAATTTTTTATTGGTTTTGAATAAATTTGACTTTTTCCCTAAAATAGTGGCTAATTAGGTCTGATATTTGCGTTTGGCGTAGCTTTGGCGTAGTAAATTTTGTGTTAATTTCAGTCGATTTTCGTAATTTTGCTTTGTTAGTTTGCTTTTCGGGCAAATTAATTTGGTTAAATCTACATTATAAAGACACTTCATTAGATGGTGTGTATTTGGTTTTGTAAGTTGATAATTTGACTTAAAACCATTTACTAACTGGTTTATGTGTAGGTTTACCTTATTAAACAGACATTAATTAACCAAACTAAATTACATCTATGATGAGAAACCTTACCCTTATCTTGTTTCTTATGCTAGGCTTCCTTTCAGGATATGCCCAGGTATATGAAGATTTTGAAGGAGGGGCCAAGCTACCTTGGTCAGCCGTAAACGGAGCTTCCTATGAAGGGGGCATCGCCAACCCTTCCAAAGATGCTGTTAACAATTCAGACTTTGTTGGTAAATTGAGCAACAACGATCAAAGTGATTTTTGTTTCCTGATTACAGATTTGCCAGCAGCTGCTGATTTGAGTACCTTAAACCTTCTGAAAATGAAGATTTGGTCACCAATAGCCCCAACAAAAGCTTTATTAAAATTTGAAGGAGGCGGCAAAGCCGTAGAAAAGTTTGTTGATATCACGGTTGCCAACCAATGGGTTGACTATTCATTTGACCTTTCTGGAGGAGCTGACTTTACCACACTTACGAAGATTTTGATTGCTTTTAATCCCTTTACTACCCCACAGGCAGCAGATTTCTATTTCGATGACATCAGAGGTGTTGAAGCCAAAGATGTGTATGAAACTTTTGAGACAGGAAACGAAATGGGTTGGCAGGGCTTAGACGGTACGTTGGAAGCTCCTGTTGACAACCCGGCTCCAAATGTTGTAAATAGTACAGCCAAAGTAGGAAAATACACCAAATCTGGTGCCCACTCCTATTCTTTGTTGTTGGCTGACAGAGGAACTGCCACTTTTGATTTGAGTGTCAACAACCAATTCAAAGTACAGATTCATGCCAGTGCAGCTACTCAGGTTTTGTTTAAAATGGAAGGACCTGGAGGACCCGCTGTTGAAAAAATTGCCAATATTGGTTTAGTGAATCAGTGGCAGGAATACACATTTGATTTTTCTGCAGCTAAAGAGTACAAACACTTAACAAAAGCAATCCTGTTTTTTGACCCGGGTGTAGAAACCAGTGCGGATGTTTATCATTTTGATAATATCTATGCAGTTCCACAAGGAGCTTGTTCCACAGTAACACCAGATCCTAAGATTGTGGATGATTTTGAATGCAATAGAAATACAACTTACGTCAATGGTTGGGATAGCCTTACCGTTGTTTCAAATCCTGCTCCAAATGGAGTTAATGGATCAGCAAAAGTAGGTAGATATGCGGACCCACAAACTGAGCAATGGGCCGCACTGTTAATGGATTATCAAAATCCAATTGACTTAAGTACCAATAACCAGTTGAAGATCAAAATCTGGAGCCCAAGAGCGGTACCCGTTTTATTTAAATTGGAAGGTGGTGCCAGTCCAGCCAAAGAAATTTGGGGAAATGTAACGGATGTGAATCAATGGGTAGATTACGTTATTGATTTTTCAGACCAGGCCATAGCCAGTCACAAAAAACTGGTATTATTCTTTAATGCCGGAGCAGATCCACAACCAGGAGATGTTTATTTCATTGATAACATTGAATGGGGCGAAAAAACTGCCGCTGATTTGGAAACATTTGAGAATGGAGCCTTCCTGCCCTGGGAGCCATTGGATCAGTTAACAACCATTCACGGTACATTTGAGGTAGTGAACAACCCATCTGCTGTTGCGCCAAACACTTCAGCAAAAGTGGGTAAATATGCAAAAGGTAGTTCTGCGTTTTCTACTCTTGCCGCTGTTGCTCCTGGTGTTATTGACATTTCATCTAAGCCACAATACAATGTTCAGGTGTGGGCGCCGGTTGGCGCTAAAACCGTCATTATGCAGTTGGAAAGTGTAAGTGCTGGTAACAAAGAAGTTGAAAGACCTATCAAAAATGCGGGCAATTGGGAAACCTTGTCCTTTGACTTTACTTCTCACCAAGGTATCACCGACTGGCTTCTTTGAGATTTATTTTCAATCCAAATGTGGAAGAGGCCGGAACCGTTTATTATTTTGATAATTTAAGTCAAAGTGAAGCTACTGTTGATCCATGTGAGAATACAGAGCCAATTTCAACCATTGTTGATGACTTTGAATGTCAGCGCAATTATGAATATGGTGCAGGTTCTCAGCACTTGACAGTGGTAAATAATCCTACAAGTTCTACAGTTAATAGTTCTACTAAAGTAGGTTTATTTAAAGATCCTGCCAACGAGCCTTGGGCTGCTTTGTGTGCCTTGGTACCAGATGGCTTGAATCTGGAAGTATTTAACCAACTTAGTATCCAGGTTCTTTCAGAAAAAGCAGCACCAGTGTTGTTGAAACTCGAAGGTGGTACAAGTCCTGCTAAAGAAATTTGGACTGAAATTACCAAGACCGGAGAATGGCAAACATTGTCAGTTGACTTTAGTAGCGAAAAGGAAAATAACCATCAAAGAGTATGTGTATTTTTAAATGGAGGTGTTGAAAACACAACAGTTGACAACTATTACATTGATAATTTCCAGTTTAACCACGCACCATACGACGGATGTATCATGAATTTTGACGATGCAGCGTTTCTTTCTGATAAGTGGAAATATTTCCCATCTGACAATTCCGGTGGATTTGAACTGGTCGACAATCCAAAGCAAGACAATGTGAATAAGTCTGCAAAAGTGGGCAAGGCCATTGAAAAAGCTAGTGGAGAACAAGTGTGGCAGGGAATGTATACTGATTTGTCGTCTTACATTCAGTTTGGTAGCAATAAACTAATCAAAATGAAAGTGCTATCTCCACAAGTTGGAGCCATCACCATGAAACTGGAAAGGCCATTGAAAGAAGGCGCTCCTGCATCTGGTGACAACACCATAGTCAATACAAAGGCCAATGAATGGGAAGAATTGACATGGGATTTTTCTACTACTCCAATTGTTGATGATGGTTTGTATGCCAGGGTAACCTTGATTTGGGACATTAATAATGTTCCTGCTACCGATGTTGTTTATTACTTTGATGATATCAAAGTGGATGGCGGTGATTGTGGTGATCTGGTTGCCACTGAAGATGAATTGAATGTTTCAAGCTTACAGGTTGCACCTAACCCTGTTGCTAATATTCTTACTGTTAGACACAGTGACAGGACATCCAGGGTTGAAATTACAGATGTACTGGGCAGAAGAATTGCCAATGTACAGCATACCAGCAATTTGGAAGAACAAAGAATTGATGTAACTTCCTTTAAACAAGGAACTTATATCTTAACCAGCTTTAATTCTGAAAATAAACTAGTTGGCGTTGCCAAGTTTATCAAATATTGATGTGAAATGATGTTGACAGGAGTCTTTAGTGGACTCCTGTCACTTTTTTTTGAACTTAAGTCTTTTCATTCATGCGTATTATTATTTTTATTAGTGGCTTGCTAATGCTAGCTGCTTGTAATCGCAATGTCCCTTACCAGCGCGAAGAATTAAAAAAGAGGACTTTTCACTACTTTTGGGATCTGGCAGATAAAAACAATTATCAAATTCCAGATCGATACCCCACGCTGACCTTTTCAAGTATAGCTGCCACCGGTTTTGGTTTATCGTCTTACATTGTGGGTGTAGAAAACGGCTATGTGTCACGTCAATTGGCTGCAGACAGAGTACTAAAGACATTACAAACACTATGGAATCTTCCTCAGGGCAAAGAAGCAACAGATATCTCTGGTTTTAAAGGGTTTTATTACCATTTTTTAAATCTGAATGATGCTACCCGGTATAAACAAGTTGAACTCTCCAGTATCGACACAGGCTTGCTTATGGCAGGTATTTTGAGTGTTCAAAGTTATTTTGACAAAGAGAACCCAACAGAAAAAGAAATTAGGAAAATAGCAGATCAACTCTATCTGCGAGTGGATTGGAATTGGATGATGAACGGCAACAAAAGCATGTCGATGGGCTGGCATCCAGAATCAGGGTTTATTCGTTCAGAATGGAAGGGATACAATGAAGCGATGGTTCTATTGATTATGGCTTTGGGCTCCCCGACCCACCCTATACCGGATCAAGCCTGGGAAAGCTGGTGTGAAACCTATGAATGGTCAGAATTTATGGGACAGCAGCACATACAATTTGATCCTTTATTTGGCCATCAATACAGCCATATTTGGATTGACTTCAGAGGCATCCAAGACAAATTTATGCAAGCCAAAAATTTGGATTATTTTGAAAATTCAAGGAAGGCTACTCTGGGTAACAAAGCATACTGCCTGTCTAATCCAGGTAATTTCAAGGGTTATAACGAAAACTGCTGGGGCTTAACTGCTTGCGACGGTCCGTATAATGGTGAATTGCAAATAGAAGGAAAAAAATATACATTTTTCGATTACAGGGCCAGAGGAGCCAGCAGCAGTCTGGTGGTAGATGATGGCACCATTGCGCCTACAGCTGCCGGTGGTTCTATGGCTTTTGCTCCTGTTGAATGCGAAGCGGCTTTAACCTATATGTGGAATCAATATTATTCCGAATTAGTTGGACCTTTTGGGTTTAAGGATGCTTTTAACCTGACCTTCAAAAATGATAAACATCCCAATGGCTGGTTCGATATCGATTATCTTGGCATCGATCAGGGTCCTATATTGCTACAGATGGCTAATTTAGAAAATGAGGTTATTTGGAAAACTATGAAAAAAAATAAATACATTGTTTCAGGTTTGCAAAAAGCAGGCTTTAACGGCGGTTGGCTAGAAACCATCAATCAAAAAAAGAAATAAAATCACGTATTCCATGAAAAGAATTTTATATACCATTTTACTAATTCCCTTCTTTGCTGCCAGCTTATCGGCACAATGGATGGTATCTGGAAAGGTAACAGATGCCAAAGATGGAACCCCACTTATTGGTGCAACCATTGAAGAAGCTGGAACTTTGACGGGTACAGTTACCGATTTTGATGGTAGTTATACCCTTAATGTGAATAGCGGCAATGCTAAATTAATTATCAAGTATGTGGGATATGCAATGCAAGAAATTGAGATTGCCAACAGAAATGTAATTGATGTTTTGATGGGTGAAGACGGTGTAATGCTCGAACAGGTAGTAGTAGTGGGTTACGGTGTTCAACGCAAAAGCGATGTTACCGGCTCTATCAGCAGTGTAAAAGGAAAGGAAATTGAAAAGATTGCTACTTCAAATATTGAGCAGGCTCTTCAGGGAAAAGTGGCCGGACTCCATGTGACTCCAGCTTCGGGTAATCCGGGGGCGGGGGCAGTTATCAGAATCAGGGGAACAGGCACTCTCAACAATGCTAACCCACTTTATGTTATTGATGGTATGATAACTTATGATGCCTCCCTTGTAAATCCGCAGGATGTAGAGAGTATAGAAATATTGAAAGATGCATCAGCTGCAGCTATTTATGGGTCAAGAGGGGCCAATGGGGTTATAATTATCACCACAAAAAATGGAAGGCAAAAAAAAGGAGGACAAATTTCATTGTCGACTTATTACGGTACCCAAACCATAACCAGAGAAATTGCCATGCTCAATGGCCAGCAATTTGCAACAGCTTATAATGCGTTGCGTGGACAAAATTATTATCCGGATCCTTCCATTTTTGGAGAAGGAACCAATTATCAAAAAGAGATCTTCAGAGAAGCTCCTATTTACAATGTACAAGTGGCAGCCAGCGGCGGAAATGAACAAACAACATATAATTTTTCTGCCAACTACTTTGATCAGGATGGTATATTGAAAAATACCAGCTTTAAAAGAGGAACGTTCCGTCTAAATACCGACACCAAGCTCAATAATTGGCTCACCTTTGGGAACAATCTATCATTCTTAATATCCAAGAGCCAAAATGGACCGAACGTAGTTTCATCTGCTTACAGAATGCCTTCGGTGCTTAGCCCCTATACTGAAGATGGTGCTTTTACTGACCCCACATTTTTTGGCTTAGCCCTTGCTAATCCGTTGGCTGATCAATTTTATAAAAGCAATAATTTCAGTAATGGAGAAAGGCTTTTTGGCAATGCTTACTTAGAAGCGCAACCCATCAAAGGTCTTAGGTTGAGATCAAACTTTGGATATGATCGTTCACGTGATAAATCCAAATTTTTTGAACCCGAGTTTGCGGTGAGTGCATCTCAAAGAAATGGCTCAGACCGGCTTTCAGTTGGCCAGAGTGCAGGAAATAATTGGATTTGGGAACAAACGGTTACCTACACTTTTGATCTTGGCAAGGATCATTCTCTTACCGTACTTGGAGGTTATACTGCTGAAGAAAGGAGCAGTGAATGGATTGGAGGAAGTCGTGAACATTTTCCAGGTACGGTAGACGAACTTCTTTATTTGTCAGCGGGCAACGATACCACCCAAATGAACTATGGAGGAGCCGTTGATGAAGCCCTAGTTTCACAATTATTCAGGGTCAATTATTCATTAAAAGATAAGTATTTTTTGACAGGATCTGTCAGGAGAGACCAGTCCAGTCGATTTACTGAAGAGAACAGAACCGGATATTTTCCTTCTGCTAGTTTAGGTTGGAATCTGGGAAGAGAATCATTTATTGAAGGACTCAATATTTTTACGGACCTTAAAATGAGGGTTAGTTATGGAATCCTGGGTAATCAGGCATCCGCCAGTACCTATCCTTCTGCAGGAGTTGTAAGCAGCGGCTTGTATGGAGTATTTGGCAGTACGGAAAGTCTGAGTCAAGGCGCCACACTGCTTACTCTCAGCAATCCCAACCTACATTGGGAGACATCCAGTCAGGCCGATATAGGTATTGATGCTTCCTTTTTTGAGGGCAAACTAACCTTAGAAGCAGATTGGTACCGCAGACTTACATACGACATCATTTCATCTGTTCCAATACCAAGTTATGTTGGATCACAAAGCAATCCGGTAGTAAATACGGCAGAAGTTTTAAACAGTGGATTTGATTTGAGTTTAAAATATAATAAGGCAGGTACGTTCTCCTATAGTTTAGGTGCAAATCTTTCGCCTGTGCACAATGAAGTTACTAAACTTGCTCAAGGTAAAAACGAAATTTTCTCAGCCTTCCTGCAAGGAGAACCCGCAACCCATACGGAAGTTGGATTGCCAATCGGTGCTTTTTATGGATATCAGGTTGAAGGTATATTTCAAAATGCCGAGGAAATAGCCTCCTCAGCTACTATCGGAGGTGAAAAACCAGGTGATATCAAATTTAAAGACATCGATGCAAATGGGGTGATTGATGAGGACGACCGCGTTTACCTGGGCAGTCCTATACCCACACTTACTTACGGATTTTCTTTTAATTGTGATTACAAAGGGTTTGACTTTTCAGCTGACCTGCTTGGAGTTAGCGGCAACAAGGTTTACAACTCAAAGGAGACATTCCGATTTGCTGTCTACAATTGGGAAGAGCACGTTGCCAATGCATGGACTTTAGATAATCCAAGTACAACAGAGCCCCGTGTGACTAATGGTGGCCACAATTACAGGGTAAGTGATCGCTTTCTCCAGGATGGAAGTTTTTTAAGGTTAAGAACTTTGAGTTTAGGATATACCTTGCCCCAAAGCATTTGCGAAAAGATAAAAATTGGTTCACTGAGAATTTATGTTTCAGGAAACAATCTATATACCCGTCAAAAATACACGGGTTATTCACCAGAGTTCGCCAATTCAAGTAATCCATTTGAAGTTGGCTTTGACAACGGTAGCTACCCAATAGCAAAATCTACTCAATTTGGTCTAGATCTAAAATTTTAAGTCATGAGAATGAATAAAATATTTAAACCCACTTTAATCACTGCGATTACATTCCTATTGGTTTCATGTTCTAGTGATTTTCTAGATAGAAAGCCCAGGGGGCAGTTGACTTATGATACCTTTTTTGAAAATGAGGATCATGCCTTACAATCCGTTAATGCTATCTACAATATTTTCAGGTCATGGGAATTTACAGCACTACCCTACCTTGGAGCTACAGATATTATTAGTGATGATTCAGACAAAGGCAGTTCGGAAAATGATGCCTTGTATTTGGCAGAGTTAGATCAATTTCAATCCAATGCTACCAATGCTACTTATTCTTCAATGTGGACCGGCCATTATCAGGCTATTTTCAGGGCAAACCTTGCCATTGAAAACATACCTGGAATTGAAATGGATGAAAACCTTAAGGCTCGCCTTATAGCCGAAGCTAAATTTTTGAGGGCATTTTGTTACTTCCGATTGGTGCAATGGTATGGAGAAGTACCTCTCATTACAAGCATTTTGACTGAAGATCAATTTTTTAGTCAGCAGAGGGCAGCCATCAGTGAGGTATATGGCCAAATTGAAAAAGACCTGCAAGATGCTATAGCAGTGTTGCCGGAAAGCAGTAAATATGCCGCAGCAGATATCGGCAGGGTGAGCAAAGGCGCTGCAAGAGGTATATTGGCCAAATTATACATGGTCAAAAAGGATTACACCAAAGCAGTGGAACAATGTGAGGCAATAATCAGCAGTAACGAATATGCTCTTATGCCTTCTTATGCAGAAATATTTACATCAAAAGGAGAGCAGGGCCCCGAAAGTGTCTTTGAGATCAGCGCTGTTGCCATACAAGCCGCTGTTGCAGGCCCAGGAGCCAGTCCTTATAATATGGTTCAAGGCGTAAGAGGTGTTCCCAATTTGGGTTGGGGATTCAATAGGCCGAGTGACAACCTGATTGCAGCTTATGAACCAGGAGACCCTAGAAGACAGGCTACGGTGATCTATGTTGGTGAAATTTTGCCTGACGGATCTACCAAGGTAGAAGATAATCCCGATATTCTGAATGAAAGATACAACCAGAAGGCATGGGTTCCCAAGCATGCAGGATTGCAGGATAATGGTCCCGGAAATTTACGCTTGTTGCGTTATGCGGATATTCTGTTATTAGCTGCCGAAGCTTACAATGAATTAGGCAATGGCGCAGCCGCTCTGCCTTTGGTTAACCAGATCAGAAAAAGAGCCAGGGGCACCAATAATTTTATTTTGGCAGACATTGCCACTACGGATCAGGCTCAGCTTCGCGAGAAAATCAGGAAGGAGAGAAGGATTGAACTGGCCATGGAACAACATAGGTGGTTTGATCTTGTCCGTTGGGGAATTGCAGGTGATGTGATGAGAGCTGCAGGTAAACCATTTATTGACAATAAACACGAAAGATTCCCCCTTCCTCAAACCGAAATTGATTTGAGTGACGGAGTGTTAGATCAAAACAATGGCTGGTAATGCATAAATATTCGATGTTATTGTTTGTATTTTTTTTGTGTGGAACAGCTTTGGTTTCTCAGAACGACCTTATATTATCGGTGCAGGCATTTGAAAGGCATGCTGAACTGTCGTGGACTTATAGTGGCAGTGATGCGGCCTATTTCCAAATCAGAATATCAAAAAACCAGGGCGCGTTTGTAGATTTACAAAGGACAACTTCAGAAAAGTATATTCATTTTACCGATCCTGACACTTTGGAAAGTTACAGGATTTGTGTCCAAGCCTTAAATGGCTTATTGGAACCGCTTGCCTTTTCGGATACTGTGTTTGTTGAAGAAAATAAGATGTCAGATGAAGAATTGATGGACATGGTTCAGAAAGCCAGTTTTAGGTATTTCTGGGATTTTGGCCATCCTTCTTGCGGACTGGCCAGAGAAAGGGATAGTAGTGGAGATCTAGTAACCATTGGAGGCTCAGGATTTGGTATAATGGCTATTTTGGTCGGAATTGAAAACAATTATATCAGTCGCGAACAAGGATTACAACGCCTTCTCAAAATTGTTAGCTTTTTGCAATTTGCCGATAAGTTTCACGGTGTTTTTCCCCATTGGATGGATGGTAGAACTGGCGATGTAATTCAGTTTGGTCAGTATGACAATGGTGGTGATTTGGTTGAAACTGCTTTATTAATGGAAGGTTTGCTTACAGCCAGGTCTTTTTTTGACGGGAGCTCTCCTGATGAACAGGCTCTCCGCAAAATTATAACCAAGTTGTGGGAAGCAGTAGAATGGGATTTTTACAGTAAGAACAATAGCGGAGTCCTTTATTGGCACTGGTCTCCACAGCACGAATGGCGCATTAATCACGCCATTAGGGGATACAATGAAGCACTGATAGTTTATCTGCTTGCCATATCTTCCCCAACTCATACAGTGCCTGCTACCTATTGGCAAACTGGATGGGCTGGAGGAAATTATAAAAATGGCTTGTCATATTATGGCTACAAATTGCCTGTAGGCCCTGCCTATGGGGGCCCTTTGTTTTTTGCCCATTATTCTTATCTCGGCTTTGACCCAAGGGGGATTAAGGATCAATATTGTAATTACTTTGTTCAAAATCAGCAACATACCCTCATTAACTGGGCATATTGTGCTTCTAATCCTTTAAAGCACAAATCCTATTCTGCAGAATGCTGGGGCATTACAGCCAGTGATGATCCCAATGGTTATGTGGCCCACGAACCTGTTTCAAGAGACAATGGAACCATTACTCCTACCGCAGCCTTATCATCATTGCCGTATACACCAGAATACAGCATGAATGCCTTGCGTTACTTTTATTTTGAGGAAGGAGAAAAATTATGGGGTCCATATGGCTTTTATGATGCCTTTAACCCATCAAAAAACTGGTATGCAGACAGCTACTTAGCCATAGATCAGGGCCCCATAGTGGGCATGATACAAAATTACCGGACGGGCTTACTTTGGCGCAATTTTATGTTGAATGCTGAGATTCAAACTGGCCTTGAAAAAATCGGATTCGTAGAAGATTTGTTGAGCAGTCCGGAAGCAGCTGGACAGGAGCCTTCCTGGAATCTTGTACCCAGTTTTGGTGCTGGGGGCTTTGAGGTTCAAACAATAGAAAAAAATGTAACCATTCAGGTTTTTGACGAAAGTGGCAGATTATTAGAGTCAAGACCTTACCAGAAGGGAGAGCTGATCGGTATCCATTACACGCCGGGAAAATATTTGGTAACCATCAAGGAACAGAAGAAGCTGGGTTACAGATGGTTTGTTAAAATATGACAAATCAATCTTTATAAATGATGTAAAATCATAACAATTAAGTTGACAGGCTGTTATATCAGTCTGGTCAAGTGCCATTTTTTTTGTTATTTTGCATCAGATAAAGAAAGCCGGATGAAGTTTTTTGAACAATTTGACTTAAAACAAATAGAAAACCTTGAGCTGTTGGCCAAGCAGGTAGTCGAAGGCTTTATAATTGGACTTCACAAGAGTCCTTTTCATGGTTTTTCAGTTGAGTTTGCTGAGCATCGCTTGTACAATCCGGGAGAATCCACCAAGGATATTGATTGGAAAGTATATGCCCGAAGTGACAAAATGTTTGTCAAAAAATTTGAAGAAGAAACCAATCTCAGGTGTCAGATTATCATTGACACCTCATCTTCCATGTATTATCCGCAAGATCCAGAAAAGCTCAATAAGCTGCAGTTTTCAGCTGTTGGTGCAGCTTGCATCATGAATTTGCTAAAAAAACAAAGAGATTCTTTTGGTTTGAGTATGTTTGACAATAAGTTGGTTGAACATACCTTCTGTAAATCCTCTACCACCCATTACCAATTATTGCTCACCTTTCTTGATCGACTGATTCAGGACAGAGAAGCTGAAAAAACAACAGCTGCGGCGGATGCTTTACATCAAATAGCAGACGCCATTCACAAGCGGTCACTAGTAATCATATTTAGCGACATGTTTGACAATGGTGAAGATATGGAAAAGCTATTTGCTGCCTTGCAACACTTAAAGTATGCCAAGCATGAAGTCATTTTGTTTCATGTTACAGATAAGGAGCATGAACTTGAATTTGAGTTTGAGAACAGGCCTTATGAATTTATTGATTTAGAATCCGGAGAAAAGGTAAAATTGCAAAGCAATGAAGTGAAATCATATTATGTAGATAAGGTAAAGTCATTTACAGAAAACCTTAAGATGAGGTGTTTGCAATACAAGATCGAATTTGTGGAGGCTGATATCAATGCAGGTTTTGCACCGATTTTACAGACTTATCTGGTGAAGAGATCAAAATTAAATTAAAAAATAGATCATTATGTCAAATGTCAAATGCATTTTTTAAAGTACCGATTGCCAAAAATGAGCCGGTATTGTCATATGCACCTGGAAGTAAAGAAAGAAAAGAGGTTCAGGATGCCATCAAATCCATGAAGTCGAAACAAGCCGATATACCGATGTATATTGGAGGTCAAAAAATAAAGACAAAAAAGAAGGTTGCCATCCATGCACCACACGATCGAGAAAAAGTAATAGGACACTATTATGCAGGTGATAAAAGCCATGTTGAAACTGCAATTAAAGAGGCGCTTGCTGCGAGACAAAGCTGGTCAGAAATGGCTTGGCAGGACAGAGCATCAATATTTTTAAGAGCGGCTGATCTTATTGCCGGGCCTTACAGGGCAAAGATGAATGCAGCTACCATGATCGGTCAAAGCAAAAACGTTTATCAGGCAGAGATTGACTGTGTATGTGAGATGGTAGACTTTTTCAGGTTTAATGTTCAATACATGACTGAAATTTACGCCATTCAGCCCGAGAGTCCAGCCGGAACATGGAACCGGTTAGAATACCGACCTTTGGAGGGCTTTGTTTTTGCATTAACTCCATTTAATTTTACCTCTATAGCAGGTAATCTGCCTGGAGCACCGGCCCTATTGGGAAATACTGTGGTTTGGAAGCCGGCCGAAACACAAATCTACTCGGCCCAGCTAATAATGGAAATATTAATGGAAGCGGGCTTACCGGCCGGAGTTATCAACCTTGTTTATGTTGATGGTCCAACTGCAGGCTCTGTCATTTTTAATCATCCAGATTTTGCCGGCCTACATTTTACCGGTAGTACGGGCGTTTTCAAAAACTCTGGCAGCAAATTGGAAATAATATTTCCAAATACAAGGCCTATCCCAGGATAGTAGGAGAAACAGGCGGGAAAGATTTTGTAATGGTTCACCTTCAAGTGCTGATGCCCGACAAGTAGCAACTGCCTTTCCAGAGGTGCCTTTGAATTTCAGGGGCAAAATGTTCAGCGGCATCAAGGGCCTACATTCCTGAATCATTGTGGAAAAAAGTAGAAAAGCACCTGATTGATGATTTAAAGTCTTTTAAAATGGGATCGCCCGAAGATTTTGGTAACTTTATCAATGCGGTAATCGATGAAAAAGCATATGATAAAATCACCTCCTATATTGAAAAGGCAAAGAGCGATAAAACGGCTAAAATAGTTGCGGGTGGTAAACACAGTAAAAAGAAAGGATTTTTCATAGAACCTACCATTATATTAGCGCAAGACCCCAAATATGTTACCATGTGTGAAGAATTATTTGGGCCGGTTTTATCTATTTATGTGTACAAAGACGAGCTTTACAGTGAAACACTAAAATTGGTGGACGGCAGTTCTGCCTATGCTTTAACGGGTAGTATTTTTTCTAATGACCGATATGCAACCCAGGAAGCTGTTACGGCACTGAGAAATGCTGCCGGTAATTTTTACATTAATGATAAGCCAACAGGCGCGGTTGTAGGACAGCAGCCATTCGGAGGCGCAAGGGCCTCAGGCACCAATGACAAGGCAGGTTCAGTGCTCAATTTGTACAGATGGCTGTCTCCAAGGACAATAAAGGAGAATTTCGTACCCCCATCTGACTACAGGTATCCGTTCTTGTTGGGGGGTAAGTAAGACTTATTAAAAGATTTTATATATTTGCAAAGTACAAAAAACAACAACTTAAAAATGAAGCAATTTTTACTAGTAGCAGCTCTGTTTATGACAACAGGTCTATTTGCACAAAAACAAATTGTATGGTTTGACGCCGGTCTGAAAGTTCAGTATGGTGCCTCTGGATTTTACAGTGCAGCCATTGAAGAAGCCACCGGTTATAACCATGAGCTGGGTTTGACATCCGGATTTGGATATGGAGGTAAATTGGGTATCAACTGGCAGTATAACGGACTTTCTTTAGAAGCTTTTTACAACAAGAGCCGACAGGATGTTGAAGTTACTAATGCCGGAGAACCTAGTTATTCTTACGAATGGAAAGCCATAGATATCTACGCTTTGTACAGGAATGCCAAGAATCTTGGTTATTTTGAACTGGGTCCAAAAGTATCATTACTCCAGAAAATGGATGGAATCGTTGGAAATTTAAGAACCGACGTAAAAAATGATTTTAACAACACCAATTTTGCAGGTGTATTGGGCTTTGGCGCCAATATCATGGGAAATGATGGTAGATTCAGTGGCATTCTTGGATTGCGATTTGAGTATGGATTTACTGATATAGTTAAAAAAGACGTTAACTACCACCCCATCCCTGCCGGAATTGGAGAAAGGAAGACCACCAATCCTTATTTTGCCGGTCTGGTTTTTGAATTTAACTGGGGCATTGGATATTTTGGAAGAGCTCAGTGTGGAGCCAGATCAAAATTCATAATGTTCTAATAAACAAAATATTAAGGCTGGCTCTTCAAAAAGTCAGCCTTTTTTTTATCTCGGCCAAAAATCGATTAAAAACAGATTTAATTTCTACCTTTGCAGCCGCTAAAGATGCCGAAGTGGTGGAATTGGTAGACACGCTGGACTCAAAATCCAGTGCTAGCAATAGTGTGCGGGTTCGAGTCCCGCCTTCGGTACAAAAGGTCTGAGTTTTCAGGCCTTTTTTGTTTACAGAAAATTGGAGCGGTTTTTGTATTTGTATAGGTTACATTTAACACCATGCAAATCCTATGGGCAATACAGAGCAGGAAATAAGATTAAAAGAGGTCCAGGCTGACCTACTTTCTGAAGGGGATCAAAATGCCATTCAAGAGGCTATCAGACAGTTGGATTTATCCTATTCCCCATACTCCGGATTCAGTGTTGGAGCTGGTATTGAATTAGAAGACGGCTCTATTATTGGCGGTTCAAACCAGGAAAATGCTTCTTATCCGCTATGTATGTGTGCTGAAAGAGTAGCCTTGTATCATTTATCGGCATCAAGACCTGGAACCAAAGTATTGACAATGGCTATCACTGCCAGAAACCAAAATGGCATTATTGAAAGAGCCGTATTTCCTTGCGGAGCATGCAGGCAGGTGATTCTTGAATATGAGCGCATTCAAAACAGTCCTATTCGGCTCCTCATTTACACAAGATCTGACCAAAGTGCTTATCGCTGAAAGCGGGGCTTCTATCCTGCCTTTTGCCTTTGATGAAAGTTTTTTAATAAAGTAGAAATATTAGAGCATAGCTTGTCTGAAAAGAGCAACTCCGCCATTGATGATGTATTGAATTCCAATGGACATGACAATGAAGCCCATAATTCTCGAAATGGCTTTCAATCCTCCTTCTCCTAACACCTTGCTTAAAGCAGGAGCCATTTTAAGGATAAAATATACTACTACGCCACAAAGGACAATTACTCCCATAATACCTAATCGCAACCACCAGTCTGAGTAAGTGGTATAATATCCAATTAATAGAGATATAGAACCAGGACCAGAGAGCATTGGCATTGCCATAGGAGAAAAGGAAATATCACTTTTGTGCATAGCTTCTTGTTTCACCTTTTGATCTACAGCTTTGTGTTGTTCGAATTTACCGCTGAGCAGGGAATATCCGGAAGCAAGGATAATCAAGCCTCCCGCTGCTCTCATCGCATTTATATTTATGCCAAAAAAGGATAAAATCAAACTTCCTGCCAGGAAAAAAGCAAGAAGGATCAAAGTAAAGTAAATGCTGGTTTGCCTGGCAGTGATGGCTCTCTCTCGTGGTGTATGGTCTTTTGAAAGAGCCAGAAATAGAGGGACAGCGCCTAAAGGGTTGACAACAGAGATCAGAGAAGCAAAAACAGCAACAAACATATCAGAATATTATTTTGTTTATAGTTAATTTTAATAACACATTCAGATTAATATTTGTTGCATTGTTGTGTATGAAAAATATTATATTTTGAAATTATTAACATTTTGTCCATGTTTTAACCCATATCAGAGTCAAAATTTGGATAAAAATTTAATATTGAAATTTTTATATATGATTGAATAATTAAATAGGTTTTGGGCGAAAACTAGTTCATTATTTGTTTTGTTTCATTTACACCTATTAAAATCTTATATACCGTAGTTTAAGCCGGCTGTGAAGTTTATTAAACCTTTGTGGCGCGGATGTATTGATTTATCTTTGTAGCAACTTAAGAACATGCAAATCAAGAACAACATTTTGGAAACAATAGGCAATACGCCTATGGTTAAAATTAATAAGGTAACAGACGGGCATCCGGCCCTCGTTTTGGGCAAGATTGAAACATTTAATCCTGGCAATTCTATCAAAGACCGAATGGCTTTAAAGATGATAGAAGATGCAGAGAAGGCGGGTAAAATCAAGCCAGGGGGTACCATCATTGAATGTACTTCAGGTAATACAGGAATGGGGCTTGCCATTGCTTGTGTAAAAAGGGTATAAGTGTATTTTTACAACCAGCGACAAACAGAGCAAAGAAAAAATTGACTTGTTGAAGGCACATGGAGCAGACGTGATTGTATGTCCGACCAATGTGGAGCCAACTGACCCTCGGTCTTACTATTCGATTGCTGAGAAATTGAGCAAAGAGATACCTAATTCTTTTTGGTGCAATCAGTATGATAATTTATCCAACACTCAGGCCCACTATGAATCTACCGGACCCGAAATATGGGATCAGACGGATGGAAAAATAACCCACCTCATTGTGGGTGTTGGAACCGGAGGTACAGTATCAGGTACTGCAAAATACTTGAAGGAAAAAAATCCGAACATAAAAGTGTGGGGCATTGACACCTATGGCAGTGTTTTTAAAAAATACAAAGAAACCGGCATTTTTGATGAGAAGGAAATTTATCCTTATATCACAGAAGGCATTGGTGAAGACATTTTGCCAAAAAATGTCAACTTTGATTTGATAGATCATTTTGAAAAAGTAACTGACAAAGATGCCGCAATTGCCGCCAGGAGATTAGCCCGTGAAGAAGGGATCTTATTGGGATATAGTGGCGGTAGTGCTATGGCAGGTTTTCACCAATTGGCCAACCGTTTTACAGCAGATGATGTGGTAGTCATCATCTTTCATGACCATGGTAGCAGGTATATAGGAAAGATATACAATGATGACTGGATGCGTGAAAGGGGTTTTCTTGATGTGGAACTCAAAGTAAGGGATGTTTTGAATAAAAAAGTGGTAAAAGGATTTATCAGCGTTGATAAAAAGGATAAGCTGAAAGACATCCTTAAATTAATGAAGGCAAATGATATTTCACAGCTACCTGTAAGTGAAGGTGACGAATTGGTAGGATCAATCACTGAATCCAAAATATTGGAACACATTCTAAACAATCCGCTTAAAAATATAGATACCCAGGCTGAAGAGATTCTGGATCCCGCTTTTCCGGTTGTATCTTTGGATATGCCAGTAAAAGAACTGAATAAATATATGTCAAAAACCAATCCTGCTGTCATTGTGAAAGACAATATGGGCGCTTCTCACATCGTGACCCAGTATGATATCATCCAAGCCTTATAACAAATACAGATGCTAATATTGAATGATACTTCGGTTAAACAAAAGATCCAGCGATTGGCTTACCAAATTGCGGAAAACAATTTTCAATACGATGAGATCATTTTAGCAGGGATCAATAACAATGGTTTTGGCTTTGCAAAGCTGTTGGAAAAGAAACTTAAGAAGATCGTTGAAACTCCGGTGACAACAAGGCGGATTCGATTAAACCCTGCCAATCCTATTGGATCAGACATTGTGTTTGAACCCATATTAGGTGACCTGCATTCAAAGGTGGTGATCATAGTGGATGATGTGGCCAATACAGGTCGTACGATTTTTTATGCCTTCAAGCCATTAATGGAGAGTTTACCTTATAAAATCGAAGTTGCTGTTTTGGTTGATCGAACCCACAAAATGTTTCCCATCAAAGTTGATTATGTAGGCTTATCATTGGCTACTACCCTGAAAGAAAATATTTCAGTAAAAATAGTTGGGGTCGAAGAGATGGAAGTTCATTTGGACTAGTGTTTATTCATACCTAATATATCGGAAGATACCCAGACTTGGATCTCAGAGAAAAGCAGCCCTTATCCTTACATACAGAGTATATTGATGTGCTCAATCAGCTGGAATCGAGTAATGAACATTTTTTCATTACCGGCAAAGCAGGAACGGGCAAGTCTACTCTACTTCAGTTATTTAGGAGCACCACCAAAAAGAAATTTGCTGTCTTGGCCCCAACAGGTATTGCTGCCTTGAATGTAAGAGGTCAGACCATTCACTCTTTTTTTGGTTTTCCACCAAGAATGTTGGATCGTTCAGAAATTGTTCGTAGAAAAGATTATCGATTTTTTAATCAATTTGATGGCATCATCATTGATGAAGTTTCTATGGTCAGAGCTGATGTTTTAGATAACATAGACCTTTTTTTAAGGATTCAGCGCAATAGTAATCAGCCTTTTGGTGGAGTACAAATGGTGTTTTTTGGAGATCTTTTCCAGCTGCCACCTGTCATATCTTCTGATTTTGAGCGCAAGTATTTCAGAGAAACCTATGAGAGTCCCTACTTTTTTTCTGCGAGGGTATTTACCGCCGATTGCGGATTAAATATGATTGAACTGCATCAGGTCTTCAGGCAAGATGAAAAACATTTTATCAGGTTGCTGGATAATATACGTCAAAGGAGCTTTGACTATGATGATTTGATGGAACTCAATGAGCGCGTAGGTACCCCGCCTGATGATATACAATACTTAATTAACCTATGCGCTAGGAATGCCACTGCTGACCAGATCAACAAAGAATCTCTGGCAGAGATAGAAGATCCACCCGCTATATTTTATGCCAAAGTTGAAGGTGATTTTGCACCTTCATTTTTCCCAACCGAAAGTCAGCTTTTGTTAAAAAGAGGAGCTCAGGTTATGTTTGTAAAAAATGATCTGCAAAAACAATTCGTAAATGGCACCTTAGGCATCCTCAAACATATTGAAGATGAGGAATTGTTGGTGGATATTTTGGATGAACATGGTAGAGATAAGACCATAAAGGTATCGAGGTTAAGCTGGGAAAATATCAAATATCGGCCAGACCATACAGATCCAAATAAAATCAATGCAGAAGTAACTGGAAGTTTTACTCAATTTCCGCTTCGTTTGGCATGGGCTATTACGATTCACAAAAGTCAGGGCAAAACCTTTGACAGGGTTAATATTGATATGGGCCAAGGTGCCTTTGAAGCCGGACAAACGTATGTGGCATTGTCAAGATGCAGAAAACTGGGCGGCATTTATTTGAAAAAAGCCATTGAGCCAAGAGACATCATTGTAGATCCCCTTATTTTAGAGTATTATGAGCGGATGAAGAGATGGGGATAAAAATTGCTTACCACCCTATTTATGAATATCCCCTGCCTGAAGGACATCGTTTCCCAATGGAAAAGTATGGCTTATTAAAAGAACAATTGATTTACGAAGGTGTCTTTGTCGAAGACCATTTTTTTCAACCAACAGCTCTAGCCGAAGATGATCTTTTGTTAACGCATACTGCTGAATATTGGGGTAAATTGTTGAATCAAACTCTTAGCCCAAAAGAAATTAGAAAAATTGGTTTTCCAATGTCTCCACTTTTAGTGGAAAGAGGCAGACACATTGCTCATGCAACGTATGAATGTGCCTTATCTGCCTTACAATACGGTATTGCACTTAATATTGCCGGGGGTACCCATCATTCCTTTTCAGGACATGGTGAAGGATTTTGTATTTTCAATGACATGGCAATAGCCGCTAACATTTTGCTCCATAAAACTTGGGTAAAAAAAATTCTGATGGTGGATCTTGATGTGCATCAGGGCAACGGCACTGCCAGCATTTTTTGTAGTAATAAAAGTGTTTTTACTTTTAGTATGCATGGTGACAAAAATTATCCTTTGCATAAAGAAAAATCGGATCTTGACTTGCCTCTGCCGGACGGAACAGACGATGCTGTATACCTTGCACTCCTAAATCAAACCCTTGAGCCACTGATTAATAAAGAAGCCCCGGACATCCTATTTTACCAGGCTGGTGTCGATGTACTAGCTACAGACAAGCTTGGTAGGCTTAATCTCACTGAGCAGGGTTGCAAAAGACGAGATGAAATTGTATTTAATTGTGCACACAAATATCAAATACCTGTAGTTGTGACCATGGGTGGTGGCTATTCTCCTTTGCTTAAGAATATTTTAAATGCTCATGTCAATACCTTTAAAATGGCGAAGGAAGTATATACCTGAATTTCTTTTTCGGATTTTTGTAATTTTACATTTATAAAATATATTCATTGAAGCTGTATTATTCCATAAGTGAGGTGGCAGAATTATTGTCTGTGAATACCAGTTTGATCAGATACTGGGAAAAAGAGTTCCCCCAATTAAAGCCCAATAAAATTGCAAATGGAGAAAGGCGATTTACTCAAAAGGACATTGACCTTTTAAAACAAATCCAATCCCTTTTAAAAGACCAGGGTTATACGATTGAAGGAGCCCGCAAAACGTTGAAAACAGAAACAACAAGTATAAACCATGACAAACGATTGCAAGAGGTTGAAAAAAAACTGGACCATATGAAGGAGCAATTGATTATCTTAAAAAACAAACTGGATAATTATTAGTCGGGTTGAATATTTACATTTCCATTGCATTGTAAGACACCATAATTCGCAAATACAGTATGGGCAGTGTTGACGTTTCTTCTTAATGTAGTATTGGTGAGTTGTAAGATGCCATAGTTTTTGAATGCAGGAAGGCTGTTGTGGTTTGTAATAATAGTAAGGTTTGTGAAATGTGCAGCAATGTTTATATTGGTTTCAAAAACCACTGTATTGTTAGCCACAATATTGATGGTTCCTGTATTAAGGTTGCTGATTTGGATGTTTCTATCAATGGTAATACCGGAGTTGAGTTCAATGGTCTGTCCAGCAAGTGAGGGAGCAAAAATTATAGTTTCACCTGAAGTAGCACATAAAACCGCATTTCGCAAACTGCCGGGTCCAGCATCATTGGCATTGCTCACTGTATTGCTGCAGTTAAAGGGCGTATCGGTAGACCATATTGGTCCCATTGGACTGCCCCCCACATTCATGTATCCATTGGAGATATTCAGAGCATCATGAATGGTAGTTCCACTACCTTCATTCAAATGATAGAGCGCTGCTGTCCTATTGTCTGTAGCAAGAGGTGCTGTTGATGGGGTAAAATTAGTACTATATCTAAGGGTGTCTGATAACCTGATTTCGTCTAGCCAGCCATTGAAATAAAGGGATCCCGGATAGTCATGCTTTTCTGCTCCGAAAACCAAAAAAGGATCGCTGTTGGGTTGCGCTGTTGGCCTGTTGTTTCTATATGAAATATCACCTGTTGCACTAGAAGTGTTGACTTCATCTTCGAGTACACCATCAACAAATAATTTTATGGCACCATTGGATGCTTTGCGCTCAACAGCAATGTGGTGCCAAATGCCATCATCAATGGTAGAAGAACCACATAAGCCTACTGGCCCCAAGCCCAATTTTTCTACGCCAACCATGATCTTTCTGTCACCCATGCCAATACCATAGTCTCCATAATCACCAGGTCCATCTACATCGCGATCAATCATTATATTGCTAAAGTACCATTGCGTGCCATCACAAAAATTGGCGTTATTTTGACCAGGCAAGGCTTTCATCCAAAAGTCTAGTGTGAAGTCAAGAGATACGTCAACCGGTTTATGTGGATTATCAAGAGGGATTTTAATGCGGTCAATATCGCCGAAGCCATTTCCATAAAATCTCACAGAATGCTGCTGAGCTAAAACATTGCTCATCTCAAATAATGTAAACAGAATAATTAAGAATCTCATGGCATTTCCAGCGTTTAATTACCTATTAAACGCAGCCATACAAAGATCCCCCTTTTTTAAATAATGAATCAACTTTAGAAGAAATTTTTTGATCAGCTTCCAGAATCGGTGCATGGTGTGATTTTATGCGGGCATCGATGATTAGCGAACCAGTGCACCCCCAGTGTTTATCCTGGGTAAACTCCCCTACCCCGTACAAGTCGGTTGCAGGATTGGCCCTTGTAAAGGTCACCCATAAGAAATTGTTGAATTGAGAGGAGAGAAAGTGAGCGTCATCACATAGCACAATCAATGGAAATTGAGAAAGGTTTTGCTGTTTTAAAAAATCAGTAAGTGTGGTTATTTCCATCCGACTATCGTCATAACCTTTCCATGTAGGTAATTGAAGGGCCAAGACTCCTGGAGCCGGGCAACTTATTTTTTGAATGAGCTGATGACTGGGTAATTCTGAGAGTTCAGTTCCCAAATTTCGGATTACAGGGCCTCTGCAGGCCATGATCACCTTAGATCCTGCATTCCATCCATTACCGGAATAATCTAAGGTGTCGATGGTAGTTTTGGTAAAAAAATGAAGATCTCTTCTCCAATCAATTCTTTGGAGGAGGTGGTGAAAAAAGGCAGGAATATTTTTAGCAGAGATGGGCGCATCATCTTCATCAGCAGCTATCAAAAGGAATTTTGCCAACGATGTTTGGCCACTTCCAATGATTCTATTGGCGATGGTGAGAATCTCCTCAGGCACCCGCTCTCTGAATGGCATATACCGGTCTTTGGCTGTGGCTAGTAACAATGGATGCACCCCTGCTGCATCAACAGCATGGATCGATGTGGCACCTGGAAATTCTTGAGGTGTCAGGTCTTTGACAATTTCATGGATTAGGTAGCCAAAGCTCGAATCTTCCTGTGGTGGCCTGCCAACAACAGTGAAGTGCCAAATAGCATCTTTTTTGTGATAAACATCGTCTACTTTCATGAAAGGAAAGTCATGTGTAAGACTATAATAACCGAGGTGATCTCCGAAAGGACCTTCCTCCTTTTTTAGGTCTTTTTGGATGATACCCGTGATGACAAAATCTGCATCAGAAGACAGGGTGTGTCCTTTGGGATCAGTCCAATACCTAAATCTTCTACCTGCTAATAAACCCGCCATTGTCAACTCACTCAGGTTTTCTGGCATGGGCATGATGGCAGAGAAAGCATGAGCTGGAGGGCCGCCAACAAAAACACTGCATTTAAAGGGGTGTGGTGAGTTGTTATACATTTGATGGTGGATGCCTATGCCCCTGTGGAGTTGGTAATGAAGACCGATTTCTTCATTCTCTTTGTATTCATTACCGTTAAGCTGAATCCTATACATGCCAATGTTGCTTTTCATGATGTGCTGCTCGGCGGGTGGCAATGTAAATACCTGAGGCATGGTAACAAATGCACCACCATCCATAGGCCAGGATTTGATCAACGGTAGTTGACTGATGCTTGTTTTGCCAAAATAAATGGGAGGCTTAAAATAGGATTTTAGTGGTAGCGCTTTAATGGCATGGGGTAAAACAGGCAAATAATGAAAAGGTCTTTTTAATGCATTGGCAGGATTGGCTTTAATTTCCATCAACTGTTGCACCTTTCGCAAGGTATCTCTAAATAAGTAGCGGGTTCTTTCAAAAGTGCCATATAAATTGGAAAGTGCCATAAATGGGCTTCCCTCAATCTTTTCGAAAAGAATAGCAGGACCTGCGGCATCAAAAACCCTGCGGTGAATTTCAGCTGCTTCCAAATGACCGGAAACGGCTTCTTTAACCCGAATTAATTGACCCGACTTCTCCAGATCAATGGCGGCATCTTTTAGTGAACGGTGCATATGGCCTTTGCTTTGTTATCTAACAATTGCATTAGATATTGGTTTGTTATTTGCCCCCAACAATTACTTCCAGCATTGTTTCTTTTGCTAAGTATCGGTTTGCTAAATCCTGAAGCCTGGTAGCATCAATAGACAAAATTTCCTGAACAAAATGTTCAAAATGGGCTTTATCTGCAAAATCTAATTGTAATGACCTGAAAAATGACATTACATTTAATGGGCCATCAATAAGGTTGAGAAAGTTTCCCAAAAGATAGTTTTTCACCATTTGTAGCTCGTTCGAGGAGACAGGTTCTTGTTTGAGTAAATCCATCTGGTGGTAGATTTCATCTATCGTTTTTTGTTCATTCCCAACAGCTACCTCTGTTTCAATATAAAAATAGCCATCATAAATCAAGTGATCCATAACTGAATATATGTTATAGGTTAACCCTTTATCTTCCCTGATGGATGACATAAGCCTGGATCCAAAATAGCCCCCCAGGATGGTATTAAGCACATAAAAACCTGCAAAATCTTTATGGTGTCTATTGAACAATCTTTTACCAATTTTTATGGAGGATTGGTGAATGTTTTTACTAGGAACAAAGATGCGGGTATGCCCGGCGCTTTCAAGTATACTGGGTAGGTTAAGATCCTGAGAAGTTTTGGTTTGAAAGCCAAAGTGTTTGTTCAAAGCGGGTAACATAGCGGGGGATATTTTACCACCTAATAACATGAAGCAATGGTTGATACCATAAGATTCAAGATGGTGATTTACCAGATCCTGCCGGTTAATATCTTTAATAAAAGCTTCTTCCGTATTGTAGCCATAAGGATGATCTTTGCCATATAAACTCTCGGTAAAAATCCTGTAGTTTACCAGTTCATTTTTGGAAAGGTCCAATTGTAGTTTTTGGATATTGGTTTTTTTATATTTTTCTATTTCATCTTCTAAAAAGATGGGTTCGTAGAGAATATCTTCTAAGGTGGGAAGAAGTTTGTCAAAATGCCTAGACAGGCCAGAAAGACTAAAAAATGTATAATCCAGATTGGCTCCGCTTCGGAGAGTGGAACCATAAAAGTCAATGGATTCGGATATGACTTCAGAACTGGCGGTTGTGGTTCCTTCGCGCATCAGGCTGGTTGTTATTTTGGAAGCCATCTTTTTACTCTCCAGCAAACGAGCCCCCCTGTAAACAATATCAAGCCTTACAATTTCCTGCGATCCCATGTTTACAACAGAGACCGGGATACCGTTGTCTAGGGTCGCATCTTCCTTTAGAGGAAAATTGAACTTTTCAATTTTACTAAATCCAAGCCCTTTTTCCAGTTTATTTTCATTCATGAATTTCTGATGCGAAAGTAATAAAGGTAATTGATGTTATGCAATTATACAGCCTGCATTACAGCGGTATAAAGTCATTTTTTTAGTTTTATAAATGACTAATAAACAGTGACGTATAAATAATAAATAAATTAATGTGATATATTTGTCAAAAATGTTGAATAATTTGTCAAATGACAATATATTTGACTTATAAATGACAAAATAGTTGTCCATGTACTATACACTACCAACATTGCAGCCCCAGTTGAGAGGCAGAGGAGCCTTACTCAACCCTCAAAACCCCTTTTCATCTGAAGTAAGAGATAAAACCCCATGGCTTTGGGATGCTGAAGGAGATGAAGTAAAGATTAAAACAAAATTGGTTGATACCTATCCGAAAACGATCGTCAACAAGGTAGATAGTCCTGATGTAGGTATGGAATATTCTTTAAATCCCTATCAGGGCTGCGAGCATGGGTGTGTTTATTGTTATGCTAGAAATACCCATCCTTATTGGGGCTATAGTTCCGGGGTTGATTTTGAGTCTGTAATTTTAATTAAAAGGAATGCCCCGGAGCTCTTAGAAAAATTATTGAAAAGTAAAACTTGGACAGGCCACCCCATTATGCTATCCGGAAATACCGATTGTTATCAGCCAATTGAAAAAGAATTGGAAATAACCAGAGAATTATTGCAAATATTCTTAAAGTACAAGCATCCGGTGGGTATTGTTACAAAAAACGCACTTATCCTCAGAGATTTAGATATCTTGAAAGAGCTCAACAAGCACCAATTAATTAGTGTAGCCATCAGTATAAATACACTAGATGATGACCTTAGGCGAATTATGGAACCACGCACAAGCAGTGTTCAAAAAAGACTGGATACAGTCAAAATCCTGGCAAAAGAAAAGATACCAGTAACGGTACTTGCTGCTCCCATCATTCCAGGTTTAAATGATACAGATATTTTACCACTGGCTAAAAAAGTGTCAGAAGCAGGAGCAAAGAGACTCAGCCATATTGTGGTGCGACTTAATGGAGATATTGCAGAGATATTTACGCATTGGCTGGAAAATACTTTTCCTGACAGAAAAGAGAAAGTTCTGAATAAAATAAGGAGTCTTTTTGGAGGTAAGTTAGGCAGTTCACAGTTTGTTGACAGAATGAAGGGGGCAGGCAAAATTGCAGACATCATTCACCAGCAGTTTTCTATGGCAAAAAAATTATACATGCTGAAAGACGAACATTTTGAATACAACCTGAATAGCTACAAAGCGAAAAACGGAGTCCAACTTGAGCTTTTTTCTTGATTTGGAAAGTATGAGTGACCTAAAGGAAAGTTAAGATTGAGTAATGCCCTCTTTACTTAAATTTTGGGAGTTTTGTGACGATAGAGAAATATGATGCATTTGATATTGAAGTGAGTTCAGGCAATAATTATTAGTGTAATAACCCTTATTCTGTAAACAGCTCAATTTGGACTCTATACAATAACTCAATGAGCAACTGTTTCCAAAACTCAATAAAGAGTTTTTTTAATAACTCAATTAACAATCCTATCCACAACACAATTATTAACCACTACTTGTTGTTGAAAAATTCTATCATCAGAGGAATGACTCCAGAAAAAAGAGGAAATATATTTTAGTTATGCCTAATAATATACCTCAATACCAGGTTGAATACTGTTCTGGGCTAATTGATTAGAAAGCTGGTATTACGGGAGCTGCTACCACTTTGATGTTTTTTCTTTGGATAGAAAAGTGGAGTGTTTCATCAAGTACAAAACCTTCTCCGTCAACATGAAAATAATCTTGTTTATTGGTAGAAATTGTTAAAGAAGAAGTCCTGAAACTTTTAACTAAACTACTTTTATGAATGGTTTTATTTAGCATTCTGTAGGAAGCCAATAGATATTTATATACTGGCGCCTCTTGCAATAAAATGACGTCTAAAAATCCATCGTCGAGGGCAGCTGTTGGAGCAATGGTGAAATTATAGCCGTACATAGAAGCATTGGCAACAATGGCAGCAGCATAATTGCCTTGTATTATTTCAGTATCGGTTTCGATGGTGAGAGGGAGGGTTGAAAAATTTTTTGCCTCAGAAAGAGAAGTCATAAAATAAGGCCAAAATCCTCTTTTTTGTTGAATTTTGTCAGATAAGCAACTCTGGCATCAAAACCAAGGCCAGAAACATTGATAAAAAATTTATCATTAACCTTACAAGTATCAACGAGAATAATGTTTTTTTTTTTAGAATTTCAAATGCTTTGATGGCATCACGGCCCAGTCCAAGATGCATCGCGAATCCATTACCACTACCACTTGGCAAAATGCCTAAAATAGTATTAGTACCTGCCAGAACAGAAGCTACCTCATTTACAGTGCCATCTCCTCCGGGCAGCTACGATGTCGTATTTGCTTTCTATTGCAGAAGCTGCTAAAATACAAGCATGTCCCGGGTGTTGGGTGAATGCCACTTCCAAATCAAAGTGACCTTTATTTAGAAGATGCAGATTTTTTTCTAAATTGGTTTTGGCATTGGTGCCAGAGAAAGGGTTGGCAATTACGAGCAATCTTTTTTTCATGATCTGAATACAAAATATCTGTTCATGAGAAAATTAAAAAAGAAGCCAACAAAACATGCCACTACAATTCTTGACCATACAAAAGGAATTTCAAAATGCTCAACAATAAAAAAGACGCCTGAAGTGTTGAGAAATATTGAGAAGAAATTGGTGAAAATGAATCGCAATAATTGGTTACTCAATCTCCCAGTTCTTTTGTTAAACACCCAAACACGGCCCATAAAGAAGCTGGTTGCAGCTCCGAACATACCACCCAAAGTGGTTGCAGTAACATAATAAATTCCAATCCATTCTTTTAAAACTACCGACATACAAAAATCAACACTGGTAGCAGTGATGGACGTTAGTAAAGCTCTCAGGAAACTTTTTTTAAAGCCTATGGGCTGATGATTGGTCATGCCTTTTTCCAAAGTTTGTGCATGGTTTTTAATCATAACCAAAGGTTTATTGCCCATAAAACCACTGCAGAGTAGATACCTGCCGCCACATCATCCAACATTACATGGTGTCCCCCAGCATCCTCCATTTGATCAATTTTCCTGATACCGAAAGGTTTCCAGATATCAAAAATTCGAAACAAGATGAATCCTAAAAAAGCGTTGGTAAGCGAAAAAGTGATGGGAATAAAAGTTACAAAAATGCCGCATGCCTCATCTATTACAACCCTCGATGGATCATTGCCCCACTCTTCTTTGAGATGTTTTACTGCCCAAACTCCTATAAAATATATGAATCCGGACAATAGAATTAAGATTATTGATAACCAGCTGGAGTTGTGGTTTGTCCAACCCAGCCCCAAATAAACAAGCGTAGCCAGAAGGCTGCCCCAGGTACCCGGTGCCAGAGGGAGATAACCTACACCTCCAAAAGTTGCTATTATCTTGGGAATCCGATTCATATACAGTTATAAAAAAAGGAGGGAAGCCCCTCCTTTTTTATTATTTTCCGTAATCTAAGCCGAGGTTTGTAATTAACTCTTCTCCAGCAATATGCCTTAGGGTATTTTCAAGCTTGTTGAGTTGCTTGAAAATATCATGGATTGGATGTAAGCCTTTTGGCGCTTGTGGAGATTTCAGGTAAAATGATAACCATTCCTGGATTCCATACATGCCGGACCTTTTGGCAAGGTCGAGGAAAAGGGCTAAATCCAAAACTATTGGAGCAGCGAGAATAGAATCGCGGCACAGGAAGTTGACTTTGATTTGCATAGGATAATTTAACCAACCCCTGATATCAATGTTATCCCAGCTTTCTTTATTATCTCCTCTTGGTGGATAGTAGTTGATCCTAACCTTATGGTACATATCCTTGTACAATTCAGGTTGGGATTCTGGTTCAAAAATTTCTTCAAGTACACTCAGTTTAGAAACTTCTTTGGTTTTGAAGTTATCAGGATCGTCCAATACGGCACCATCCCTGTTTCCAAGTATGTTGGTAGAAAACCAACCATCAACCCCTAATGCTCTCGCTTTTAAACCTGGAGCAATCACTGTTTTCATAAGTGTCTGACCTGTCTTGAAATCTTTACCAGCAATTGGAGTCATGGTCTTATCAGCCAATTCTACCAGAGCAGGAATATCACAAGAAAGGTTAGGTGCACCATTGGCATAAGGAACTCCCATTTTAATTGCAGCATAAGCATACAACATAGAAGGTGGAATGTCTTTATGGTTTTCTTTCATGCCTTTTTCAAGGGCAGCCAGTGATTTGTGAACTTCAGATTCCTGAATATAAATCTCAGTAGAGCCACACCACACCATAACCAAACGGTCGCACTTATTTTCTTTTTTAAAATTTTCGATGTCCTTCATGATGGCCTTAGCTAGGTCCATCTTTGTTTTCCCTTTTTTAACATATTTTCCATCCAGTCTTTTCACATAAACAGGATCGAATACTGCACGCATAGGTTTGATCTTGGTTAATGGACCTTTAATTTGATCCAACAATCTTTTATCCAAAACCGCTGCGTTGATTGCAGATTCATATACATTGTCTTCGTAGATATCCCAACCCCCAAAAACAACATCTTTGAGTGGTTGAATGGGAACCACGTCCTTAATTAAAGGATTGTTTTTTTGAGTCCTTTTACCCACTCTCATTCTTCCTATCTGGGTGAGAGAACCCACTGGCTCAGAAAGACCTTTGTTTACTGCAATAACACCTGCAATGGTTGTTGTAGCAACAGCTCCCAAACCCGGCAATAAGATGCCTAATTTGCCTTTTGGCTTTTCTACATTAATCTTATTTGCTGATTTACTCATTTGTTATAATTTATATCCAATTATTTGCTTTATACCATTGAACCGTTTCTGCGATGCCTTTTTCCAGCTTGTACTGAGGAGTGTATTGAGTATCACTATACAGGGCTTCGACGTCGCATTGCCAATTCAACGCTTTGATTTCATGTAATTTATCAACATTGAGCGCTGGTACCTTACCGCTAATTTTGCCCACCCATTCAGAAAGGTAGGCAACGATATTAACCAGCCACAAAGGTAATCCAAAATTAACAATTTTTTACCTAGATTTTTGGCGAGTGTACTATTTAATTCTGTTGGACTATATGTTTGACCGTCAGAAACAAAATAAGATTTGGCAACGACTTCGTTTTCTGCCAGCCTCATGATCAGTTCTACTAAATCATACACATGGATAAAGGTTAGTTTTTGTTTTCCTTTTCCTGTATAAAGACCCAGACCAGTAGCCACCATCTTAAAAACACTAAACAGGTCTTTTTCCCTTGGACCGTATACGGCTGTTGGTCTTAGAATAATGAAAG
>JADKFC010000008.1 GCA_016717655.1 Saprospiraceae bacterium
TTCAGGCTTTGAGGCAAACACTGGTATTGAAGTGGATCCTGTTTACAATGGCAAAGTACTGTACGGCTTATCCCTTTTGGAGCAAAGATCATTTTTTAAGCCCTCAGATAAAGTATTGTGGATACACACAGGCGGCCTTCAAGGCAAGGCCGGCTTTATAGATAAGTTGAAAAACATTAATCAGACTCAACAATAAAAAGACTCGATGCCAATCGATCGGCCATCATCTTGCCGCTTCTGCTAAGCCTAACCCTACTTCCTTCTCTTATCGTATGTTCTTTCATTTCTGCTGTATCAAGTCCCTTTATGATGACATTGGTATACTCATCTCCAAAATGATGGGACAGTTCATCTATGTCCAGGCCACTGCTGGTGCGAAGTCGGGTCATGATCATTTCATTGCACAAATCTGCATGGGTAAGCACTTCGTTTTGCACATCTACCCTGTCTTCATCTATCGACTTTAAATAACGGGCATTGTTGGCTACACACCATTGACGTTTCTTTTCATTATGAGAATGGACGATGGCCCAACACCCAAGTATGGCACTCCGCTCCAATAATTGGAATTATGCACAGCTTCAAAGCCGGGCATCGCAAAATTGGATATTTCATAGGCATGGTAGCCTGCATTTTCAAGGGCATCCAATAAGTAATAAAACTGCCGACTGGCTTTTTCATCGTCAATGGCCTCCATTCGTTTCTGTTTGTGCCATCTACCAAATACAGTATTGTCCTCTATGGTAAGACAATAGGCCGATATATGGGGCACCCCTGCATCTATCAGACTTTGTACATTGTATTGCCACATTTTGTCGGTGGTAGTAGGGCTGCCATAAATAAGATCGAGACTGATGTTGTCAAAACCAGCCTGCTTTATCAATTCAAGGCTTTTTAATGCCTCAGTCCCACTGTGCGCACGATGCATAAATTGGAGATCGGCATCAAAAAAAGATTGTATACCCAATGACAATCTGTTGATCCTAAGGGAACGAAGTTCAGTTAGGTAGTCAGGGGTAATATCATCGGGATTGCATTCAAATGTTAGCTCTGCCCCTTCCTCCACCTCAAAGTGATCATGGATTCGGTCAATGATGGATGCCAACATCGATCTGTTGAGCAAAGACGGAGTACCACCTCCAAAATACAAGGTGTTCAACTTTCGTTCGGTCAGGTAATTGTGCCTTAGATCAATATCCTTGCAGATAGCCGCAACCATGGCCTCTCTATTGTTCAATTGTGTTGAAAAATGAAAATTGCAGTAATAACAAGCCTGCTTACAAAATGGAATATGGACGTAAATACCTGCCATTGAATTTATTTCCGAAGTTATGCAAGACCGCTCCATCCCTCCGCATTGTATTTTGCTTTTGGGATGGTGATCTCTTCTTCCGGCTTTGCAAAGATACAAAGTTGAAGCCCTCGACCCTAACCACCCGATCATTTTGATGGAGCTTGCCAGTGTTCCACTTGCCTATGACTCACTTTACTCCATCAACCAGGCAGGGTGATTTCTCCTGAAATTGACGTTCACAGGGGGTCTTTATGTCCTGCTAGTCTGACTTAAGTAAGTTGATGACACTTCTTTTGTGGGGCCAATATGGGGCATCACCCGAAAATAGAAATGGGATTAAATTATTATACAAGGGCAGGTATTTTTATTTTTACACTTGCACCAGACTATGCCTTTCAAAGGGGCCCATGTTTTGGAAAAACTTTGGTGCATTTTGCTTACTTCAATAATTTTTAATGCTTATCTTTTTTATCATCCTTTATTTCACCATTACCCTGGCCATAGGGTTTTATGCCCACAAGCGGATAACGGGGGGTAGGGATTTTATGAATGCAGGACGCAATTTACACCCGATCATCAATTCCTTTGCCTTGTTTGCCCTTTGGTTTGGATCCGAAACCCTTTTTGGAGCTAGTTCCGAATTTGCAGAAAGTGGTTTGCAGGGCATTATTGAAGACCCGATGGGAGGGGTACTTTGCCTCTTGCTGGTTGGTTTTTTTTATGCGCGCAAAATGTATCGTCTCAATGCCCTCACCCTGGGAGACCTATTTCAAATCAACTATGGCCAGAAAATAGAGATCATGGCTTCGGTGCTGATGGTGCTCAGCTTTTTAGGCTACATAGCAGCTCAGCTCCTGGCCCTTGGTTTGATCCTACAGCTGCTTACATCCTGGTCACTACTTATTTGCATGTCGACATCCCTGATTATTGTATTGGTGTATACCTCATCAGGAGGCATGTTGGCGGTATCTCTGACTGATTTTTTCCAAAGCCTCATGATCATCCTGGGCCTCATTTTTATTGCCATATTTATGACCGGACTCACCCCTGGCTTCCAATCGGTTTGGGAAGCAGTACCAGCATCACACTGGACCTTCTTACCCGAAAAAAACAGTATATCCTGGTTCAACTGGATCGCATCCTGGATGGCGCTGGGACTGGGCAGCATTGTTTCTCAGGATGTGTTTCAACGGGTCAATGCAGCCAGAAATGAAAATGCAGCGGTAGGTTCTACCATTGCCGGTGCTTTGCTCTATGCCCTGTTTTCCCTTTTGCCCATTTACATTGTACTGACATTAAAATGGACCCATTCCGCTTCGGAAGGTGATCTGCAGATGACCCTGCCCCGCTTTGTCTTATCCGATATGCCGGTCTATCTTCAAATCCTCTTTTTTGGCTCGGTTATCAGCGCCATTTTAAGCACTTGTAGTGGAGCCATTCTCGCACCTGCTTCTCTGCTGGCAGAAAATATTATTAAACCGCTATGGGCCAAAAACATCTCTGATAAGGGATTATTGGTACTGACGCAGTTTTCCACCATAGTAATGGGCATCTTGTCATTGTGGGTGGCCTCCGGCAGCGAAAAAATTTTTGACCTGGTAGGCACCTCCAGTGCGTTTGGAGTGGTGTCTATTTTTATCCCCTACACCGCTGCCTTGTTTTTTAATGCCAGCAACAGAGTAGCAGCCCTGCTGTCTATGATGGCGGGTAGTGTGGTTTGGGCGTGGTGCTTTTTTATTGTGCCTACCGAAATTGACGCCAGCATTTACGGACTTGCGGCTTCTTTAACCGGATGGTTGGCAGGAATTTTTCTTTGGAAAAATCAAGGTTCAGAAGGTAAATAAGCTTACTAGTATGCGGTATAAAGACCAAATATTGTCTGAATGGTAATTACATAACATCCTCGATTACAATCAGGCTATAGGTTAACGCTCTTTTTTTTAGTACAATTAATTTAGGGCTATACCCCGCTTGAACTTGAAGCTAGGAAAGGCTCAATACCTTTACCTCAACCCGTTGGTTTTTATTTCGGCCTTCGGCTGTGGCATCTGTGGCTATTTTTCGACGTTTGCCATAACCCTTGTAAGTGAGACGGTCAGGAGTGATACCCTTGGCCAGCAAGTAATCGTACACAGCCTTGGCTCTCGCCGCACTCAACTTGTCACAGTATTCGTGGCTAGGCAGACCATTGGTGTGACCACCAATTTCAATCTTAACCTTGTTGTGGGCCTTAAGGAAGCCGTAAACTTCGTCCAATACCTCATATGAATCCTTGTCAATGGTGGTAGTATCGGCTTTAAAATAGAGGTTCTTGATTTCAATGGTGCTACCTGCTTTGATCTTTTTTATGTCGAGGTCTTGCAGGATTCGCTCCTTGGGCACTACAACAGCCTGTTCGGTAGGTTTGGGTTTTTCTTTTGATTGATCTACCCTGTTTTTCTTATGAGGAGGCAGCACATCGTTTTTCACTATTTCTCCTTGTTTGTTCAACATGGCTGGAAGTTCTTTATCACAATCCATCTCTTCAAAATCGGTCAGGTTGTCCAAAAGAATATGCCCACAATAAGGGAAAAAATCCGGAGTCTTATAATACGCCTCTATGATGATGTACTTGTACTCCTGCTTGGGTTTGATCTTAAACTGATACGTCCTCCATTCGGTGTGATTGACGGTACTGGATTCACCCAGCAGTTGTTTTTCACTGCAATATCCATTACCTCCCCAAATTCGGAAAACAGCAGGAGTAGAATAATTGGTTATTTTTTCCTTGTTTATACTGGATCGACTGATGTATTTATCGCTCTTTGCAAGATCAATGGTAAACTTATAACACTTTCCCACCTTTAGGGGTGATGTGAGACGTTGGGCAATGCCTTCATATGATTCATTATCACGAACCACCATACCCAAATAAGTATTGCCGTGTGATGGCGGGGTTGTATTGCTCCAGAAGTTTCCCGGATGAATATCGGGTGGTGTCTCGCCCGGAAACCGAATGGCTCCACAGTCGTACCATCCATTGATGGGCAGCCTGATGTCACCGTTTCCTTGTCTCGGAATATCTTCAAAAGATCGATTTTGAATGGCAATCATGGTCTGACCTTGCAGTAGCGTAGGAATAACAAGCAGTAAGGCAATCACCGATCTCATCTTCGTGTAGTAATTTTTAAGTGTTCCGTTTATGAATCGTAAAAGTAGGATAAAAACTTCCCTAAAAACCGAACTTTAATGATACTTTAACGCTTTTCTGGCCTTGTTTGTTTCCGATAATTCCTTATTCTATCGGCATTTCTGCGCTTTCTGTCGATTTTTCCACACCTGCGAGTAAGAGAAATAAAGTTTTGTCTTCCGGTACGGCAGCGGTGCAGCTGCCTTCAAAGTTGGGAAAAGGAAAGTTAATCTGAGCACAGTGTAGGTAGATGCCCCCTTCTTTTTCAGTTCGTTTGGAACCGTATTTGATATCGCCTTTAATGGGGTGGCCAATGGCGGCAAAGTGGGCCCTGATCTGGTGAAACCTGCCGGTTTCGCAACTTACCTCAAGGCCGGTATACCTGTCTCCCCTCCAAATTACTTTTGCTTTTGTATAGGCTGGCTTTCCCTTTTCATCTGCCATTGCCTTTTGACCTTTTTTGGCCAAGGGGATGTTGATTTCAAGGTCGTTTTGGGGTATAACACCTTCAACAATGGCCCAATAGATTTTTTGAATGGTGCCTACCGTTTGCATGGCTGAAAGTTTGGCCGCTGCTTTTTTATTTTTCGCCAGCAGGGCAATGCCACTTACCGGTTGATCAATTCTGCTGATAGGGTGTAAATCTTTATTGAATCTTTTGTGGTAATAACCAATGAGGTCCTGGTCCTTGCCCTGCACTGCCCAGCCACAAGGCTTATTCACAACTAAAAAATCACTGTGGTCACATAATATTTCCGGCTTACTTGATTTCTTCATAGTCTGTATATTCTCCCGCTTTATTAGTAAAACCTCCCGGCTTTTCTTTCGATTTACCGGTCTCTTCTTTGTTCACCGGTGCATTGAGCGGAGTGAATAAAAAACGTCTGAAGACGTAACCTATAATCAAAATAATAATCAGGTATTTAAACATTTATTTTGCTTTTAATTCCAATCTTCCATTCCACCAGTTTTTTTCGATGGTGGCTTCATTGCGCTCATAAAAACGAATGGCTTCTGTATTCCAGTCTAAAACCTGCCACTTGGCCTGTCTGCATCCCTGCTGTTTCGCTACTTCAACAAACGCATCAAATAACTTTTGTCCTATGCCCTGATTGCGATGACTGTCTTTTACGATAAAATCCTCAAGGTACAATGTTCTGCCATTCCATGAAGAAAAAATGGGATAATAAAAGGCCATACCTACTATTTCTTCTCCATCCAGGGCTAAGATGGCGTCAATTATACCCTTATCGTAGCTATCCTGGTATTCCGCCAGACTGGCCCTCACTGCATCCGGTTCTTTTTCAAAAACGGCCAAATCCACAACCAAACCGTGGATGGCTGGCAAATCTTCTCTCGTGCTCTTTCTGAATGTTATCATCGCTTAATTCAACACATCGATTACTTTACCCCTGAGGGTCTTACCCAAAAATGGATTATTGCCCGAACGGGATTGGCTCTCGTCAAACACCCATTCTGCCGTTGGGTCAAACAGGGTTAATGCAGCTGCACTTCCAGCCTTGATACCCTCAGTAGTCAGCCCTAAAATGGATCTTGGGCCATAACTCAATTTATCTACCAATGTTTCCAGGTCCAGCGCCGGCACAAAGGTATTACAGGCAGCGAAACAAGTCTCAATGCCCGATGCACCAAATTTTGCATAGGGGAATTCCAGCTTTTTGCCCTCTTCTTCTATGGGGTAATGGTTGGAAACGATGGCGTCAATGACCCCGTCTTTTAAGGCTTTGATCAATTCATTTTGATCCGATTTTTTTCTGAGCGGCGGCATCACCTTGAGATGGGTATCAAATCTTTCCATCTCCTTATCTGTATAAACAAGATTGAGATAAGGCACGGCTGCTGTCAACTTTTTCTGCCAGGCTTTTTTTTTCGCCTCTTTTAGAATTTTTACCGCTTCATAAGACGACAGTCCGTAAACACACAACCTGGATTGGGTGTAAGCCAAAAGTTCGAGATCTCGTTTCAGGCCGATGGCTTCAGCGGTGCTGGGCATCCCTTTCATTCCCAATAAGGTACTCATTTCTCCTTCGTGCATCTGTGCATCCTGGGTCAGATATTTTTCTGATGGAAAATGGATGATCAGGCCTTCAAAGGGTTTTACATATTCCAGGGCCCGGGCCAACAAACCGGCGTGGCTTACTGACTTTAAACCATCGCTGAATGCCGCAGCTCCTGCTGTAAACAAATCATACATTTCAGATATTTCTGCGCCTTGATTGTCTATACTGAGTGAGGCAATGGGGTAAACGCCTATGCCTTGTGATTTTGCCCTTTGTTTGATGTATTGGATATCAGCCTTGTGCTGGATTGAGGGCTGGGTATTGGGAAAAGGTGCAATAGCTCCATAACCTCCTGCTTTGGCGGCCTTGCTGACGGTAGTCCAGTCTTCCCTGTGTTCTAGCCCAGGTTCTCCTACCTGGGTGCCAATGTCCAGCCAGCTGATGCTTACATGCAAATCCTCACCCTGGATGGTTTTAATGGGTGAGGCAGGCGAAATACCTGCCTTGATCTCTGCAATCCGGGAGTCCAGAATTAAGATATCTACCACCTTGTTATGGTACTTTGAGGGTCCGTCAATGACCTTCACTTTTTTTATCAAACATTTTGTTGCCACCGCTTATCCGTTTTTTACATACCTGATGATGAGAATTTCCGCCAGCAAAAATAAGAGTGCTGCCAGGATAAACCATTTCCACAGTACAATGCCTCTGTCTTTTTCGCCTACAAAATCACGAATTCCTTCCTGTTCTTCAAATCCCAAAATATTTACGGCATCATTCTTTACCATATCACCCAGTTCTGAATCTGCGTACAGACTCAAATCCGATTCTCTTCTATCGTAGTTAAAAGCCAGCCTTTCCTGGATTCTGTCGCCCAACACTACATCGTAATAACCCGCCTTCATCACCTGATTCTTGACATCAAGTACGATTTTTCTGCCAAAGCCGTGCTGAGATGGGATAAACTCATTGACTCCTTTTAATTTGTAAACCGATTCGCCATTGGTTTTTTGGTTTTCAATCTCTACCAAATTGTCTTTTCCAATAAAATAACTGAGATTGGCTCCTTTGTTTTTGACAAGGGCCATCTTATACAACATGGGCACAAAGATTTCTGCCAGACTACCCAGATCATTGTATTCCGCATTGAGGGATGAAGCACAGACGTATAATTGGCCTTCTCCAACCGCACTTCTGAATAGGTAAGGGCTACCATCTCTATAGGTCATAATGGTCAGAGAGGTTGAACTTTGTTGACCTGCAAAAGCAAAACTTCCCTTGGTAGAGGGCAGTCTGAGGTTGGCAGGATTGGATGTGAAAACATCTGCAAAAACAAAGTCATTACTATTTAAATTGGAAACCTGCTTATTGACCGCCACCCAGTTTTGCAGTGTACGGGCCTTTGATCTGCTAAGGAAGTTATTGTACGAAGCAAGCTCAATTTCTTTACCGGGCAAAATCATTACTTTTCCTCCGGTCTCTATGTATCTGTAAAGTTCATCTGCCAATCCGGAGCTCATCGTTCGAATATCGTTGATTAAGATGAGATCATAGTCTTTAAAAACCTGGTACTGGATTCTGCCAGCTTCCTGATTGTCGAACTGAAAATACGATATGCCACCAAACAAGGCTTGCAAATAGCGATCTGGACCCTTTTCATTGATCGATAAAACCTTCACTTTTTCTTTTACCAAAAAACTCAGGTAGAGGCTGTCATCAAACTGTACCGGAAAATCCTTAAGCCTCAATACAGCCTCATGGATCCCTGTTTTGAGGATGCTGATGGGCAGGGTATCTGTAACACTGGATTGAGGGTCAATGGAAATCAAACCCGATGGCTTTTCCTGCCCGTCTTTAAAGATAGAGGCACTTAATTCTTCTACTGCTTCATCAGAATGGTTGGTATATTTTATTACCAATTGATTGGCTTCCCCCAATATAGGAACCGGTGCAGCAAACCAGGCACTGTCAATGCTTACATTTTTGGAAACAGAATGCTGAACAGGCAGCAAGTTCAGCTCGGTCAGTGAATCGGTCCAGGGCTTTAGATCTGTTATGGATTTCTGGAAATCGGAAATCAAAAAAATCAGGTGGTGGTCACCTTTTAACACTTGTCGCTGCCTGTTGATCACCTTCGAAAGGGGCTGAACAGCCGGAGAAATGACAATTTCTTCAATCATAGCCAGGGCCTCATCTTTGCTCACCAGGCGTTGGTGCCTTCCTTCAAAATCATGGGTTATAATCTGAAATCGGGTATCCTCACCATAGGCATTTACAATTTTTTCTGCCCTGTCTTTGGCAAGGTCGAGTAAGGGAATATTTTCCTTTTCAGCCGCCATGCTGAAGGAATTATCAATAAAAATGCTCACTGCCTTTTCACCCAATTTGACTTGTTGACCAGTGGGAATAAAAGGTTGGGCAAAAGCAAAAACCAAACACGCCACTGCCAACAATCGCATAGCCAGGATAAGCAGGTTTTTGAGCTTGTTGCGAGAGGAAGTCTCCTCCTTTATTTCTTTTAGAAATCTGACATTGGTAAAATAGACGCGTTTGAACCTTCTAAAATAAAAAAGGTGTATAATGACCGGGATGGCCAAAGCCAGCAAGCTCCACAAAAATCCAGGATATAAAAAATGCATAATACCACAAAAATACAAAAAACCGTGGTATTGTTTTGAGAATGGCTTTGCAAGAGGGCTAATTCATCATTTAAGCCCTTGTAAAAATGCCCCATCCCACAAGCCTTTTACTTATTCTTTACCAAATTTTTTACCGCCGTGACGCACATTTTTGGTTATTTCCCTTTCTTCTGATTTGTTCAGAAAAAAATCCTTTGCCAAAAGGGTGGGTTTCTGGGCTCTGGTCTCCTGTTGTGCCGGCTTCCTTTCCGGGGCAGGCCCCCTTTTATATTGGATAAGCCCATTTAAAAAATTTCTCAGTATCTGATCTCCGGCTTCAACATATCCCGGATGGTCTTCATTTCTAAAGAGGTCGTTGAGGGCTCCTTTGGTTATGGTAAAACCGGCCAGAGATAAAATATGGAGGATATCGGTGTCCTTTAATTCAAGGGCAATCCTCAATTTTTTTAATATTTCGTTGTTGGTCATCTCTCTTTCTGTTTTCAATTGTTTTGCGGCTCTGTTTTTTCCGATGGATGCAAAAGCATATCGTTTACCTGAGCCTGGATGTTTTTACAAATCTGGTCCAAAGGCAAGTCGTTGGCATCAACACCAAAGGGATCCTCGATTTCTTCGGCAATCATTTCAATGCTGACAAAGATGTAAAATAAGGCAGCAACTATAGGCATGGCCCAATATCCAAACTCTCTCACAAAACCTATAGGCATGGTAAACACATAGATAAAAATAACCTTCTTAAGAAAGATGTTATAAGAATAGGGAATGGGGGTGTTTTTACCCTTTCACATGCTCCGGTTGTATCTGTAAAGCTTTGTAGCTGAGCATTGAGCATGTGCAATTGGTGACCATTGATCAGGTTTTTGTGCAATAATTCATTAGACTCTTTGTACAAGGCCAAACATACCGCATTGGGCAGATGAGCAGCTGTGTCATAATAAGAACCATCATATTTTTCGATGGTACTAAAGTCCTCGTGATTGCGCAAACCCCTCAGATGGTCTCTCAGGGCTTTGGGGTAATTCGATATCAGTGCGGCAAATCGCCTTTTGATTTGGGTATCGGCTAACATAGCCTCAATTTTCATACTCAAATTGCGCGAATCATTAACCACTGAGCCCCACAACTTTCTTCCCTCCCACCAACGATCGTAGGCAGTATTGGTGCGAAACACCAGCAAAAGTGAAAGCACAAATCCCACCAGTGAGTGGATGGCGGTAGAATTTTTAAAATCGACGTGTAACACATCGTTTTCGAGATAGGCCACTGCCCCGGTAAAGACGGCTACCCCAATGATACCCGGTAAATTGCGTCGAAACGTATCACTTTTGTGAAAGGCAAAAATGAGTTTCCACCACTCTTTGGGATCGTATAAAACCATTACTTCTGTATTTTAAGGCTGAGGTCCAGACAACCGGCTGAATGGGTAAGCGCTCCTACTGATATATAATCAACCCCTGTCTCTGCAATCTTGCGAACAGTCTTCAGATTGACACCGCCGGAGGCCTCTACCTCAAACCTTTTGCTAATAGTGGCAACTGCCTCTCGCATAATGGGAATTTCAAAATTATCTAACATGATGCGGGTTACCCCACCTCGGTCCAACACTTCATGGAGCTCTACCAGGTTGCGCACTTCCACTGTAATGCCCAACTTTAGGTTGTGTTGTGCCATGTAATCGTGCACACTGTTGATGGCCTGGGTCAGGCTGCCGCAGCCGTCAACGTGATTGTCTTTGATCATGATCCAATCATAAAGTCCATCGCGATAATTGTCACACCCTCCGATTCTGACTGCCCATTTTTCGAGGAATCGCATCAGAGGGGTGGTTTTTCTGGTGTCAAGAATGGTTACCGGCAGATCTTCTACTTCTGTTGCAAATCGGGAACTTATAGTGGCTATGCCACTCAGGCGCTGCATGGTATTTAACACCAGCCTTTCTGCCTGTAGCAAAACCCTTGTATTGGCCTGAATCTCAAAGGCGATGTCGCCATATTTTACATCCGAGCCATCTGGCAAAAGCTGGGAAAACTTGGACTCTGGATCCAAAAGTCGAAACACCCTTCTTGCAAATGCAATGCCCGCAATCACACCATCATCTTTCACCAATAGTTTGGCGGTTTTTACAGAATCTGCCGGTATACATGCCAGCGATGTATGATCTCCTGATCCAATATCTTCTTTTAATGATGCAATAATAAAAGCATCGAGTTCGGTATCTCTAATCCCTTCCATTTTTTTGGTTTATCTCTGCAAAAGTAAGCTTTTCTCACCGCTCTCTGGCTTCCTATAAAGCTAAGATTACCAGACCTTATCATTTTTGGATAAGGTCTGCCAAAATAATATTTTATATATAACAATTTTTCAACATAAAATACTGATATTTAATCCGTTAACATTGTGTTAAAAAATAGATTTTTTAAACCAAGAGTGTTTTTCTATCGTTTATCATGAAAATCTACGAGACGATGAAACCTTTTTTTTCTTACATGTTGGCAGGCCTGGTGGGTGGATTGGCCAGTGTTGCCATCACTCAATGGAATAAAAATGACGATGTTAACCTGGCATTACAACAACAAGCCCGGTTGGTCTCACAATCCGCACCGGTTCGTGCTGCCGTGACCGGTCCTGATTTTGTCAATGCAGCAAAAGTTGCCACGGCCGCAGTGGTACATATTTATGCGGAAGAAAGTGAAGAACAAGCCATCGCCAATAGCCGCAAAAAAAGAAATCCTTACGTTCTTGACTTTGATGATTTTTTTGGTTCTGATTTTTTCAACAGAAATTACTACCGCCGACAAAATGGATCGGGATCCGGTGTAGTCTATACCAAAGATGGCTACATCATCACCAACAACCACGTGGTGGGATTTGCGGATAAAATTACCGTTACCACCTCTGATGGAAAAAAATACCAGGCTAAAAAGATTGGAACCGATCCTCTTACCGACCTTGCCGTCATTAAAATTGAAGCTAATAACTTACAGAATGTAACCATGGCCAATTCCGATGCACTCAAAATTGGGGAATGGGTACTGGCTGTTGGAAATCCCTGACTATCTTACTTCTACCGTTACAGCAGGCATAGTAAGCGCTAAGGGAAGGGATCTGGACCTGCTGGAAGATGAAAAGTCGATCGAAGAATTTATCCAAACCGATGCGGCCATCAATCCTGGAAACAGCGGTGGTGCCCTGGTCAACCAAAGTGGAGAGCTGGTTGGCATCAATACGGCCATTGCAACACCAACAGGTGTCTTTGCAGGCTATTCTTTTGCCATACCTTCCAATCTGGTAAAACCCATTGTGAATGACATCATTACCACAGGGGGCAACCTCGAAAGAATCAATCTGGGCATAGGTGGCTTTGATGTGGACGAAAATTTGGTTAAAGAACTGGACCTTAGGGTTAAAAAAGGTTTTTACGTTGATGAATTAGACCTTAAAAGTCCGGCTAAAATGGCGGGTGTGTTGCCAGGTGATGTAATCATTAAAATCAATGATAAAACAATCAATGGTTTTGATGACATTACTTCTGTAATGAGATACTCCAAAAAAGGCGATGTACTCAACATCTACGTCAACAGAGATGGAAAGGAAGTAAATCTTCCCACCTCCCTCAGAAAAGGACTGTAACATGCGCCTATGCATGGCGTCATAAAATAAAGTTGGTTTTTCGTTTTGTTTTGATTGATCCCCTGCTTGCGAGAAGTGGGGGATCTTTTTTTTATCCCTCTGAACTACCTGGCCTGAAATGCGTTTACTTAATCTGAATCAATCTCTCAACATTTGAATGCCCTGCTCAGAAAGGCTTTGGGTCTGCTGGCCCTGATGATGATCGCCGGCATGGCCTACATTGCTACTACATCACATGGCTCACAAGCCACCCTGCCCTCGATCTCTTTAGACGAATTCAGCACAAAGCTGGGCCAACGTTGCCAGTACGCTTCTTTTCAACAATACCAGTACCTGGGCTTCTCCCGCGCAGGAGGACCATCGTATGTATGGAATCGGACCAACGACAAGGTACTCATCATAGCAGGTGCCGATTCTATTGTACTTGATGCCCGCAATCAAACCGCGCGCCGGGCCCATCACTCAGATAGGGTTCTTGCCTCTGAAATGGTGACCTCCCTCGCCAAAAACTGGCAGGTGGATCTGTTGGCCTGTCTCGGTACTTATTCCCACTTGATGGAAGCAGACAGCAAAAGTTTTATCACTTCTTTTGGCAATGCCCGCATCAAAGCCATACTCAATGAACCCAATAGCAAAGGATGCAACGAGGTGGTTTGGGAAATATCCCCCCTCTTTGATCCCTTGTCATGCACTACCTATGTATCAGGTGACAGCCTCAAAATCAGCTGGCAACAATGGTCCAACAGCCCGGATTCAATCAGGTGGGCGCCATCTGCTACCATCAATAACCGGCAGGTGGTCTATTCAAATGTGACCGCAAGCAGGCAATTGATTTCACAATCTTCTTCCGGTGGGCTTGATTTTTAGTGACTCGTCGATAAAGTAGCTACCATCAGTAGGTGTAAATGGTCAATTCTCTAAAAATCAAAACCAACATGACACTTTATTTTACCTTTGAAAAAAATTCTCATTTATGAACATCCTTTCGATTGAAAATGTGCGCAAGGTCTTTCACAACTATGTGGCCCTCGACCAGGCAAGCTTTGACGTACGTAAGGGCTCCATCTTTGGCTTACTTGGTCCCAATGGAGCCGGTAAAACAACCCTCATCAGGATCATCACCGGCATCACCAGAGCCGATGAAGGGCAAATCCTGCTGGATGGTGTGCCCCTCAACACCCACCACCCCAATGAAATTGGTTATATGCCAGAGGAGCGGGGGCTCTACAAAAAAATGAAGGTTGCAGAACAGCTCATGTACCTGGCCCAACTAAAGGGCATGAGCCACGATGATGCTAAACAATCGATCCGAAGGTGGTTCGAACGTCTGGGCATGCAGGACTGGTGGAACAAAAAAATAGAAGAGCTCTCCAAGGGCATGCAACAAAAAGTACAGTTTGTAGCCACGGTCGCCCACAACCCCAAACTCCTCATCCTTGACGAACCTTTTACAGGCCTTGACCCACTCAATGCCGACCTGTTAAAAGATGAGATTTACCAACTCAACCAACAAGGCGTTAGCATCATTTTTTCAACCCACCGAATGGAACAGGTAGAAGAAATTTGTAATGACATCGTATTGATCAACAAGGGTAAAATTTTAATCAATGACAGTGTAGCTGCTGTCAGAAATCAATTCAAAGAACACAAGTTCATCATTAGTACCGACCGACCAGCCTCAGAGTGGTCACTTCCTTCGGGTTTTTCTGCAGATGGCAGCCTGGGCAATGTGACCACATTTAAAGTGGAAGCCGGCAGTCATTCCAACGAACTACTTTCCTACCTCATCAATCAGGGCATCAGCATTCAATCATTTCAGGAAGTGTTGCCGGGCTTGAATGAAATCTTTATCAAACTTGTCACAGAAGCTTCTCATTCACAAACAAACGCACAACCATAAGCCATGAATAAGACCTTATTAATAATAAAAAGAGAATATGTAAGCCGGGTATTGAAAAAGAGTTTTTTACTCGTCACCCTGCTAACCCCACTTGGCATTGGACTGGTTATTTTTTTAGCCGGTTTATTTGCTGCTAAAGGGTCACAGTCCACCAAACGAATTGTAGTAAAGGATGAATCTGCCATGCTTTCACCCAAAGCACTGGAAGGCAAAGAAATAACGTATGAATTGTCCAATGAACTGTTGGACAGCCTCAAAAAAAATTATGTCGACAAAGGGTATGACATCCTGGTGCATGTGCCACCTTATGTAGATGATACCGTAGCTACGCATCAGATCAGTTATTTCAGCAAAGAAAAACTGAGCCTCCTCCAAATTGAAAAAATTGAAGAGAAGATGGAAAACGTGTTCAGAGATTATAAGTTGGAACACTCTACCCTGGATAAGGTAGCATTGAAAAAACTGGATGTCAATGTTAAGCTGGAAAATGCTATGCTGAGCGAAAACAATAAAGATGCAGTGGGTGATAAGTCGAGCAAGTTTTCAAGTGCCATCGCCTCCGGCCTGAGTTATGGCATGGGCTTTCTGATGTACATAGTCATCTTTGTTTTTGGCAGCATGGTCATGCGCAGTGTGATGGAAGAAAAAATCAACCGGATTGTAGAAGTGATGATTTCTTCGGTCAAGCCCTTTCAGCTGATGTTGGGTAAAATTATAGGTGTTGGCTTGGTGGGACTAACCCAGTTGGCAATATGGATGATCATCATTCCAATCATCGTCACAGTGGCTAGTGTTGCCATGGGTGGACCCACAACCTCGCCGGAAATGGCTCAAACTACGGAGGCCATACAAAAAATCCAACAAGAAAATCCGGAGGTCATGCAGGTGTTTTTAAAAGAACTAAGTTCCATCAACTGGGCATTGATTCTTCCGGTTTTTGTGATCTTTTTTCTGGGAGGATATTTTATCTATTCCTCTTTATTCGCTGCAGTTGGTTCGGCAGTAGGCGATGACCTAGGAGACAGCCAGCAATTGATGATGCCGCTTACTATTCCGGTGATCCTGGCCATGGTAATGATTCCGGCAGTGTTTACCAATCCCAATGGCCCTCTGGCCGTTTTTGGTTCTATGTTTCCATTGTTTTCGCCCATCATCATGCCGGCAAGGCTTCCTTTTGAGCCTCCCATCTGGCAGATTGCATTATCCATCTTCTTTTTGGTGGCAGGGGTCATCTTTTTTACCTGGGTAGCCGCCAGGATTTACAGAGTGGGCATCCTGATGTATGGCAAAAAAGTAACATTCAAAGAATTGGGCAAGTGGATGTTTTATAAAGATTAAAAACCATCCACTCCTACAAAAAAAATGGGCAGCTGAATTGATCAGACTGCCCATTTTAATTTTTACTATTCCCGATTACTGGATGCCCAGCTTAGTTTTTAAAGCATTAAACAAGTTATCGCTATCCATTGCATGAAGGATAGCTCCTGCACTCTGAATCAAAGATCATGGTATAACCGTTTTCCTTACCATAGGTCTCGATCGCCAATTTTACTTTGTCGAGGATAGGCTTGTACAATTCTTCTCTTTTTGCTCCCAGCTGAGACTGAACCTCCAATTCATATTTTTGAATTTCTTCTTGTTTTTTAGCCAGCTCTGCTTCTTTTGCCTGGCTTTGAACCTGAGAAAGTACACCTTTTTGAGCGTCTTCAGCATACTTTTTATATTCTGCTTCAAATTCTGCTACCTTGTTTTGACCAATGGTCAAAAGTTGTTTTTGGAAAGTTTCCAGTTCGTTGTCTGCTGCTTTTACCTCCGGCATGCTTACCAGCAATTCCTGGGTATTGATGTAACCAAATTTCTGGCCATATACCACAGATGTGAAGGCAAGAAGCATCAGCAAGAATAAGTTTTTTTTCATTTTACTTTTGTTTTTTGTGTTTATGTAGTAGACGAATAAAATTGTTTTTAAATTTATTAAATGTTTCACGTGCTAACAAATAATTAACCATTAATCCGGTTCAAAACCAATGACCACGTTAAATTTGCCGTAATCTTTCCAATTGGAGCCTGCATCGCAACACCTTATCAAATCCAAAGCCGTAGTCAAAGCCAAGCAAGCCAAACATTGGTAAAAATACCCTGAGACCCAGGCCTGCTGAACTTTTTACATCAAATGGATTGAACTCTCTGAACCTGGTCCAGGAATTACCCCCCTGTAAAAAGCAGGTTACGTAAATAGTTGAATTGGGATTAAAGAGAAATGGATACCTAAGTTCCATGGTGTATTTTGTAAATAGGTTTCCTCCTTCCGTATTATTTGGAAGGTCAGTGGTAGCGTATCCGCTAAGTGCTAAAATGCTTCTTCCTATCAACTGGTTATTGTTTTGATTGGAAAGACCATCTCCACCAATTTCAAACTTTTCTACCGGAGGGGCTCCCAATTCTTTATCATAATAACCCAAGATACCAAATTTTGTATTGGTAGCAAAGACAAGTTTGTCTACAATGTTGAAATACCATTCTGAATTAAAAATCCATTTGTGGTATTCCAGCAATTCATATCTTTTGGCATTGCCAGACCATTGTAATCTTTGTTAATCTGTGCCTCCGTTGGTGGTATTGCAGGGCCTTGTTCTTCTATCAACTCGGTTATGATTCTTTCCCTATCTGCTGCTGTCGGATTATCTCCTCTTCCACCTAAATTTGAATAAGGCAGGTGTCACCTGCATGGATAATGATATTCTGCTTCCATTTCTGGGATATAAAGGATCGTTGATTGAGCTTCTTGTCAGTGTAGGTTTTAATGAAAAGTTTTTAAAATTTCCATTTGTAATCCTGGTGCCGTCCACAAAGAATGGAGAACTCACGTATTGATCTACTCTTATGTTCTCAATATTTATGGTTGTACTTATAGAAAAGAAATCATCCGGCCATTTTAATTGTGTACCAATACCTGCAAATACTCTTGTAATATTTAATTTACCATAGCCCAAAGATGAATTATCAAAAGAAGAACTAACAGCACCTACAGAAAATGAGTTGGGCTTTTTACCTCCTAACCATGGTTCTGTAAATGAAAAGTTGTAAGATTTGAAAAACCTGCTGTTGGATTGCAATCTTACGGATAATTTTTGCCCATCACCCTGGGGCAAAGGTGACCAGGTAGACCTGTCTTTTATGTTCTTTAATGAAAAATTATTAAAAGTAACACCTAACGTTCCAATTAATCCGCTAAAGCCACCATATCCAGCTGACAATTCCAACTGATCAGATGGTTTTCTTCCAATACATATTCAATATCAACAGTACCCCTTGACTGATTGACCGGAGTATTGATTTTCAGAGATTCAGGGTTGAAATATCCGAGATTTATTATTTCTCTCTGTGATCTTATTATTTCTGATCTGCTGAATTTTTGTCCGGGCCTTGTTCTTAATTCTCTTCTTACCACGTCTTCATTGGTCCTGTCATTACCTTGGATCACCACATTTTCGATGGTGAATTGTGGACCTTCAAATACACGCATTTCTATATCAATGCTATCATTTTCTACAGAAATTTCAACAGGATCGACATTGAAGCCAAGATATCCATCGTCCAGATACATGGAGGAGATATCCCTGCCATCCTGACTGAATCTTAGTCTGTTTTCCAATAATTCAGGATTATAGATATCACCTTTACCTAAGCCCAAAACATTGTTCAATTGTTCCGAAGTATAAAGGTTATTGCCTTTCCAACTTATGTTTCTATAATAAAATGGCAATCCTTCATTTATGATTAATTTAATCATCATGTCGCCATCTTTATCTCGCCAGGTGCTATCCAGCACAATTCTGGCATTTTTATAACCATTGTTATTGTAAAATGTAATTAATGATTCTGTATCTTCTTTGTAGTCGGATTCAATAAACTTGGTTTTTTTCAGAAGAGTACCTTTACGTTTGGTGTGTTTCATCTTTTTTCTCAGCTTCCTGTCCGAAAAATTAGTGTTACCTTCAAAAATAATATCTTCTACTTTGACTCTATCACCTGGTTTAACATTGAATTCCAAAATGATTGAATTAGGTCTGCTATCATCTTTTGTTTCATATTTACATCCTGCATCAGCTTGCCCTTTTCTACATAAAATCCTTTAATCTTTGAGTTTTGCCAGTTCTTTCTGATCATCTGTTACAATGCCTTCTTTTGAAATAATGTTTTTGATGATGTCATTGAGTTCGTCCTGCTGGCCTTTTTTAATACCACTGAAAAAATATCGCGACAGTGTAGGCTTATCCACAATTTTAATGGTAATAAAGACCGTTTTGCCGTTGACAATGCTGTCTTGAAAAATCATCACATTTTCGAAAAGCTTCAGTTTCATCAAAGCCCTGATGGCCCTTGGTATTTCCACTCCGGGAAGTGTGATCTTATCTCCTTCTCTTAGAGCAGCTATGGATTTAATGGCATTTCTGTCTCGGTTGACGGCACCTTCAATGTTGATACCCCCAATTTCATACTCTTTGCGCTCGCCATAGGGCAGTATTTCTACCCCCTCCGTTTGGGCTGATAAAAACTGGCTGCACAAAGTGATCCATCCAAGCAGGAATAAATTGAGAAATTTTGACATCGAAGTGTTACGATTTGCTGAACGAATAGGTAACGATGGGGATCTATGACACGCTGTTGTAATCAATCTTAAGAAATATTTAAAGTTTTGGGGCAGATTCCAATTGTTCGCTGGTTTTACCAAACCGGCGTTCCCTTTTTTGTAGTCAATTACGGCTTCCAGTAGGTTGGTTTTTTTGAAATCAGGCCAAAAAACTTCTGTGAAATAAAGTTCTGCATAGGCAATTTGCCATAACAGGTAATTTGAAATCCTTTGTTCTCCACTGGTCCGAATGAGAAGTTCAGGATCAGGTATATCTTTGGTAGACAAATAGCTACTAAACAAAGGCTCATCAATGGCAGCCGGATCCAGCTCACCTTTTTTTACATCTTCCGCAATAAGGCGACTGGCTTGCACAATTTCCCATCGGGAGCTATAGTTGAGGGCCAGGACGAGGGTCATCCGGGTATTGTTTTTGGTGGCTTCTATGCCTTCCAACAAGGCCTTCCGGCTGGCTGAAGGCAGTTTGCTGAGATCGCCAATGGCTTGTAGACGAATGTTGTTTTTATTCAAGGTTTTCAGTTCATTGCGTACAGCCTCAACCAAAAGCGCCATCAGGGCTCCTACCTCACTTACTGGCCTACTCCAGTTTTCGGTCGAAAAGGCATATAAAGTAAGGTATTTTACGCCAATTTCAGCACACACCTCGGTCACTTCACGCACGGCGTCAACCCCATTTTTATGACCAAATACCCGTGGTTTGCCATGGGTCTTGGCCCAACGACCATTGCCGTCCATGATCACAGCTATGTGACTGGGCAGGCGGTTGAAGTCAATTTGTTGTTTTAAAGTGTCCATTTTGCCGAAAAAGCTGTGCAAAAGTACAAAAACATTGCAATTACAGGCCAGATACCTGGCTTCATTAGTCTTTAAGAAAGGCAATTTGATGATTTGCACATAGGTCTTTCAGGATTGAACCCGCCCTTTCTTTTCTTCGTTATTGCGGGTAAATTGTCCTCTATCTTTGATTTCTGCCTACTTAATCACTAGTCAATAAAGCATTACACATATTGAATTAAAATAATATTATTTTCAATGCCAACACTTTGAAGCACAATGTCATAGCGAAGAATCTTGACATTCACCCATCAACAAACTTTGATAATCAAGCCAATTTTGTCAACTTTGTCGCATGGTAATCATCATCTTGTCATTTATTACCTCGTTTGCCCTTACCTATGTGGCCATTCCGTCTATTATCCACCTCGCAGATAAAAAAAATCTGGTAGATGAGCCGGGAGAAAGAAGAAGCCATGAAGTAAGGACCCCCTCGCTAGGTGGCATTGCCATCTTTGCTGGTATGTTGTTCTCCATCATCATGTGGACTCCCTTCAATTATTTTGGCGACCTGCAATACATATTATGTGCTTTTATCATCATTTTTCTGATAGGAGCCCGGGATGACATTGATCCCATTTCACCCAGTAAAAAACTGGCAGGTCAAATGCTGGCCGCCGCCATCCTGGTATTTAAGGCCAATGTAAAAATTACCAGTCTGTATGGCATTTTTGGTATTTATGAACTCAACCTGCCCGCCAGTGTACTCTTGAGTATATTTACCATCATTGTCATCATCAATGCCTTTAACCTCATTGATGGCATCAACGGCTTGTCCGGCAGCATAGCACTGCTGATTTCACTGGTACTTGGCACCTGGTTTTACCAGATCCAAAGGCTGGAAATCGCCATCGTTGCTTTTGCTTTGTCGGGCTCCATTGTGGCTTTCTTAAGTTCAATATTACTCCGGCCCGCATTTTTATGGGAGATACTGGGGCCTTACTATTAGGACTTGTTTGTAGCATTTTGCAATTTTATTCATAGAAATCCCAAAGACCTGGGCAATTCGCCCTATAAATTTGACGCGGCTCCTTCCTTTGCCATTGCCCTCATTCTGCCCCTTTTTGATACCTTAAGGTATTTACACTTAGGATTCTAAAGAAAAAATCGCCATTTTTTCCTGACCGGAGTCACATACATCACGTTTTGATAGATCTCGGACTAAGTCACATGCAGGCTACCGGCATTCTGATTGGGGTCAATATCTTATTTATCCTTTTGGCCATTTCTCTTCAGCACATAGGCAATTTGTACCTGCTGATGATCTTGTTTGTGGTAGCCGTTGCCCTTTCCTTTTTCTTAAGCCGGTTTTCTGCCCACAGAAAAACAACTTCTATCTGATGGGTTTTGTCTATGTCTTCATGGGCGGAGGCATTGGTGCCGTGTGCCGATATGCTCTTGGCCTGTGGCTGGGGCGGTCGGAGGCCAATGTCATACCCTGGCATACCCTGTTGAGCAATGTACTGGCGTGTTTGATAGCCGGCATGCTGATAGCCTGGCTGCCCAAATCGGGGTACTACAGTGAGGGAAGGTTGTGGCTGCTCACCGGATTCTGTGGAGGATTTAGCACCTTTTCAACCTTTGGCGTGGAGACCATCTTTATGTTGCAAAGAGGACACAGTCTTGCTGCGCTGAGCTACATGGCCCTCTCCCTTGCCTCATGCCTAATGGCCGTTGTCGCAGGAATAAAAATTATGGGCTAGAAAACAAAAAGCAGGCTGCATTTTTGGGAATTATTTACATTTCTTTTACCTTGTCGAAATCAAATAACTTAAATCTAATCTGTATGAAAAAAGTTTTTCTGGCCACTTGTTTGTGTCTAACTGCATGGACAATGGGCGCACAAACCCTCGATGAATTAAAGACAATGAAGGCTGAAAAGGAAAAAATGGCTGCTAGCAAACAAGCTGAGGCCGATGCCATCAAGGGCGAAATTGCCGACCTGGATTCCAAGATTACCGTATTATCAGGATGGAAAACAGGGCTTTTCGGGGCAGTGGGCTTCAATTTTAACCAATCGAACAACTGGCAGACCAATGCCATTAAAAATTCTACTTCTGCCTCTTTTTCAGGAAGCCTAAGTGTTTTTGCCAACCGACAGGCTGAAAAGTATTTTTGGAACAACTCCGGAAACTTTAACCTGGGCTACCTCAAGTTTGATGACGAAGATATTGAAACCGATGATGCCGACTTCAGAAGGTCGACCGATGTATTGAGGTTTGCTTCCCTCTATGGCTACAAGCTCAACAAATGGGTAGCCATCTCCGCCCTTGGTGAATACAGCTCTTCATTATTCAAAATCAATAATCCCGGCATTTTGGATTTGGGTGCAGGAGCTACCTTAACCCCGGTTACCAATCTGGTAGTGGTAGTCCACCCGTTGAACTATCACTTTGCATTCTCTGACGCTGTGGGAGTAGAATCGGTAGCCCAACTGGGTGCCAAGGTAAGGGCAGACTATACCCGCAAATTCAAAGGAGGCATTTCTTGGTCTTCTACCCTGACTACCTTCCTACCATATGCAGGATCGGAAGCCGGACAGCCTGGCCTTTTTGAATATACATGGCTCAATACAGTAGCCTTTAATGTGTGGAAAGGCATTGGTGTTGGATTTACCTATGGACTTCGCCAGGCAGATTTTGAAACCTGGACCAAAAAAGGTGTCACCCAGTCCTACTCAACCGTGGGTCTGAGTTACGCTTTCTAAGAAAACATCAAATAAGAAATGGACGGTTTTGCAGACCAGGTTTGCAAAACCGTTCTTTTTTTATCCAAATTGAAACGAGGTCATGGTGATGGAGCCCATGGCTACCTTATCATTAAATATTTTTACCTCTTCCTTCGGCTGACTCAGTCCCAAAATGTACATCAACGGATAATAGTGATCAGGGCTCGGTATCGATAGCTGCCAGTGTTGACCTTGTTTTTGGTATTCCGTCATGGCTTTAAAATTTCTATCGACAACGTATTTTTTCATTTCATCATTGGCCTGGATGGCCCAGTCGTAGCCGTATTCTTCCGGCCCACCCCAGTTGATTCTACCCAGGTTGTGAACAATGTTTCCACTGCCTATGATAAGAACTCCTTTACTCCTTAGTTTTTGTAAGTCTTGTGCCAATTGAAAATGCCAGGCAGCATCTTTGCTAAAGTCTATACTTAATTGCAACACAGGAATGTTGGCCTTTGGATACATGTGCCGTACTATGGTCCAGGTGCCGTGGTCAAGTCCCCATTCGTGGTCGAGACCTGTTTGAACACTGGTAATGGTTTGCACAACCTCTTTTGCCATTTCCGGACTACCTGGAGCTGGATATTTTACCTGGTACAACGCATCAGGAAATCCGCCGAAGTCATATATAGTTCTGGGATTCTCCATGGCTGTAACATGGGTGCCCCTGGTCAACCAATGGGCAGAGACTACCAGGATCATTCTGGGAGTTGGCAGGGTTTGCCCCAGTTCCTTCCAGTTGCGGGAATACGGATTGTCTTCAATACCATTCATTGGTGAGCCATGGCCTAAAAATAACACCGGCATTAGATCGCTGCCGGGACCATGCATGGCATCATAGTACCATTTTCCTAGTGAAGAAAGTCCGTATGCTATAGGCAAGGTAGCCATGATCTGTAAAAAATGTTTTCGTTCCATAAACTAACATTTGTTGTAACAAACATAGATCTAATAACCCAGCTTTTTTTAATTAGTTCCCCAATCTTCCTAAATCGCTACTAAACACCCCAAAAATGATGAAAACTTCGTTAAATAAGGGTTAATTCCCCGTTTTTAACTACTTTTTAGTAATTTACCCGTCGTAATTTACATGCGTTCAATGAAATTATTTTTTACCCTCCTGCTCTGCGCCTGGTTCCTGCAAACCGGCGTTCAGGCACAAACTGATTTTGAATATACCAATAGCGTTTATTCCGATCAGGTCAGAAGCATCCAAACCCTGGTCAACGGCATCATTACCTCTGTGCCAGTTATGCGACTCAACAGTGCCGACCGCCTTGTGATACAATTTGATGACCTCAGTGAAGAAGAAGACAATGAGTTTTATTACAAACTGATCCATTGTACCAAAGACTGGGAAGCAAGTACTATTCAGGAAATCGAATATGTAGAAGGTTTTGCAGAAGAGCGCATTCGCGACTGGCAATTGTCAATAGGCACCAAACAAATTTTTACCCATTATTGGTTTTCTCTTCCCAACAGAGATACCCGGCTTCGCATTTCGGGAAATTACCTGCTTTTGGTCTATGACAGAGGCAATGACAACACTCCATTGTTTACCAAAAGAATCATCGTTGCAGAGTCAGCTGTATTGCCCAACATGCAGTGGGTAAGACCTTCGCAAACAGAATTTATCCGCTTCAATCAGCAGCTCAATCTGTCATTTCAGGTAAAAGATGTGAAGTTGCTCAATCCCATGCGCGATGTTTATACTTCTGTAGTTCAAAATGGAAACTGGAACAACGCCATTTTTAACGTTGCCCCCAGGGTGTTTAAAGACGGACTTTTTACCTTTGATCAATTTGGTTTGATCAGTTTTCCTGGTAGCAATGAATATCGGTTTTTTGATACCCGTACCCTCATAGGCAGAGGTTGGGGTGTGAAGTCTATCGACCACTTCATCGATGGTTATGAAGTTTTATTGACACCAACCGTGCGAAGGGACCAAAAAGTATATTCCTTCAATTTTGATTTCAATGGCAATTATTACGTTGACAATGTGGACTATTTTTCAAGGGCCATCTTTGACAGCAACTTACAAAATCGAAACAAGCTCGTAGAATTTAGGAACAACTTTGCCTACTTTGATGCCCTCGACAATGAGTGGCAAGGCAGAGAGAAAGACCTGCGCTCAGACTACACCAACGTCATCTTTTCTCTCAAATCACCGCGGTTGGATAAAGAGGTTTATGTATTTGGTGCTTTTACCGACTTCCAGTTGCAACCCAGATTTAAAATGAAATACGATGATCGAAGGGAAATGTATACCGCCGACATTCTTTTAAAACAAGGCTATTACGACTACCTTTTTGCCACTGAAGGTGAAAACGGAAAGATAGATTTTTCCATCACCGAAGGCAGCTGGCAGGATGCAGAAAACGAATACAAAACCATCATTTATCTTCGTGAATTTGCCACCCGATATGACCGGGTTCTGGGCGTGATCAGCAGCAATTCTTCGGATTACAATTTGAACGGCCGGTAGGTGGATTAATTTTGTATTGAATCAAAACCCCATTTGCCCGGATTATCCAAAATGTATTTCGTTATACGATGATATGATTTTTCATTTCGGATGATATGGTCATGGTACCGCATTTGCCATTTAAAATCCGGATTGGTTATCCGCGCATTTTTGGTTACCGCCATTTTGAACCCACGAATGATGGATGGTAAATTTTTGGATTGGGGTCCGAATTGATTCATGGTATTGGACGCAGGACCGCAATTCATTGTGGTCCTACGTCCGGAATTGTATTCATTGGGTCCAATCCCAATAATGGAATGAAAATGATTGGGCATCACCACAAATTCACCCAACATTAAATTCATATCAGGCCGCATTTCAAATGTTTTTAACCATTCATGATTGACAATTTCACCAATATCCGATAAAACCATTTTGCCATTCAATACATGCCCAAACCAACATTTGCGTTCATGGGTGCAGATGGTAATAAAATAGGCGGCATCCCACCCATAATCCCAAAATGGGGCACGTGCAGTTCCATTGCGAAATTTGTTTTGAAATTTTTCCATTGTAATAACGTTCTGATGGCAAATTAATGGATTTTTGGATGTACGATATTTTTATTTTCACGAATACCAATAATTACAGTGCAAATTAGGCCATTGCCAAATTTCATTCGGCAACAAACATCCATTTCTTTCCAACCTACGTTTTTTATACATTTGCAGTCTTTAATCATTACCATGCCCAGATTTTTAATATTCCTGTTTGCGTCCTCTCTCTTTATCCTTTCTTGTAAAGACAAGGAAGATGCAGTGGACGTATCTCACATCCCTGCAAAAGCGGAGATTGTGCGGTTTGATCAGGCGCTATTTGCACTGGATACCAATAATTGGGATAGGGACCTTGCAGTATTGAAAGGCAAGTACCCGCATTTTTGGGAGATCTATAGCAGCCATGTACTGCCGTTGACGCAGGATAGCACTATGTACAGCAAGGCACTGAAGGCTTTTGTGAGTGATGCTACCATGCGACAATTATTTGACACTACTATGATGCTAACAGGGGATCTAAAGAGGTACCAGGAGGAGACCACAGAGGGCTTTAAAAGGGTAAAGTTTTATTTTCCAAAGTTTACAGAGCCTGTGATTTATACCTTCATTTCTGAGTTTAGCTTTCAGAAGTTTATTTTTAGTGATGGTCCCAGGGATGGCATCGGCATTGGACTGGATATGTTTTTGGGGAGGAATTATCCATATAAAAACATTGACCCTACGAATCCTAATTTTTCGGGATATTTGACCAGAACCTTTGACAAGGATTATCTGACTAAAAAAACCATAGACCTCATAGTAGAGGATATTACAGGCTCACCAGGCGGAGTAAGGCTGCTGGATTATATGGTTCATAATGGTAAAAAGCTGTACTTACTCAAAAAGTTTTTACCTGCAGAGCCGGATTCTATCATTTTTGAGTACACAGAGGAACAAATGGATTGGGTACGCAACAACGAATTGGAGATCTGGTCGTTTTTCACAGAACAAAACCTGATCTATGAGACCAATGTCAACCGCATCAATAAGTACATAAATCCTTCTCCCGATTCACCGGGCATGCCGGCAGATGCACCAGGGCAGACGGCCAATTACATAGGATATCAGATGATAACTGCGTATATGGAAAAAAATCCGAATACAACGCTCGACCAATTGATGGCACAAAAGGATGCACAAATAGATTTTAGAGCTTTCTAAGTATAAGCCCAAAAGATAAATCACGACCTGGCCGCCTGTAGTCTCAGCCGCTTGAGGTAGAGCAGCCGTACCACCAACGCACCTATAATAATGAGGCCGCCGGTCATGGGTAATAAACCTGGCACCTCACCATAACCTATCATTACCCACAACGGATTGAACAAAGGCTCCAATAAGGAGATGAGGGCACCTTCAATGGCAGTGATGTATTTTTGACCATAGGTGAAGAGCAGGAAGCCAAGGCCTAATTGAACAAAGCCCAAAAATAACAACATGGCATTTTCCTGGAAGGTAGGCAGGGGTTTGCTGAAAAACCAAGGAGAGGTGATCAGCAAAACAAAGATGTTTCCCAAAAAGATGCCGCCGGTCTGGTATTCAAAGGCATTGCTTTTTTGACTGATGAGAATGCCGGCAAGGGCAAGGCCTGAGAGCATAGCGATGTAGATACCGGGATTGGTGGCCGACATTTCAAAGCCGTCGATGAGAAAGAGGGCCATGCCTACAAAACTCAGGACGACGGTAAGGATGTCGATTTTGAGCAGCTTGGTTTTGAGCAACAATGGCTCAAGCAAAAGTACGTAAGCCACTCCGGTTGATTGCAAAAAGATGGCATTGGCCGCTGTGGTCATTTTGGTTGAACTCACAAAACACAGCAATAACGGTGCATAAAAGCAGGCGGAAAGCACGCTTCTTTTGTTGATCTTAAAGGCCTTTTTACCAAAATAAAGCAGAAAAAAAAGCGATGTGTAAAGACTTCTGTAAAAAAGAATGGTGAAGGCGTCCTGGGGCAACACTTTGACCAGCAAGCCACCGGTACTCCACAGCAAGGCTGCCAGCACCGACAATAATATGCCTTTATTTCTATCGTCCTTTACCACCTGAAAAATGCTAGTTCAGGATACGAAGGTACAATCTTATTGTGTATATCTTCTCTGAATTCTGGGAGCAATCCTGCATAGGATTTCGTAGGGTATGGTATCGCAGGCAGTAGCCATGGCTTCTATGGGCAGGTCTTTCCCAAAGAGAATGACCTCATCTCCTTCTGCCACTGAGCCGGCCTGGGTAAGGTCTATCATTGACAGGTCCATGCACACATTACCAATAACGGGCACTTTGTGGCCATTGACCAAAACCTGATAACGATGATTGCCACAACGGCGCATAAAGCCATCAGCATAACCTATGTTAAGCACACCAATAGTGGTAGGCTGCTCTACCTTGTGTCTTCTGTTGTAGCCTACATAATCGCCGGGCAACAATTTTTTTATCTGGATGATCCTTGCTTTAAGGGTGTGCACTTTTTCGAGCCTATCCTGTGCAACACCCGAGCTGTCAATGCCGTAGAGTCCGAGTCCCAGCCTGACCATGTCAAAATGATATTCCGGAAAACGAACAATGCCGGCTGAATTGAGGAGGTGCCGCTTAGGCTGATAAGCCAGGGCTTCTGATATTTGGTCATACCTCATCAAAAAACGTTGGGCCTGGAGGTGGCTGAAACCATCATCGCCCTCATCTTCGCTGCTGCTCAAATGGGAAAACACGCTGATGATGTTTAATTTAAATTGTTGCAAAATATCGAGCAAGGCCGGCATGTCTTCTTCTCTGAAACCCAGTCTGCTCATTCCTGTGTCGAGTTTCAAATGGATGCCCAGGGGTAGCAGCTTGCCTTGGCGATAATTTACAAAATCCTGCAATTGATTGAGGCTGTATATTTCCAGGTCGAGTCTATTGTCGAGCAGGGTTTGAAAACTTTGGGTATCGGCATTTAATACAGCGATGGGTAGGGTGATGCCGGCACGACGCAGCTGAGCCCCTTCATCTGCAAAGGCTACTCCTAGCGCGTAGACACCTTTGTGCTCCAGCAATTTGGCAATCTCTTCGCTGCCTGCTCCATAGGCACTGGCCTTGATGATGGGCATGAGTCGGGTGCCCGACTGCAGCATTGAGCCATAGGTACTCAAATTGTGCTCGATGGCAGCCAGGTCGATGTCGAGACTCACAGAATGGCTCTGGCTGATCATAAATGCATATACTTTCTCAAAAGCAAAACGACGGGCACCTTTGATCAGTACGATGGAGGAACTGGGTTCTTGCTGCTGCAGGTGATCAAGCAGGGCATTGGTATCCAAAAAAAACCTTGCATACTCAGGCAGGTCTGTGTGCTGCCAAAGACTACCTACCAGCCATAGCTCATCAACCTTGGCCTTTTGTACCAGGGCCAGAATTTCTGAAGTGGGATGGTCGATGGCGTGTTCCATCTCAGATAAGATGACTATGGATTCGCGGTGTCCTTTGTGTTTTTCTGTGAAATCGAGGGCAGCAGCCAGGGCTTGCAGATCATTGGTATAAGAGTCATTTACCACCAGGCAGTCGTTTTTACCCAGGGTCAGTTGCAGGCGCATATCTAAGCCCTGCCAGGAAGCGAGACTGTCTTCGATGATGGATACGGGCACTTTGAGCCATAGCGCTGAACAGATACAGTGCATGGCATTTTCAAAAAAAATGCTGCTCTGGTCTTGCAAATCAAAGTGAAGTTCCTTGCCCTGCCAAACCAAATCGATGCCATCTGAAGGTGACCGTTGTAAACGCACTGCATTGTGCATTTCATAACCCCAATTACATAATTCACCCTTGTAGACGGCTGTACTGGCAGCCTGGTGGATCATGAGGTCGTCTCCATTGTAAACCAAACATTGGCTATGGGCAAAGAGGCTCAACTTTTCTTGGAGTTTCTCTGCCCTATTCTCAAAGCCATTGTCGTGGGCATCGCCAATATTGGTGAGGATGCCTAGGCTAGGGCGGATCATTTTTTGGAGCTTGTCCATCTCGCCAACCTTACTGATTCCGGCTTCAAAAACGGCCATTCGATGCTCGGCAGATATACCCCAAACAGAAAGGGCAACACCGATCTGTGAATTGTAACTCTTGGGCGTTTTAACGGTGGCATATACCCTCGATAACAGGTAACTCAGCCACTCTTTGACCACGGTCTTGCCATTGCTGCCTGTGATGCCCACTACGGTGAGGTCCGGAAAGCCGGCCCTGTGTTGAATGGCAATGGACTGCAAAAATGCAGTGACATCGGCCACCAAACAGTAGTTGATGTCATTGTAAACTTTTACAGCTTTTTCATCAGACACCACAAAATTGCGCACGCCTTGTTGGTAGGCATCACCAATAAAATGGTGGCCGTCCTGCAGCTGTCCTTTGATGGCAAAAAACAACGATTGGGAGGGATACAAAATATTACGGGAATCTATGACCAGCTTTGTGATCACATCCGTATCGGGCGCCATCACCACCACTTGTTCTCCCAATCTTTTCTGTATTTCACTCAATCGCAACATAGGCTGTTAGGCTTCTTTTTTTATTTCATCAACGGCCTTTTGCAAGTCTTTGGCTGCCTTTTCAACTTCTTTTACATTGTCTTCCTTTTTGGCAGGACTTTCTTTTTTCTCTTGGATTACCACAGGCTTATCTTCGTGGGCCGGCTTTTCTTTGCTAAAGGTGAATCCTTTTTTATCGGTGCCCACATAAATGGTTTCTCCATTTTTAAAGCCTCCCCCCAGGATCTCTCTTGCCAGGTGGTTGACCAGCTCTTTGTCGATCACTCTTTTTAAGGGTCTGGCGCCAAATGCAGGCTCGTAACCCATGTCCACTATGAGGTCCATAGCGCTCTCGCTGAAACTGATGGCAATGCCCTGAATGGCCAGGTTTTTCACCACTTTTTTAAGCATCAACGCTGCAATTTGTTTGACCTCTGCCCTGCTTAGCGGGGTAAAGACAATCTTTTCATCGATCCTGTTGAGGAACTCAGGCCGCAGGTTTTCTTTGAGGATGTCGAGCACTTCTTCTTTGGTAGTTTGGATGATATCGGCCTTGTGCTTGTCGCCCAGGGCTTCGAGGTCTTCAAAGTTTTCCAGGATTTTTTCGGCTCCCATGTTGGAGGTCATGATCACAATGGTATTCCTGAAGTTGGCTACCCTACCCCTGTTGTCGGTGAGGCGGCCATCATCCAGCAATTGAAGCAAGATGTTGAAGGTATCGGGGTGGGCCTTTTCAATTTCATCGAGGAGTACGATGGTGTAAGGCCTGCGCCGCACGGCTTCGGTAAGCTGGCCTCCTTCGTCATAACCCACATATCCCGGAGGGGCACCTACTAGCCTCGACACAGCGTGTTTTTCCTGGTACTCACTCATGTCGATGCGGGTGATGGCGTTTTCATCGTCAAACAACACCTCTGCCAGAGCCTTGGCCAACTCGGTTTTACCAACCCCGGTTGGTCCCAGGAAAATAAAACTACCAATGGGCTTGTTGGGATCCTGCAATCCGGCCCTCGATCTTCGTACAGCGTCACTAACAGCTGTTACTGCTTCTTTTTGGCCTATGAGTCTTTTGCCCAATTCAGCCTCCAGGCCGAGCAATCTTTCTTTGTCGTTTTGCAACATTTTATTTACGGGAATGCCCGTCCAACGGGAGATGACTTCCGCTACATCATCGGCACTTACTTCACCAGAAGTAAACCGATCTTCTTCAGGAATGGTGGCAAGCTTTTGTTCGGCTGCTGCCAGGCGCTGTTGGATGGCGGCCTGCTTGCCACTCTGCATTTCGGCGTAGGCGGCATGGTCTTCTTTCTGAAGGGCTGCATCCATCTCCAGGGTTAGTTTTTCGAGCTCGGTCTTTGCCTGCTGGATTTCATTGGCCAGCTTTCTTTCGTTGTCCCAGAGCTGTTCCAATTTGGCCAGTTCTTCTCGACCGGTCTTTATCTTTCCTTCAATTTCTGTTACTTTAAGGGCATTGCCTTCTTTTTTCAACAGTTCTCTTTCGATGTCCATCTGCTGTACCCTGCGCTTCAACTCATCAATATTATCAGGCACCGAGTCGAGTTCGAGTCGCAACTTGGCGGCTGCCTCATCTATTAGATCAAGGGCTTTGTCGGGCAACTTTCGATCGGTCACGTACCTGGCCGACAGCTCAGCAGCGGCTTTTAGTGCATCGTCTTTAATGCCAATCTTGTGGTAGGTTTCGTATTTTTCCTGAGCCCGCGGAGGATGGAAATGGTTTGCTCTACACTGGGTTCTTCTACGTCTACATTTTGAAACTTGCTGGCAAGGGTCTTGTCACCTTCAAAATATTTCTGGTATTCTTCTGGTGTGGTTGAGCCAATGCAAAACAGCTCACCCCTTGACAAAGCAGGTTTGATGATGCCTGCTGCATCCATGGCTCCGTTGCCTCCACCCGCACCTACCAGGGTATGGATGTCTTCAATAAACAGGATTACTTCTCCGTTGCTGAGTTTTACATCGTCGAGCAAAAATTTGAGCCTTTCTTCAAATTCGCCCTTGTACTTGGCACCGGCAATGACAGCGGGCAGATCGAGGGCATACACTTGTTTGCCCAAGAGGTTTTGAGGTACGTCTTTATTGACAATCCTCCATGCGATGCCTTCTACGATAGCAGACTTACCTACGCCGGTATCTCCGACCAGGATGGGATTGTTTTTGGTTTTTCGGGATAAAATATGGATGATGCGGCGGATTTCTTCATCCCTGCCTATAATTTTATCTAGATTACCGCTCTCTGCCTTGGCATTGAGGTTGATGGCAAATTTGTGCAGGTTCTGCAAGGGGGTGGCATTGGCTTGATCGGTTACCTTTTTACCCTTGCGCAATTCCAGGATGGTTTTTTTGACTAACTCAGTATCACATCCCAGGCCTTTGATCAGCACGGCCGGGGCATCGTTGCCATCAACCAGTCCCATCAGCATTACCTCTGGTGTGATGTATTGGTCGCCAAGGTCTGCCATAAATTTTTTGGCTTTTGACAACATGGCATTGGCCTCTGGGGTCAACTTTTGTTTTTCTACCGCTTTTGCCCTGGGTGCCTTTTCTACAAAATTATACAACTCTCTTTTGAGTAAGGGCATGTTGACATTCATGGCCTTAAAAAGATCGGGAATGATAACTTCATCTGAGTCGATGATGCCAATCAGCAAGTGGGCCGTTTGTACATCTTCCTGATTGAGACTGGCCGCCAGGCGCTGACCCTTCAAAATGGCGTCTTGTGCGCTTACGGTAAAATTCTCGTATGTCATACGTGTATTTTTGAGTCACTAAGATAAGCCAATTGTTGCATTGGCTGCCTTATTCTGGATGAACCGCTTTAAATTATCGCTCAATCCCCATTTGACATCTAATGGCAGTGATAGTTTTGGTTAAAAGGAAGGTTTTGTATAGGTGCCCATTTTATTTAGGCAACCATTAGGGAGCCAGCCTGGAAATGGTCCATCGGCCCTCTTGCATCTTGAATTTGATGCGGTCGTGGAGCCTGCTCAACCTGCCTTGCCAAAATTCAATTTCAGAAGGTACCAGCAGGTAGCCACCCCAGTGAGGTGGTTTGGGCAGGGTGTCTTGACCTTCAAACAAGGCTTCGGTTTCTGCCACCAGTTTTTCTATGATGGTGCGGTCTTCGATGACCCGGCTTTGTGGCGAAGACCAGGCACCAATCTGGCTGTCGCGGGGGCGACTCTGAAAGTACTGGATGGATTTTTCTTCATCGTATTTTTCCAACTTTCCGCGGATCCGTACCTGACGACCTAGTTCGAGCCAGGAAAAGACCAGACAGGCATTGGGATTGTTTTCTATCTGGCGAGCCTTATCGCTCGTGTAATTGGTATAAAATACAAAGCCCGTGTCATCTAACTCTTTCAGTAACACTACGCGCGCATCAGGCATGCCATGGGCATCCACCGTGGCGAGGGTCATGGCATTGGGCTCACGTACCTCGGCCTTGACCGCCTCATCAAACCAAAAATGAAATTCCTCAAAGGGATTTATGTTTATAGAAGCCATGTCTAGGGCTTCATTGGCATAGTGTTGCCTCATAGAGGCGATGTCGTGCTTCATATGGCAGCGATTTCTTTGATTTTGCTAATTAATACCTGTTTGGGTTGGACACCGGCAGCCCTCCATTCCATCTTACCATTCCTGAAAATGGCAACGGTTGGAATGCTCATTACCTGGAGTCTTTGTGCCAAGGCTTCGTTTTTATCCACATCAATTTTTACAATTTTGATGTTTTCGCCCATCTCATTTTTAACTTCCTGAATAATGGGAGCCAAGGCACGGCAGGGACTGCACCAATCGGCATAAAAATCTATTAATACAGGGGTGTCTGAATTGATAATGTCACTGAATTTCATGAGACTATTTGAATTAATAAGTTAACGTTACAAAATTTTTGTTGGTTCAAAAGAGTTGCAAAATAGGGATCATTAAATGAACTGATGGTAACCCATGTTGCATTAAACTATTATTTTGTTTTAAAGGAAATATTAAAATTTTCTTTTGCGTAAAAAGGGTGATTGTGCCTCGTTTTGAACAAAAATTTGCTTAGGTTTGCCAAAACTGTAATTTTACTTCGTATGGAGGCAAAAAACAACAAAAAAGTTCTGAGGTCGTGGGCCATATTTGATTGGGCCAATTCGGCCTATGCCCTGGTAATATCGACGGCCATTTTTCCCACTTACTTTGTAAAAGCGACCCCTGAAACCATTGATTTTATGGGCTCCAGTTTCAGCAATGCAGCCTTGTATTCATTTTCAGTTTCTTTTTCCTACATCATCATAGCCGCCCTTTCACCTATTTTATCGGGCATCGCTGATTTTTCTGGCAGGAGGATGTTTTTTCTGAAAGTCTTTACCATGATGGGCTCCCTCAATTGTATGGTGTTGTATTTTTTCAATGGCTCCGACGATCTGTGGTGGCTGGGCACTACTGCCTTTATCCTGGCAACCATCGGCTTTGCAGGGAGTCTGGTCTTTTACGATTCGTACCTGCCCATCATTGCTACAGAAGATCAATACGACAAGGTCAGTGCCAAGGGTTATTCTTATGGTTATGTGGGCAGCGTGATCTTATTGGTATTTATCCTCATTATGATCCAAAAACCGTATTGGTTTGGCATAACCGACCCCTATCTTCCTTCGAGAATTGGCTTTGTGTTGGTGGGCATCTGGTGGGTAGGCTTTGCACAAATAACCTTCAAAAACCTACCCAAAGACAATCGATCTGCCTTGGGAAAAGGGTTCATTCGCAACGGTTACAGAGAAATCAATAAAGTTTTAAAAGAGGCCTTGACCCAACCCGATGTGAGTCGATTTTTGATTGGCTTTTTTCTTTACAGTGCCGGCGTCCAAACCGTAATTTACCTGGCCACCATCTTTGCCGAGAAGGAGCTCAAGATGGAAACCGGAGAGCTCATCCTGGTAGTGCTCATCATCCAGCTGATCGCCATTGCCGGTGCCATGCTTTTTGCCCGGGTTTCTTCACTGGTGGGCAATCGCAACGCCATCATCATACAGATTGTAATATGGATGATCATCTGTCTGTTGGCTTATTTTACAGCGAGCAAGCTGATGTTTTATTTCACAGCTGGCCTCGTGGGCATGGTATTGGGGGGGATCCAGGCCTTGTCAAGGGCTACTTATTCCAAGCTGTTGCTACGCCAGAATGCAGAAAGTGACATCACGTCTTACTTTAGCCTTTACGATGTTTTGTACAAGTTGTCGATAGTTGGAGGCACACTTTTGTTTGGCATTGTCTATCAAATGACCGGCAACATGCGCAACTCCGTTTTGGTGCTGGCCTTCCTGTTTTTATCCAGCATATTTTTTATTGCCAAGGTCAACGTGGGTACGAAGGACAACAATGCTGCTGTCTAAAAAGAAAAAAGACAAAGAAATCTCTTTTCTTTGCATCACTTTTTAACCCTGGATAATTCATGGAACTTACCTGGTTTGACCATCTTTTCTTTTTTGTAATCGGTGTGGTATTCCCTACCATGGCCATCATGACGGAAAAACCCGGCAATGAAGAAGACATGGACATGAGTTACCTGCCACCCAAAAAACACATCTATTATACCAATGGTCTCATGCTGCTCATTGGTTCATTGATGGTCTTAACCCTTTGGAATGTCACTTATCGATCTTTCGAAAAACTGGGGTTTCACGACATTATGATCAATCCCACTGCTCTGTGGATTGTTGTAGCCATCTCCCTCATTTACATCGTAGACACCGTGTACAATGTTATTCAAAACAAAAAAGACCCTCAAAAATGGCAGGACTTATCTCATATCATGCCATCTACCTGGTCTGACTATCGCCATTTTATTTTTCTGGCCTTTGCAGCCGGCATCTGTGAAGAGATCATTTTCAGGGGCTTTATGGTCAATTATGTGCTCGAAATGACTTCGGCTACCTCATTTGCAGTGCCCCTGGCCCTAATTGTGCCTGCTTTTATATTTGCCATCAGCCATATTTACCAAGGCTGGCTTTCTGTAGTTAAAATAGCCTCGATCTCTCTGCTTTTTGGTGCTTTGTACATGTACACATCCTCCCTTTACCTCGTAATCATCATCCATACCGTGGTAGACCTGGTTTCCGGTGCCGTGTTGGTAGGTGTTTCGAGAAGCAAATAAATCGATGCTCTGCGAACCTTTTTGTATTTTTGTGTATTGATATTGATCAGGCAAAAGCCGTAAATTCATGGATGCCACAACCTACCTAAAAAAGGCCGGACTCAAACTTACACCTGTCAGACTGCGCATGGTGGAAATTTTTGATGCCGCCAACCATGCCCTCCACCAGCAGGAGATCGAAAGTGGTTTTGATGGCATCGACCGCATCACGCTTTACCGCACCCTCAAGTCATTTGAAGAAAAAGGCCTTATCCACAAGATTACAGACCTGGATGGCAATAGCAAATACGCCATGTGTGAGTCAGAGTGCCTGGAGCACCACCACCACCACCATCATGCCCACATCCATTTTCAGTGCGATCAATGTCATCTGACCTATTGTGTTGAAAATGTAGAAATTCCCCACATAGAAATTCCTGGCAAGTTTTTGGTAACGGGTCAAAACATTACCATCACCGGCAAATGCGAAAATTGTCAGTAGTCAACATCGATGCTGGCCTGTTTTCCATTTTGGACTCAGTGACAGATCCTGAGGTGCCCGTCCTCACCATTTTGGATCTGGGCATTGTACGCGAGGCAGTTTTTACAGATGATGGACTTATTAAGATAGTGATCACCCCCACCTACTCCGGCTGTCCGGCAATGGACGTGATACAATTTGAAATCAACGCTGCCCTTGAGAACGCCGGCTTTCACAACGCTATCATTGAAACTAATCTCTCTCCTGCCTGGACCACCGATTGGATGACAGAAGAAGGCAAAGAAAAATTGAAAAAATACGGTATTGCCCCACCCGCTGAAAAAACCTCAGACCCTTCTTTTTTGACAGGCAGCGGCAAGGTCATAGCCTGTCCACATTGCGGCTCCAACCATACTGAGATGATTTCTTTATTTGGCAGCACAGCCTGCAAGTCACTCTACAAATGCAATGACTGCAAAGAACCCTTTGATTATTTTAAATGTCATTAAAGCCCTAAAGAGGAGGATGGGTGGTCAAACTTTCCAACATTTTACGCATCAACTTTTTGCGAATTTCTCGCTGAATGTCTCTCGATACCGATTTTAAGGTGTATTGAAATTTCAGCTCCACATGATCGCGGTCGATATTGGCCACCTTGAGTTCGTGTGAACCCATTTCCAGGTAATCTTTGTATTGTGACAAGGTCTCGGCCAGGGCTGTTTCAATTTTTTGAAGCGACTCCATGTAACGGGGATCTACTTGAAATTCTACCGTCATGCGGCGGAGATCGCGTTTGGTATAATTGATGATATCGGCGTTGTAAAACTTGAGGTTGGGTATGTAGATGATGTCATCGTCATCGTTCATTAGGGTTACCTTTTGTAATCCGATATCGATGATCTTGCCCTTTTGATCGCCAACTTTAATGTAGTCATCCAGCTCTATTTTGGTAGAAAAACCATTGAAAAGACCCACAATGATTTCTGCAATAAAATCTTTGGAAATAATGGCCAGTGCTGCTGCAACGATGCTCAGTGAGGTAAAAACTTCATTGGGATTGAGGCCAAAGATAGAAAGGAGTCCCAGGATGATGGCAATCACGGATATAATAGAAAACAAATTAGACAAACCTACAATGAGGTTGTCTCTCAGCTTGCCGGAGCCGTGCTTGCGGTCAATCTTGTACCAAAGGGCAATGACATCAATGATGATTCTGAAGAGCAGAAGCAGGATGGAAATGCTCAACAGCGTATTGATGATGCGCAGTTTAGTGCTTACTTCATGAAAGTCATGAAAGAATCGCCAATAGACAGCCAGCGCCAGCATGCCTGCCATGAGCAGAATTTTAATCAGTCTTGTCATCATCATTTAGCCTTGTATCCGGATGGTAATTGTTTTTTTCTATATAGTACACAATGGCAAAAGAAAAAGCAAAAACAAAATGGGCAGCATACAGCCATCTGGCGGTCAGCAGACCCAAATCATCTACATGGTAGATATGAAAAGCGATGACCAGGTGATAGGCCATTAAAAATAAAAACAGTTTGCGATCTCTTTCCTGGTAAGCAAAGCCACGGTATATTGTATAACAGAGACCACCAATGGCACAGTCCTGGATGCCGGCCCACTTGATCATGGCCAGTTCGTCAGGATCAAAATGCCCTGTAAACCAAAAAGGGATAAGCAGCATGACCCCTCCTGAAATCAATTCAAAAAGGGCTTGAAAAAAAATAAGATTTTGGGAGGTAAGATTATTCTTCATTGGCCTCTCTTTTGTAGCCAATGGGCTGAAATCCTATAGCGGTTTTACTGGGTTCTTCATCGTCATAATCTTCCCAATCGGTAATCTCTTTGATCAGGGTCTCCACATGTCTGACAATGAAGGGAATTTTTAATTCATCGGGTCTTAAAATTTCGATCATGCGGGGACTTTTGGGTTCGCCGTAGCCTTCAATGTGGGGGCTCATGATCATCACCATAATTTTACCGTTAAACAATTGCTGGTAGATGAGCGAGCCATTGTTTTTGATCATGGTGCGTTTAACACCTGAATCTTCAATGTTTTCAGTGATGCCACTGCTGGACCTGCCAAGGTCTAATAAAATAGCCTCCAGGTTTTCAATTTTATCCTGCACTTTTACCTCAGCTTTGATTTCAGACCTATTCACGATCTCTTCAAGGGTAGTCATGACGAGAGGTTTCAGACTTTGATGCCAAGCCACTCTATAAGTAGCTGTATTTTGGAGCACTCTTTTGTAGGTGTCTGCTTTCGACAATAAACTTCCCAATTCCAAATTCATACTTTTTTTTTACAAATATGAAAAAAATGGATGAAAAACAAGGTTGATGAACGTTATTAAATGCCAAAGAGCCTTATTTATGTCCTTTTTTAATCAATTTATAACAGAAGTTGGCCGCAAAAGATTTGTAATTTTGCACATGTTTCAGACCAGACCTTCATACCTTATCATAGTATTTTTCTTTTCTGTAATGGCCCTTATGGGTCAATCCCGGCTAAAAGGTAGGGTAACAGACAGAAGTGGAAGTGGCCTCGCCTTTGCCTCCGTCTACGAATTGGGTACAACCAATGGTACCCTCACCAATGAAGAAGGCTACTTTGAACTGGAATTAAAGCCAGGAGACCACCAGCTGGCCTTTCAATACCTGGGTTACGGCTCCCTGACCCGAAAAATTTCATTTCCCAAAGACAAAGAAATCCAGGTATCCCTCTTGCCGGAAAACTTTCAAATTGCTGAGGTTGAAATAGTAGCAGGCGAGGATCCAGCCATGCCCATCATCCGCAAAGCCATTGAGCTGCGGGACCAAAACCTCAAAAAAACGCCTGCCTACCGATCAGAACTCTACATCAAGGCATTGATGAAAATTGTGGATGCACCAGAGAGTTTTCTCGGTCAAAACCTGGGCAGCATGGATGGTATCCTGGACTCAGCCCGGCAAGGCATCCTTTATTTTTCTGAATCTTTGTCAAGGATCAACTTTGCCCCTCCCAAAAATTACAAGGAAGAAATGTTGTCTTCTAAAGTCAGTGGCGATGACAGGGGCATCAGCGTCAATCAATTTAGCTACGTCAATTTTAATTTCTACAACGAAAACATCCAACTTTTCAGAGAGCTCATCAGCCCATTATCCGGCAGCGCGCTTCAATATTACAATTATTACCTGTACGAAGAATTTACAGATGAGACTGGCCAAAAAGTGTATAAGATCAAAGTAAAACCCAAGTCTACCTTCAGACCCTGTTTCAGTGGCTTCATTTACATCAATGAAGGACTGTTTAACATCAACAAGCTGGAGCTCAAAGTTTCAGGAGATGCACTTAAGAATCCAGTAGTAGATACGATCAACATTCAGCAAGTCTTTTTACCCATAGGAAATGACGGCTACTGGCCTCTTTTCACCCAAAACATAGGCTTCAAAGTAAAAGTATTCACATTTACTACCCAGGGCAACTTTAATTACATTTTCAAAAACTACGAAATTAATCCTCCCTTTAAGCAAGGTTTTTTTGGAAGTGAAGTTTTTGCTGTGAGTGATAGTGTCATCAAAAATGACACTACATACTGGACCCAAAACAGGCCGATTCCCCTTACAGCAGAGGAGTCCATGGATTATGTCAAAAAAGATTCAATCGCCAGGGTTACCTCATCACCGGCGTACCTGGATTCTATTGACAGAGCCAACAACCGTTTCAAATTGACGGACATTTTTTTTGGCTACAATGCAGGCAATTCTGTAAAAAAAATAGGCTATGGCTTTATCTCGCCATTGACTACCTTTCAGTTTAATGCGGTGGAAGGCACCAACTTTTCACTCCGGCCTTATTTCACCAAGTCGAACAAGGACGATTACAACCAATACCAGATCAAGGGTGAGGTACGGTATGGACTTGCCGATAAAACCTTTAAATGGACCTTGGATAGCAAATGGAATTACAACATAAAAAATCAATCGTACCTGCGTTTGAGTGGGGGCAGAGATTATTTGCAATACAATGAAGCCGGCATTATCTCAACCCTTGGCAATACCTTTTATAGCTTGTTGCTAAAAAGAAACACTGCCAAATTATTTGATAAAAAATATGTTGAACTGGGTTGGGGCACCGAATTGTTTAATGGTGTTTCTGCCGCGGTTCAGCTGTCAATTGCTGACAGAGGTGGCTTGTCTAACAATTCGCAGAGAAGCTGGTATTACAAAAACAAGGAGTACGAACCCAACAACCCTTTCAATGTAGATGAAGATGAATTTAGTTTTAACGACAAAATCTTTAAACAAGCCCTTACCATTAAAATCATTCCGGGTCAAAAATACCAGACCTATCCAGACCACAAGGTGAGGATAACGGGTGGATATCCCACCATATACGTAGGCTATGAAAAAGCTACACCACTTGCAGATGATTATGCCTCTTTTTCTAAAATAAAACTAACCCTGTTGGATCACTTTGTTTCTGCCAACATTCTGGGTTATTTTTCATACCGCGTGGAAGCCGCTACTTTTCTGGACAAAGCCAGAGTGGGACTGCCCGATTACTTTCATTTCAGGGGTAACCACCTGGTGGGAGGGTTTAGGTCTCCCTATATGCAAACCTTTAAGTTGCAACAGGGCTATCAGTTTTCCAATACAGATGCCTATGTTGCAGGCTGGTTTGAACACCACATGGATGGTTTTATCAACGATAAAATTCCGCTGCTCAATAAGCTGGGTATAACCGGTATCTACAGCTGTTCTGCCCTGATCAAAGATGGTTTCAGATATCTTGAGCCGGGCTTGGGCATTGAGGGTATTAAGATTGGTGCCATCGACATCATGCGGGTCGACGTATTCTGGAGCTTTGTCAATGGCAACTATCAGGAAACTGGTCTAAGGCTTGGTTTTTCAACGTTTTTTGAAAATATTTTCGGCGGAGAATAAAATAAACCTCTTTTACCAACCCTCGGCAACATTCTGGCGTCTATCGGTAAACAACAAAATTCATTCCGATGGAAAAAATCAAACTTATTGCCTTGCTTGCGATCGTTACCCTAACCCTGAACTCCTGTTTAAAGGATACCTGTAAAACTTCTCAAACCTATCTTAGGTACGAAGCTATTTACAAAACCGGGGAAGAACTCCGTACTCCGCTGGAAGTCAAAGCACCTCAAAAAATAGTAAATCCCGGAAAGATCTATTACTACGACCATTACCTCTTGATCGGTGAATTGGGCAAGGGCATCCACGTCATTGACAATGCCGATCCTGCCCATCCGATGCCTGTAGCTTACTGGGCTTTTGAGGGCAATGTTGACATCGCCATTCACGGCAAACAAATGTACCTCGACCAGTTTATCGACCTGGTAACCTTTGATATCAGCAATTTCTTGCAGCCGATAGAAGTTTGCCGCCGCAATGACATTTTTCCATCATTTGGTTTTGTACAAAATAAGGGCTATCTGGTAGAATATAGGTACAATGAAGTCAAAGAAGAAGTAGACTGTTATACGAATAATAATGGCAACTATTATTTTGAAGGAGAATTCCTTTGGGTAACGGCAGACTTTGCAGGAAAACCAGGACTAAACAGTTCATTTTCGCCTGCGGTCGTATCACAGGGGTCGGGCATAGCTGGCTCTTATACTCGTTTTTGTGTGTTGAATAACTTTCTATATGGCGTAACCACCAACGAACTGATTCCATTCACATTGACCGAAACCGATTGTCCTGTAGCCCAGCAAAGGGTACAAGCCGGCTGGAATATTGAAACCATTTTTCCATATAAAAACAACCTCTACATAGGTTCACAAACCGGTGTTTTTATCTTTAGTGCCAGCAACCCATACCGCCCTACCCACCTATCAACCTTTTCACACGTTACCGGTTGCGACCCTGTAGTGTGCGCAGATGACCTGGCCTTTGTTACCATCCACAACGGTACCACCTGCGGAGGTGTGCGCAATCAACTCGACATTCTCGACATCACCAATCCTTCAAGTCCGTTTGTAGTGCAAAGTTACAACATGGCCTACCCACAAGGTCTGGCCCTAACTTCCAAATACCTTTATCTGTGCGACGATGGTTTTAAAATTTACGACCGGTCAACACCGACCAATTTAAAACTAATGAAACACATATCCGGCATCGATGTAACGGATGTGATTGCACTTGGTGATGAGTTGGCCATATTGGTAGGTGCAGATGGTTTTTACCAATACCAGACCACCAATCCATCAGCTCCTGTTTTACTCTCAAAAATTGAAGTGAAATGATAAAGGCATTGTTAGTTTTACTGATTTGTATGGGCTTTGGCTGTCATATCATGGCACAGAATCCAGTCCATTATACCGACAAAGTCATCCTCAAAGATGGAAGTAAGTTGTACGGCAGCATCGTTTCATGGGATGTTACTCATCAACTGGTGTTACGACTGGAAAACGGAGGTGAATGCAAAATTCCTTCTAATACCATCAAAAAAGTGGAGCAGACTGAAATGAACGGAATGAAAAAAATCGGTGGATTTTCTCTACAGCCAAAAAAACTATACAGCAGTATTTCAGCAGCAGCCCTGATAGGAATATCTCCCTGGGGAGAAAGTAGCATTGGAGGTGCTTTTCATGCCAATGCCAAATATGCCTTACATCGATTTTGGGCAGTAGGTCTGGGTGCCGGTGCCGAACTCTACCTGCCGGATCAAACCATCGAAATTCACAGCTTCCCAACCTATGCTACCTTTTTGTGGCAGCCTGTAGCAAGATTAGGTATCCAGGGCAGTGTGGGTTATGCTTGGGTAGGTAAGGGACAAAATGGCGACTATTCAAAAACCTATACTGGAGCGAGTGGTGGAAGATATTTAGCCCTTCAGCTACATTATGCTTTTAACAACCATTTATCCCTTTTTGGCGGGGTGCAAAGTTCTGCCAAAAAAAGAGAATGGATTCAGACCTGGGATGAACGGAATCACGGTTATGATCGTTATCAACACAACAGGATGGCCCTTGGGCTGATGTATACTTTATGATCTATCCAAAAAAGACATGGACCGAAGAAGAGCTGGTAAAAGCTTGTGCCCTCAACGACAGGAGGGCTCAGGAAGCTTTTTACCGGCGCTTCTTTCCGGTGATGTGGTCTATGACCATCAGATATCTCCAGGACGAAGACAAGGCCATGGATGTGTTAAATATGGGATTTTTAAAGGTATTTACCCATCTGTGCAACTATGAATTTAAAGGCAGCCTGGAGGGTTGGGTAAGGCGCATCATCTACAATACCATGGTAGATTTTGTTCGACAGAACAACCGATATGTAAAATTTATGGTCTTTGACAGTCATGATGTGGCTGTAATGGAATCAGGACCATCTGCCTTGTATGAAGAAGACCTTTTAAAAGAAATAGACAAGTTGCCCCCGGCAAGTAAAGAAGTATTCACACTTTTTGCCATAGAGGGCTATTCTCACCAGGAAATTGCAGAAAAATTAGCCATCAGCGAGGGTACTTCCAAGTGGCACTTATCCAACGCAAGACAAATTTTAAGAACAGTTTTGACCAAAAAAGAAAACGACCATGTGGTTCAACAAAAAATCAGGTAGGATGCCGGAAGACAAAGGCTGGGAAGCCATGAGGCAGATGCTGGACAAGGAACTGCCCGAAAAGAAAAGAAAAAACAGATTGATGCTTTGGTTCTGGCCACTGCTCTTTGGTCTGGGCTTAGGCTACTATTATACTTTTGCGGATGCCCGCAATGTTGACTCACCTGCCACACCCACAAACGCAGGGTCAAAGCCCGAGACCATCGTTCAACTCCACACAAAGTCTGAAGTAAATTCGTCGATGGAAAAGGAAATTCTCACCCATGAACAAATAACTGCAAGCTCGTCCGCACAAAAGAAAACCTCAGCGAAAACAACAACCGTAGCAAGCGAGTTGGGAAAAAACCACAATACTGCTTTTCAGCGTAACATCCAAAGAAAGAATACAAACTACCCATCAGCTTTAACTCAATCAGCAATCAATGAAACTACTTTGCCAGCCCCAAGCCTGATGGTTGTTAACCAACTAGATGAGCATGCTGATGAAGTGGAACCAGACAGCGACAGTAACCTCGAAGAAAGCCGAAACCCATGGATAACAACCTTACTGTCTGAAAAGTCAATTCAAGCCCTATCTGATAATTCCGATTATCAAATGCCTGTCGTTGCCACTATCAGCATCAAATCAAGTTGGGCTTCTAACTTTAAGCCTTACATTGCAGTAGGAGGTTTGATGTCACATGACACCAAAGACAAAGGATATAGCATTGGAGCTGGCTTACAATGGAAGCCATTGACCAGGCTCTCATTGTCGGCAGGAGTTCATTACGAAAATTACAGAGGCACCTATGCCTATCCTGCGGAAAGCATCATTCAGGATTCAAAAATACAGGAATACAATGCGCTCACCAATGTTCGACAATGGTCAGTACCCGTACTGCTGCACTTTCAGGTGATCGGTAACAACTTGAGTATTCAGGGCGGTGTGATATCCAACTACATCCGCAAAACCAATGAATATTATGCATTGCCCGCCTTAGCAAATGTTGAATTGGCGCCGGGTGTCGTAGAAAACAGCTTGTCATACGCCAGTGCAGCGGCAAATGCCATACCTCGTCACTATTTTGAGTGGCAAACAGGAATGAACTACCGTTTTTGGAAGTCTTTTTCAGGCACGGTTTATTATCGCAGGCAGTTTGAAAAAGAAAACCCCGGCATTGTACCTTCTACCGGCTTGTATGGCTTACAATTGATCTATCACTTTAAGTAAGATCTGTATCTGGCCGCTCTGCTTTAACCTGGTGCCATTTATTGATAAGTAAGCCCAGGAGGATTGACAAAATACAATAAGAAGTAAAAAACAAGGCCCCTGCCGCCAGGTGGGTGTAGTTGACCGTTTCAATGGCAAAGCCTCCTTTGTTTTGTTCCAATTGTGCCAGTTGGGCATCAAACATGCCATAGAAACCAATGTACGCCATAAAAAGGGCCACTACAAAGACATCGGCCATGCTCCACTTGCCCAGGTAAAAAATGGTATTGCGAGCAAAGCGACTTTGTTGTAAGGTGGGATAGTTGAGAAATAAGCCGCCCAACACCAATTTGATCAAAGGAAAAATAACCGAAAAACAAAGGATCATGATACCTACTACCTTGAGGTCATAGCCCCTGCTCTCAATAAGGTTTTGGGTGACATCCAAGATGGATTTACTTTGAAAAAACACCACCTGTTCTGCAAAGGAAAGATCCTGCTCAAAGAGGTTAAAAACAAAAGAATTGAGCCTTGCATCGATGACAATCATAGGCAGAGAAATGCCCAAACCCAGGAGCAATACTGAAAACAAGGTTATACCTGCCACGGCCCATGCTGCCTGTGCCTTGTAATACAGCAGGAATAAAAACGCCAACGAAAGGGCTACCAAGCCCATCAGCAGGGTATTGTAATGCCTTTGGCTTGATTTGTGAGCTTCCAGTGGTTGGGTGATTTGAGCTTTAGCACAGGCCAGGTCTTCACATTGATATTGTTGGTAAACCGGATATCTTGGATCTTTAAAACTGTATTTATCCTTGTACTGAAGAAGGCGCACCAGCTCTTCCTGCATAAGTTGTTGAAATCGGGGCTCATTTTTTTTCAACTCAGCGGCCAGTTGCCTGGCCATAGAGGGTATATTTTGTTTGATATTAAGAGCCTCAATTTGTTCCTTGATGTTGTCTTTAAAAAGTTTGAGCAACATCTTGTTGACCTTGTTGTTTTTTTTCTGCCTTGGCAATGACTTCGTTAAAAATGGCCCCATTGCCTATGTACTTGTCATAGATGCCGTATAGATATTTTCGGAGTTCTCCCTCTGCTTCCTTGTAGGCGTTGGGAGAAATTTGAAATTGTTCAATGTGGCCGGTGAAAACATAAAAAGCCTTTTCTTTCCACTCCTGCATATTGAAGAGACCGTAGTTGATGCGGTGGATTTCCGCATAGTCAGCCTGTAGGCGATCAATCTGGTGTTGCTCGTCCCTGATTTGCCAGGCCAGCCAGCAGGATGCCACAAAGGTCGTTAATACAGGGAGGTACCACCATTTTGAATTCACCGTTATCAGATTTTAATGTGCAAATATAGATGTGCAACCCCAGTAAAACGGAAGAAAATGGCAAAGGTTGCACCCTTTTTGCGTAAATGTTGTGCTTTAGCCCATGCTCCGACTAACAGAAAATCATCATCTTTGCACCATGGTTTGGAGAGAAGACAGCGTGGCATACGATCACTTTTGTGCAAGTCACAAGGCGGCGCTGCCTCTATTTTTTCAAGCCGGCTGGTTAAACAGCGTGATCACCCAGGGTGATTGGCGGGCATGGGTGGCTTTTGATGAAGACAAAGCCGTTGCCCTGTTTGTAGGTCATTACCGCATAAAATACGGCCTGAAAGCTTTGGTTATGCCCAGGCTTACTCCTTATTTTGGCATGTGGATTGCGCCGGGTGAAACACAGGATCTTGAGGGGTTGACTGCCTCCCTGCTTACTACCCTACCCCGGGTATTTTTGACCAGCTTCTGCCTCAGCCCAATGGTGGAGGATATTTCTGGCTGGAAGGCCAAGGGGTTTCACCACAAAAAAAGAACAACCTATCTCATACAAGGTAAACGCATTGAGGAATATGAAACAAATCGCAGTGCCAAGCTGCAAAACCACCTTAAACATGCTCAGGCAAGACTGCTGGTAGATACCTCTGCCCAAGCTGAAGAACTAGTCCATCTGGTGCGGGCCAGCTTTGAAAAACAAAACAGAGACCTACCTTATCCCCCAAGCCTTGTACATCAGATATTTGACTGCTCAGCTGCCAATGCAAAAATTACACTCGCCAGAGATCCAAACGGAGTGGCCCATGCCGGACTCCTCACCGTAGAGGACGCAACCACCGTGTACAATCTCATTTCGGGCAGAAAAAGCAATGCCATAAGGGGAGCCCAAGCCCTGCTTTTGGACAATGCGATTAAAGATGCAATACAAAGGGGTAAAAACTTTGATTTTGAAGGCAGTTCCATTCCCGACATAGCCTCTTTTTTCAATTCTTTTGGGGGAGAGGTTCATCATTTTTATCACTTGTACCGCTCTGCTTATCGCTGGACCGATGCCCTCTTGCATCTGATCGGAAAATATTAAGGCAGAATTGCCTAAAAACAAGACCAACATACTCCTTTGATCGACCACTTTTGAAACCGAACAGGGGGCAAGTTTCGTTATGTAAGATAAACAAGCGAAAATGTCAAAATCAAGATACAAAATTACCGGATTTGCCCGATTTATGTTGTTCATGTTGTTTTTTGTACCTATTGGGTACACAGCCTACCATCTATACGAAGGCAACTCACCTAAAGACGGTTTGAGGGACTTAAAAACAAGTCTTCAAAACTTTAAGAAGAAGCTAAAAGGTGAACAAGTGCAGGAAGAAGATACCTTCAGATTGCAGTTACAGCAAAAAGACGAAGAAATTCAAAAACTGAGAGAAGCTTTATTCCAGTGCGAGCAAGGCAAAAGTTAATTTCTTTCTACTCCGGCCTTTCCAAACTCATCGATGTACACTTTTATCAAAAGGATGAAGATGGAAAGCATGAGGGGTCCAAAAATTACACCCAGGAAGCCAAAAAGATTGACGCCAATGATAACCCCAAAGATGGTGATCAGGGGATGGGTGTCGCTCATTCTTTTTTGTAACATAAAGCGGGCAATGTTGTCTACAGATCCAATTACCATCAGTCCCCAAGCTCCAATGAGGATGCCTGGCCATGTTCTACCCTGCGACATCTCGTAAATGGCCAAAGGCAGCCAGATCAGCATAGAACCAACAACAGGAATCACACTGGCTACACCCGTTAATACACCCATGAGCAGATATTCAGAACTGCCAAAAATAAAATAACCCAGCATGCCTACCATGCCCTGCACCAAGGCAACAATGGGAATGCCCACCGCATTGCTGTAAATGACCTGTTTGATTTCTTTTAATACTATTGACACATTGGAATGTTTCAAAGGCATGTTGCGCCTCAACCACAATTCAATGTCGTTGATTTGAGTGAGCATAAAATAAAGCATGAAATACATGATGGCGAGGTTGCCAAGAATTGACACAGTACCTCCCAGGGTAGACTGTGCCATGACCATGAGTTTTTCATTGATGATGGCAATGTTTTTAGCATTCAGGATGTTGAGCTTAAGTTTTTCAACCAGATAAATGTTGATTTGCTCAAAGGTACGGGTCACAATTTTAGGATCATTGATTACAGGGCTAAGGGTATCCACAACGATGGAAGCCAGCCATGCCACAGGGAGCACCAGTAAGATCAAGGATACAAACATCAGCATCAAAGCAGCTAGGGGTTGTTTCCACTTGTAGTCTACCACCAATCTGATCATCAGATTTCTCATCAATACGTACAAGGTAACCGCCCCAAGGAAGGCCCCCAGCATAAAAAACATCTCCATGGCAATGGTGATGCCCAAACCAAGCAGTACAGTGATAAATAAAATTTGCCGGATCTTGTTGGGGTGGATTTGATTCAACATGGAAGTTCTGCCTTTACGGTGTTCAATGACTTGTCACCTACGAAATTAAAGAAATTATTCAGTTTGAGGCAGGTAAAAAAAAAGAGACCGGTCGTTTTCCCCTAGACCGGTCTCAAGTAACAATTGCTTAAGTAAAATCCTTAATAATCTGAACAACCTACCTATGCAGATATCTTGCCAGAATGCCAATAATGCCTATACCATTCAGGGTATTTTTAATATTACACTATGTTTTAATCTATATTGTATTATTAATTAATTATTTATATAATTAAAATAATTGATTTGACCTAAAAAAGGTGAAAATTGATGGCAGTTAAGATGAGTCTTATCAGCTGAAATCAACTTTACCAGCAAAAAATCCTTAAAAATCATATTTGGAGCTTAAATCGGTATCTTTGCCTCAACCATAATAAAGAGCATGCAGAACATATATCAGGACTGGCAGGCAGCGAGGCAGACGGGTGATAAAAAATTTGTGGTACTGATTGATCCCGATAAACTGCGGGTCAGGGAGTTGGAAAAGGTAATAGAACTCTCCATCGCCGGTGGTGTAGATTATTTTTTTATAGGAGGTAGCCTTGTAGTAAATGACATGTTGGACCAGGTATTAAAATCGATTCGGGAAAAATGTACGATACCAATGGTCTTGTTTCCCGGCAACAGCTTTCAATTGAGTTACCGGGCTGATGCTTTGCTTTTTTTGTCTCTTATATCCGGCAGAAACGCTGAATTGCTTATAGGCAAACACGTCATCACAGCACCCTTCCTCAAAATGAGTCCCCTTGAAATCATATCTACGGGTTACATGCTGATAGATGGTGGCATCCAGACCACGGTACAATACATGAGCAATACCACTCCGATTCCTGCCAATAAAGAAGACATAGCCGTCTGCACGGCCATGGCAGGTGAGCTTTTGGGCTTAAAGATGATTTATATGGATGCGGGCAGTGGTGCTGTCAAACCTGTGCCTGCTGCCATGATCGAAGCCGTTTCGGGAGCCATCCAGGTTCCTTTGATTGTGGGTGGTGGCATAAAAACGCCAGAAAAAGTAGCAGAAAACTTAAAAAGTGGGGCAGATATTATTGTTGTGGGCAATGCCATTGAGAGTCGCCCCGAATTAATTGTTGAAATGTCTGCAGCCTTCCGGGAATTTAAGCCGGGAAAATCCTCAGATGCGGTATAAAAACCAAAAATTATTACTTTTGCAAGAATTTTTTTTTGAATGACAACACTGATTTTGCTGTCCCTTTTGATGCTTTTGCTTTCGGCCTTCTTTTCGGGGTCTGAGATCGCATTTGTGTCAGCTAATAAGTTGGGCATCGAGGTGTTAAAAAACAAGGGCCACGTCAAGGGTAAAATCATTGCCGGGTTTTATGAGCGGCCCCGCGAATTCCTTTCATCCATGCTGGTGGGCAACAACATTGTGCTGGTGTTGATCACCTTGTTTATGTCAAAACTCATCGAACCCTTGCTGATGCCTTACTTTGGTGAAGGCAGCTTGGTTTTGCTGTTGAGTGTGACCCTGATCATCACCCTGGTGGTCTTAATTTTTGGAGAATTCCTACCCAAGACCTTTTCTCAGCTTTATTCCAACGAATACCTTTACCGCTCAGCCCTGACCATCCGATTTTTTATGTGGCTGCTTTATATGCCCACCTGGATTCTAACGGGTGTTTCCAATTTTATCATCCGTAAGGTATTAAAAGTGCCGGGTGCCGAAACAGATCCCGTTTTTTCGAGGCATGACCTGGAAGAATACATCAATGAAAACATCTCTCATTCAGAAGACATAGACCGCGAAATTCTCACCAATGCCCTCAATTTGGGTCAGGTAAAGGTGAGGGATTGTATGATACCGCGAAATGAGATCATTTATGTTTACAAAACAGATACCATCGATGAATTGGTAGATTTGTTTCGAACCCATAAAATATCTCGCATCATCGTAGTGGATGACGACATTGAAAATGTCGTAGGATATATACATCATCAAAAGCTGTTGTATAATCCTGACAAGATCGAAAAGATCGTGTCACCGGTTCAATTTGTGCCGGATGCCATGGGGGTAAAGGACCTCCATGCAGAAGTTTATCAAAGAGCGCTTCAATATTGCATGCGTGGTGGATGAATACGGAGGCATTGCAGGATTGATAACGCTGGAAGATATTCTGGAAGAAATCTTCGGAGAAATCGATGACGAACACGATGTAGAAGAGATGACCGAAGAAGTATTATCTGACAACAGTTTTCTTTTTGCCGGAAGATTGGAAGTAGACTATCTCAACGAAAAGTACCCGGTTTTGGAATTACCAGAGGGTGATTATCAAACACTGTCAGGCCTGGTGGTCAAAATGGAAGAAACCATTCCTGAACAGGGTGCTGAAATTATTATAGGACACAACAAAATCATCGTGGAAAGCGTTAGCGACACCAGGATAGAGAAGATACGAATCATCAGATTGCATGGCGACAATGAGTAGAAAAGGAAGAGGGGTAATTGTGGCGTTGTTCTTGCTGCTTTATGCATTTCATATGAAGGCACAAGAAGCCTCGTGCAACAAGCTGGGGGCCTGGCTGTGGTACCTGGAGCTGACCAAGTTTAAGGACTATGAGTCACTCGCGGATACCATGCAAAATCTGGGCATCAAAAGAATTTATGTCAAGGTGGCCAATGGGCGGGTAGACACCGTTAAGTGGACCGAGCTGGTGGATGCCAGCATTCCCAAAATATTCGAATCAAGAGGTATTGAAGCCTGGGCCTGGTCGTACAACTATCCTGGCAATGAAAAACAGCAGGCTGAGGCCCTCTATAAGGCTGCCAAGTCTGGATACAAGGGCTATGTCATCGATGTAGAAGCCCAATTTGATCGCAAGCCCCTGGCTGCTTCCAAGATGTTTAAGGCCTTCGATGCCGCCAGAGAACGGGCCAGAAAAGACAACTATGCCAAGGATGACTTCTTGTTTTACTGCACTACCTGGGGCAATCCCAGAGCGCATTCTTTTCCCATCTCAACCATCAATCAATACGTAGATGGCTTTATGCCCCAAACCTATGTAGAAAACTGGGGCAATGATCACATGCTGTTTTTGGAAAGCACCATTGACAGGGTCAACGAGGAATACAAAAGCCTGGGGTCTACCAAACCCATCCACCACATTGTATCTACTGAAAAAGGACAGATCTCACCCAATGAGGTAAACCGTTTCATTACTTATGCAGGCCCTGAAACCAGTGTGTGGCCCATACCCGGTACCAACACATCCATGTTGTTGTGGCATACCTGGAACCATGTTGAGTGGGACTTCGATTTTTGCAACGACAGTTATGCCAATTATTCCGCTAAACTAAAGCCGGATCCTGATGTAAAAAAAGTGCCCAATAAACATGAGATCCATGTCAACGAGCCGGTATCTTCATTGCAGATCCTCAATGCTTCCGGACAAGTGGTTGCCGACATCCTCAATCCCGGCAATGTGATCGACATTAGCAACCTGGTAAGGGGCAAATACGTGATGTCAATCCTTACCAATGCAGGTGACAAGGTGGTAAAGATGTTTTCGAAGAAGTAGGAAAGAAGAGGTACCCTTAAAAAACGACGGTTTTTAGACTTGGAATTTATCCTCAGAAAGAAGGTGGGTTCTGATTTAATACGTCCAGGAATTTAAGACAAACGAGAGGCCCTCGCTAAATAGAAAAGCACTTACTTTTTTAAAAAAAATTAGTCTGATTTAGTAAGGTCTCCAAAAAATAATCTGGTTTATTGTAGACTTTACAAGCTTTCATATTCTTTTACAAATTGTCTGAAATCAATTGAAAGGGTGTCCAAGCAGGTTTCAATATGTAATCTTGGTATCTGTTTTTTCTTTCCTCTGAAAACAACAGGTCTAGCTAAAGAGCCATCTGGGTAATCCCAAATTTCGTGACTTCCTTTTGTTCGCTTGTGCAATAAGCCTTTCATTTTTAGCTACTTTTTCCATTTTGCTGTTTCAAAAATAAGGCTTCCCATATATTATGCATAAACAGGCACTGCGAATTGCTCTTTGTAGGTTTCTATTTTTTTATTAATAAGTTTTTTATCAACAACCATTTTTGGTTGATCAAATATAAGAGTTGGCTGCTGTCGTAATTGCCAACCTAGTTTCAACAATTCTTTATCTAGCGTTCTTTTCTTAGTTGTTTCTTCAATGAAAATAGATAAAACCTCTCCAAATGCCTGTTTCGCATCTTCTTCATCATCACCATAAGATGATAAGTTCAATGCGGGGCAGTAAGAAACCCAAATTTCTTCCTCTTTGAATAACAAAACGTCAACGTTTACATTTATTTCCTGCAGATATTTTGTTAATAAATTTTTAGCCATTTTGTTATTGAAATCAACCTTAATGAAGAAATATCAAAATTAGTAGCAATTTGGGAATAAAGCAATAGATATTAAAATGTTTGATCCGAAACCAATCTAATTTATAAAATAGAACTGATTAATGGTTCCCAACACAAATAATGAAAATACAGTTCCTGAAAGTGTCTATCATTTATCTAATTGAACGCAGTGTTCCTGTAAAATAAAAAAACCGCTCACAACTGAATGTAAGCGGTTTTACCTTGGGTAGCGTGGGGGAGGCTTGAACTCCCGACCTTGCGATTATGAATCGCACGCTCTAACCAACTGAGCTACCGCGCCATGGACTTCCTTTTTTAAGGAGTTGCAAAATTAGCACTTATTCCGGAATTATACAAGTGAAAATTACAGAAAGCAGGCTTAAAAACCCGGTACAAAGACCATTCTTTCAGATTTTCCATCTACTGCTGTATTGAGGTACATTACATTTTTGGTAATCTGAAAATGATCTGCTTTGGCAAGGGCTTTGAGATAGCGGTCTTCAAAGGCCATGGCTGCAGGAGGGCCCGCTTTTTCGGTTTGATACATGTTGATAAAGGAAAGTTCACCCGATGGTTTGAAATTAAAGTCACCGCCATACGAATTGACGGAACTATTTCCCCTGAAAAACAATCGGTAGCTGCCAGAGTTGATTTCTTCTATCAGTTGAAGCCAAACATCGTACTCATGGGCTTTCACCACTTTGTCAGGATTGAGTTGATCCGCAAAGAGATAGCCGGCAAAATACCAGGTGCCAAAAGGCTTGTCGGTGGTATTTTCTACACAGGGCCCGGCGCTAAAGTTGGTAATGCCCCAACACAAGGCGTGACAGGCATTGGAATAGGTGTTCCCATCGCAGCCACATACTGGGGTGTATTCCTTGGTGCAGGCACAGCTGGCCTTATCCAAAGGAATGCAGTCCACTTTTTCTTTGGTGCATGAAACAAAGGAAATCAGGGCCAGCAAAGTAAATGTGAAAAACCTTAAAACTTGCATGAGGCAGCTATTTAACTGTATAACGATTAAACCCTGTCTGCCGTTGGCAATAATGGCATGATTATACCTTTGCCAGTGCTTGGTCCAGGTCCTGGATTAGGTCTTCAACATCTTCAATGCCCACACTCAGGCGGATCAGAGAGTCGGTCAAACCTACTTTTAATCGCTCTTCTCTGGGTATAGAGGCATGGGTCATCGATGCGGGGTGACCGATCAATGATTCTACCCCACCCAAAGATTCTGCCAATGAAAAGTAGTGGGTTCCCTCCAACACTCTTTTGGCGGCTGGTTCGCTGTCGTCAACTAAGTCAAACGAAATCATGGCGCCAAACATGCGCATTTGTTTTTTGGCTACTTCGTGGTTGGGATGGTTGGCAAAACCGGGATAATACACCTTCGATACTTTGGAGTGGGTTAATAAATAATCTCCAATCTTCGCGGCATTTTCACAGGCACGCTGCACCCTTACATGAAGGGTTTTGATGCCTCTTAAGACCAAAAAACAATCCTGGGGACCCGGTACGGCACCGCAGGCATTCTGGATAAAATGCAGTTTTTCTGCCAACTCGTTGCTGTCTACAATCAGGGCACCGTGGATTACATCGGAGTGGCCTCCCAAGTATTTGGTAGCGCTGTGCAAAACGATGTCGGCTCCCAAAGAAATGGGATTCTGCAGATAGGGTGAGGCAAAGGTATTGTCCACGACAGTAATTACATTTCTACCCTTTACCACATCGGTACAAGCCTTGATGTCTACTATGCTCAGCATCGGATTGGTTGGCGTTTCAATCCACAGCATGCGGGTTTTGTCAGTCAGTTTATCGGCAATATTTTGCGGATTTTGCATATCAACAAAATGAAAGACGATGCCGTATTTGGCATATACCCTTACCATTTGTCGGTAAGAACCACCATAGAGATCATTGGTTGAAATTACTTCATCACCCGGGTTCAGCAGCTTGAGTACAGCATCCTGGGCTGCCAGTCCGGAACCAAAACAAATGGCATCTACCCCATTTTCAAGGGCTGCCAGGTTTTTTTCAAGCACCTTTCGGGTTGGATTTTGGGTCCTGGCGTATTCAAATCCTTTGTGGCGACCCAGGCCTTCCTGCACATAGGTAGATGTTTGGTAGATGGGTGTCATGATGGCCCCTGTATCGGGATCCGGCTGGATGCCTGCGTGGATAACTTTTGTTCCGAATTTCATTTGGTTTTAGTAGATTTTTTAAATGGTGGTTGGAATAATCCTCATTTATTTTGCAAAGTTGCCAAATTTTATCCAAAAAAAGAGGGGTACAGGCCCATTTTATGGTAAAATCATACAATTTGAACCCTGGCGATGACCAAATAAAAGATGTGGATAAAGAGGTGGTCAAATCTGCTCCACAGATATGAAAATTTAATATATTTGTAAATCCTATATGACCAAAAAAGATTAACTTGAAGTATTCAAAATCAAATCTGGAGAAGTTAGAACTGTTGTTCAAAGAGCTGGAATATACCGTGAGGTATGAAAAAGGCAATTTCAATTCAGGTTACTGCGTAGTGGAGCACAAAAAAATAGTGGTTGTCAACCGCTTTTACGATATCGAGGGCAGGATCAATATCCTGTTGGACATTCTCAGCACCTTGTCCATTGATGAGGCCAGTCTTACCGAAAAATCACAGCAATTTTTCAGACAAGTTGCCAAAAACCAGGAAAATCAGTTGAAAGAACTCTTACAGGTGTGAGACTGCTTTTTCTAGGAACGGGCACTTCGCAAGGCATTCCGGTATTGGGCTGTCAATGTGCCACTTGCCATTCTTCAGATCCCAATGACATCCGCAGCCGAAGTAGCGTGATAGTGGAAGAAGGTGGGTGTCGGATCCTAATCGATACCAGCCCTGATCTCCGCCAACAATTACTTACCCACGGCATAATGGATTTGGATGCCATTTTATTTACGCACGAACACAATGACCACACGGCGGGACTTGACGATGTGCGTCCCATCAACTTTCTGCAACAAAAGTCAATACCTGCTTACGCCAACCAAAGGGTAATCGAAGACCTCAGGCAGAGGTATCACTACGTATTTGGGGCAAAGGCATACCCCGGATCGCCAAGGGTAGAGTTAATTGAAATTGAAGAAGGAAAACCATTTGAAGTGGGTTCTGTTCAAATCCTTCCACTTGCCGTCATCCACGGTAGATTGCCCATTTTGGGTTTTAAAATAGGTTCGCTGGCATACATCACCGATGCTTCTGAGCTGCCAGACCAAACCTTGGCAGAAATAGCTGGTGTTGAAATCTTGGTCATCAATGCATTGCAGTTGGTTCCTCACCACGCCCATTTTAGCTTAGACCAGGCCTTGGAAGTAGCTCAAAAAGTGGGTGCCGGTACTACTCTACTCACCCATATGAGCCATCAATTGGGTCCTGTAGAGCAATGGTCCAAACTATTGCCGGCCGGAGTTTTGGCTTCATATGATGGATTAAGCCTTCAGTTATAGATAAAAAAAAAGCCCTCCCTAAAAAGGGAAGGATTTATATCATGGGATCATAAGATCAATATTCCCAAAGATCGTGTTCGAAGTTGAACAATTCGTTTTTGATTTTTTCAGATTCCATTAATCGGTCGAAACCAAACATGGGATCTTTGTCATCAAAATATTGATCTACTTTGTAGTCCAACACGTTGGATTTCTTATAGATGATGCTGGTAAAATACCTGTTGTCCAGAAGGTCTGCCCAAGTCATAGGAGCTACATCATTGTTATCACTGATCACCCTGTGTTTTGACAAAAATGTTCTTGCCTCAGGATAATAAACCCAAAACAATGGGTATTCCAATGGTTTGTCCAAGCCTTCTACGGTTTCTTCGTATAAAGGAGCGATGCCGATGATGCGATTTTTCATCATGGAAGCTTCTTCGTCGAAGAACCAGATTTCCTTAACACGGAAACGGTAGATATTTCTCCAGTCTTTGGTGTTTTTTTACCACCTGCACCTTTTCTTCGTCAGTATCGTAATCAAAGGTGGTAATGGTATCAACATCAAACAACTTCTTCTCAACATCTTCGAAGGTAAGCGCTTGCTTAAATTTTTCATCTTCAAAAACGGTGATGTCACCATTCTGAATCATGTCTTTAAGGATGTTAAAGAAAGGAGCTTCTTCGGCCCTCCATGCGAGATTCATTTTTTCGCGGGTTTCAACCAGTCTCCACACTCTTTTCTCCCAGGCAATATCCGCTTCGCGGACAGGCTCATAACTCATGAGCTTTGCATCTGTGATAAGGCGTTTGCTTACGATGTCATCAATGTAGATGTCTTCAGCAGGAGCGCTTGATTCGGTAATCACCCTTTCTGCGTTTTGAGCTGAGGCAGCAAATGTACAGACCCAGCAAGCCAGCAATGCGACAAAAAGTTTGAAGTTGTTATTCATCTTAAAGAGATAAAAAAATTATTTAATAGTAAATACCATTGAACCGATGGCCCTTGGTGCAGGGTCGCCAGGACACTTACACTTGATATCCTGGAACAAGTAGTTGTCACCCGGAGCAGCTTTACCGATCAATGATTGTGATTTAGCATTGTATTTTCCTCCCTGGTTTGGAGAGAATTCAGGATCCTGACGTTTCGGAGCACGGATCAACAGGTATTCTGAGATCTCGCACTTGGCTTCGAAGTCAAAACCTTCCAACAATGGGTAAACCCCAGGGTAAGCTTTGAATTCACCATCACCAATTTTACCGCCTCTGTTTCTACCCAAAACCGGTACTGGATCCGGAATCCTTTTTACGCGGAAGTCTTTGCTGTAGTTCATACCAGGAGCACTTACTGTAACCTTGGCATTTCCTACCTGGGTAACTTTTACCGTGTAAGTACCATCTGCATTTCTGCTGATGTTACCACCTGTCATGTTAACCTGGATTTGGTTAGAACTTACACCTGCAACAGCGATCTCAACCGGGTTATCAACACCGATGTAGAACACGTTCATTTTAGAAGCTGAAACGGTAGCAGATTTTTCACCTACTTCATATTCAAATTCTGACTTGTATGTATCTGTCTTTCCGGTGATCGGGTTGGTTACAGAAACCGAAGCTGTGTAGGTTTTTTTACCAAGGCTTGAGCCTGTAGCAGTATATTTTGCCACACCGTCTTTGTCAGTAGCCAATCTTGCACCGTTTACAGAAACAGAGATACCTGTATTGGTACCTGCACCTGCTGCAGCACTTAAAAATACGTCTGCTTCGTAAGACTCACCTTTGAGGATGTAAGATTTTTTAGGAGCAGCTACTACCCGGAATTTATCCAAAACCACATCGTCTTTAGAAAGACCTACTTTACCTGCAAGGTAGTTGAGCAGGGCTGCTTCAGAAGCTTTGGTATCGTTGATAAATTTAGAAAAGATAGGCTCAGTAGCACCAATTGGCATGTGACCAAAGGTAAAGTCGGCCCAGTCTTTCTTTTTGTTAGCAGATTTTTGCCAGGTATCATCATCGATTTCGATGGGAAGTTGGAAAGTGGCTCTTTCTTTTTCGTCAACGAGTGCCAGCAACTTGGATTTTACATCCAACATTTTCTGGCGCATCTTCATACCTTCTCCGCTGTCTACCATAAGACGGGTAGTAGCATCGTAGTCTCTTTTACCGATGGGTTCTTTGATACCGTAGGCATCCACAAAATCCCCTTCATCGCGAGATCCATTTCTGTTACCTCCTTCATCGATCAGTTTGTCGATCAGACCCTGGATGTAAGCAGTATTTTCTTTAGATATGGCTCGTACCTGATCTACGCGATCAGCATATGTTTTTAATTCGTCTTTTTTCTTCGCTCCGTCCTTAATGGCTTGAGGAAGGGCGTCATTTGATGTATCAAGTGCAGTATTGGCAGCTCTCAAACCCTTGTCGACCATGGCAAATGCGTTGAATATCTCCGCAGAAACATTCAATGCCAAAAGGGCTGTAAGAACCAGATACATTACGTTGATCATCAACTGTCTGGGTTCCTTAGGAATTGACATCTTCTTCTTTAGTTTTTTTGATTAAGAAATGAATGATTGGATGAAGAACCCGATTACTGTTTAACTATAAACGCATTCAATACATTGCCGTATACAGAGTTCAATGAAGAAAGGTTTTTGTTCAAAGCCATCATTTGGTCTTTGTAAACCTTTGTATCATCAACTGTGTCATTGAGGGTCTTCATAGCCTCATTCATCTTAGTATAGAAGTTGTGCATTGTTTTCATTTGCTGGCTGGTTTCAGAAAAATCAACTTCCTGAAGGGCTTTCAATGAACCAAGGCTTTTTGACATGTTTTGCAATTCGCTCAACATACCTCCCAATCTGTTTTCAACTGCTTCTGCATCCAAAGCTCTTGGGCCTGCTTTAACAGGTCCTGCCGTCAAAGGAGAGATGTTAGATGAATACTGATCCAATCCTGGATATAATTTTTCCCAATAGTAGTCTTTTTCAGGGCCGAGGATACCCAGCATAAGGAATAGAAATGCTTCCACAACCAGACCGGCTGTGATTGCAGGACCACCCCAAGGCTCAGAGTTGATCTTACCAAGGGCACCGATCATAACCACGGATGCTCCTACACCTATGAGGAAATTCTTTGCATACTTAAAAGTAGGTGACTTAAAAAAGCTCATTTTTAGATTAAATTTAGTTGTTAGTAAATATTATCTGGAAAGTAATACGGATATACACCGGATCAGAGTAACAAGATCGCGGAGGTCAACCGGGGTACTTAATAAAAGACTAGAAATCGTTGATTGACCTTCCGAGGTAAGTCAATACTGTCCTGAATCCGATGTAGGATTTAGCAGTATCCTGGAACTCCCAATGTCTTGTACCTGTTTGCAGGTAGTAAGAAATGTCTTTCCAAGATCCACCTCTCAAAACCTTACGCTTAAGTGCTTCAGGATCGGTTGGTGCAGCATTGTACCTATTGTCTGAGTTAAGATCGTGCTCAAGGGTGTAGGCATTTTCTACATAAGCTGAGCTGGTCCATTCTGACACGTTGCCTGCCATGTTGTAGAGGCCGTAATCATTGGGGAAGTAAGCATCTGCTTTCACAGTATAAAGTCCTCCATCTTCCGGATAATTGCCCCTTCCAGGTTTGAAATTGGCAAGTAAACAACCTTTTGCATTCCTTACATAAGGACCACCCCAAGGATAGGGTGAAAGATCGTGACCACCTCTGGCAGCATATTCCCATTCAGCCTCAGATGGCAGACGGTAAATTTCTGTATTTACTTCAGATGGGTCTCTGTATTTGTCGTATAATCTGGTCCTCCAATCGCAGAATGCGGTTGCCTGGTGCCAGTTAACGCCTACCACCGGATAGTCGTCAAAGGCTGGATGCCAGAAATAGTTTCTTGTAAACGGCTCATTATAGCTATAAGAGAAGTCTCTGATCCAACACATGGTGTCAGGATAGATTTCTACCTCTTCTTTTTTAATGTGGGCCTTACGCTCGGTTCCGCGAGTAGCAGCTCCCTGCCAGTCGAACCATTCGTATTTGTACTTCAGTTTGCGAGGATCCATCTCTCTCTTGCCAGAGAAAGCCATATCGCCCTGATAGTACATTTCATCCAGGGTTGGATCAGAGTGGTCCAACTCGATTTCCCAGTCGATAGACTCATTGCCATTGTCATCCTGGATGACGTCACCCATGATGGTATGTGCGATGGAGTCACGAACCCAGTACACAAACTGGCGGTATTCGTTGTTGGTAATTTCGGTATCGTCCATGAAAAATCCCTGAATAGAGATGGACTTAGGCCTCTGAGTGAATGTTGAGAAAACATCCTGATCGCCCTGACCGATGTGAACCTGACCAGATTGGACGTACACCATACCGTAAGGATTAGGACTGGTCCATTTTGGCCTGTTTGCAACTCCTACAAGTTGCCCGGATTCCGTCGATCCGCAAGACGCTAGCAATAAGATCAAAGCAAAAAAGCTTAGCGCTGAAAAAAGAGTTTTTTTCATTTTTTCTACCTACAATTTTTAATTTATAAACCCCTTTATAAAATTCAAGGCGTAAAGATAATGCTGAAATTCTATTTTCAAAAAATATATTCTGAAAATGTAAAAATTTAGGATTACTTAGGTTCTTTAGCAAATGTTACAACGCATATATTACTGCGGATATTGCGCAAAATTCCAAATAAAATTATGTTGGCATATTGCGGTTTACCCTTGGTAAAAAAGGCGGTAAATATGATTAAAATTCCTCAAGTGAATTTTAGCCCCTCTGCCCTATCCTAGCCCTTTCTACTCCAAAAATCTTGGGTTAAAAATGATTTTTGGTGGTTGCCCGGTAGCCGGAAGGTTGTAAAAGTTGATGCGCAACATCAACTCATGGCTCCCTTCGTGGCTGCGCTGCAGGCTCGAAATACCTGCATCGTACTGATAAAACACTGAATATCTGCGATTGATCTTGTGACCTACGCAGAAACCCAAAGCATCCCATGTCGGAGAACTGTTTCCCCGTATCATCACTCCTCCAAAAATGTTGCCATTTATGCGAAGCAAGGCATGAATTTCGGATTGAATTTTTCTTAAATCTGATCTCACAACCACACTGGGCTGAAAATGAACGTTTTGCGACAACGAAATGGGGTATTGAAAAAATCCCATCAATTGGGTTTTGAGCCCAAACCGGGTCAAATCCAGCTCGATTGGGTGGCTGGGCACATCCAAAACGGAAATGCCGGTCTGAAACAGGGGGTGCCTGAAAAAGAGGGATGCCTCCCATTGAAAGCCGTTTCCGGTGTACTTACCCGTATTTAAAATGGGGTCATTGTGGTCAATAGTGCCATTTTCATAATCACCACCAGGTGTTCTGATGGCATTGCCGTCAATGCCCATTTGCAAAAACCCCAGCCTCGCCCCGAGAGAAAGACTGCCTCCTGCTGCCCTGAAAACCCTGGCACCGGATGCCCTGATGCTGCGGTATTGCAGCACCCCATCTGACGCAGTTTGAAGGTCGAATCCCACCCCCAGGTTGAACAAATAGATGGGCAGATGCATGCCAGCATAAAAAAACCGGGGACTGCCGGGTAAATTGACCCATTGGTTGCGCAGGTGCAAATGGATGGCAATGGATTGATCAAAACCAGCATAGGCAGCGTGCTCCCGATAAGGATTGAGCGGCACAAAAGACGATTGGTTCCATTGCTGAGCGCTGGATGGGATTGTGGCCATGACCCATAAAAAAGCGATCATCAACACAAGCCTGTTACCCTTTGTTCCCACCGATGTTTTTGAAAAATAAGTCATTTACCCGCACAAGATAATGTGTATGACTCAAATTGAAAGTAAAATTGTTAAAATAACTATTGGATTCTAAAAAACCTACTTTATTTTTATTAAATAAAGAATAACTATCTGTAAATCAATTTGAATTGAGAGACAAAGGGCAATATTAAAAGCATTTTAATTGGTGGGTAAAAACGCAAAATAAATAATAGCTATGAGAACTAAATAGCTGTTATTCACTATTAGTTTTGAAAATTTTAGTGCCATAATGGCCCCCCTGATTATTAATAAAGTTAATAAAATAAAATCCATTATCCATAGCTTGCATATCTAAATAATTGCTGCCCTTTTGAATAAAGAGACTTTTGACCATAACCCCTCTCATATCAAATAGGTACAGATTCCCACTTTCTTCACTTTGAATTTTGGCAATATCTTTTACAGGGTTTGGGTAAATTCTCATTAGGGCTCTTTTTTCCTCAATATCTATCACATCTGTGTATTGCTCTGTGCTGTCACAGACGTCTATTTCATCTACTCGGAGACGAGGAAAATTAGGAATGCCAATTCCATTGGTTGCAAAAAGAGGAACTTCATGTTGTCTAAAATCGCATGCCTTCCCCTTTTTGTTAGGGTAATTTATCCTACTCAATGATTTTGTGCTATTTGAACTTGTCATATAAATTTTGCAATCAGGAGCTAAACTTATACCATGGAAATTTGCAAAGCCTTGTTCTCCTTTATCGAAAGTATCAATCAATTCATAAGTTAATTCGAAATGCCATGTATCAATTTGAAATAGTGAATCATGTGCTGAAATATAAATGAATCTACTATTTGGAGAGAATTCCAATCCTGTAAATACTCTTCTATGGGGAATCATCAATAATTTTTGATTACTTAATTCTCCGGTTTCTCCGTCAAAGTCAAATAAATTTAAACCATTCTCGGTAGTAAACCATGCCCATTGTTTACCATCTGGACTAAATTTTGCAAACCCACCTGCAGAGGTATTCCTTGTGGTTTTAGGCCCAATATTTTGTGAATCTACAAGCATGGGACCATTTTCATCTAAGATAAACTTTAGGTAAGCATTGCTATTTTCTTTCATTTGAATCAACCACCAGTCCTTTGTATTTTGATGTCTAATAGCTGTCAAAAAAGATGAAACCAAATCCCTTTTATTAAAAAAGGTCTTATTTTTTACTGTAACCTTTCCTTTCCCATCATTTAATGTCATATCAACATAAGTATATTTTAACCCTTCTAAATAGAAAGTTAATGGTGTTGTTATAAAATTAAATGTTTTGTGAATAATATAATATCCATTAATATTTTTTGGATCATTTAATATAATTATATCCTGAAATCCAACATATCCTCCACTACAGTTATCCCACCATTCAGTATAAAAATTACCGAAATTCAAACTATCACCATTTTCCATTAAACTATGATCAGCTTGTATTACCTGACACCCATTTGTATAAAACAGAAGTTTACCGGTTTCATCAGTTATACTCGAGTTGGTTCTGCCTGAATTAAATTGCACTGTATCGAGAAAAGAATAAAAACTACCTTCACTAAACTGAAAAGTTGTATTTACATATAATCCGTTGAACCCCGAAGCTCTGTTATTAAACAACCAAGTATAATCTTGTTTGTCTTGCCCAATTGCAAATAATACAAAGTGTAAAAGAGCTGTTAATATCACAGCTCTTCTCGCTAAAACACATATCATTGCTTAATAACTTTTTTAACAATTACGCTGCCATTTTTGGTATCTTTAAAAACTAGTAAAAAACACTCTCTGGCATCAATTATTTTTATCTAGTATAAATGTATGACATAACTGTGATGCAAATATCAATAAAATGCCATTTTGTCAGCCGGAATTTAAATAAATGTCACAAATCGACTCAAAAAATGGCTTGGTACAAATATTGCGTCCATCTTTGACTACCCAACATCAATAAAGACAAAAATACATGGTGAACCATAGAGATAATGCCGGCGAATTTTTACCTATGCTCAGCTTAGAAGATGAGGATAAAAACATAGCCGAAGAATACGAGGACGTATTACCCCTTATAGCCTTAAAAAATACCGTTTTATTTCCCGGTGTGGTGATTCCCATAACCATTGGCAGGGACAAATCGCTGGCAGCCCTCAAAAAAGCCGACAAGGGAACCAAAAACATAGCGGTGGTGACCCAGCGGGACCTCAATGTAGAAGAGCCTGAAGCAGCCGATCTGTATAAGATAGGGGTAGTGGCCAAGCTGATGAAGGTACTCAAGATGCCAGACGGAAGCACAACGGCCATTTTGCAGGGCAGAAAAAAAATATTTGTAGAAGACTTTACCAAACATGAGCCCCATTTTGAGGTGAAGGCCTTCTTTATAGAAGAGGTAGTGCCGGAAGACGACATGGAATTTGATGCCATGCACAGTTCTATCATCGAAACAGCCCGGCGCATCATCGAACTATCGCCCCAGATACCCAATGAGGCCATGGTGATGTTGCAAAACATCAAAAGCCCGGCCTATCTGTTCAATTTTATTGCCTCCAATCTCAATGTCAATGCCCTGGCCAAACAGGAATTGCTCGAAATAGGCAATCTCAAAGAAAAGGGAAGTAAGATCCTGGAACACCTCAACCAGGAGATCCAGATGCTGCAGATCAAAGACCAGATAGAAAGTAAGGTAAGGGGCGACATTGACAAACAACAACGCGATTACTACCTGAACCAGCAGCTCCGCACCATCCAGGAAGAACTGGGTGGCAATCCACAAGACATTGAATTGAATGAGCTGGAGCGAAAGGCCCAAGAGAAGGAGTGGCCCAAAGAAATAGCCGCCCATTTTGCCAAAGAGATACAAAAGGCACGCCGCATCAATCCCCAGATAGCTGAATACTCGGTGACCCTCAACTACCTTGAAACGCTGTTGGATCTGCCGTGGAGTGCCTACACCAAAGACAACTTCAACCTTGCCAACGTCAAAAAGGTATTGGACGATGACCACTATGGCCTCGATGATATCAAAGACCGCATCCTTGAACACCTGGCTGTATTGAAGCTGCGCAAAGACATGAAGGCCCCCATCCTGTGTTTGGTGGGTCCTCCGGGAGTAGGTAAGACCAGTCTGGGCCGATCTATTGCCCGCGCCTTAAAACGCAACTTTGTGCGCATGTCACTGGGTGGACTCCACGATGAAAGTGAGATCAGAGGACACCGCAAGACCTACATCGGAGCCATGCCGGGCAGGATCATCAAGGCATTGAAAAAAACGGGAAGTAGCAATCCGGTCTTTATTCTGGATGAGATCGACAAGCTGGGATCAGACCACCGCGGAGATCCGTCTTCTGCCCTGTTGGAAGCCCTGGATCCCGAGCAAAATTTTGCCTTTTATGACAACTACCTCGAAGTTGACTATGATTTGTCAAAGGTTTTGTTTATTGCTACTGCCAACTCCCTCAACTCCATCCAGCCTGCCCTACTCGACCGAATGGAGATCATAGAAGTGAGTGGCTACAGCACCGAAGAAAAAATAGAAATTGCCAAAAAACACCTTGTGCCCAAGCAGAAAAAAGAAAACGGACTGGAGGCCAAAGATGTAAGTCTGGAAGACGAGGTTTTGGAAAAAATAATTACCGACTATACCCGTGAATCCGGTGTCAGAAACCTGGAGCGCACCATTGGTAGCGTAATGCGACACATAGCGGTTAAAAAGGCTTCCAACGAAAAGTACAACAAAAAACCAACCGCTGAAGAAACGGAAAAAATACTGGGCCCCATCAGATTTTTGGGTGAAAAATACAGTGTGGAATCCCTTCCCGGTGTTGCCGTTGGCCTTGCCTGGACCAAGGTAGGTGGTGATATTTTATACATTGAAGCTTCTACCTCCAAAGGCAAGGGCAAGCTCACCCTCACCGGCAACCTGGGTGATGTGATGAAAGAATCTGCCACTACTGCCCTTAGCTTTATCAAGGCCAACGCCTCTAAGCTGGAGATCGACGCAGATGTGTTTGACAACACCGACATCCACATCCACATTCCGGAAGGTGCCATCCCCAAAGACGGCCCAAGTGCCGGTATCACTATGCTCACGGCCATCGTCAGTGCCCTCAAAGGCAAGCCCGTAAAACCCCACCTGGCCATGACGGGTGAGATCACGCTGCGTGGCAAGGTATTACCGGTAGGTGGCATTAAAGAAAAAATCCTCGCCGCCAAACGAAGTGGTATGAAGGAAGTGATGTTGTGTCGTGAAAACCAGCGCCACGTGGAGCAGATCAATCCTGATTTTATCAAGGATGTTCAGTTTATATACGTGGATACTATGTACTCGGTTATTGAACAGGGGATAGGGGTTAGGGACTAGGGGCTAATTTAGGTTTTAGGGACTAGGGACTAGGGATTAATTTTTGTGGTTGTTGGAAAGGGGGTGTGCCTCATTTTATTTACTGATTTACTAATATACCGGTTTACTGATGATTTTATGGGTGGTGTACAAAAGGGGATGGCCTATTATATGGGCATGGTCTGTTCTGCTATTTGCGTTCTTGTAAAACTAAATAATGCTTTAAACGTATAGACCTTATGAGGCGTTTTTATCTGAACTGCCTATTAAACAATTAAAGTGTCTTCATGTCACTTAATATTTCAAAAATATCCTAATCTCGTTTATTGGGGTAATGTCTTTTTGAGGGGTTGTACTTCAGAGTGAAACCCACATATAGACTTTATTCGTTAAAATGAGATTCGTGAATTTTGTTCAACATTAAGGGAATTTAGAGAATTAAGGGTTAAGTAAGCATTAAGGTATAAATTCTGAATTACCTTCATTTTCTTAATGTTTCAAAAAAAATCCCAATCTCGTTGATTTGGTAAATGTCTTTTTGTGGGGTTGTACTTCGGAGATAATCCCATATATAGACTTTATTCGTTAGGAAGAGTTAGCCGTTTTTCATAAACATTAAGAGCATTGAGTTACATTAAGGTCTGAATTTTGCTCCTAAATCTTAATGTGTCTTCATGGTTCTTAATGTTTCCAAAAAAAATCCAATCTCGTTTATTATGGAATAAAGTCTTTGTGTGGAAAAATCCAATAAATCAAGCAATCAGCACAACGTTTACTCAGCAGAGTTACATTTCCCTTTTTACCTTTTGTCTGGCAGGCTGTTTTTCCATCAAATTCACCCCCAACAAATCGCGGGTTTTGTAATAAATGATGGATATACAAACCAGGGTCATGGAGGCACCAAACAGGACGGAGGGTACGGTGCCGAGGAGGCGGGCTGCTACACCGGATTCGAATGCGCCGAGTTCGTTGCTGCAGCTGACAAAGATGCCGTTGATGGCGTTGACCCTGCCGCGCATCTCATCGGGTGGCAGGATTTGGAGGATGGTCTGCCTTACAACTACACTAATGCTGTCAAAGGCACCGGTGAGGAAGAGGGCAAAGACGCTGAGGTAAAAATGCGTGGATACGGCAAATACAAGGGTGGCAAGTCCAAAGCCAAAGACGGCCATGATCATGTTTCTCCAGGCGTTGCGGGTGGGTGGATAGTAGGCGGTACCAAACATGGTGAGCACGGCACCCACTCCGGGAGCGGCGCGCAGGATGCCCAGCCCTTCAGGACCTACCAATAAGATATCTTTGGCATACACAGGCAAGATGGCCACTACCCCACCAAACAATACAGAAAACATATCGAGGGCTATGGCATAGATCAGAATCTTGGAACCTGTGACAAAGTGGTAACCTTCAGCCAGTCTTTGCCACACATTACCAGTTGCAGTAACAGTGGCCTTTGATGCCTTCTTAATCTGTGTTGTGGATAAAAAGGCAAGGCCAAATAAGGCAATGACCACCCACAGGGTATTTTCCAATCCCAACCATGCATATAAAAAACCCGCAACAGCAGGTCCGGTAATCATGCCCCCCTGCCAAAACTGGGATGCCCAGCTGGCAGCGTTGGAATAGTGTTGTTGATCCACCAAAAATGCTTTGATCGATGACCATGCCGGTCCCATAAAACCCCTGGCCACACCAATACAAAATACGGCTCCATAAATCACATATTCCACACCTGGCTGCCCTTTCATCTGATGCAGACCATACATGAGTAAGAGTGAAATCACAATCATGCCGCTGATACACAACCTGGCAATCTTCCTTTTATCAAATAAATCTGCCACATGTCCGCCAAACAAGGCCAATACCAGGTAAGGTATGGCTTCAAATAGTCCAATCAGACCCAGGGTCAGGGGATCTCCTGTGACATCGTACAGATAATAGCCCAGTACCACTTCCTGAATCAGCACCGCCACGGTATACGAAAACTGTGTACCGAGAAAGTACCGGAAATCGGAATACCGCAGGGCGGCGTATGGTTCTTTTGTTGATTTCATTGAGGAATAAAGATAGTGATTTCTGTGTTTCCGGTAATAGAATAAGAGGTTGATGTATTCATGCAATTCAAAACTTTGTTTTATAGGCGCAGGCATTTAGGGGCATTAAGCTTTAATACTCTCCATAAATCTTAATGTGTCTTCATGTCCTCAATGTTTCCAAAAAAATCCTAATCTCGTTGATTTGGGCAATGTCTTTTTGAGGGGGCATATTTAAGAGTGAATCCCATATATAGACTTTATTTGTAAGAAAGAGTTAGCTATTTTTGTTCAACATTAAGAGCATTTAGAGGCATTAAGTTTTAATACTCTCCATACATCTTAATGTGTCTTCATGTCCTTAATGTTTCCAAAAAAATCCTAATCTCGTTGATTTGGGCAATGTCTTTTTGAGGGGGCATACTTAAGAGTGAATCCCATATATAGACTTTATTCGTTAGGAAGAGATAGGTATTTTTCTTAAACATTAAGAGCATTTAGAGGCATTAAGATTTAATACTCTCCATAAATCTTAATGTGCCTTCATGTCAATTAATGTTTCCAAAAATATCCCAATCTCGTTTATTGGGAGATGGTCTTTATGAGGGGTTGTACTTCGGAGTGAGTCCTATTTATAGACTTTATTCGTTAGGAAGAGATAGGTGTTTTTCTTAAACATTGAGAGCATTTAGAGGCATTAAGATTTAATACTCTCCATAAATCTTAATGTGTCTTCATATCCTTAATGTTTCCAAAAATATCCCAATCTCGTTTATTGGGAGATGGTCTTTATGAGGGGTTGTACTTCGGAGTGAGTCCTATTTATAGACTTTATTCGTTAGGAAGAGATAGGTGTTTTTCTTAAACATTAAGAGCATTTAGAGGCATTAAGATTTAATACTCTCCATAAATCTTAATGTGTCTTTATGTCCTTAATGTTTCCAATAAAATCCCAATCACATTTATTGAAATGAGGTACAGGTATAAAAAAAACATTGAACGGGATATCAAAACGTAAACACATGGTTACATTAGTAGAATGTCATTCTAGCACATTGTCAAATTGGTAATTTAAACAATCCTATCCCTCCGCTATTTCTGCTTCCACCACCTTCACAAAGGCGTCAAGTGTCATCGAGCCCAGGTCACCCTGGCCTTGTCTTCTGACAGAGATGGTGTTTTGCTCCACCTCTTTATCACCAATGATGAGCATGTAGGGTATACGTTTCAATTCCGTATCGCGGATTTTCTTGCCGATCGATTCATTTCTTTCGTCTACCAAACCTCTGATATCGTAGCGAGCCAGTTCGGTTTGGATGCCTTTGGCGTAGTCGTTGAATCTTTCGGATACCGGAAGAACCATGAATTGATCTGGTGTGAGCCACAATGGAAATTTACCTGCAGTGTGTTCGATGAGGATGGAAATAAACCGCTCCATCGAACCAAAGGGAGCGCGGTGGATCATAACAGGGCGGTGGGCCTTGTTGTCAGAACCGATGTATTCCAATTGAAATCTTTCGGGTAGGTTGTAGTCAACCTGGATGGTGCCCAGCTGCCAAGAACGACCGAGGGCATCCTTGATCATAAAGTCAAGTTTGGGACCATAAAAGGCTGCTTCACCATAAGCTGTGGTGGTGACGAGGTCAACCTCCTGGGTAGCTGAAATGATGGCGTGTTCTGCTGCATTCCAGTTTTCATCGCTGCCAATGTATTTATCCGGAGTATTGGGGTCTCTCAGAGATATCTGGGCGGTGAAGTTGTCAAAACCCATTTTTTTTGATCACCTTAGTGGTAAGAGCTAAAACACTTAGGAATTCTCCCTTTACCTGATCCTGGGTACAAAAGATATGAGCGTCGTCCTGAGTAAAGCCCCTAACGCGACTGAGTCCATGCAATTCGCCGGTTTGTTCGTAGCGGTAAACGGTACCAAATTCTCCAATACGCAGTGGCAATTCTTTATATGACCTCGGCTTGTGGCCAAAGATTTCGCAGTGATGCGGACAGTTCATGGGTTTGAGCAAAAATTCTTCTCCTTCCCTCGGTGTTTTGATGGGTTGGAAGCTATCTGCCCCGTACTTGGCGTAGTGTCCTGAAGTTTCGTATAAAACCTTGTGACCAATGTGTGGGGTCACTACCATTTGGTAGCCGCTCTTTTCCTGCTCCGCCCTCAAAAAGTTTTGCAGTCTTTCTCTGAGTTGGGTACCCTTTGGCAACCACATAGGCAGGCCTGAGCCCACTTTTTCTGAAAACATAAACAATTCCAATTCCGCTCCCAATTTTCGGTGGTCGCGTTTTTTGGCTTCTTCCAATAATTCAAGGTACTCAGTGAGTTCTTTTTGTTTGGGGAAGGTTACCGCGTAGATACGGGTCATCATCTTCCTTTTTTCATCACCCCTCCAGTATGCACCGGCAAAATTCATGATTTTGGCCGCCTTGATGGAAGAGGTATCGTAAATGTGAGGACCCTTACATAGATCCACAAAGTTGCCTTGCTGGTAGAAAGTAATGGTGCCGTCTTGCAGCTCATTGATAAGTTCTATCTTGTATTCATCACCCTTTCCTGTAAAATATTCCATAGCCTCAGCCTTGGACACATTCCTTCGCTGGTAGACACTTTTGTTTCTAGCCAATTCCAGCATTTTTTCCTCAATCTTGGGCATATCAGCTGGGGTCAGGGTAATATCTCCAGTATCCACATCGTAGTAAAATCCGGTTTCTATGGCCGGACCTATCCCAAACTTAGTACCCGGATACAAGGCCTCCAGTGCTTCAGCCAGTAAATGTGCCGAGCTATGCCAAAAGGTCTGCTTGCCTTCTTTATCGTTCCATGTAAACAATTTAACGGTTGCATCTGTCGTAATAGCCCTCCCTGCATCATAGGTCTCCCCATTAACACTGGCACTCAAAACATTTCTGGCCAGCCCCTCACTGATCGATAAGGCTATGTCCATGGGTGTTACCCCCGCTTCGTACTGTCTTATACTGCCATCTGGCAATGTAATCTGAATCATGGATGATTTCGGAATTAATGAGTTGCAAAAGTACCCCATTTTTGCCGAAAATTGAAATTTAAATGCGGTACGCATAGGGGCGCAAAATCTTGCGCCCCTGTAAATCTTTTCAAAACAAAAGATTTACCCACGGCGATCCAACAATCTGACCATCATAGAGAGGCGGGGGTTGGAAAGGAAAAAAGAACGGTGTTGATCAATGAATTGCCAATAAAGATTTGTCCAGTGGGTTTCCCAGGGGCCAGGGGGAAAATCCGACATCTTGCGGAGGTAGTTGCTGCCTGAGATGTCGGGTTTGGTGCACATGAGGCCTCCATCGGAAAATTGGCTCATGCCGTAGATGTTGGGTACCATTACCCAGTCATAGGCGTCGATGTACATTTCCATGAACCAACGGTAAACGTAATCGGGATTTGTACTTGTAAGGAGGAGGTAGTTGCCCAGGACCATGAGGCGTTCGATGTGGTGGTTGTAGGCATAGCGAAGGGTTTTGGAGATAACGGCATCGATGGGTGGGATGGCGGTGGTGGCGGTGTAAAAGCCCGGAGGCAGGGCATTGGAGAATTTCCAGAAATGGGTAGTTCGCTGGCGACTGCCGATGGCAAGGTAGACATAGCGGATAAATTCTCTCCAACCTATGATCTGACGGATAAAACCTTCGAGGCTGTTGAGAGGGATTTGGCCCTGGAGAGACAGGGCTTTGTTTATAACTTCTTGTGGACTGAGCAGGCCGATGTTGATGAGGGGAGACAGGACACTGTGGTGAAGGAAGGCCTCATTGCTGACGATGGCATCTTCATAGGGTCCGAAGTCGCGGAAGCGGGTGGTAAAAAAATCATCCATCCAGTGCAGGGCTTCTTCTCGGGTGGAGGGGTAATAAAACGAGGTTTCTCCAGGGTTGTTGGGAAAATGGGTTTGAATGTAGGTAGTGGCTTCGAGGTCAAAGGAATTGGGGGTCTTGAATTTGAGTTGGGGTGGTTTAGATTTGGCCGGGTACCGCTGTCGGTTGTCGGCATCGAATGACCATTTGCCGCCAGTGGGTTTGCTGTTTGCTTCTATGAGAATGTGGCGGTACTTGCGTTGCCAAGTGTAGAAATCAGTTTGAAAAAAACGTTTGCTGCGTTTGTGATATTGTCGCAGCTCTTCGCGGGAATTGAGGAAAAGTGGACTTTCCGTGACCTCTATTTCCATTTGGCATTGAAGGGCGGTTTCTCTGATTCTTTTGTCCAGCCAGTTGTCGGTCACATCCGAAAAATAGAGGGTTGAAAAACCCAGCTTTGCCAGATGAGGAATGAGTTGACGAATGTCGTGATAGACATGAGTACATTCAACATAATGTACTTCATAGCCGAGCTGCAGCAGGTGGTTTTTGTATGCGCGCATAGCAGCCCGGTGAAAGACCAGCTTGGTTTTGTGGAATTTAAATTGGGTGAAAAATAAATATTCTTCCACCAAATACACCGGTCTTTCGGGTGAAAGAGACGGGCGAATATGATGGAGTTGGTGCGGAAAGACAAGGCTTACACCCTTGTTTTGTTTTTTTGTCGGCTGCATTTCTCGCTGCAATATTTTATGTTATCCCAGTTTTTTTCCCACTTCTTTCGCCAGGTAAAAGGTTGAGCGCACACCACACAGATTTTTTGTGGTAGATAGGATTTATTGCCTTTGTGCTGATTTTTCTCCACGGCTATGCCGGATTTAAAACCATAATGTAGTAGGTTAGAATTGAAGCGAAACTCACCCAAGAAATATAGGGTACCAACATCCAGGCGGCTGCTTTATCAATTCGGGCAAAATGAATGATGGTAAGCAGGATTAGCATCCACATGAGCAACATTTCCGCCAGGGCCAGGTCGGGCCTATGGTAGCCAAAAAAGAGGAAGGTCCATAAAAAGTTAAGTGCCAGCTGTGAAAAATAAAGCGACAGCGGAAGGTAAATTCGATTACCCTCCCGGCGCTGCCAGATGCGATAGGAGGCATAGCCCATGAGGAGGTACAAAGTTGTCCATACAGGTGCAAAAATAAAAGAAGGAGGATTGAACCAGGGCTTGTTGATCGAAGTGTACCAAGTGGGAATATTGGTGGCAGTTACCTGACCAGCAATAAAGCCCAGTACAAGGGGTAGTGCTAACAATAATAATAAAACAGGAATGGACTTGCGGGTCATGGCTTATGTGTTTAAGATGGAAATTTGCCAAAGATTTCTTCGACAGCTTTAAACCGGAAGTCGAAAATTTCTTTGAGTTGTTTTTTGATTAACAAGGTATTGGCCACTTTGCCCAGAAAGCCCATAGGTGGGCGGTAACTAACAATGTCTTCCATCAGCACCCCACCCTCGATGGGTGTTAGTCGGTGTTGGTGGTGCCAGATGTTGTAGGGTCCTACCCTTTGTTCATCTACAAAATAGATGCCCGGTTCTACATGGGTTATCTCAGTGACCCAGTCCATCGGAATGTTCAACAGAGGGCTTACCTTATAGGAAATGATCATGCCCGAGTACATTTTTTCAGGAAGGGGGCCATTGGTGATGATGAAGCCCATGTAAGGCGGTGTTATTTTTGACAGGTTGTTGGGAGATGAAATAAAATCCCAAACTGCTTCGTGGGATGCAGGAATTTTTTGGGCAGTTTTTAACTGGTATATAGCCATGGATTAAATTTTGATTGTTGAAATTCCGCCATCCATTTTAAGGATTTGTCCTGTCATCCAGCCAGCAGCAGGGCTGAGCAGGTAAGCAGCCAATTCTGCCATTTCCTGGGGATCACCTACTTTTTTGAGAGGGTGCCTTTGGGCATTGTTTTCCATTTTTTCAGGCGTATCCAACAAGCTGCCTGCCAAAGGTGTGTGGGTAAGCGAAGGGGCTATGGCATTGACCCTAATGCGGGGTGCCAGCTCAGCAGCCAGGGCCCTGGTCAATCCTTCTACCGCACCTTTGGAGATTGACACCAGACTGTGAAAGTTGAATCCCGTTTGCACTGCTACTGTAGAAAACAATAAAATAGAAGCTTGATTGGCAGCCTTCAATCTAGGCAATACAGCCTGGATACACTGCACTGCGCCTGTTACATTGACCATGACATCGTGTTGGATCATTTCAGGAGTTATTCGTGCAAAAGGCTTTAGTTGAATGGTACCCGGACAATAGGCAATGCCGTGTATCACATCGGGCAAAGCAGAAACATCGAGTGGTTGGCCTGCTTCATAATAAATCGCAGTAATGCCGGGTATTGCTATTTCATGTTTAAAATAAGTTCCATAAACCTGATTTTGTTGCATCAAATGGGCTGACAAAGCGGCTCCAATTCCGGATGAAGCACCAATGATGAGGTAGTTTTGTTTCAATTTTGTTTAATTTTATTTCTAAAATTGTTAAACAGATTGAATTTGAAAAAGTTCATTTTCGGGCATCGGAGCACCTGTCCCTACGCCAGGATACTGGTGTAGGGAACCGGGTATCGGAGCATCCGTAGTTGAATCCTCGAGAAGGGTTTTGTCTTTTCACCGGAGAAATGGGATTTGTTGCTTTGACATTATTCCGGCGTAGTGATCGGAGCATCCGTAGATGGATCGTTGGGTTTTGCCATCATTTTTGATGGATGTTGCACATCTTTCAAATGCCGCCAAAATAGATTCTACTTCTATCCCCTACACCGGCCGGGCCAGTATAGAGAAAGATGCCGTATCCCAATGCCAAAAAATCGAACCCTAGCCCCTATCCCCTAAAATATTTTATCCCCCAGCCCCTTACCCCTATCCCCTATTCCATTAGCTTTGCGGCAAAATTGAAAAATGGGCAGGAGCAAGAATAAGTTGTCCAAGTTTGCGGAGATGATGGATTTTCCGAATGTGGTACAGAACTTCGATTTTCTGAAGCCAGGACTGGTGGGTATAGGTGGAAAAAAGGTCGACTACAAAGGAAGTTGGTCGAAGGATTTTTTTAAAAATGATAATCCCCTGATACTGGAGTTAGCTTGCGGCAGGGGGGAATACACGGTGGCGCTTGCGGCTGCTTTCCCCGAAAAAAATTATATGGGCGTAGATATCAAAGGGGCCAGAATCTGGGTTGGGGCCAAGATGGGCATAGAACAAGGCCTGGCCAATGCCGGCTTCCTGCGCACCCGTATTGAGCAAATCGGCTTGTTTATGGGAGAAGGCGAGGTGGACGAAATCTGGATCACTTTTCCCGACCCATTTCTACTTAAAGAGAGAAATCGGCTTACCCACCACCGTTTTTTGGATTCCTACTTACCTTTTCTGAAACCGGGAGGCCACATCCACCTCAAAACGGACGACGACACTCTTTATGAGTTCAGTGTTGAGTCATTTGCCAGCTGGGGCCGGGGTGAAATCATCTACCACAACGCGGATATCTATGGGGGCCCCCTCTATGATCCGGTTTTGGAGTACAAAACGTATTATGAGCGCCTCAATATGGGCAGGGGGAAAACGATTAAGTATATAAAGTATCGGGTTTCTTGATTCGGAGCATCGGGTATCCGGATACTCGGAATTGTATGAATATTTTGTAATTTTGCACTTTCAAAAAAATAAAACCTAATCAAATGATCATTGGTGTACCAAAAGAAATAAAACCGAGTGAAAACAGGGTGGCATTGACACCTGCCGGTGTGATGGAATTTATCAAAGCCGGACACACCGTATTTGTGCAATCTACAGCTGGTGATGGCAGTGGATTTTCGGATACAGAGTATAAAAAAGCGGGGGCTAAAATTCTTCCTAAGATTGAGGATGTTTATAAAAAAGCCCAAATGATAATTAAAGTGAAAGAGCCGATTGCCAAAGAATACAAATTGATTCAGAAAGATCAGTTGTTGTTTACTTACTTTCACTTTGCCTCTTATGAGCCTTTGACAAAGGCCATGATCAAAAGTGGGGCCGTATGTCTTGCTTACGAAACCGTGGAATCTACGGATCGTTCCCTTCCTTTGTTAATTCCTATGAGTGAGGTGGCAGGAAGGATGGCCATCCAGGAAGGAGCCAAATACCTGGAAAAACCCATGGGTGGAAGAGGTATTCTACTCGGTGGAGTACCAGGTGTAGCACCTGCCAAAGTATTGGTATTAGGAGGCGGTATCGTAGGTACCCAGGCAGCCAAGATGGCAGCAGGATTGGGTGCCAAGGTAACCATCCTGGATGTAAGTTTAAAAAGACTTCGTTACCTGGCCGATGTAATGCCTGCCAATGTGACTACCATGATGTCTAATGAATATACCATCAGAAAGTTGATCAAAGATCACGACCTGATCGTTGGTGCGGTATTGATTCCGGGTGCCAAGGCGCCAAACCTCATCACACGCGACATGCTCAAAGAAATGAGGCCAGGTACCGTAGTAGTAGATGTTGCTGTAGATCAGGGAGGTTGTATCGAAACTTGCAAACCTACTACCCACGAAGATCCCGTTTATGTAGTGGATGGTGTGCTGCACTACTGTGTGGCCAACATGCCGGGTGCTGTTCCTTATACCTCAACCATTGCCCTTACCAATGCTACCCTTCCTTATGCCCTTCAATTGGCCAATAAAGGATGGAAAAAAGCATGCGAAGACAATCTTGAACTCAAGTTGGGTTTAAATGTGGTCAATGGCAAGGTAGTTTACAAGGCAGTAGCCGAAGCCTTTGGGCTGAAGTACACCCCGATTGAACAGGTGATGTAATGCTTTTTTATTTTCTAAAATAGCATATAATCTTAAAATTAAAAAGGCTCCAAAAGGGGCCTTTTTGCTTTTACAGATGAGCTCATATAAAAAGATCGAGGTGAGAAGAGCTGATGGTTCTTCCCAAAAACAGGGCGGCTTTTTGATCAAAATCGATGGGATCATCGGTGGTATAAAATTGATGACTGCCCTTTTGGGATAAGCGGACTTCCATTTCGGGATGTCTTATGAGATAGTCGTTGAGTTTTTGAGCAACGATTTGACCCTGAGAAATTAATTGGATATGTGAAGGCAGATTCTCCTGGATTTTGTCGCGGAGCAACGGATAATGCGTACAGGCCAGGATGATGGCATCGATTTCGGGAGCCTGGCTCAGCAGTTCATCTATGTATTTTTTGACGAAGTAGTCGGCACCGGGGCCCAGGTGTTCGTTGTTTTCAACCAGGGGAACCCACATAGGGCAGGCCAATTGGTGAACATGGATGTCGGGGAAAAATTTCTCAATTTCAATGACGTAGGATTGTGATAAAACCGTGCCTTTGGTGGCAAAAATGCCAACGTGCCTTGTTTTTGTGTATTCGCCTATCACTTCGGTAGTGGGACGGATGACACCCAACACCCTACGATTAGAATCGTAGTTATCCAGGTCTCTCTGCTGGATGGTACGTAAAGCCTTGGCTGAGGCTGTATTACACGCTAAAATGACCAGCGGGCAGCCCAGGTTAAATAATTTTTTAACGCATTGCCAGGTAAATTCGTGAACGGTTTCAAAACTGCGATTTCCATAGGGCACACGTGCATTGTCTCCCAGATAGATATAATCATAAGTTGGAAGGCTGTTTTCGATTTCCCTAAAAACCGTTAATCCGCCATAACCAGAGTCAAAGATGCCGATGGGAGAACTCATACAATTTACCTCTTTTATTTGTGTTTTTGGTACAACAAATTACGTTCATTTTATCCAAAGCAAGAGCAATTGCCTCTTTAAAAGTATTGATTAGCAGCCTGGCTTCTTGCTTGGAGCTGATAAAAGAAGGATTATTTGTTTATTTTTGACAAAATTTGAAATAGTATGAAGCAGTTGACGATTGTTGCCCTATTACTAGTGGCATTGATACCATGCAAGGCTCAATTCGGCGGCCAATACACTGCCTTTTTTAATGGTGAAAATATAACCCTGGAATTGAAAGAAAAAGGCCAGTCCTTAACAGGCACCATGAAAGATAGTCAACAAAACTATGCCATTAAGGCTGAAAAAACGGGGCAGGGCTTTGAAGGCACCGCAGTCGACGATAAGTTGGGCATTACCTTTTTGATCACTGCAATCGTATCCGCCCAGGGCATTGACATGGATTTTGACGTCGATTATGAGGGCAGCAGAACAGATGCCTTTCTCGTTAATTTTGTCAAAGAAGGAAAAGAAAAAAATACAGACATTGAAGGTGGTAAAAAAAGTAAAAAGCCTATTGACAAACGCATAGTGGGTCAGTGGAAGCATGAAAGCTTTTATTCATCCGGATATGGGGCAGATGGCATGAGTGGAAGCAACACTCAATATCTCGCATTTAATGAAGACGGTACAATGACAGACATGGGCAACCAGGCTAGCATCAGTGGGTCCAATTATTCGGGCAATTCGGGAAAAGGAAGCGGCAATGGCACAGTATCCAATGTATGGTACTATACCAATGGCAATCAGATCATAGTATATACCAATGTCAATGGAACTGAACAGGAAATGCCCATGGGTACCTATTATATTGAAGATGGTAAGTTGTTAATTACCCAGGCCAACGGCGAAAAATTGTTGTTGCAAAGAGTTCAATAATGTCTGTGGAACAGGGAAATGTGCGGCCGGAGGTACTTTTACTCACCCCCCCTTTTACCCAACTCAATACACCCTATCCTGCCACTCAATACCTCAAGGGCTACCTCAACACCCTTGGGATAAATAGCCAACAGGCTGACCTGGGCATAGATGTTTTTCATCAAATCTTTTGCAAGGATGGGTTAAAAGAGGTTTTCGATGTTGATGCTGAGAAGGTAAAAGGCCTGGAGACTAACCTGCAACACATTTATGGTTTAAGATTCAGGTACATTCAAACCATAGACAATGTAATCGGTTTTTTATGTGGTAAAAATCCAACACTGGCGTATGAAATAGCAGACCGTCAATATTTACCGGAAGCAGCCAGGTTTGAAACCCTGATGGACCTCGATCTCAAATTTGGAGAAGCCGGCATCCAGGATTTGGCTAAACACCTGTCAACCCTCTATCTGGAAGACTTGGGTGATTGGATAAAGGCTTGCAAAGATCCACATTTTGCCTTTACCAGATATGCTGAATCGCTTGCCTCTTCAGCTTCCAGCTTCGACGATTTATATACACAATTACAATCAGATCAAAGTCTCACCAAAACCTATATTCACCGCTGTCTTAAAAAATATTGTCTCAACGGCATTCCCGATTTATTAGTCATTAGTCTGCCCTTCCCCGGCAATGTGCTTGGAGGCCTACTGACGGCTCAATGGTTTAAAAAAAACCACCCTCAAACCCAAATTGCCATTGGAGGCGGATATGTCAACACCGAATTGCGGCGGGTGAGTGATGAACGACTTTTTGAGTTTATTGATTATATCTGCCTCGACGATGGTGAAAAACCACTTCAAAACATTCTGGAATATTTGCAAGGAAGACGGCCTCTGGATCAATTAAAAAGGTGTTTTGTATACAGACATGGCGTCATCCAGTACATCAATGGTGATACCGAAAAAGATGTGGCCCAAAGAGACACCGGCACCCCTGATTACAGCGGACTTCCATTGGACAAGTACCTTTCTTTTGTGGAAATCGTCAATCCGATGCACAGGTTGTGGAGTGATGGTAGGTGGAACAAACTCACACTGGCCCATGGCTGCTACTGGGGCAAATGTTCCTTTTGCGATGTGAGCCTGGATTATATTCAACGATATGAGCCTATTACTGCCAGTCAACTATGTGACAGGATACAGTCTATTGTAGCCCAAACGGGAGAAACCGGTTTTCATTTTGTGGACGAAGCGGCACCTCCTGCTTTGATGGGAGAGCTGGCCCTTGAGTTGATCAGAAGAGGGATAAAAATCAGTTGGTGGACCAATATCAGATTTGAGAAAAGTTTTACCTTGGACCTCTGCAAGCTCTTAAAGGCATCGGGTTGCATTGCGGTAACAGGGGGACTGGAAGTAGCATCCGACCGATTGCTGGCGCTTATGAAAAAAGGAGTAACGGTTGAACAGGTGAGCAGGGTGGCCCATGCATTTACAGAAGCAGGTATTATGGTCCATGCCTATCTCATGTATGGTTTTCCTACACAGACAGAACAAGAAACCGTAGACAGCTTAGAAGTAGTAAGGCAACTATTTAAAGAAGGTGTGCTCCTCTCCGGCTTTTGGCATCGTTTTGCCATGACGGCCCATAGTCCGGTAGGGATTGATCCGGCAGCTTACAAGGTGATACAGACGGGACCTGAATTCAAAGGTTTTGCAGAAAATGAGTGGCACTTTGAAGACCCTGAAGGCGGAAGGCATGAAAAATTTTCAGAGGGTCTTCGCATTTCATTATTTAACTACATGAACGGAGCCGGTCTTGAGCTTCCATTGGATCATTGGTTTGACTATGTTCTTCCCGCACCAGTCACCCTCCCAGGATGATTAAAAAATTTCTTAAAAAACAAGAAGACAAAGTTAGGAGCAATGCAAGGGTGTATTATATAGGAGATTACATAAGTGCAGAGGACCTGGATGCGGAGTATAGTACCGTAAAAATGTATTTCAAAAACCAGGAAGCGGAAATGGAATTGTTTGACTGGGAGTCGAAATGGATGGCAGATACCTTACCAAAACTCGAGCCAGCATCTGGTGATGGTCTCCCGTGGGTGGACTTTGTTCAAAACTATATTGAGGCTTCGAATGGCTCAGCTGATGAAGAAGACCTTTTTCTTCTTTTACCGGCACTGAAATTGGGGGGATTGATTATCGTTTAAGAAAACGCATTGAGCTTATCAATAAACTGATCGATGTAATATTCCTTACTTTTTGATTTGTATTGCATGATGAAGCGTGGGTGTTCCAATGGCACTACCCTTCCAAAATATTTTTCACTTTCATTTAACTTTGATAAAAACTGATAATTTTTACCTGTTCCCAGGCAAAACACCACTTCCTGGCGAAAACCCATATGCAACAATGAGGTAAGGTGTTTTTTAATGAGCGGCAGTGCTAACGCTTCCAATATTTTGTCATCATAATAATTATAGTTGACTGTGCCTTTGGTAAAACCAAGGGGACAGACAGAATGAATCAGATATTTTTGGTAAAAAGTTGTTGCACCACCCATGGCATCGATCCATTCGTACACAAAGACAGATGAGGGTTCATGGGTCTTAAGATCACCCAATTCAAGTCCGCATTTTTCTTTCAGTCGTTTGGTATCTGTAAATGGAATGCCGGTGGCACCTCCGCCCAATCTGCCCGGATTGATTCCAAGGATGAGGGTGCGATTATGGTGGTCATTGTAGTAAAGATTGTAAAATTGACGGGTGATTTTTCGCACCATTTCATTTCCATCCATCGGATTGAGCAAGCCAATACCTTCGGGTAAGACCGCATCAAAGGAGAGGTGATCCAAATACTCAAAAAACTGTGTCGAAAGAGTAGGTATCATAAGGATAACATAACGATTAATAAAAATATTGGTTCAGCCCTCAAAATAAAAACACTTTTTATCACAGTATCTTTTGGTCCTGATATCAATAAATATTTCAGGGCAATAAATTGGATTTGAACAAGCCACAATCTATATAATAAAAAAGCAGGAAGAATAATCTCCCTGCTTTCGATAAATATGCAATTACGTCTTACTATTCAGTTATAATCAGTTTTTTGATATCTGTATAACTACCCTGAGTAGTTTGTACCATGTACACCCCTGTACTCAGGCCTGAAATTCTGATTTTTTTGTTGAGTCCATATTTATTTTCAGATTCAAGGTTGTAGGTCTGAACCAACTGTCCTTCAACATTAAATACGTAAACAACTGCGTCTTCATTTCCCTTCAATTCTACAGAAAGTGTGCTATAGTCTCTGGCAGGGTTTGGATAAAGGGCAACCTTGTTGTCTTTAACCTCAATACGTACAGCAACGGTTCTGCTGAGTGCATTTCTACCATCTTTATCCCATTGTTGGATGCGGTAATAATAAACTCCTCCCTTCGCAATATCTCCATCGGTTGTTTGATATTTTCTTACATCAGATGAGATACCAGCCGCCTTGACTTCTGCAATATCCGTAAAATCGACTTCACTTTCATGTCTTCTCTGAACGATGAACTTATCTGAGTTAACCTCACTGGCAGTTGACCAGGTAATCAGGTTGTGGCTGCCTTTGTTTTCAGCATTTACGTCCAACCATCTTACTGGGAGTGCGCCAAAGGCCAGACCCGCATCAATGTTGACATAGTTGACACCCGGTGCCATATCAAATCTTCTGGTGGTGTTCAAACCATTGGAATGGTCAACATCACTGTTCATGGCATCGTCTTGTGTCACTGACATTGTATAGCCATATCCTGATGGTGGATTAAATCTCAGGTAATATGATGACTTGCCAAGGTATTCAATTTTGTAAACACCATTTTGGTCTGTATAATCTTCTGCTACCTTTTGATTCAGCGTATCAAATGCTTCAACCAAAACGTTGGCAACGCGTGGTTCTTCAGATTGCTGAACACCATCATTGTTGTCGTCTATCCAAACCAGGTTACCTGCTGTTGCCATTGGATAAAATCCGGCACCGAGGTCATTCTTGGCCTGACCAGACAAAACAGTAAAGTTGGATGAAGTAGCTTTGCCATTGGCATTGGTAAGATCACTGTCGAGATTATCATCATTGCCTATATTAGCCCTGGCCTGAACCAAGCCGATAGGAGGCATTATTACTTCGATGTAGTAAGTTCCTGGAGGAGCACAGAATTGGAAGTAGCCATCTGTTGAACCTGTACCCGGTTTGTGACCAGTATATTTGCTTTCATAGATACTCTTAGTACTTCCAACTACTCTCCAAAGATTTACCTTCAGACCGTTGATACCATTTTCTGTTTGATCCTGAACATCATCCTTATCAACATCATACCAAACCCTTTCTCCGATTTGTACACATTTGTACAAGCCGGCATACCAGGTAAGATCGGTTTGACCTGAAGTAAAGGTTACAAGTCCTGTAGTACCCGCACCATTGCCGCCATCCACATCACTGTCCACATTATTGTTGGATCCTACATTGGCAAAGGTAAAGCCATAAGATGGATCCGGTGTGAATCTGAAGTAATAGGTGCCTGCCAGGATACCTGTAAAGACAAACCTACCCGTATTATCAGTAAATGTAGTAGCAATCAGATTGCCGCTTGGATCAAACAATTCAACCTGAACATTGGGTACACCCGGCTCGTTGGTCTGGTAAATGCCATCACCGTTCAAATCTTCCCACACCAGGCTACCAATAGACTCTACGATGTCGACATAGGTAATGGTTACTACTGCCTGATCACTGAGTCCTGTCTGGTTTTCAGTAAGGGTGTAGGTCAATGGTGTTGGGTCATCACCAAATCCTGGATTGGGATCGAAAGTCAAATTGCCGGTGGCAGGATTGTAAGTATAAACACCTTGTCCTGGTATGGTAACCACATTTGGTGTTGCTGTTGGCAAGCCTGTAGCAGGATTGATCAGGATAACCGTTGTATTTGCAGTTGTAGCCTGAGAGCCATCTGAGATATCGTCATTAGATAAAATGTTGATGGTCACATTGCTGTTTACTGCATTCTCAAGTGAAGAGTCATTGTTGGCTACAGGAGGTATTTCGGTATAAGTAACCGTAACAAGAGCCACATCCGTCAAGCCTGTCAGGGTCTCTGTCAGAATATACGTAATCGGCGTTGGATCCGTGGTAAATCCTGGATTAGGATCAAACGTGAGTACTCCAGTTGATGGATTGTAAGTATAAACTCCCTGGCCTGGTATGGTGACCACATTAGGTGTAGTTGTTGGCAAGCCCGTAGCCGGATTTACCAGTACAACACTGGTATTGGTTGTGGTAGCCTGACTTCCATCAGACAAGTCATCATTGGTCAATAGGTTAAGAGTGGCGTTGTTGCCCACTACATTGTTGAGACTTTGATCGTCATTGGCTACAGGTGGTTGTTCCAGATAAGTAATGGTCACTGTAGCAGGATCTGTCAAACCGGTCAATGTCTCCTTCAAAATATAATTGATCGGAGTTGGATCGGTTGTAAAGCCCGGATTCGGATCAAAGGTTAATATGCCGGTGGCAGGATTATAGGTATATACTCCCTGGCCCGGAATGGTAACCACATTGGGTGTAGTTGTAGCCACACCTGTAGCCGGATCGATCAAGGTAACAGTAGTATTTGCTATAGTTGCCTGAGTACCATCTGACAAATCATCATTGGTAAGCAGGTTGATAGCAGCATTGCTTCCGACCGCATTGTTGAGACTCTGGTCATCGTTGGCAATCGGAGGTTGTTCGATATAGGTAATGGTTACATTGGCCACATCTGTCAAGCCCGTCAGGTTTTCTGTCAAAACATAATTAACCGGAGTTGGATCTGTTGTAAATCCAGGGTTAGGGTCAAATGTAAGGTCACCTGTTGCAGGATTGTAGGTATAGACACCCTGACCCGCGATGGTCACTACATTAGGTGTGGTGGTAGCTAAGCCTGTAGTAGGATCAATCAATGTTACGGTAGTATTAGAAACTGTAGCCTGACTTCCATCAGAAACATCATCATTCAACAGAAGATTGAGGGTAACATTGGTTCCCACGGCATTGCCCAAATCCTGATCATCATTGGCAACAGGCGGTTGCTCAATATAGGTAATGGTTACAGTTGCCTGATCTGTCAATCCTGTCAATGTTTCCGTTAGGATGTAATTGATTGGGGTAGGATCTGTTGTAAAGCCAGGGGCTGGATCAAATACCAGTTCACCTGTTGCCGGATTATAGGTGTAAACACCCATGCCCGCGATGGTCACTACATTAGGTGTAAGAGTAGGCAAACCTGTTGATGGATCAATCAAGACTACTGTGGTATTACTGATTGTGGCTGGTGAACCATCAGACAACTGGTCATTGGCAAGGATGTTTACACTTCCATTGGTACCCACTGCATTGCCCAAATCCGAATCATCTACTGCCAAAGGCGGCAATTCAATATACGTTATTAGTACATTGGCTGTATCGCTCAAGCCAGTTGCAGTCTCCGTTAAAATATAATCAATAGGTGTAGGATCCAGGGTGAAGCCAGGATTGGGATCAAAGCTCAGCACACCCGTTGCTGGATTGTAGGTATATACTCCCTGACCTGCTATGGTAACCGTATTAGGAGTTACTGTTGGTAGTCCTGTTGCAGGATCTATCAATACCACCTGGGTATTGGCAGGTGTTGCTGGGTCTCCGTTAAACACATTATCGTTTCCTAAAATATTTAAACTTACTGTAGTGCCTGGTGTGTTGTTTGGACTTACATCATCCACTGCTACCGGCGGTGGTGGTGGAATGATGGTTGTTGTAGGATCGTTTCCATCAGGATCACCTGGAGACCCTGTTTCATTGGGGTCAGATGGATTGGCACTATCCGACAAATCAGAAACTGGGATGCCATTTGGTGTAGATCCTGCTGCTATTGCCTGGTTGATGATTTGACCTTGTACAATATCTGCCAGGGTAATGGTATAATTGGCAACATAGGTTGCAGTTTCTCCGATCAACAAGGTACCTTCTCCACTTCCCATTGAAGCTGATTGGAATACAGGTACTGGTAAGCCACCATTTCCTGTAAAGTTATCCAGATTCTCATTGATGGTTAAATTCTGGATGGTTGTATTTCCACTGTTGACTACCTGATATGTATAGGTAATAACATCACCCGGATTGGATTGGTTATTTACACCTAAGTCTAAGATGCTTGCTTTTGTCATCCAGAGTTTAGGTTGTTGGTTTACCGGTGTTGGTGCATCATCTGTTTCCGGCATTGGATCCTCATCTGTTGTTACACTAACAGTATTAACCAAGGTTAAACCTGCATCTATATCAGCTTGGGTTACTGTATAACTAATGGTATAGGTCCATGTTTCCCCTACGTTCAAATTGCCATTTGAACTTACGCTCTCGGTAGGTAAACCAAGTGCACCTATACTGCCATCGGGCATCACATCATTTACAACTACATTGGTCAATGTTACATTTCCGGTATTGCTTACCACTATGGTATAATTCAAAACCTCACCCGCAGCCGTTACAGGGTTGGGACCTCCTGTTTGAGTCTTGGACACTGTAAATGAAGGTGACTGACTAACGGGGGTTGGTGCATCATCCGTTTCCGGCATTGGATCCTCATCTGTTGTGACCGTAACAGTATTGACGAGAGTTAAACCTGCATCAATGTCTGCTTGTGTCACTGTATAACTGATGGTATAGGTCCATGTTTCTCCTACGTTCAAATTGCCATTTGAACTTACGCTCTCGGTAGGTAAACCAAGTGCACCTATACTACCATCGGGCATCACATCATTGACAACTACATTGGTCAATGTTACATTTCCGGTATTATTAATTACAATGGTATAATCAAGTACCTCACCAGCTGTTGTTGCAGGGTTTGGACCTCCTGTTTGTGTTTTGGAAACAGTGAAAGAAGGGGACTGACTAACAGGGGTTGGCGCATCATCCGTTTCCGGAGTTGGATCTTCTTCTGTTGTAACTGTTACTGTATTGACAAGGGTAGTTCCAGCATCAATATCTGATTGGGTAACAGTATAACTAATATTGTATGTCCATGTTTCTCCGACGTTCAAATTGCCATTTGAACTTACGTTCTCTGTTGGTAAACCAAGTGCACCAGTGCTGCCATCCGGCATTACATCATTTACAACTACATTGGTTAAAGTTACATTGCCGGTATTACTAACAACGATGGTATATGAAAGTACGTCACCCGCTACAGTTGCCGGATTGGGCCCTCCTGTTTGTGTCTTAACTACTGTAAATGAAGGGTTCTGGCTTACGGGAGTTGGTTCCTCATCCGTTTCCGGTGTTGGATCCTCATCTGTCGTTACCGATACTCTGTTCACAAGTGTAAGGCCGGCATCAATATCTGATTGGCTAACGGTATAACTAATGGTATAAGTCCACGTTTCCCCAACGTTCAAATTGCCATTTGAACTTACGCTCTCGGCCGGTAAACCAAGAAGTCCTGGACTTCCATCAGGCATCATGTCATTCACCACTACATTGTTTAGGGTCAAGTTGCCCGTATTGCTCACTACAATGGTATAATCAATTACCTGACCTGCAGCAGTGACCGGACTAGGACCTCCCGTCTGTGTTTTGACTACACTGAAGGAAGGCATTTGATTCACGAGTGTTGGTGCATCATCGGTATGTGGCATAGGATCTTCTTCGGTGGTTACTGTTACCGTATTCACAAGAGTTAACCCAGCATCAAGGTCAGCCTGAGTGACGGTATAGCTAATGGTATATGTCCACGTTTCTCCAACGTTCAAATTGCCATTTGAACTTACGCTCTCTGTAGGCAATGCCAGGACTCCTGCGCTTCCATCCGGCATTGCATCACTCACCATAACATTGGTTAAGGTAACGTTGCCGGTATTGCTTACTAAAATCGTATAATCAATAACCTGACCCGCTGCTGAGACCGGATTAGGTCCTCCTGTCTGAATTTTAGATACCGTGAAAGAAGGCTGCTGACTTACCGGTGTGGTAGCGTCATCTGTTTCAGGTGTAGGATCTTCTTCAGTGGTAACCGTTACGGTATTTACCAGATTGGTTCCAGCATCCAAATCTGCCTGAGTTACAGTATAACTCACATTGAACGTCCATGTTTCATTGACATTCAATACAGCATCGTACGCAACACTTTCAATCGGAGCTCCCAGGGATCCTGAATCTCCATCCGGCATTTGATCTACAACTGCAATAGTGGTGAGTGTTACATTGCCTGTATTCGTTACAACAATGGTATAGTCGATAACTTGGCCTGCCGTTGTCACCGGATTAGGACCTCCCGTTTGTGTTTTTACCACACTAAATGAAGGAGATTGATTTACCGGTGTTGGTGCTTCATCTGTCTCTGGAGTAGGATCTTCATCCGTGGTCACAGAAACCCTGTTCACTAAAGTTGTTCCGTCATCTACATCCGATTGGGTTGTAGTATAACTAATGGTATATGTCCACGTTTCTCCAACGTTCAAATTGCCATTTGTACTTACGCTCTCTACTGGTAAACCAAGTGCACCTGTGCTTCCATCCGGCATTACATCATTCACCACAACATTGGTGAGCGTAAGGTTTCCGGTATTGCTAACAACGATGGTATAATCGATAACCTGGCCTGCTGCTGTCACTGGATTTGGACCTCCTGTTTGAGTCTTGGACACATTAAAGGATGGTAGCTGACTTACCGGTGTTGGTGCTTCATCGGTCTGTGGTGTTGGATCTTCATCTGTAGTTACTGAAACTCTGTTTATCAGTGTAAGACCTGCATCTATATCCGCTTGAGTCACTGTATAACTGGCAAAATAGGTCCATGTTTCTCCAATGTTCAAAACACCATTTGCAGATAAACTCTCCATTGGGGAACCAAGTGTTTCGTTGCTTCCATCAGGCATTTGGTCAGTTGCCATTATATTGGTCAAAGTAAGATTACCTGTGTTGGTCACAACAATGGTATAGTCAAGTACCTGACCCGCAGCTGAAACCGGGCTTGGACCTCCTGTTTGAGTTTTAACCACATTGAATGATGGCTGCTGACTCACAGGTGTAGTTTCATCATCCGTTTCCGGATTAGGATCTTCTTCTGTAGTTACTGATACTGTATTTACCAGTGCGAGTCCTGCATCGATGTCAGCTTGCGTTACAGTATAACTGATGGTATAGGTCCATGTTTCTCCAACATTCAAAGAATCATTTACACTTATACTTTCCATTGGTGTACCAAGAGACTCCATTGTGCCATCCGGCATTAAATCAGTTACAACCACATTGGTCAAGCTAAGGTTTCCGGTATTGGTCACCACAATGGTATAGTCGATTACCTGACCAACGCTTGTCACTGGACTTGGCCCTCCCGTTTGGGTTTTGGTGACAGTAAATGATGGTGTCTGGCTTACAGGTGTAGGCTCCTCATCGGTTTCCGGTGTCGGATCTTCATCTGTTGTTGCCGAAACCCTATTCACAAGGGTAAGACCTGCATCGATATCGGCTTGTGTAACGGTATAGCTAATGGTATAGGTCCATGTTTCTCCGACGTTCAAACTTCCGTTTGTACTTACGCTCTCTGTTGGTAAACCAAGTGCACCTGTGCTTCCATCAGGCATTACATCATTCACCACAACATTGGTGAGTGTAAGATTTCCAGTATTGCTAACAACTATGGTATAATCGATAACCTGGCCAGCTGTTGTCACTGGATTAGGGCCACCAGTCTGGGTTTTTACAATACTGAATGAAGGTGTTTGCACCATGTTTTCAATATGGTTGTCGGTTGCAAAAACCGGTGAATTATCCGGTGCATATCCTACAACTGAAGCAACATTGGTAACCTTTCCTGTATCTATGGCCATTTGATCAACCATCAAGGAAGCTGTAAACGTAATACTATCCGTTTCACCTGGTGCTAGAGAAGCCAGGGTGCCTCCATTAACAGACACCAATGGATCCGAAACTTCAATATTGTACAGGGTAACATTACCAGAGTTGGTAACATAAAATTTATAGTCAATTTGATCACCAGGATTGTATCCGGCAGGAGCCAGGTCAACAAAAGTTCCTTTTTTAATAAGGGAAATTGAAGGATTTTGTCCAAAAGTCTGATCATCGGTATCATCATCACTTACCTCACTTCCCATTGGTGGAGTACCATATACAAAGGCCTGATTTGAGAAACTGCCGTTGTCAATGTCAGATTGCTGGATGATATAAGTTGCGCTGATAGTGGAGTTGTCAATATCTCCAGGATTGAGAACAGGAATAGGTCCTCCTACCAGGGTTACTAGAAAATCAGAGATGTAAACATTTGTTAACGTAACATTCCCTGTATTCTCAATTATAAAATTATATACAATTTCATCACCTGCATTAAATCCTGCTGGGGCAAGATCAACATAAGTACCTGTCTTGATCAATTGGATGGCAGGTAATTGTTTAACCGGTGTTGATTCATCATCGGTTACCGGATCAGGTGTTTCATCAGTTGTAATTGTAACCGTATTAACTAAGTTAGCTCCGGAATTTAAATCATCTTGCGTAACAGTATAAGTGGTAGTATATGTCCATGTTTCGCCAACTTCTACGATTCCGTTTGCAATCAGACTTTCTGTTGGCATTGCAAGGGCAACTATGCTACCGTCAGGCATTTGGTCAGAAACAGAAATATTGGTTAATGAAACATTGCCTGTATTGGTAAGTACAATCTGGTACCCAATAATCTGACCTACCTGTGAAACTGTATCTGGAAGACTGGTCTGTGTTTTTGAAACAGTAAATGAAGGTGACTGTGATATAGGTGTTGTTGCACTATCGTTTTGCGGCGTAGGTAATTCATTGGTAGTAACATATACATTATTGATCAATGGCAAACCTGCGTCTATGTCAGTTTGAGAAACCGTATATGAAATCATGTAAGTCCATGTTTCACCAACCTCCATTTGGCCATTGGCAGCACCACTCTCTGCTGGAGGAGTCAAAGTACCGTTAACACCATTAGGCAAAATATCAGAAGTATTAATGCTGGTAAGTGTCATGTTACCAATGTTTTCCAAAACGATTGTGTAATCAATTACCTGCCCTGCACTTGAAACCGGATTTGGACCCCTGTCTGGGTTTTATTTACTGAAATGGCAGGAAGTTGTTCAATTGGGGTTTCAGCATCATCAGATACAGGAATTGGAGTTTCATCACTGTAAGCAGGTAGCTACATTCACCAATGGATCTCCAAGGTCAATATCAGATTGAGTTGCCGTATAATTAATAACGTAGATCCAATTTTCACCAACGTTCAACTCTCCATTACTGCTAACACTTTCAAAAGGGCCAGCTAAAACACCTGTTGAACCATCCGGTAAAATATCCTGAGCAACAACATTGTTTAAAGTTATATTTCCTGTATTGGAAACAACAATGGTATACCCTATCACCTGTCCGGCAGCCGACACAGGATTAGGTCCTGAAGTCTGATCTTTAGCTATTACCATGGAAGGTGTTTGGATAAACATTTGTGTATCATCATCAGAATCCGTCGGCTCTGAATTATCAGGTGCAAAACCAGAAGCAGTAGCGATGTTTACAAATGTTCCATTGTCAATATCATCCTGAGTCACAACATGGGTTCCTGTAAATGTAATGCTATCACTTTGGCCTGGAATCAAACTAATGATCGGGCCTCCAAAAATAGTGGCATTTGGATCTGTAATTGTTACAGTACTTAAAGTTACGTTTCCTGTATTGGTCACTTTAAAAGTATAGTTGATTTCATCACCTGGATTATGACCTGCAGGTGCTAAATCATTCAACACCCCTGTTTTCACCAATGCTATCTGCGGATTTTGTACGAAATTTTGATCATCAGTATCGTCATCCGAAACATCCGGACCCACTTGAGGTGTGCCTGTTACCGTTGCTACGTTTGAAAAGCTTCCCAAATCTATGTCTGTTTGTGCAATGGTATATACTCCAGAAATCGTAGTAGCATCCACTTCACCTACCTCTAGTGTATCGATCGGACCTCCCATAACGGTTGCCCAAAAATCAGAAACATAAACATTAAATAATCTTACATTTCCTGTATTGGTAATGCTAAACACATAACTAATCTGATCACCGGCATTAACGCCCAAAGGAGGTAAATCAACGATGATACCTGTTTTTTCTAATTGAATGGACGAACTGGTCATGACCGGTGTGGTAGCCGTATCCGTAGTTGGACCCGGTACCTGGGTAGTGGTAACACTTGCTGTGTTTACTAAGTTGACACCTGCATCAATATCGTTCTGGGTAACTGTATAACTGATGGTATACGTCCAGCTCTCTCCGACGTTCAAACTTCCGTTTGAACTTACACTTTCTACGGGGCCCGTTAGGGTACCTGCTCCACCGCCAGGAAGAACGTCGCTCACGTTTACTCCTGTCTGAGTCTGGTTGCCATTGTTGAACACTACAATTGAGTATCCAATAACCTGACCAGCCGTTGTAACTGGATTTGGACCTGTAATTTGAGTTTTAGCAATTGTCAAAGATGGAGTCTGGCTTACTGGTGTAGTTGCTGTATCTGTGGTTGGACCCGGTACTTGGGTGGTAGTAACACTTGCCGAGTTTACCAGGTTGGCACCTGCATCAATGTCAGCCTGAGTGGCTGTGTAACTGATGGTGTACGTCCAAGTCTCTCCGATGTTCAAATTGCCATTTGAACTTACGCTTTCTGTTGGTCCACTTAAGGTGCCCGCTCCACCACCAGGAAGGACGTCACTTACGTTGACTCCTGTCTGGGTTTGGTTGCCTGTGTTGGTTACAACAATGGTATAGTTGATGGTCTGACCCGCTGCTGTGATTGGGTTAGGGCCACCTGTCTGGTCTTTTGTTATGGTCAATGACGGAGTCTGGCTTACCGGTGTGGTAGCTGTGTCCGTTGTTGGGCCCGGTACCTGGGTAGTTGTAACACTTGCCGAGTTTACCAGGTTGGCACCTGCATCAATGTCAGCCTGAGTGGCTGTGTAACTGATGGTGTACGTCCAAGTCTCTCCGATGTTCAAATTGCCATTTGAACTTACGCTTTCTGTTGGTCCACTTAAGGTGCCCGCTCCACCACCAGGAAGGACGTCACTTACGTTTACTCCCGTCTGGGTTTGGTTGCCTGTGTTGGTTACAACAATGGTATAGTTGATGGTCTGTCCCGCTGCTGTGATTGGGTTAGGGCCACCTGTTTGGTCTTTTGTTATGGTCAATGACGGAGTCTGGCTAACTGGTGTGGTAGCTGTGTCCGTTGTTGGGCCCGGCACCTGGGTAGTTGTAACACTTGCCGTGTTTACTAAATTAGCTCCTGCATCAATGTCAGCTTGTGTGGCTGTGTAACTGATGGTGTACGTCCATGTCTCTCCGATGTTCAAATTGCCATTTGAACTTACGCTCTACTGGTCCCGCCAGGTACCTGCTCCACCGCCAGGAAGGGCGTCACTTACGTTGACTCCTGTCTGGGTTTGGTTGCCTGTGTTGGTTACAACAATGGTATAGTTGATGGTCTGACCCGCTGCTGTGATTGGGTTAGGGCCACTTGTCTGGTCTTTTGCTATCGTTAATGATGGACTTTGTGTCACTGGTGTGGTAGCCGTATCTGTGGTTGGACCCGGTACTTGGGTGGTAGTAACGCTTGCCGTGTTTACTAAATTAGCTCCTGCATCAATGTCAGCTTGTGTGGCTGTGTAACTGATGGTGTAGGTCCATGTTTCTCCGACGTTCAAATTGCCATTTGAACTTACGCTTTCTGTTGGTCCACTTAAGGTACCTGCTCCACCGCCAGGAAGGACGTCACTTACGTTCACTCCTGTCTGGGTTTGGTTACCTGTGTTGGTTACAACAATGGTATAATTGATGGTCTGACCCGCTGCTGTGATTGGGTTAGGGCCACTTGTCTGGTCTTTTGCTATCGTTAATGAAGGACTTTGTGTCACTGGTGTGGTAGCCGTATCTGTGGTTGGACCCGGTACTTGGGTGGTAGTAACACTTGCCGTGTTTACCAGGTTGGCACCTGCATCAATATCCGCTTGTGGCTGTGTAACTGATGGTGTACGTCCAAGTCTCTCCGATGTTCAAATTGCCATTTGAACTTACGCTTTCTGTTGGTCCACTTAAGGTGCCCGCTCCACCGCCAGGAAGGACGTCACTTACGTTTACTCCCGTCTGGGTTTGGTTGCCTGTGTTGGTTACAACAATGGTATAGTTGATGGTCTGACCCGCTGCTGTGATTGGGTTAGGTCCTCCTGTTTGGTCTTTTGTTATGGTCAATGACGGAGTCTGGCTAACTGGTGTGGTAGCTGTGTCCGTTGTTGGACCCGGTACTTGGGTGGTAGTAACGCTTGCCGTGTTTACTAAATTAGCTCCTGCATCAATGTCAGCCTGAGTGGCTGTGTAACTGATGGTGTAGGTCCATGTTTCTCCGATGTTCAAATTGCCATTTGAACTTACGCTTTCTACGGGGCCCGTCAGGGAACCCGCTCCACCACCAGGAAGGACGTCACTTACGTTGACTCCTGTCTGGGTTTGGTTACCTGTGTTGGTTACAACAATGGTATAGTCGATGGTCTGTCCCGCTGCTGTGATTGGGTTAGGTCCTCCTGTTTGGTCTTTTGTTATGGTCAATGACGGAGTTTGGCTCACTGGTGTGGTAGCTGTGTCTGTTGTTGGACCCGGTACTTGGGTGGTAGTAACACTTGCCGTGTTTACTAAGTTGGCACCTGCATCAATGTCAGCCTGCGTGGCTGTGTAACTGATGGTGTAGGTCCATGTTTCTCCGACGTTCAAATTGCCATTTGAACTTACGCTTTCTGTTGGTCCACTTAAGGTACCCGCTCCACCGCCAGGAAGGACGTCACTTACGTTGACTCCTGTCTGGGTTTGGTTGCCTGTGTTGGTTACAACAATGGTATAGTCGATGGTCTGACCCGCTGCTGTGATTGGGTTAGGTCCACCTGTCTGGTCTTTTGCTATCGTTAATGAAGGACTTTGTGTCACTGGTGTGGTAGCCGTGTCCGTTGTTGGACCCGGCACCTGGGTAGTTGTAACACTTGCCGAGTTTACTAAGTTGGCACCTGCATCAATGTCAGCTTGTGTGGTTGTGTAACTGATGGTGTAGGTCCATGTTTCTCCGACGTTCAAATTGCCATTTGAACTTACGCTTTCTGTTGGTCCACTTAAGGTACCCGCTCCACCGCCAGGAAGGACGTCACTTACGTTGACTCCTGTCTGGGTTTGGTTGCCTGTGTTGGTTACAACAATGGTATAGTCGATGGTCTGTCCCGCTGCTGTGATTGGGTTAGGGCCACCTGTCTGGTCTTTTGCTATCGTTAATGATGGACTTTGTGTCACTGGTGTGGTAGCCGTATCTGTGGTTGGACCCGGTACCTGGGTAGTGGTAACACTTGCCGTGTTTACCAGGTTGGCACCTGCATCAATGTCAGCTTGCGTAGCTGTGTAACTGATGGTGTAGGTCCAGGTTTCGCCGACGTTCAAATTGCCATTTGAACTTACACTCTCAACGGGGCCACTCAGGGTACCTGCTCCACCGCCAGGAAGGACGTCACTTACGTTTACTCCTGTCTGGGTTTGATTGCCTGTGTTGGTCACTACAATGGTATAGTCGATGGTCTGTCCCGCTGCTGTGATTGGGTTAGGGCCACCTGTTTGGTCTTTTGCTATCGTTAATGAAGGACTTTGTGTCACAGGTGTAGTAGCCGTATCTGTGGTTGGACCCGGCACCTGGGTAGTTGTAACACTTGCCGAGTTTACCAGGTTGGCACCTGCATCAATGTCAGCCTGCGTGGCTGTGTAACTGATGGTGTATGTCCAGGTTTCTCCGATGTTCAAATTGCCATTTGAACTTACGCTTTCATGGGGCCCCTTAAGGTGCCCGCTCCACCGCCAGGAAGGACGTCACTTACGTTGACTCCTGTCTGGGTTTGGTTACCTGTATTGGTTACAACAATGGTATAATTGATGGTCTGACCCGCTGCTGTGATTGGGTTAGGGCCACCTGTTTGGTCTTTTGTTATGGTCAATGATGGAGTCTGGCTTACCGGTGTGATAGCCGTATCTGTAATTGGACCCGGTACCTGGGTGGTAGTAACACTTGCCGTGTTTACTAGGTTGGCACCTGCATCAATGTCAGCTTGCGTGGCTGTGTAACTGATGGTGTACGTCCATGTTTCTCCGATGTTCAAATTGCCATTTGAACTTACACTCTCTACGGGGCCCGTCAAGGTGCCCGCTCCACCACCAGGAAGGACGTCACTTACGTTGACTCCTGTCTGGGTTTGGTTGCCTGTGTTGGTTACAACAATGGTATAGTCGATGGTCTGACCCGCTGCTGTGATTGGGTTAGGGCCTCCTGTTTGGTCTTTTGTTATGGTCAATGACGGAGTCTGGCTCACTGGTGTGGTAGCTGTGTCCGTTGTTGGACCCGGTACTTGGGTGGTAGTAACACTTGCCGTGTTTACTAAGTTGGCACCTGCATCAATGTCAGCTTGAGTAGCTGTGTAACTGATGGTGTATGTCCAAGTCTCTCCGACGTTCAAATTGCCATTTGAACTTACGCTCTACTGGGCCCCGTTAAGGTGCCTGCTCCACCGCCAGGAAGGACGTCACTTACGTTGACTCCTGTCTGGGTTTGGTTGCCTGTGTTGGTCACAACAATGGTATAGTCGATGGTCTGACCCGCTGCTGTGATTGGGTTAGGGCCACTTGTCTGGTCCTTTGTTATGGTCAATGATGGAGTCTGGCTTACCGGTGTGATAGCCGTATCTGTAATTGGACCCGGTACCTGGGTGGTAGTAACACTTGCCGTGTTTACTAAATTAGCTCCTGCATCAATGTCAGCCTGGCTAACTGTATAACTGATGGTGTAAGTCCATGTTTCTCCGATGTTCAAATTGCCATTTGAACTTACACTCTCTACGGGGCCCGTCAGGGAACCTGCTCCACCGCCAGGAAGGACGTCACTTACGTTGACTCCTGTCTGGGTTTGATTACCTGTGTTGGTCACTACTATGGTATAGTCGATGGTCTGTCCCGCTGCTGTGATTGGGTTAGGTCCACCTGTCTGGTCTTTTGCTATTGTTAATGATGGACTTTGTGTCACTGGTGTGGTAGCCGTATCTGTGGTTGGACCCGGCACCTGGGTAGTTGTAACACTTGCCGTGTTTACCAGGTTGGCACCTGCATCAATGTCAGCCTGCGTGGCTGTGTAACTGATGGTGTACGTCCATGTTTCTCCGACGTTCAAATTGCCATTTGAACTTACGCTTTCTGTTGGTCCACTAAGGTACCCGCTCCACCACCAGGAAGGACGTCACTTACGTTGACTCCTGTCTGGGTTTGATTGCCTGTGTTGGTCACTACAATGGTATAGTCGATGGTCTGTCCCGCTGCTGTGATTGGGTTTGGTCCTCCTGTCTGGTCTTTTGCTATCGTTAATGAAGGACTTTGTGTCACTGGTGTGGTAGCTGTGTCCGTTGTTGGGCCCGGTACCTGGGTAGTTGTAACACTTGCCGTGTTTACCAGGTTGGCACCTGCATCAATGTCAGCCTGTGTGGCTGTGTAACTGATGGTGTACGTCCATGTCTCTCCGACGTTCAAATTGCCATTTGAACTTACGCTTTCTGTTGGTCCACTAAGGTACCCGCTCCACCGCCAGGAAGGACGTCACTTACGTTGACTCCTGTCTGGGTTTGATTGCCTGTGTTGGTCACTACAATGGTATAGTCGATGGTCTGTCCCGCTGCTGTGATTGGGTTAGGGCCACTTGTTTGGTCTTTTGTTATGGTCAATGAAGGTCTGGCTCACAGTGTGGTAGCTGTGTCCGTTGTTGGACCCGGCACCTGGGTAGTTGTAACACTTGCCGAGTTTACCAGGTTGGCACCTGCATCAATGTCAGCCTGAGTAGCTGTGTAACTGATGGTGTACGTCCATGTTTCTCCGACGTTCAAATTGCCATTTGAACTTACGCTTTCTGTTGGTCCACTTAAGGTACCCGCTCCACCGCCAGGAAGGACGTCACTTACGTTGACTCCTGTCTGGGTTTGATTACCTGTGTTGGTCACTACAATGGTATAGTCGATGGTCTGTCCCGCTGCTGTGATTGGGTTAGGGCCACCTGTTTGGTCTTTTGCTATCGTTAATGAAGGACTTTGTGTCACTGGTGTGGTAGCATCATCTGTTGTTGGACCCGGTACCTGGGTAGTTGTAACACTTGCCGAGTTTACCAGGTTGGCACCTGCATCAATGTCGGCTTGTGTAGCGGTGTAACTGATGGTGTAGGTCCATGTCTCTCCAACGTTCAATTTGCCATTTGAACTTACGCTCTACTGGGCCAATTAAGGTACCTGCTCCACCGCCAGGAAGGACATCCCTACGTTGACTCCTGTCTAGGTTTGGTTGCCTGTGTTGGTCACAACAATGGTATAATCGATGGTCTGTCCCGCTGCTGTGATTGGGTTAGGGCCACCTGTCTGGTCTTTTGCTATGGTTAATGAAGGACTTTGTGTCACTGGTGTGGTAGCCGTATCTGTGGTTGGACCCGGTACTTGGGTGGTAGTAACGCTTGCTGTGTTTACTAAGTTGGCACCCGCATCAATGTCAGCCTGTGTGGCTGTGTAACTGATGGTGTACGTCCATGTTTCTCCGACGTTCAAATTGCCATTTGAACTTACACTCTCTACGGGGCCCGTCAGGGTACCTGCCCCACCGCCAGGAAGGACGTCACTTACGTTGACTCCTGTCTGGGTTTGGTTGCCTGTGTTGGTTACAACAATGGTATAGTTGATGGTCTGTCCCGCTGCTGTGATTGGGTTAGGGCCACCTGTTTGGTCTTTTGCTATCGTTAATGAAGGACTTTGTGTCACAGGTGTGGTAGCCGTATCTGTGGTTGGACCCGGTACCTGGGTAGTTGTAACACTTGCCGAGTTTACCAGGTTGGCACCTGCATCAATGTCAGCCTGAGTAGCTGTGTAACTGATGGTGTACGTCCATGTTTCTCCGATGTTCAAATTGCCATTTGAACTTACGCTTTCTGTTGGGCCACTTAAGGTACCTGCGCCACCGCCAGGAAGGACGTCACTTACGTTGACTCCTGTCTGGGTTTGGTTGCCTGTGTTGGTTACAACAATGGTATAGTTGATGGTCTGACCCGCTGCTGTGATTGGGTTTGGGCCACCTGTCTGGTCTTTTGTTATGGTCAATGATGGAGTCTGGTCACTGGTGTGGTAGCCGTATCTGTTGTTGGACCCGGTACTTGGGTGGTAGTAACACTTGCCGTGTTTACTAGGTTCGCGCCTGCATCAATGTCTGCTTGCGTTGCTGTGTAACTGATGGTGTAGGTCCACGTTTCGCCGACGTTCAAACTGCCGTTTGAACTTACGCTCTCAACGGGGCCACTTAAGGTGCCCGCTCCGCCGCCAGGAAGAACGTCACTTACGTTGACTCCTGTCTGGGTTTGGTTGCCTGTGTTGGTAACAACAATGGTATAGTTGATGGTCTGTCCCGCTGCTGTGATTGGGTTAGGACCTCCTGTCTGGTCTTTTGCTATAGTCAATGATGGAGTCTGGCTAACTGGTGTAGTAGCCGTATCTGTAGTTGGGCCCGGTACCTGGGTAGTAGTAACACTTGCCGTGTTTACTAAATTAACTCCAGCATCAATGTCAGCCTGTGTAGCTGTGTAACTGATGGTGTAGGTCCATGTCTCTCCGACGTTCAAATTGCCATTTGAACTTACGCTTTCTGTTGGTCCACTTAAGGTACCAGCTCCACCGCCAGGAAGAACGTCACTCACGCTGACCCCTGTCTGGGTTGCATCGCCTGTATTGGTAACTACGATTTGATAATTAATTACCTGACCAGCCGCAGTTATTGGGTTTGGACCACCTACCTGAGATTTATCAATGGTTAAGGTATAGGTGCTGGGTAACACAAAAACCGTGTCTTCCATATTAACACAATTGGCAGGTGTGAGTTTATCACAAATCTGATAAGTTACAGGGTATGTCCCTGGGGTTGTGCCCGGAATTACAGATACTTCACCCGTTGAGGTATTAAGGGTGATGCCTGATGGCCATGTTCCTGATTCCGCTATTGTGGCATTGCCGCCCCCGCCTAAAGTAGCAGGACTACCATTAATTAAGTCGTTTGATGCTACATTATTGATGGCAGTACCTCCTGTTGAGCTTAAAACAGTTCCACTTTCAGTAACTGCACTTACACAAACAATTACATCAAGGGTGTCTTTGACATCACTCACTCCGCCGCATGGGGGGGAAATGGTGTAAGCCAGAATTACCTGTCCGGCGCCAGAAAAAGTAAGATCATTTCCTGACAGTGTGGCCGGACCTGAAAATACAGATAAAGTTCCTCCTGCGGGTGAAGCTGAAACTGTTGCCGTTTGGGTTGTGCAATAACTTCCACCAGATCCTGAAGGGGTAATCGACAGTGTGATTTTGGGAATAGCATCTGCCGCACAAATAGCAACATTGGCCGTGGCATAGGTTACAGAAGTTTCAACCGCTGTACCTGGATCACCATTACCCATGGAGCCATTTATTCTATGTCCTACATAACCAAAATTAACCTCACATTTTTTAACATACATAGAGGTGTGACCTCCACTCTCCAGAGCAATCATTTCGTCTGTTGGAGCTATGCCTGTAGGAGTTCCTGGATTGGCAGGATCTGTTCCCCTGCCCAACATTGAGTTTCCGTTTTGTCCCCAGTTATAAATTTGAGCTCCGGTAGTAAGAACATTTATAGCCCCAAAAGTAGAACCACCTGCATCATTCTCATTGGCAGCTATCCATTTAATATCATTTAAAACTTGACCACCTGAACTATACCTAGGCTGTACCCACGATAATCTGTCTGTAGTAGACCAATCTCCTAATTGACGGCTTGAATTTTCACCAACAGCATACAAGTTGTTATCAGTAGATAAAACATAATATGATGGAGCAGGAGTATTTCCGGGTGCGGTAATAGATATCATTTTAACCGATGCGCCTGAATTGAATGCTGGTAAGGACATAGGCGTTGCCCTTGTTCTGGATGCAATAGCTGAGCCATTACCCAAATAAGTTTGTGTTCCCCAAGTATACAATGAACCATCTGAGCCCAACGCAAAAGCAGTATTGTAAGATACCCTACATGCAACAATTCCTGAAATAGTCGGATTTCCAGATGCGGTGGTCGTTACCTGAGACCAGGCAGTGGCAGAACCCCCACCGTTGACACCTCTTACAGCTGCGTCTTGTGCAAGTACATATACACTTCCAGAACAGGTAACAATGGCCAACGTTCTGTATGAAGCAGTGATCATTTTTACATCAGTAGGATCAACACCAACTGGAAGGCCATCTGCCTCCCCGTTAATTGTCAATTTTTGAAATGTGGTACTACTTGTAATTGTACCGCTCAATACGATGCCTTCTGATCCCCACGCAAATAATCCTGTAGTCGTCAAAAGGATGCCCTGCACAGCTTGAAAAAAGTTACTACCCAAGGTAGCTTTTAATGGTGTACCGGTTAAAGCCGAATAATTGGCCGAAGTGACGTCTAATGGAGAAAGTGCGTTTGTTGATCCATTGTTGTTCATGTATTCACCCCATGCTTTGAAACCACCTGTGCTGGTTCTTACAATGGTTGAGTGAAAACCTGAAATAAAATTGTCGTACTCAATGGTATTTCTATTGGTGGTAGATGTAGAAAATGCGTTGGAGTAATCTGTACCCACACAACCTTCTCCAGTATCAAATCCGCATTGTCCTGTCAAATTGGTACTTGCCAAAACAGAAAATGCCAGTAAACTGACAACCATTAACCTTTTCATAAACTTATTTTTCACACTGATATTAGTAAAATTCATTGCCTGAAATTTTGGGAATTATTGTATAACCGGATTTTGCATAGCATAAGATTGCACCATACCATTGATGTCGACAAAATCAAACATCAGATAAGCCGGCTTATGTGCTTTGCCTCTAAGTTGATAAACCAGGGTTTGTTTACCTTCTCTAAGTGTAGTGCCTACCATCAAATCAGCTGTAATGTCTGTTTGGATTCCAGCAGATTTTACTTCAGTAAAGGTGTATTCTAATGGCAAAAAGGCATTGTATCTCTCAATGGTAACAGGCACATTCATGGATATTCCCTGAGTTTCAGTTTCAACCCTGATTGGCTCTGAAAAGGTAATTTCATCGTGATGGAAAGTCATCCTTGTATTGGTCACTTTTAATTGAATCATGTCAGGACAAGTATTGTGTTTGCATGACCCGGGTTCAAAAGTTATATTTTCATGTATTGAAATCTCATAATTACCCGGTACCGCAAAAACAAAGTCATTCAGACCATTTCCTGACCCACTGGCAATGATGCCCGAACCATCTGCAATTTCCCAAGTTATCAACGCTGATAAACTGTCCATGCCCAACTTACTGCCAAAAGCAAGGGTTTTATCCATCACTATGGCCATCGTTTTGCTAAATCGAATATTGGATCCATCGGCCAGATTATCCTGGGCTTGAAGTGAGAGAGCAAAGGAAAGAAACATCAATAGTCCTAAAAATGACTTTTGAATGACATTCATACTGTCTTTGACGAATGAGGCTAGTGGAAATTTGAAAGTTGTTTCCATGAAGTTTTGATGATTTTTTTTCTGATCAATAGTATTTTGAGAATCCTGATGGGATCCTGAAGCGTATTTTTCTAAAGACTTGGAGATTACGGAAGCCCTAGGCATCAATAAATGAGGCATGCAAGGGTCAGTGCAATTGATATCAACTGCCTTAAAGGTGGGATATAAAATGGTTGAAACAACCTCCCTTAGTGAATTCCCGGATTTGACCATATGCAATAAAGTCTTACGTATTTTGGTAAATACAGCACTATTGCCACCCCCGGAAGGAGGTAAAAATTAGGTTGGAGACTGGGTTTGGATTTCATTCCACACTCAATCAAGGGACAAATATATTAAAAATATCTAATTTCTATTAGTAACGCTAACAAATTTTTACAAATTACATTAAAACATTATTTATGAAAACTATGCCTTTCAGGTGATATGGGTTTGATTTTCAGATCATTATAAAAAAAGGGAAGCAGTAATACCACTTCCCTTCTTTTATTTGTTTTTTTGACCTTTAAGCACCGCTGCTTTTTTTGGCCACCCGCATGGGATTGGGTGTATTACCCTGGCTTACTCCTTTTTTCATTTTATACAATTCAAATCGGCTCGGTGGCATTTCTTTTCCCCAAACATTGTTGGAGGCATCCACATCAGCTGTTTCTTTCATTGGATCCAATTGGATGGAAGAAACTTCCTTTCGTTTGATAAAGGATTTAGTGAAACTTTTCTCATCTTTTCTCCAGATCTGTACGGGTATCAAATCTACTTCTTTGGTGCCATCGGTAAAGGTCCACTCAACAATCACAGGCATTACCAGTCCACCCTTATTGGAAAATTTGATTTCATACATGTGGACATCTTTGTATTTTTCTCTGGACAGTGAGTCCAAAGGCTCATTAAATGCCTTTACTTCTGAAACATATTTATTGGTGTCATATGGCTCAACTCCTCTATCATATTTCCAATAAAAATCTCTTAACGTGGTATCTTTATCTGTTTCAAATACGATGTTTTTATCCTGACTGTTTCTGATTTTTGAAATGTCTTCAAAATCATTGACTGCCGGCTTTTGCAAATTCACCATTCTTATGGTATCATTGGTTACCCTTGGTACTGCAAACAAATTGGGAACGGCATGTTTGACCGTATCAATGGCTATATCGCAACTTTCAGTGCTATAAACCAGCCCTCCAAAACCAGTCAAGGTCTTCGCCAGTGACATCTTCAATGGTGCGGAAAAAATGGGCCGGTGTTGGATGTTTAAATGCCCACCTCCGGGAATATTCTCTAAAAGCCTGATCAAATAACTTCCTGCCAACAATGGTTTCTCTCAAAATATTTAATCCAGTAGCTACCTTGTCATAAGCATTGGAACCAAAATGAACAATGTTTTCCGAATTGGTCATAATGGGTTCCAACTCGTCCTTGGGTTTTTTCATGTAGTCAACCATGGTATATGCCGGACCTGCATCAGACGGAAACTTATCGTCCCACAATTCCTGGGTGAGGTATTGCAAATATGAATTCAGCCCTTCATCCATCCAGGTCCACTGTCGTTCGTCACTATTAACAATCATTGGGAAAAATTATGCCCCACTTCATGGATAATTACCAGGATTGCTGCATTTTTTGCTCCTTCTGAATAAGTTCCATCATCCGCAGCACGTCCTGGATTAAAACAAATCATTGGATATTCCATGCCATTGGCAGCTTCTACACTTTGAGCTACAGGATAGGGATAGGGTATCGAAAAATCTGAGTATGTTTTAATGGTGTGAGCCACCGCCTTTGTAGAATACCTGCTATAAATAGGGTATGCTTCTTTGCCATAAAAGCTCATACACATTACTTTTTTTACCTTCAATTGTAACGGGCATGGCATCCCATACAAATCTTCTGGATGAGGTCCAGGCAAAATCTCTCACATTTTTTGCCTCATATACCCAAGTCTTGGTTTGCGTGCTTTTTTTTACTTTTTTCCAATGCCTCAACCAGGTTGACTACTTGAACTGGCTCTTTTGATGAGGTTGCTTGTTTGTAACGATTCAATTCCGTCTTACTTAACACCTTTTCATAGTTTCTGCACTCTCCTGTTGAACCAACAATATGGTCAGCCGGAACCGTCATTTCTACTTTAAAATCACCAAAACATACGGTAAACTCACCTCTTCCTGTAAATTGCTGGTTTTGCCAACCGGTGACGTCATTATACATACAAAGTCTCGGATACCATTGTGCCATGGTAAAGATGTGGTTGCCATCATTTTCAAAAAATTCGTACCCTCCTCTGGCATCTGAGAAGTCGTAAAAATTCATCCTGTCTACAATTTTGTATGACCAGTCAACATTCACAACATATTTTTGCCCTGGCTTGAGAGGTACAGGTAAATCAACCCTCATCATGGTTTTATTGATCAGGTAATTGAGTTTTTTACCTTTGGCATCTGTCAGTTTTGAGATTTGAACTCCATACCCATTGTCCATTTTGGCCGCTTCCACCGACTCTATCATTCTGTCGTTGGTCCTTTTTGGACTTTCATCTGCAAATTGATAGTTGGCATTGTTGACTGTGCTGTGCTGGTTTTCATCGAGCTGAAACCACAGATAATTCAAAACATCAGGGCTATTGTTGTGATAAGTGATGGTTTCACTACCTGTTAATTTGAGGTTTTTTTCATCCAGATTACATCTGATGTTGTAATCCACCTTTTGTTGCCAATAGGCCGGCCCGGGAACCCCACTGGCAGACCTGTACTCATTAGGTGTTGGCAATATCGTGCCCAATTGTTCAAACTTGTTGCCATGGTGAGACCCAGGGTTGTTTTGAATCAGTTGGGCGGAAAGTGTTTGAGCAAATAGCAAGCAAAGAAGAATGGTTAAACGCATAGTTTTATAGTTAAGTGAGCAAAAATATCAAAATAAGACCGTTAAAGCTTATAAAAAAATTGTGCCGGCTATCATAGGATCAACCGGCACAAAAAATATACTTTAATTTTTGATTCTTTTGTTTTCGTCTTCCAGGCCTGTGGTCCGCCTTCTGGCTGATTTAACTTCAGAATTGCCAAAACGATAATTGAAGTTCAAATTGACCCTTTGGCTTTCCCAAGCTCCCCCACCCCGAATTTTCAGACCAGGTATTGCTTCACTGTAAGAATTCCAGGGGGCTGTGTATAAAATATCTGTAACCCCCAACTTGATCGAGGCCTTACCTCCCATCAGTACTTTTTTAATGCCCAGATCCAGGCTACCCTGGGGCTCTGTCAGCCACGATCCTCCCCAGATAGATGCTGAGTTGAACCATCCCGAAACTTCAAAAGTATAGTCTTTGGGCAAGGTGAAATTGTGCTCCATATAGATATTGGTTGCAATCGGCGTTTCTACATCGAAGTTGTATTCAGGGAATCTTGCTTTATAGTAAGCTTTATATAAGGTGGCAGAAAAATAACCATTCCACCATTTTGTCAAAGGAAGGGGCGTGTTAATACTCAGGGAGTATTGCTCCTGACTTGCCAGGTTGCGATAGTTGATGAAGGAGCGACCCGGTTTATCAGGTTCATTCTCAACTATATCTGTTACAACATCCTGAGAATTGCTGTATCCCAAGCTGATGGTTGCTGCCTGCTTTAGGGTATATGACAATTCCAGGTTATTATTGTATTGCGGTAATAAAAAGGGATTTCCTTTTCTAAAACTAAGTTCATCCAAACGCCACTCAAATGGATTGAGATCTTCATAATTGGGCCTGTCAATCCTTCTGCTATAGGTAAGATTAAAGGAGTGCATTTCACTGTGGTTGTAGGTCAGCGCTGCACTTGGAAACAAACCTGTATAATTTCTGTCTACATAATCATTGGGCTGAGTTGCAAGACTGGTATCTCTTCTAAGGTCACCTACAGAGTGTGTATTTTCCATTCTTACACCAGCCTGGTAGTTCCATTTGCCTTTACCCCCGGCCAAATTGAGGTACAAAGCGGAAACTTCTTCCGTGTAATTGAATTTGTTGGATTGATCTATGTCTTTAATGGGACTTCCATCTACCAAATTGAAAAAATCAAAGGTGTTTTCGGTAATTACCCTGGCATATTTACCCCCGGAACTTAATCGAAGCCCTGATTTTTTAAACGTATGTGTATAATCCAGTTTCGCGGTCGATATATCTATATTAGACGGCGTATTATTGGTAAAATCTCTACGGGTAGTAACCTCACCAGTATTACCGTTGATGTATCGGTTGGGCTGCATACTGGTTGATGTGGCAGTAAAATACCCTTTGTCCAGGTCTACAGATAGCTCATTGCCTATGGTATCCGTAAAACGATAATTCAGGTTTACATTGGCATTATAAGAATGATTGGTAATGGTATTGGATGCATCCAGGGTAGAATCAATCCTGGTAGGACTCAGCTGAGAGTAAATATTGGTTCTGCTGGTGCTGATGTATTCCTGTTGATCATTTGTGTGTTGCCATTAATTAAGAATACCAAAAGTATGTTTGTCATTGGCATAGTAGTCAACCCCAAATTTTGCCATTCACCGGTACGTTAGAATTTACCTGCGACTGTCTTTGGTCGTAAATGGCCCCATCTTGCTCACGTCTTAAATTGAGTTCATTATAGTATTTATTATTTCCTATCCCAAAATTGCCAAAGGTGTTGACTTTTTATTGCGATTGTTGAGGTTGAGCGAAGCATAGGATTTGTGGTATTTGCCATATCCACCACTGAGGTTCAGATTTCCATTGGTTCCAAAATTTTTATTTTTCCTGAGCCTCAGGTTGATGATACCGGCATTGCCCTGGGCATCAAATTTGGCAGATGGGTTGGTGATGATTTCAATGGCTTCAATGTCTGCAGAGGTCAGCCCTTTTTAGCAGACTGGCCAATTCTGAGGGACTCAGGATAGCTGGGCTTACCGTCAATGTAAATATTGACACCGTTTTTACCTTGAGTTGGATGTTTTCGTTGTTATCAATCGTTACCCGGTGCCTTTCTCAATAAGTCGAGGCCATTGGAACCAACCGCCGAGATACTGGCATCGGTATTTAAAATCATTTTATCTGCCTGGATTTCAATCAGTGGTTTTCTGGCCTTGACCGTCACTTCCTCAATCATTTGGGTCGATGCCAGAGAGCTATATTGCCAAAATCCATACCTTTATTGTCATCCAGGGTAAATTCTGAGGACCTGAATGTTTCAAATCCAACGAATGAACATTCAATATAATATTTGCCAGGTTGCGTTCCCGAGATATTAAATTTGCCCTGGTTCGTCGGTAACTTCTCCTTTGACCAATAAACTATCGGATGACTGAAATAGGATTAACAGAAACAAATTCAATTGCATTACCATTTGCATCTTTGATGGTGCCAGATATTTGCTGGCCAAAAAGGGATGAAATTGAAAATAAAAAACAAAAAATAAACAATGGTTTCATAAAGGTGATTTGTGAGGGTAAAGACGATGCAAATTCGCACCCCGTTGCAGCACATTTCTGTTTCTTCGATTAAAGCATCGATTTTATCGACAATTTTTGAATATCTCCACCAAAACGCTACATTAGCCTCTTAAATTATTGAAAATGAAATTAAAAAGTCTGGTTCTTTGCTGTTTGCTGTTGCCTTTTCTATCCCTTTCTCAAACACCTACTGAGTTGGTAAAATCATTTTTTCAGGAGCATGGCCTATATAGATACCCTGGCCATTAAAAACATGAGCCTACCAGGTGCCAGATTGTGCTCAACCTCTGTTGGAAAGGAGGGTATTAACACAATCGAATGCAGCCAAATGGAAGAATTTATCCATTCGATAAAATCCTACAAAGCCAGAGAGCTGGATGAACAGATCCGGGATTTGAAAGAGGAAGTCAGAGACAAGGCTGCAACCGTAAGCATGGAGTATGATTTCTTTTTTCGGGGGAAATTTAGTCATTGCGGGATTAATGTTTTTCACTTTTTAAAATCAGAAACAGGTTGGAAATTGACCGGCATTGATGACACCAGAAATAAAACAAATTGTTTGGGAGAACAAAAAGCAGTTGCCGGGCTTTTGTGGATTCATGGCATGCTGCAGCAACCAAAGCTGATAGTGCTGCCTATTTTAATGCGTTGGCTGAGGATGCGGTTTTTATTGGAACAGATAGCTTTGAGGTCTGGAACAAGCAACAATTTCTCGACTTTGCCGCTCCTTATTTTAAAAAAGGAAAGGCCTGGGATTTTGTGAAAATCAGCAGAAATCTTCACTTTGATGGAGAAAGGAGGATGATCTGGTTTGATGAGGTTTTGGATACCTGGATGGGCCCCTGCCGCGGTTCCGGATGGATAGCGATTGAAGGCAACCAATTAAAAATCAAACAATATGTCTTGTCGATGACAGTGCCCAACGACAAAATCGATGAGGATGCTTCAGGCCATTGGAGCGCAACGACGAAAAAAGGGGCTAGTGGTTGTTTTCCTGCTTGGGCTTTACATCGAGTTGGGTACCCCTGCAATCTTTCGAACCACAGAAGCAGGCATATTTTTTCAACACTTTTTTGGTGATTTTGCCTTCGATTTCAAGGCGGTAGTCATAAAAGAGTTCTTTGCCTTTTTTGATATCCTTTCTGGCATAAATAAATATCCTGCCCTCTTTGTTTTTTGCTTCGCAGTTGGGTTTGCAGCTGTGGTTGATGTATCTGGCTTCATTTCCATTATCAGCACCATCTATTACCTGGTCTTCATCGATACCAAAAACATGGTAAATGAGTGTTCTTCGTTGTCAATAAATCTTTTGTTGGCCTCTTCCCAGGAAATAACTTGCCGGTATATTCAATGATTTTTTGCCTTTTTTTTATGTCTTTTGCTGCAAAGACTCCCCTACCATGTACGGGTGACTCCATCACTACAAATTTTGGTTTTTTAGCCACGTTGCTGATTTTTGAATTGGCAACAAATTTCAAAAAAAAAATGATGCCCTTATCTATTAGGGCCACATTTCTATCATTATTTGAAAAAAAAATAGATTGCTCAGCGTATAAAGGGTAAATCCTTTATGCCTGATGGATGCTATACTTGTGGCGGAAGTTGCTTGAATTACATTTGTCTTTTATCTTTGTGCAATGATTAAAATATATGCGTCAGGTATCCAAGACCTCACTGTAGCCAGGTATTTTGCCGCCATGGACGTAAATTTGGCCGGTTTTGCCATCAATACCCAAAACATAGGTACAATTTACAGCATCAAGGAGTGGATTGAAGGTCCAAAAACGGTTGCCGAATTTGATCACACAACCAGTACAGATGACCAGGAAGATTTATTTCTTACCTCGGGTACAGATTTTTTACTGCTACCCAGTGACAGGGCTTCTGAATGCCAGGTGCCATTTATTGTTGTTATCGATGAAATCAACCAGGCAGCGGATGCAGCCATTGTTGTTTACAAAGTAGGGGCCAACCTTAACCCTTCAGAGGTAGATATTCATGCTTTAACAGAAAAAAAGACCGAACCGTCTATTTTGATCTTCCACATTTCAGCTTTGAGTGGATACAGTTTCTGGCATCGTTCCCAAATACAGGAATTGCTGTAAGGACAGGTACCGAAGACAAGCCAGGCTTAAAATCTTGATGAGATAGATGCTCTATTTGAGATGCTTGAAAATTTGTAGGCTTTATTTTCTACGAATTATGAGCAGTGCTATGAGGATAGAAAACATAGATATTATATGGTATATGCCAAAGTCTTCCATCAAACAATCCCCACAGTGATGCCACCACCGGAATTAAGAAAGTGACCGAAGACCCAAAAAGCGTTGGTATGTTGGATCAAGGGTAAAAGACAATATTGGCCAAAACAGTACACAACAATGAGAGCAGGGGCCACTGCCAGTAGCGATGGATGGCTTGCGGGGTTTTGAAAAGCATGGCTTAGGGATCCGGAGAAAATAAGGTATAACAAGGCAGGAAATCCCACCATTACAAAAGCACAGCAGACACCGTGACAGAGCTCGTAGAAGGAAAAATTGCTTGACAGCGTTGGCATTGAAGCCATAACAAATTGTGGCAACCAGAATGAGCAGGCTATACCAGGCGTTGCTACCCTGTACGCCCCCGCCTGCATTGTACACCAGCAGACCAGCACCCACAAAACCAATCATTACCCCCGCCAATTTACCCCATTCAAAACGGGCATTGAAGAGCCAAACACTGATTAAAAGGGTGAAAATGGGTGTCAATGCATTGAGGATACCAGCAGTTGCGCTGTCTACATGGGTCTGGGCAAAGGCAAAACAGAAAGAGGGTATGCCCGTAGTGGTTAATCCAACAAACAAAAATTTATGCCATTTTTTCCAATCAATCTGCCTGAACTGGGTAATAACAAAGGGCATTAAGGCCACACAGGCAATGGCAATTCTGAAGCTTGCTACTTCAACAGGACTAAGTCCAACGAGAGATCTTTTGATCAGTATAAATGAACTTCCCCAAATGACCCCAAGGATAAAAAGTTGAAGCCAACTGGCTAAGCTAATTTCAGTTTTTTGATTCATAGAGGTCAAAGATAAGGACATCAACTCACTAATCTTAAAATTTATCTGATGCCGGTCTTAAGCCTCGTCTGCAGAAAATGTCTACTTTTGTACTATGGAAATCATGATCAATACATTAAAAGTAATAGCCTTTGACGCCGATGATACTTTGTGGGACAATGAAACATATTTCGGACAGCGGAAGAAAAATTTGTGTCATTATTGGAGAACTACCTTCCACCCCCCACTCTACATTAAGAGCTCACTTAAAACCGAGATCGACAACCTTGGCTTTACGGGTATGGGATCAAAGCTTTTATGCTGTCGATGATAGAAACTGCCATCAGAGAAACCAGTTATACACTGCCCGCTTCTGCCATTGATGAAATCATTGTCACAGGCAAAGAAATGCTGAGTAAACCAGTAACCTTGCTGCCGGATGTTGAGCTGGTGTTACAAGAACTATCCAAAAATACAAATTAGTTGTCGCCACCAAGGGAGACTTACTTGATCAGGAGCGCAAGCTGAAAAATCGGGATTAATGGGCTATTTCCACCACATAGAGATTATGACAGAAAAGCTGAGCCCGATTATCAAAAGCTGATCCACCACCTCGACATTGAAGCAAGGGAACTCATGATGGTAGGCAACTCACTGAAGTCAGATGTATTGCCTGTATTAAACATTGGGGGTTATGGGGTACACATTCCGTATCATACTACCTGGGCTCATGAAGCCATTGACATTACCATCGAAAATGACAAATTTTTCCAAAAACCAGCTTGACAGAGCCTAGCTTCACCATGTTATAAAATGACGGCAAAGTACCTAAATATAGAACAATGGAACAGGAAAGAGCACTTCCATTTTTTCAGTACCATGGACCAGCCTTTTGGACTAGTAGCGGAGGTGGAATGCGGTGGTGCCATGCAAAATTGTAAAAGGAATGGGGCCTCATTTTTTCCTCTACTATCTGCACAAATGCCTGGTAGCGGTCAACGCAGTAGATAACCTAAAGTATAGAATAGAGGAAGACAGGGTAAGAATTTATGACACCATCCATGTATCGCCAACGGTTGGAAGGTCTGATCATACCTTTGGTTTTTCATTCATGCCTTATTATGAAAATTTTGAACAGTTTGCCCAGGTTGCGTCAGAAGAAATGAAGGCTGTGCAGCAAAAGCAGGGCTTGTGTTTGAGTGATGCTGCCAATAGACCAGATGTAGTTCATTTTTCAGCTTTGCCCTGGGTAGGCTTTACCCATCTGAGTCATGCGGGCGTGATCAAAAATCCGGGTAGTGTACCTAAAATTTCTGTTGGTAAATTGATGGAAAAAAATGGCCGAAATTTCCTGCCTGTGTCAATCCACCTGCACCATGCCTTAGCCGATGGTTATCATGCGGGCCAGTTTTATGAAAGGCTGGAGCAACAATTGATGGATGGGTAAATCCTATCTTCTGTGCCCTTCCTGCATCCTTCTGCTACCAAGGTAATTCATAATGATTTGCCATAGCTCTTCATAAGGGATCAATTCAACTCTGCCGCCTCTTCTGAAGAAATTTTTTGGTTGGCAACAAGTTTAGTGTAATATTTTTAGCGTGCCTTTCAATAGCTACAACGTGATAATTGTTGTGAACTACTTCCAGCAACATGTTGATAAAACAGTTACTTCTAATGCTATCACTTTTTGTAATGTATCGGCTTGAATATTTTTTGAGGGCTTCCATTCTGTCGAATACATCACTTTCTTTTTTCAAAACGATGGCTTCCAGAAGCTGGGCAATAATAATAGGAATGTTCATGGCTGCTTTATCGCGGGTATATTCCGGATATTCGTTGAGGTATTTTTTAATCTCAGATTTTGTGTCAACTGAAGAGCCTGGAATCATATCCATCAATTTAAACAAATAGAGATAAACGCCGATTAAGGCTATTTGCCTTTTAAAAACACTTTTAATATTTTTATACACATTACTTACCGATAGTTTTTCATGTATTAAGTTTGCTTGGCTGTAGTCCTTTTTGTTTAACAATACAAGCAAAAGCATCTTATTAGAATTGAGCCAAGGTGTTGTACCCTCAACCTCAAGAGATACAATTCTATTTACTTCAATTAATGCATTGTCATTATCACCCATTAATAGCAAATGTTCGGCTTTCTGACGAACTGCAAATCGCCTAATAACCTGACTTACAAAATCAAGTGAGTCAAGATAGTGGAGCAATTGGTCACAGACTTGCACTACTTCGGCATAATGATTCTGAATATGATGATAAACCATCTTTAAGCTATAATAATCCCTATGGAATTTTAATGACCGCACCCTTCCTTCAAAAGGGGCAAGCTCTTCGAGGTAGCCGGTAATTTCAATGGCCATTTCTGCCTTGTTGACCTTTTTGATTTTCCCAAAACGGATATTGATGGATTCATAGTAAAGACTAGCCTTCAACTCCACATTGAGGTATTGAATTGTGTCTGCAAAAATTTGGTGATAATACTGGTACCTTGATATATTGGGTTCTGTCAGACCATAATAGAGACGCATAGTATGAGCCATAGAAAGTACCTCATTGTGCATAAAATACTTATAGGCCTTTGCAAATTTTTCTTCAATCAATGGTAAACTAAGGTCTCGACGCTGTAAAAAGCCTAAAATACTTAGGATGGAACCAGTTTTATTGATGTCTACAAGTTCATCCATTTGTTTATGTGCCCCTTTTAATGACGGCGTTGTAAATAGAATGGCATCATATAGACGGTCTGTAAGTCCTTTTTTAATTTTTTGATATTTTGGAGTATTGGATTTGATTCCAAAAATTTCCAGCGCCGCAATGATATCTGTCTGATAATTAGCTATTTGTATTCCTTTAAAAAGTAACAACTCATCTTTGGTCAATATATTTTCTAAAACCCTTAGGTCTCTTTTTGGTGTATTTTGGCCTATAAATTGTACTAATGATTGCAGTTTTTCATTGAAATGCCAGATTTATTAAATCAAACGTAGAAAAGGTTCATAATTTTACACATCATATTTCACTGATTTTGTAGCATGTATAAATTATAAATGCAAAATTCGGGCCAATTTTTGTGTGAAAACAAATGATTAAAATGGCATTTTTTATTGCTTGAACGCATTCTATCTTTGTATTGTGAAAGAAATGGAGAAATACCAAGTGTGCTCCATTAGCAGTTCTTATAAACTAGATGATGACAAAAGGCGGGTTAAAAGATTAAGTAAGATTACCCTGTAATCTTATCTATATTGCATTGAAGACTTAGAATACTATTTCGAATCTACTTGCTATAATCACCTCATTATGAAGATATTGAGGTGATTACTAGCAATAAATTCGCCTTATTTTGACATATTTTCCAATTGTAAACTGTCATTTTTAGCGTAAAATTTGGGCAATAATTTTGTAATAGATTTTATAACCTCAAATTAAATTTTTACAAAATGGTAGCTTATGTAATTGGACTTTGATGGCGCTCGGTTTCATCACCTCTTCTGAAGAGTTTAACTCACTTCCACAGAATGCTCAACAGCAGTATATGGATTGGACAGGAGAAGAAGAAGGCGGCGGCATCTAATTCTCTCTTAAAACAAGAGGGTTATTAAAACGAATAATATATTGACTATTAATATATTGTGCTGTAAGTGTAAGTTTTTAATAACCCACATCCTTAAAGTAGTTGTGGGTTATTTTTTAAGAAAGTAAGTTAACTCAAGATATAATATTGTGCTTTTGTTTTAGAATCAGCCTTGCTATTAAAGAATAACAGGGCTGATTTTTTTTTGCTCAATACCCATGCTGAACAAGGCATAGTCATATTTAACGGGATCTTCAGCATCCAAAGACGGCAAAAGGTCGTCAATTCTTCTACACTTTTCCAATCACTTTGTTTTCTTTGCGTAACATTCCCAGGTAGGCTTCTGGCCAAACCCTATCTACATGCACATCGAGGGGCATCAGGTCAGGCTTTTTAGGGGTATTTTTGTCCATAAACCAAAATCTACACCACCATCTCCGGGCCTCACCATCCATCTCAAAAACATATTTAACCGTTTACACGCAGAACCTCGTTGAGGATTTCCCACATGCTTGCGAGTACGCTCCAGAATCTGATCATTCTCTGAAAAATACAATCCGATAAAATGTGAGTGAGTCTGCCACGGACCGAAATACATTACCCAGAAAAGCATCTTCCAGTGAATCAAACTTTTGATAATGCTGCCGCAAAAAATGGATAAACCCAAGTAAATCTGCTGTTTGAAAGGTGCGATGCACCCAGTTGTCAAAGTTTTTAAGGTCTTTGGGCTTATGGTTTAACACAAAATCATAGGGACTTGATCCCATTTTGCCAAAAAGGGCATCTGCATTTTTAATAATGGAGGTGCGATTGCCCCAGGAAATGGTAGCCGTAATAAAGGCAACTATTTCTATATCTTGTTTTCGGCTATACCGGTGAGGGACCGAAATGGGGTCTTTATCAATAAAACCATTGTTGTGGTACTGTTGGTACTTTGTCTCGAGTAAATCTTTTAAAGACAAAAATTCCAATTCTGATCGCCCTTACTTGAGCTTTGCTTGATTTCTATGATTTCATAAGCTTCAATGGTGTCACCCATCTGATGTCAACAGTTTTTAATAGAAATACCGCATTCCAAGCCAGCTTTTACCTCTTTGGCGTCGTCTTTAAATCGTTTCAATGAATCGATTTCGCCGTGAGCACCTTCTCTGGTAGGGAAAACTACGATACCATCCCTGACCACCCGGATATGGTTGCCTCTGGTAATTTTGCCTTCCATGACATAACAACCTGCAATGGTGCCCAGCTTGCTGATTTTGTAAACCTCGCGCACCTGAACCTGCGATACAATTTTTCTTCTTTGGTTGGTTCCAATAAGCCTCCATTGCCATCTTGACTTCATCGATGGCCTCGTAAATGATGGAGTAAGTTTTGATCTGCACTCCTTCTTTTTCTGCCAAAGATCTGACGAGCATTGGAAGAAGGACGAACCTGGAAACCAATGATGATGGCATCAGAAGCAGAGGCCAGGAGGACATCGGATTTAGAAATCTGACCCACCGCCTTGTGAATCACTCTAACGGCAATGGTTTCAACTGAAAGTTTGATCAGAGAGTCGGTCAACGCTTCGATCGAACCATCCACGTCACCTTTCAATGAGGTTGAGTTCTTTAAAGGTACCCAATGCCAACCTTTCTACCAATTTCATCGAGTGAAATTCCGTTTTGAGGCTCTATTAAATTGTTCTCGCTCTATCTGTGCTCGTTTGGCTGCAATTTGCCTCGCATCCTGTTCGTTTTCAGTTTCTCTGAATTTTCACCTGCCTGAGGAGCACCGCTCAATCCCAGAACCAATACTGGTGTCGATGGACCGGCTGTTTTTAACTTTTTACCTTTTTCATTAAACATGGCTTTGATCTTACCTGAATAAGCACCAGCCACCACCGGGTCGCCAATGTTTAAGGTACCGTTTTGGATCAAAACCGTAGTTACATAATCCTCTTCCTTATATCGAAAGGAAGCTTCAATTACAGCGCCCAAAGCAGGTCGTTTTGATTGGCCTTAAGTTCAAGCATTTCTGCCTGAAGAAGCACCTTCTCCAAAAAGTTTATCCACATTCTGTCCTTTTGGCAGAAATATCCTGTGATTGATATGGACCACCCCAGTCCTACCAGGAAGTTCATAGAAGCAAGTTCTTGTTTTATTCTTTCCGGGTCAGCCCCGTCTTTATCAATTTTGTTGATAGCAAAAATAATGGGCACCCCGGCAGCCATTGCGTGACTTATGGCTTCCTTGGTTTGAGGCATGATGTGATCATCGGCAGCTACTACAATGATAACCACGTCTGTAATCTTGGCACCCCTGGCTCTCATGGCGGTAAACGCTTCGTGACCCGGTGTATCAAGGAATGTGATTTTTTACTGTTTACCATTACTTCGTATGCACCCACGTGTTGGGTAATACCACCGGCTTCTCACTGGCAACATTGGCAGACCTGATGTGGTCAAGTAATGATGTCTTACCGTGGTCAACGTGACCCATAACAGTGACAATTGGAGCACGAGGTTCCAAATCGTTTGGATCGTCGACCTCGTCTTTTTCTTCGTCGTTGATAGACTCCGCAGTGGTAAATTCAATTTCGTGACCATACTCGTTGGCTACCAATTCGATGACCTCTGCATCTAATCGCTGGTTAATAGATACAATTACCCCCAGATTCATACAAGTGGTAATTACATCAGCTACTGGAACATCCATGAGACTTGCCAGTTCAGAAACCGAAACAAACTCGGTTAACTTGAGTTTTAATTCGCCATCGGTCACGTTTTGCATTTCTGCTTTTTCGCGCTTCACCTCCCGGCTGTCTCTTCTAATTTTCTGACGCTTGTTTTTGCCCGTAACATTGATTCGGGCAAGCGTAGCCTTAATTTTTTCGTCAATTTCCTTTTTAGAAACTTCCTTTACTTCTTCCTAGCGCGGTATTCATCTACCTCGTCTGCCTCCTTGGCTGGAGCTTGCTCTGCTTCCGGTTTAACTTCAATTTTTGGTTCTTCCACCACTGGTTCAGGAGCCTTTTCTATAACTTCTTCAACAGGAGCAGGCTCGGCCTTGGGTGTAGTTTTTTTGGGTTTGGGAGTAAGATCAATCTTACCCAGGATCTTTAACTTAGGAGTGTCAGCTTTAACTTCAACAACTTCCTCTTCAACCACGGGAGGGGCTGGTTCTTCAGCAACAGGCTCCGGTTTAGCGGGCTCTTTTTCAATCGGTTTAATGATTGGCTTAAATACAGGTTTTTCTTCAGCCTTTTTGAAACTGGTACCAATTTGGATCTGATCTGCTTTTTCTTTGATGTCAGCTGACCCTTTAAATTCTTTACCCAGGGCATCATACATCTCGTCTGATACCTTTGCGTTCGGTTTGTTTTCAATGGAAAAGCCTTTGGAAATCAAAAAGTCGACGATCGTTGTCGTCGCAACATTGAACTCCTTGGCAATTTTAAATAAATTTCCTCCCATTTATTGGTTTTAGTAATAAAGTGTCTTTGCTTAATCTTCGAATTCTGTTGCTAAAATGGCGAGAACTTCGTCGATGGTTTCTTCTTCTAAGTCTGTTCTTCTTAACAATTCTTCTTTGCTCAGATTCAATACGCTTCTGGCAGTATCGCATCCGATATTTTTGAGCTCTGTGATGATCCACTCATCGATTTCATCAGAAAATTCTTCGAGTTCAACGTCGTCGACTTCTGCTTCATCACTGTCTCTGTACACATCAATTTCATAATCAACCAGCTTTCCTGCCAGTTTGATGTTGGAACCACCTTTACCAATGGCAAGTGAAACCTGATCTGGTTTCAGAAACACTGCCGCTCTTTTCTGGTTATCATCCAGGTTGATGGAAGAAACCTTTGCTGGTGTCAATGCCCTTTGAATGTACAAAGAAGTATTGGTGGTATAATTGATGATGTCAATGTTTTCATTTTTCACCCTTCTTACGATGCCATGAATCCTGCTTCCCTTCATACCAACGCAGGCACCAACCGGGTCAATTCTGTCATCATAAGACTCAACAGCCACTTTGGCTCTTTCGCCTGGAAGCCTGACAATTCGTTTGATGGTGATAAGACCATCTTCGATTTCCGGTACTTCCTGCTCAAGTAGTTTTTCGAGGAAAAGATTGTCGGTTCTGGAAAATGATAATGTGGCACATTGTTGCGCATTTCCACTTTTTTTATCACCGCACGGATCATATCTCCTTTGCGCACAAAATCGCCTTTGATCATCTCTGTTCTGGGGAGTACCAGTTCATTGCCGGTAGCATCGTCCAAGATCAGAACTTCTTTTTTCATGATCTGACTTACTTCACCTACAACAATTTCACCCCAATCGCTCCACATATTTTTTATAAACTCATCTTTTCAAGGTCCATAATTCTGGAGATCAGCGTTTGTCTTGCAGCCATAATGGACCTTCTGCCAAACTCTTCTAAGGTAAGTTGTTCGTAACACTCATCACCTACATCGTAGTCCGCGTCGATTGCCTTGGCTTCAGTGGCTGAGATTTGGCCCATTTCGTCTGTTACCTCACCATCCGGAACAATAGACCGGATACGCCACATTTCAAGGTCACCATTTTGTGTATTTACGATTACGTCAAAATTGTCATCCGATCCATATTTCTTTTTGATCAGAGTCCTGAACACGTCTTCCAATACCCTGACCATGGTAGGCCGGTCTATGTTTTTACCGGCTTTAAATTCTGAGAAAGATTCAACCAAATTCATGATTAAAAGCTTATTTTAATTTTTGCTTCAATAATATCCACGTAATTCAATTTGTGGTTAATAATTTCTTTTTTCTTCTTACCGTCAACCTTTGTTTCCAAAGTATATTCTATGGTGCAGCCGTTTTCATCGGCTTCTTTTAAAATACCTTCCAGTTTTGCTTCAGCGGTCTTTACTGCTATGGTCCTTCCAACATTGTTCCGGTATTGCCGGCTTAGTTTCAAAGGACTTCCAACTCCTGGTGAGGATACATCTAAGATGTAAGATTCACCGTATCTTTTGTCTTCATCAAAAATGGATTCAAGATGTCTGGATAACATACGGCACACGTCATATGAGATGCCTCCGTCCTTGTCTACAAATACTTCCAGTTTTTTACCACTGCCTTTGGCATCTACAAAAAAACAATTTTCCATGGCATTATCCGTGAAAAACTTCTCAACTATTTCTTTGATTCCACCTGTTTCCAAACAATATCTTGAATTTAAATAAAAAAGGGAACTTTTTGTTCCCTTTCCTTTGAATGATTCTCTGCAAAGATATATCAAAATTTGTTGAAAATCAAACTTTTGAATTCTTTTTACCATCCCAGACCTTAAAAACAATTAAGCCAACTTTCTAACAGTCTTTCCTTTATAAATCTTATCGTTTGTCCATTTAGCCTTTCAATTTGGGTAGTTTTTATATGTGAAATTTTTAATACAAATTTAAATACAACATTATTCCTTTTTTTAATATATTTATCCATTATTTAATCATAAAACAAAATGTAAATGCAAACTGTAATCAACTTAGGCAAATATTTATTTGCTATTCCGCTCTTTGTTTTTGGACTCATGCATTTGATGAGTGCCGACCAAATGGCTGCCATGGCACCCGGTGGTGCCGTTATGGTGTATTTTACCGGCTTGTGTCTTTTAACAGGATCTGTTTCTGTGATGATTGGCAAGTACGATAAGCTGGCAAGTGTGCTGATTGCCGTCCTTTTGCTTCTTTTTCTAATACCTCACGTTCAAGGCATGATGAGTGCCACCGATGAGGGTACAAAGGCTATGCAGATGATCAATATATTAAAAAACATATCTATGGCAGGGGGTGCCTTGGCTTATGCAGCTTTGGCAAAAGATGCTAGATATGTTTCATAACCAATTATAATATTTGTTTAGGATCAGGCCGGTTTTACAACCGGCCTTTTTTATAATAGTCCATAGACAAACAAGGAAAATACTAAACAATTATTAATTCTTTTGACCGTCTTCAGGCTTGTAAGTTCAGCAAAATCAGGCAATTTTATATTAAACAATCTATTATTGATTTTTCAATTGACACCTTAGAATATAATTAGAATCATTCCAATTTACTACTTTCAAAAACCACAATGCAATAGATTTGCAAAAAAAATAGGTATGAGAATTCAAAAACTACTATTGTTGATTGTTATTTTGGTGGGGCTCAATAAAACAACCTGGGCACAAAGCCAGGGACACCATGAAGAAGATCGACATAGAAGCAGTGACCATTACTTCCTATCGATTTCCTTCTCAAGAAGTCAAATTTTTACCCAACATCAATGGTAATTTTATTGTGGCGGGTAAAAAAAATGAATTGATATCCCTCCAGGATGCTCCGGTAAACATAGCTGAAAAATCGGGCAGACAGGTTTTTGCCAAGGTGCCCGGCGCCTTCATTTATGATATGGATGGTGCAGGCAACCAGCTCAATATAGCCACCCGCGGCCTGGATCCACATAGAAGTTGGGAATATTATGTGAGCCAGAATGGCATAACCACCAATTCTGATATTTATGGTTATCCGGCCTCTCATTACAGTGCTCCACTTGAGTCTGTCAAACAAATTGAACTGGTAAGAGGTACTTCTGCTCTCCAATATGGTGCCCAGTTCGGCGGTGCTATTAATTATGTAACTAAAGATCCTGATACAACCAGGTCTATTGGAGGTGAGGCCATAATTACAGGAGGTAGTTTTGGGTTGATGAGCGGCTATCTTTCGCTAGGTGGTAAAATTGGAAAATGGAAATACATGACCTATTATCAGCGAAGGGTAGCTGATGGTTACAGGCAAAATGCACACTCAGATGCCCAGGCCCAATTTGTGTCCATTCAAGGTCAATTGACCTCTCGACTTTCACTAAGGGCAGAGTTGGGAAGAAGCACCTATACATACAGAATTCCAGGGCCACTGACTGATCAGCAATTTTACACCGACCCAACACAGGCAACCAGAAGCAGAAACTATTTTAATCCGAATATCTATGTGCCATCTTTGACCCTACAGTACAATGCTTCTGATAAGTTGAGCATTGTTTTGACAAGTTCACAAATTCTGGGCAATAGAAATTCTGTTCAGTTCATTGGCTTCGCCGATGTGGCTGATACAATCCAGGCATCAACCCTGGAATACAAAAACCGACAAGTTGATATCGACAACTTCAACTCACACAACACCGAAATAAAAGCCAGATACAACCATGGTTTATTTCAATTTAAAAACACTTTGGTGGCGGGTGTTCGTTATACTCAGAATGATCTTCAAAGAAGACAACAAGGCGTAGGAACTACCGGTACTGATTTTGATCTTAGCGTCAAAGACAATGTTTTCGGCAGAGACCTTCATTTTAAGACCCAAAACGTGGCATTTTTTGTAGAAAACTTATTTCAACTTACTCAGAAATTCTCTATCTCTCCAGGCATAAGGATAGAAAATGGGGAGAGTAAGATGTCTGGAAAAATTTCTTACCTTCCCAATGAGGCCATACCTCAATTGGTAAAACACTACTATATTTTGCCGGGCATCAGCATGTCATGGTACCTCAAACCCAATATGCATTTGTATGGAGGTTTTTCAAAAGCATACAGGCCCGTTGTCTTAGCTGATCTGATTCCGGGATCAGTTCTCGAAAAAAACAATTCGGAAATCAAAGATGCTTTCGGCTATAATCTGGATGCCGGCATCAAAGGGAAAATTTTTCCTTGGTTAACCCTAGATGTTACAGCATTTATGCTGCAGTATGACAATAGAATTGGCAGCCTTATTCTAACCGATGATTTGGGCAATTCCTATATTTATAAAACCAATATTGGCAATAGTCTTACAAAAGGAATAGAGTGGCTTTCTGACTTCAGAATGTGGGAATCAGAAAATGGTAGAATATCCTTCTTTTCTGCTACTACCTACATGGATGCTAGTTACACTTCCGGTGAATTGAGAAATGGCAATGAAAATGTTGTTATCAAGGGAAATAAACTGGAAACGGTGCCAACCTGGATTTCCAGAAACGGAATTCAGACGGCTTATAAAAAATGGTCATTGAACGCCCAATATTCTTATGTATCAGATTCCTATTCAGATGCCTTAAACACAGAAACTCCAAGTGCTAATGGCGCTAGAGGAAGGGTGCCCTCCTATGCATTGTGGGATGTAAATATGGCATACCGTTTCAATGCCTCTTTTAATTTGAGGGTGAGCCTCAAACAACCTGACCGATGAGCAGTATTTTACCAAAAGACCAACCGGTTATCCCGGCCAAGGTGTTTGGCCTTCAGACGGAAGAAGCTTGACTGCTATGGCAACCCTTAGGGTTTTAAAATAAAAGGTTGGTGGAAAAAGATTCTTCTGCCAACCTACTTTTTAATTAGCCTATAAAAATCGAGGACTCATTTTTTTTCATGCTACCGGGTGGTTTTTCCAATACAAAGCAAGCACAAAGGATGAAACAAGGTGCCAAACACTCCACCATGCCGCAATGAGGGCCATTCCTCCGTTGCCATTGAAAAAATTAAATATGAGAATTAAAGCCAAACCTGAGTTTTGGATTCCTGTTTCAATAGCAATGGTTCTTGCATCCTGTCTGCCTCTTCCCATGATGATTGAAAAATAATATCCCAATACCAGGGCAAGACCATTATGGATGAGAACAATAAAAAACACCCTGTGCAGATGTTGTTGAATATTCTCCAGATTACCGGCAACGGCAAATAAGATAAAGGCAATGAAAATGACCAGGCTCAAACGTTTGACACCCGGAATAATTTTTAAGGTAAAACCGGGCCTCCAGTACCGAAGCAGCATACCAAGGACCAGGGGGACCAAAATAAGTTGAACGATAGAAATAAACATGCTGTAAAAATCAATACTGAAGTAAGCAGTCTGATTTTTGAGTGTGGAGAGCGTACCCATTCCAAATTTAAACACAAAAGGGGTTGTAAATGCTGCGGCAAGGGTAGAGAACGTGGTTAAAAGTACCGACAAAGGGGCATTTGCCTTGCTTAGGTGAACAGCGTAATTGGAAACATTGCCCCCCGGACAGGCAGCAACCAGCAGCATACCGGCAGCAATGGCAGGATGGGGGTCAATAACTACAATGAGAACAATTGTGAATATTGGAAGCAACACCATTTGACTTAACAAGCCAACCAGCGTACTTTTTTTATTTTTCAATAGGGCTTTAAAATCTTCGGGGTTAGCTCCAAGGGCTATGCCAAACATTAAAAACCCCAAACAGAAATTGAGTAGAAAAAGTTGTTCAGCGTTAAAATTTACTCTTATGTGATCAAGACTTTCCACACCTTTTTGTATCAAAAGTACAAAAAGAGCTACATTTGTAACCGCATATCGGCCTGTCGCTCCCATCTGTTTGGATGGGGGAGGAAAGTCCGGACAACGTAGAGCACCACACCATCTAACGGGTGGGACTGCAGGGAAACCTGTAGGACAGACAGTGTCGCAGAAAACTATACCGCCTCATTCTTTGAATGGGGTAAGGGTGAAAACGTGGGGTAAGAGCCCACGGTGGCTTCGGGTAACCGAAGACAGGGATAAACCTTGTGGGTTGAAATGCCATGTATATTCCGGTCTGCATTGCAGAAAAGGTGACTCGCCTGAACATCGGCAACGATGTACCGGAAGGGGTAGGCAGCTTAGATAAATGACAGGACATCCGGTTTACCGGTGGACAGAATCCGGCTTACAGATATGCTTATTTAAAAAAAAAGAGCGGGAACTTCTCCCGCTCTTTTCGTAATAAGAGACCTCAATCGAATATATTCTTAATCCAGAACTATCATTTTGCCCTGTTTGATTTGTCCTCCAAACTCAACACTATAGATGTATACACCCGGATGTTGAATCATTTCTCTGTTAAATTCAATGTTTTGTTTTCCTGCTGTCATAGACACAGATTTTGAAACCACCAATCTACCCGCAGCATCCCTGACCATCAGGTTGACAATACCGGAAGCTGGCAATTGGATTGTTAACACAGATGCTTCGTTCCAAGGATTGGGTTTGATTTGCTCGGTTTCAAATGCAGTAACCAACTTGTTGTTTCTTGCCACCAATTCTATTGGAAGTGTTGTCAATACATCACCAACATAAGCTTCTGCTGCAAATCGGCTATCTAATGACAACATATTGCTAAGGTTACCGCCTGTTTCAGCTACAACTTCGATTTCAAACATCAATTGATCTCTACCCACTACCCTTCCATTTTGGATGGCAAGGCTGGTTTTGATTATTTTACCGTCTTCTGATACAAAGTCATCAGCTCCAAGGCCAAGTTCGTTAATGGCATTAATACCGGTGATGGTCAATCCATTGGCTTCCAATTGCCACTGCATTCCCTGAATCAAATGTGTTTCATTGGCATAAACGGGTATTACGACTTTGTCTCCAGCCGCAACCACTTTATCTTCAAACCAAATGCCCAGGGTTTCCTGACTTCTGTTGGTTGATGGTATAACGTTTGCGTTGGCAACCACATTGCCATCAATATCACCCAGTTTGATCCCGGTAAAATCGATGCCCATATTGCCATTCAGTTTTTCTATGTTGTAAGTTTCAGTTAGTCCTGCAATCCATGGATTAGCAGGGTCTGCAAAACTATGGCCGTCCCAGATAAACATCCAGCTCTTGTCATTAGGCAATGCACTTTCGGTGCCTAATATTAACTTCCTAAGGGTTACAAGGTCAGAAGCACTGATTTTGCCGTCCTGATTTACATCAGCCGCAAGCAGTTTCCATGGTGTATTCAATTTGCTGATACCCAGAATGTGTCTTTGCATCATTACCAAATCTAGTGTACTTACACCATTGAGGAAATCATCACTCTTTACAGGTTTAACCACATAGTCCATACCCTTTGCTTTGTTATTAAAGGCATAAGCTCCGGTTTCACTGGTGTTGTTGATGTTTTCTTCATTTGACAACAACCTCACACTTACCGCTTCTACACCCTTGTTATCTGGTGTATGTATTTTACCTGAGATATCAGAATCAACCAATCCCGGAGGACAGATGTTTACATTATTGTTGTCTTGAACATCTACAAATGTCTTGCAATAACCCTGATTACCATTTTCATCGGTAACCCAAAGTTCAACTGCATACAGTCCTATGTCATTACAATCCAAGGCAAGTGTATCATCATTTACATCTGCAGAGAAGCTTAGTTGTACCGTGTTCCACAACTTTGGTAGCTGCCATTGTCAAAGAAAGAAGGAGTCAGGATCGACATTTCCACCTCTGGTGTACCATTGCCATCCATGTCCATAGGTACGAGGCCTGTGCTTAAACCTTGTTTACAATATGCTACAGGTGCCTTGCAACTCTTAACATCAAAAGGATAGCCGGTGTAGTTGATATTGCCACACTTGTCTTCAACTTCATAATCGACTCTGTGATTTCCAAATGGATAGGTACCAGAAGCATCATTGCCTGTACCGTAAATTTTACTTCCGTTTTCAAGGGTAATGGTCCATCTCCACCTCAATTCCACTGCCGGCGTACAATCATCATCTGCTGAAGCAGTGAGTTTGATGGATGTAGGAGTACAATCTGCATTGTAGCTACAAACTTCTCTTTTTGTAGTTTGGCTTAGGATTCTGGGGGCAATGTTATTCATAACCACAATCACCTGATCTCTGCTTTCCTGCCAAATTGTTCCGTCTGGCCGTCTTACACACCAGTTGATAACCGTCCATCTTCTTACGATTTTGAAACAAGCACCATTGGTTGTAAAATTGTAGACATCATCATCATAGCTGCTGGCTACCAAATCGCATACACCTTCGCCTGAAATGCCGGGTTCACCATATCCTGCCGGAAGATTTTCCGGATCAAGATCAAATGAGGTACAGGCACTGTTTACAAAAGTAGTATCCTTGGGCCATTGTATCATACTGGCAGAGAATGCCTGAATAGGTCTGAAAGCCACTGTTTGGCTACACGCTCCAACCAATACACCATTGTGGGTAAGGGTGAAACTTCTAACCAAGTCGCCAATCCTGCAATTGTTGATATTATCTGTAAATGTTTCTACAACATCGTCAACCGTAGAGCATCCGCCACCTGCAACAACCGGATAACCGAAGGTAGCGCTTAGATCGTTTTCGTCATAAGCAGTTGTACAGTCAACCGTAGTATTGTTAGGACATGCCAAAGTTGGAATTCTTTTATCTTGAACTTCAACACTTACCATACATTGATTGGTTCTGCCCACCTGGTCTGTTACCTGGAGAATTACCATATTTTGAGCTCCTAAATCTGCACAGCAGAAAAGCAGTTGATCGCTCCATTGTGTACCAATGGCATCACAAGTAGTTGCCATCCTTCTGATCTTTAAGTCAACCGGACCACACTCATCAAAGCTGCCATCATCAATTGATTCTTTGTGCAGCCATGCAGTACCATCTTCTTTCAAACTAACTACAGTACGCGTTTCACAGATAGCTATGGGCTCTACTCTGTCAACCACGGTTACCCTCATACTGCGGGTGCTCTGGTTACCACAAAAATCGGTGGCTACATAACTTACAGAATGTACACCAGCTGAAAGAGAAGTTGTGCCTCCATTGGTGTTTAACACTGCTTGTCCTGTATTGATTTTTACGGTCCATGTATTGCAATTATCTGTTATAGATGCTGCTGGCAAAGTAAATGTAGCCAGACAACTATTAGAACCTGTGCTCACTGTCATGTCTGCAATTTGAGCAATCACAGGAGCTACTTTATCTTTTATTTCGATGGTTTGTACCCAGGTTTGGATATTGGTGCTATTGCCACCGCTCTCCTCCACATCCCATGGTCGTATTTTTTTTACAATCTGATGTGAATGTTACTTTATCTGTGAAAGCAACAAAACCATTACAAATTGCAGCCTGATTAAATGGATACAAACTTTGTCCATTTAATCTGGGTACGCCGGTTAAAGAAACCATAGGATTTCCATTGACATCAGGCGTAAAGCTTCCGCAATTCAACGCATCAGTTCCTGTAAAATGACGTGGGAAAGAAATGCCAGCCAGATCGGTTCTTTCAATATAGATGGTCTGTGTACATGTGTCAGCAGGGTTTCCTGCTTTATCTACACCTGTCCAAACTCTGGTTATTCTTTTCAAGAAGTCAACATTACATGTCAAATTTTCCTGAACTTCTGATAGAAGTATCAATTGACCTCCCGGACAGTTATCATTCAAAACCGGTTTGATGGCATTGGCCAGTGGTTCAATACAAGAAAGTGTATCATTGGTGCACTCAACAAACGGTCTGAATTTATCTTCTATCTTTAATGTACCCCAGCAGTAAAATCCGTGAGAAGGATTTGAAACCACATAATCAAGGGTTTTACCCAAATCATCTCCGGTAACTGTATTTCCGATATCATTGCCATGTGCATCTTTTATGTTCACGTAGAATGAATCCAGACAGCCAATCAGGGTGTCACCAAATTCATCAATAAAACCGGTCAGTACCATAAATGGGTCTACAAGGGCAGTACAGTTTTCATCCAATGATACATTGCGATTGATACAACCTAAAGAAGAGTTGAAATAATCAATCACAGCAACTTCAAAGCTACAAGTAGATGTATTGCCGGCTGCATCTGTAGCCACGTATACTACTTCTGTTGTGCCAATAGGAAATAAATCTCCAGATTCCAAAGAGCCGTCCACTTCATAGGTTACACCCGGACAGTTGTCCGTTGCTGTTGCATCAAAGGTTACTTCAATTTCACATTCCAGTGGATCTAATTCTACTTCGATATCGGCAGGACAAGTAATTTCAGGATTTTCAACATCCTCTACAGTTACAGTAAAGCTACAAGACGCGGTATTATCATTGTTGTCTGTTACGGTAAATGTATTGGTTGTAAGACCAATCGGGAAAATAGACCCAGAAGGCAAGCCTGCATTTTGTGTCAAATCCGGATTGATATTCTCCATATAAGTAAATGACATGGCTATGGTTACTGCTGCACCAAATCCCTGATCTGTTGATTCTATTCTAAAGCAAAAGTCTGGCCCGGCATCAACATGATGCTTACCAATCCATTTTGTGTGGTGCTTCCTGCATTATTGGTCAATTGGGTAAATACACCATCCACCACATATCCAAATCTATCAAAATTAGGTCCATCAGAATCAGAAGTATTGTAATCCCAGTCAAATGCCAGCGTACCTGCAAAATCTCCGGGAATCGTAATACAATAATCTGTATTATTTGAAGATCCAATCATTGGTTCAAAATCTGAACCTGTTATAATCACACTATTTGGAGCATCAGTTGCGTCCACAATTCCATTGCCAGCATTACTATTACTTATGGTCCAGTTGGCAGGTTCAAATTCATCTGCGAAACCTACTGCATTGACACCATAACAATTGTCATCATAATCTACATCATATAAGTACAATGCACTACATTCACCTGGATCGGTACCAATGGTAACATCTTGCGGACATAGTACAGTAGGTAATTCATCATCTACAACGGTGATGGTAAATGTGCAGCTATCTGCATTGACTGGTACACCATGGTCAGTAATTTTGTATTGTACCATAGTAATACCAGTATAAAAGAAATTACCTGATGCATCGCCCGTGCCATTGATCATAGTAGCTCCGATTGAGGAGTAACTAATAATTGGGTTAGGACAATCATCCGTAGCAGGGTCGGCATTGATACCTCTAACCCATGCAGCACAATCACCCGGCTCTTGATCCGTGTTGACGCCTGTACTGGTTGTAACTGTGACATTGGCCGGACAAGTAATGCTTGGGGCTACATTGTCATTGATATCAACTAAATAAATGGCAGCATCACTCAGACACTCATTTCCATCTACCAGATTATTGTTGTTGGTATCATAAAATGCCCTAAAGCTCATATCAAGGCCACCGTTCAAAAGCGGATTAACCAGGGCTACGTTTCTGTCAAAAGGAGTAGCATATGCACTAAGCGGAAATGTTCCATCTGTAGGAGAAAAGCTAGAATTATTTCTTACAAAGCTCTGCTGAACTTTAATTAACGTAGAAGGTGAAATTCCTGATACGTCAGCAAATTGTGTGAAAAACAAGTTGTTGTTGGTTGTATTACAAACCAATAAATCTTCTGTATCTTCAGAACCGTCGTTGTCGTTGGTAATCTGAAATCCATTCACTGTTAGTTGCAGTGCTGGTGTTAAGCTGGAATAACGGAAGGTACCTGCGTGAAAGCCATCCGGCTCTGTCCATGAACTGGCTGGAATTCCAATACCCGGACTGCCACCATATGAGCCACCAATAAAGGTAAGCTGTCCACCACCTGGATTGGTCCCTACCCTAGAGCCACCAAAATTAATATTTCCATTCATTTCAACATTTGAATACCCAATGGCCACAATTATATAGTCACCAGGTTGTAAAATTACAGAGGGTATAGCCCTCATTCTGTGATTGTTTGAGAGAGGATCTGAACTACCAGAAAGAGTTACAGGACCTGCCATGACGGTACCATCTGTTCTGACAATACCCACTTCGATGGCAGATTGAAAACCATCCTGATTGCTGTCGAATGCGCCCAATTGAGTGACCATGATGGGAGAATTGACTGTAAAGTGCATTCCGAGTCTTTCAGTAAATGCCTGATTTCCTGCAGAAATAGTTCCGGAATAGGCTTGTACATTGCATTGAGCTGATACATTCAGCCCTGCAAGCATGCTCCATCCGAAGACAAATAAGGATAACACCTTTAGTTTTAAGTTTTGTGTTGGCAGATCCAAAAGGCCCCATACCTCACCACACTTTTTTGTTAAAAATGAATGTTTCATTTTAGTTTAAATTACACTGAGTGATTAAAGATTTTTCAATTAACGATAGCGAATAAAAGAATTCGCTATTTTCAGGTTCTATCACTTGGTTAACAATATAAATGGGAGCAGTGCCAGGTAAACACTGCTCCTTATAATTCTTATTTTATTCTGATCATTTTACCATTGGCAATCTTGCTACCTAATTGGATTTCATAGAGGATAACTCCTGTAAAACCATCCAGCATATCTGCCTTTATTTCTATATGGTTCTCGCCTGGTACCATTTTTTGCTGAGTTTGATAAAGTAGGGCACCTGTTGCATTCATCAGTTTTATGTCTGCGGTTCCTGCTTTATCTACCTGGCACACAATACTGGTCTTTTCAGTCCATGGGTTAGGAGCATTCTGTTTGACAGAAAATCCATTTTGTATTGCATTCCAATCCAGACCAATGCTTCTGGGCACCATATTAGTATAGATTTCATTCCTGCTAGTTGAAGAATTCATTTTCATATGATCTGAAATCAGCCCTGAAGAGTTGGTCTTACCGCTAATTTCAAAAATAATTTGATCCTTCAAAGTAACAGCTTGATCCAGCGATATTAGGATTGTCAGCTTACCATTATTTACATGATAATTCAAATCATTGCTTGCAAAGATGTTTGAATTGACCTCGATATCTGTCAAGTTACTGACATCAAAAATGAACTGACCTCCATCAAAATCAACCACTCCGTTGAGAACAAATGCCAGGTTGAAATCTTCACCGCTTTCTGTATAACTGTCATATGCAGTAAGTTTCAAATTACTTCTGTTTTCAGCAGATGTATTGGCGTTGGCGGTATAAGATGTATTGACATCTCCTACTTTTACACCCACAAAATCAGAAAGCATGCTTCCTCTTGGGGTAGTAAATTCGTGGTACAGAGGGTATTCATCGTTGAATGGATTATTTGGATCTGGGAAGCTGTATTTACTGTCTATCATCTTCCAACTCGTATTGTTTTTGAATGATAAAGAGGTTCCGAGTATTGCTTTTTTCAATTCAACGAGGTCACTGGCAGAAATTCTGTCATCGTTGTTGACATCTGCCGCCACCAGCCTATAGGGAGAAATGATCTTACTCGAGCCCAAGATATGGCGTTGTATCATGATTATATCCAAGGTCGAAACACCTTCCAGAAGACCATCGTTCTTTTCAGGTTTCAGCATGTAATTGCCTGCTGACTCCATGTTTTCAAATCGATAGGCCCCTGTATTATTAGTAGAAACAGAACCCATTCCACCAAGATTCATATTTACTCCTTCTACAGGCACTGAATTCTCAGTAAGTACGTAACCAAATACTCTGAATATATTGCCGGTACAGAAAGAATCTGGATCCAATACAGTGAGGATTGATTTACATGAATCAAAATTGACTCCATTTTCAAACCAATAAACCCAAACAAATATATCGCCCAAATCATCGCAGAAAAATCTTTGGATGGTATCATTGACATTTGTCCTGGTGTACGAGAAGGCAAAAGAATCGGGGTTACAAGTACCTGTGATGGCAGTAACAAATTCTTCAGCTTTTACATCTACAAATTCCTGGTCATTGATGTTTCTTACAATTTTTTCGCAGAATACTGCTGCCGGGCCTGTCAATGTAACAGTTATACTTATCGTATCCTTGGCCTCATTTCCGCATGCATCAGTGGCTGTTATAATAACTTGTGTAGTACCCTCATCATAAAATCCAGATGGGTTACCAGAATTATTATTGTTGGCAAATGGTGAGTTGTTGGTAACTACAACCGGAGAACAATCTGTGATGGTAACACCCTGCATTGGATAAATCACATTGGCAGGGCAAGAATCTGCACTGATGGTAATATCAGTATAACCTGCAATCACCGGTGGTTGATTGTCATTGACAAGGATCAATTGAATGTCTGTAAAGATTCCGGCTCCTGTTGAAACATTTAAAGTACAAGAGTCGATCACTGTCCAAGTCCTCTGTATGCTAAAGTTACATGGAACGTTTGGATTGAGGTTGACATCAACAAACGATACAGATGGATTAACACAAGACGCAGCCGCAGTATTGACCACTACATTGCCTGTAACAGACGGATTGATTGTAGTACAGCTATTGACTGTAATATCTGCAGGGAAGGTAATGTCATTGGCCGTCAGCGGATCTGTAGGCCCAGTAATGGTAATCAATTGAGTACATTCTGATGAATTACCTGATGCATCCGTTGCAGTAAACGACCTGGTGATGGTTCCTATGCTACATGAATTGGTTCCATTAAGCACTACTGAGGTAATACCTGCAGGTGGACAGTTGTCTGTTGCAGTTGCTCCCGGCAAGTTGCCAATACCGTTAAAGGTGGCGCAATTAAATGTCAGGTTTGACGGACAAGTAATTACAGGAGGCAAGGTATCTAAAACAGAAACCTGAGCTGTACATGTAGAAGATGTTCCATTGGATGAAGTAACAGTTAAGGTTACCGTTAATGGAGACAAGTTGATGTCATTACAGAAGAACTGGTTTGGAGAAACTGCCAGGGTAATAGGCAGGTTATCACATCCCGCAGAACTACCGTTGTTTACAGCAGCAGCACTTAGGATCACGGCACCGGTTGCATCCAGATAAACTGTGACATTTTTACACAATGCAACAGGCTGATTATTGGTTGATACGTTTACAATAACTGATTCTGTATCGGTACAGCCATTGGCATTGGTTACTGTAACTGTATAGGTGGTATTGGCTGTTGGAGAGACCGTAATTGCGGCTGTTGTTTGCACAGGTGTAGTATTCCATACATAGGCCACTCCTCCTGTTGCAGTTAATGTTGTTGATTCACCCAAACAGATGGACAAGTCTCCACTAATAGCGGCTACCGGCAATGGATTTACGGTCAAAATTTTGCTTTCTGTATCTGTACATCCATTGGCATTGGTTACTGTTACCACATAAGTTGTTGTGGCAACAGGGGCTACCGTAATGGCTGCTGTAGTTTGAGCTGGTGTGGTATTCCAGTTGAAGCTGGTACCGCCACTGGCCGTAAGTTGAGTAGATTGTCCAACACAAATAGCATTAACTCCAGCAATGACGGCTGCCGGTAATGGATTTACCGTTACTGTTGCAGTTGCTGTTGCCGTACAAGCTGCGGCTGAAGTTACTGTCACCGTGTAGCTCGTGGTAGATGCCGGGCTTACTGTAATGCTGGCTGTTGTAGCGTTTGTACTCCATAAGTAAGTACCTCCACCACTGGCTGTCAAAGTAGCACTCTGACCTGCACAAATAGGAGCCACATTGGCTATAGCCGCAGCAGGCAATGGATTTACGGTTACTATTCTGGAAGCGGTTGCAGTACAACCCGCTGTGGAAGTAACTGTAACTGTATAGGTAGTAGTAGTTGTTGGTGATACAGTGATACTGGCAGATGTTGCGCCTGTGCTCCATGTATAACTTCCTGTTCCAGTAGCTGTCAAGGTGGCAGACTGGCCCACACAAATTGGATTAACTGTATTGATGGTAACCGTTGGCAATGGGTTGACTGTTACAATTCTTGAAGCAGTAGCAGTACAACCAGCTGCTGAAGTCACCGTCACTGTATAAGTAGTGGTGACCGCCGGTGTTACGGTAATGGCAGCAGTTGTTGCATTGGTACTCCATAAATAAGTACCCCCACCTGAAGCAGTAAGCGTAGCTGATTGTCCAACACAAATTGGATTCACCGCTGCAATGGCTGCGTTAGGCAATGGGTTGACTGTTACGGTACTTGTTGCGGTTGCTGTACAACCAAGGGCAGAAGTTACCGTCACTGTATATGTTGTAGTAGTAGTAGGCGATACATTGATCGATGCCGTATTGGCTCCTGTACTCCAGGTATAAGTTCCACCACCGGTTGCGGTCAAAGTGGCGGTCTTTCCGGCACAAATGGTTGCGCTGCCAGCCGTAACATTGATGGTAGCTACTGGTTTAGGATCTACTACAATGGTTTTTGATGCAGACAGGGTACAACCATCTTCTGAGGTAACAGATACGGTAAAGGTAGCTGTAGTTGCCGGAGAAACCGTAATGCTGGTTCCTGTAGCACCTGTATTCCAAATTACTGCACCTGTGCTTCCAGTCACAGTAAGGGTTGTTGATTGTCCGTTGCAAATTTCTTCATCAGTGGCATTGATCTGGATCGTCGAACCACTGTTGTTTTGCACATCTATAAATGTCTCACATACGGAGTAATTTCCAAAAATATCAATTACATAAAGGCTGATGTTTACCCTACCCAGGTCGGTACAATCAAAACACTTGGTTGTATCGGTAACATCGGTAGAGAAAGCAAAACTGAATGGATAGTTGCAAGGATGGCTGCTGGATACATTTAATGATGCCGCAGTAATACATGCCATTCTCACATTTTGACCATTGATTGTCATTGGTTGCAAACTAATGCTGGTACCATTGATACAACTGGCTATTGGAGCCTTACAGTTTTTGATTTCAAAATCATGGAATTCGGAAATTTGATTTCCACATCTATCTTCAAAAGTGAATATTATTCTATGATTGCCCACTTGATAGAAACCGCTGGCATCAATTTCACTTCCTTTGCCTTGATCTGTTACATCTGCCGTAAATGATCCGTCAAAGTCATAATCGATGGCATAACTCCAGAATAAAGATTCATCAGGAGTGCAATCGTCTGCTCCTTCTGCTACCAGGGTAATGTAACCTTCGTCACAACTGGTTTCATCGGTACATGCTTCGTCGTCAGAATCAATAAAGATCTCCGGTGCAACCGTATTGCTTACTTTGATCAGTTGTTGATGAACGGCAGGTGTATACCCTGGTTCGTCTTTTCTACACCAGTCAATAACGGTCCAGGTTCTTACAATTTTGAAGCAAGATCCCTGTCCATCATCAAATGGGAAATATTGATCGTCTTTGCTGGATGCAACCAAATCACACACGCCATCGTTAAACCTTGGCTTGCTGTAAGCCAATGGCAGATTGTTTGGATCCAGGTCTGAAGGTGTACATCCATTGGTAGTAGCATAATCCAAAGGCCATACGATGTTTAAATCATTGGTAGGCTTCTGAATATAAATATAAGAAGTACATCTTGCTGTTCCGTTTCCGTCACTCGCTGTAAATACTCTTTCTATACTACCTACTCTACACTGGTCTACGTTTGCTCTTGCAACCTCTCTTATTGTGACACCACAGGCATCTTGAGCTGTTGCAACGCCATAAGCAGTAAGATTATTGATATCATAATCCACTTCACAAGATATGGTATCATTAGGTGGACAGAAAATGGTAGGAGCTGTTTTATCCTGAACTTGGACGCCCACCATACAACTGTTTGAATTGCCGGCAAGATCCCAAACTCTGAGTTCTACCATCACTTCTTTGCCTACATCTGCACAACAGAAAGAGGCAATATCTCTGAAGCCATAGTGGTTGCCACAAGGTACTCCCGCATCCATTCTTCTGATCTCCATATAATCCATGCCACATGCATCGTAACTGCCATCATCAATGGTTTCAGCATAAATATATGCCTGACCCAAAGAATTTAAGCCTACAGTAGTGGTATGGTCACACACCACAACAGGTGGGGTTTTATCTTCAACTGTTACATAGAAAGTACAAGAATCAACGTTTAAACATTCGTCGTAAACCAAGTATTTTACAGCATGTACTCCAACTGGTAAGTAGGCACTACCTCCATTGTAGTTGTCTATAAATCCTCCCGGATACTTAATGTCTACGGTAAGTTTAGTGCTGCAATCATCTGTCATTCCTGTCAAAGCAGGGAATTGAGCAAAGCCTTCACACTGACCATGGCCTGCAGAAACGGTTATGTTTTGCGGACAAGTAAATGATGGAGCTTCCAAATCTGCAATGATGATGGTTTGTGTATCTTGTCTGATGACACCTGAGGTACACCAGGCTTCGTAAACTGTCCAGATTCTCATGATTTTTCTGGCACAGCCGATGTATCCAAAATCTCTGTCTCTGTAGTCAACACCCATGTTGCAGGCTGCTGCGAAATTTGGATAGATAGGCCAACCTTCCAGGGTAGGTACCCCGGTTTCACTTGGTGAAGGCATGCCAAACTCATCTACATCAAAATTATTGCAGGTAAGGGCATTCACCATTTCTATGTCTTTAGGGAAAATAATTTCATTTACCTGCAGTCGTTTTACAGCGATGGTTTGTTTGCAGATAAAAGATTTATTTCCGTACTTGTCTATTGCCTGATAGGTTTTATCAATATACATGTTGTAGTCCCTGTCACAATAAAGTGGCTTGGTGATTGAATCCAACACTACAATACTTACAGCACCTCCACAATTGTCATATGCCAATGGGCCCGGGTAAGTATCTGCCTTATAACAAGATACTTCAACGGTATCATTGCATACCATAACCGGTGGTGTCTTATCTTCAATTTTTAATGTACTCCAGCAAGAGTTACCGCTACATCCTTCAATCATTTTTGCGATTACTGTTTTGCCAGCGTGATCTGCTGTTATTGCATTTCCAGGCATAAGCTGCCCTTTGTCGTCCATCAGCATAATTTGGTAAGGAGCTGAAGGATTAAGGTTACCAGCTACAACCATGGCAGGTGTAATTTCTACATAACAATCACCGTCCAGAGAAACTTGAATTTGGCCTTTACAAGCCATTGCCAGATCTGGATTGCCAACTGCTACATTCAAAATACCTGGTTCATCACAGGCAAATGGGTTTTTATTGCTAAAAATCAACGCATAAGTACCTGGAGCAGCACCCCATTGTACGGTCACTGAACTACTGTCTGCAGAAGAGGCTATGATATTGCCTCCTCCAGCTAATGATACATGGTATCCACTTACATTAGATGGCACACTGTACACCTGCTGACTATTGGTACATAAAGAGGCTGTACCAGCAATTTCGATTGGATCGTAACCGCAGCCCAGTCCTTTGATTAGTTCAAAGTCTTCTTCTGTGCTTTTTAATACTACACTCCAGTTTTTACCATCTTCATAAATGGCACTGAAGGTATAATCACTTGTTGTGGCATTCACTACACTTTCTGTAAGGGTATATCCTGCAGTACCCGTAATAAACGGAATTGGTGCTGCTGGAGGATCGAGGCTGGTATCGCTAAATAAATTGACCACCTGATCAATGTACCACGTCATTCCTTGTGGTCCTCTTACGGTAATAATTTGCTCATACTGTCCATTAACTGCATTGGTAGCATTGTGCAAACAATCGCAAGCTGATGCAGTAACTTCATAATTTATCAATAACGCCGGGTCGTGGTCGTCTTCATCGATGGATGGGAGTCCATTGACAATATTGTCTGTATCGGTTTGTGGATGGCCTCCCATATCATTGCTCTTTATATGGTCTGCTTTGGAATCGATGTCTTTGGAAGTGACATCATTGCCGCAAATATCAATTGCGCCATTAATTTCAGCAACGTTCTCTATTGCATATACTCCTTTGATATCTCCTACATTGAAACATACATTTTCAACATAAGATGTACCCGGAGCGAGGCCATTTTCAAATGTCAAAGTTTTACTAATGGTGGTTGAATTGATTTCAGTCCAACCCTGGGTGTTTAATTTTAATCCGTAAGGAACGTAATCAACAACGTTGACTTCCTTTACTGACTGACTACCCTGGTTGTAGATGGTGATATCAAAACAAACCAGGTCACCTTCTTTCACTTTTCTTGTTTCTGTAGTTAGAATAAGGGCCATATCCACGTATCTTACACCAAGGTAAACCGGATCATGATCATCCTCTTCAACTCCTTCTACACCCAAAATGTAAGTGTCCGGGGCACTGTTGTGAGGACCACCGGCATCATGTGCATCATTGCTGTCAGGGCGAGAATCAAAATCATTTTCTGTACTCAATCCATTTACCAAAATGGTTGAAATCTCAGCAAAATTGACAATACCTTCTGTCAGTACACCTTCCTTTACGCACAAGGTAACAGGAACAGTAAGCTGACCTCCCGGTTGCAAAGCTTCTCCCTGGTATACTAGATAATCACCACTCTTGGCCCATGATGGGTTTTGACCTTCGTCAAATTTCATTAGAGGATGGAAATAGTTGGTTACCTCAAAACCGGTAACACCAACAGTTCCCTGATTGTAAACTGTAACATTAACGGTGACACAATCACCACCCAAAACGCATTCATCCTGTACTACTTGTTTTAAGGCAAGGTCCAGAACTCTGGCAGTAGCGGGATCCTGATCATCTTCATCTATGGTGCCGTCGTCATCAATTTTATTATCTGTAAATGTATTAACATCTCCACCTTCGTCATTTGATTTCATGGCATCTGGTGTAGAGTCTACATCTGTTTGAGCAATACCATTGTGGTCAGTAGCACTTGCAATTTCTGCTACATTTACCAACTTGCTCAAATCAGAAGTTATAATTCGTAGCTTAATGACTACTGAATTATTTGAACCCGGCAACAATGTACCCGGTAATTTAATTTTTGCTGTTGTACCGTCGAGGGTCCAGCCGGGATTATCAGCTGCATTAAATGTGTATCCTGATGGAATGTAGTTGACCACCTGAATATCTTTTGCCGGTACTCCGCCCTGGTTGTATACAGTCATTCTGAATTCAACCAGATCATTGTATCTTGGCAATTCAGAAGATATGAGTTCATTTTTTAATGCCAGGTCAAAACCAGAAACGGTTACAAGACCTATATCCACATTGTGGTTTGTTTTGTCGTGACTTACCGCAATGATGGCATTGCTGCAATTGAGGTTATTAAAGCCTGCGTTGTTGTCTATGGCTACCTGACTTCCAGTGGCTGGGCTAAACAAATAGTTAGAACCACTCAAAGAAACCAACTGATAGTTGACATCCATAGCCGGAGCAGGAATAGAAATATAATATTGTTTTCCAGCCTGTAAATCTGAAAATACATATTGTCCTTCAGCACTAGTAGTGGTGGAGGCAATCATATCACAATTTTCATCGAGCAACTGTAATGGTAAATTTGCTACCGGTTGTTCGCCTGCATCCTGGATTCCGTTTTTATTTTCATCAAACCACACCAGGTTACCCAGCTGTATGCTTGGCAGGCCGCATCGGCCAATCAGGTCACCAAAACCGGTGGCCTTACCAAATAGCTCTGTAGTTTGTCTGATGTACAATTCTTTGGCACCCAACTTACTTCCGTTAGTTGTGCTGTATCGTTGCATACCACCTGAATAAGAGTTGGTACCCGGATCGTAAGCAGCTGTCACTACAGATCCTGTGCCGGGTAATACATAAATGCTACCCAATGCAATCTCAGGGTGGTAGGCCGGTTGGGTAACCCAATAATCGTTACCAAAAAATTCGCCTCCATCTGGACCTTGTGTATTTCCTACACCTGTTCCTGTCAGACTTCCTGCAGTACCATTTGATTCAAGGGTCCATACTCCATTGTTGTTCCATACCATCAGGATATCAGGAAACTGATGGTCCAATCGGTTGGATGGCTGATTGCAATATTTATGACCCACTCTGTCTGTAAACGTGATGATCATATTACCGTCATCGGTAAAATCCAGATCGGTAAACCAATGCTGGGTGGTAAAATCGCTATAAGGTTCATCTTTCCAATATCCTTTTAGATAGGTAGTTGAAAAGATGTTGGTGAAATTCTGTGTTGAAAGGTCCAATTCGTAAACAACCGCAGCACTGTTGGCTGCAGATTTGTTGGTTTCTTCATAGCAGGTAACTCCAACATATAATTTATCATTGTGATACTTCAATGCGAATGGAGCATATTCCCCGTTGGAACATCCCGGATTCGGAATTGAAATTTCAACCGTATTGGCAGCTGTTGGGTTTTGGGTAGGTATTCTCACTATCGACTTGCGATAGAGGTTGACTACATAAAGGTAGTCTTCTGCCGGACTGATGGCCATGGCTCCCAATCCAAGTTTACCTACATAGGTGCCGTACTTACAATCGGTAACATCTGTAACAGCTGGTGTACCAACATCGATGCCAAGATTACTCAAATTGGCAAACAACTGGGTACCTGCACTGGCATTGCCGTTGATTTTGGTTTTGAAAATGGCACCCGGACCATTAGAAGTCAAACCTGAGTATTGTTTTACAAATGCTGATGAAAACAATTCATTGGTTGAACTCTTCCAAGCCAGACCCCAAACAGAACCTGTTTCGGAATGCATGGCATACTTGGTTGCCTGTGAAGAATTATTGAAATTGTATTCAATACCCAACAAGGTCTCCATCGAACCATTGGCTCCATTGGTGGCACCTTGTACAAAACAGGTACTGAAGATTTCCGGATTGCTTCCACAAACTGCGTGACTTGTCACGAGGCCAAGTGAAGCATTGCATGCCGGCGCACTCACCAACTGTACGTTGGACTTGTTGTCAGCACCCAGATATGAATTGGTAAACTTGGGTAGATAATCAAAACCTAACCTGTACTTGGCCCCATCGGTCAAACCACCAAATGAGTAATTTCCGGATGCATCTGATGCCTGGTTGGCTACCAGTTGCCCGGAAGTATTGTACAGAGAAACCAATACATTGGATTCGGCAGGCTCTCCCTGCTCTCGTTTTCCATTGTTGTTGTCATCCCTAAATACACTGCCCTGTATGACACCAGAAGGTGCAACACACTGTGCTTGCAAATGAGGGGAAATAAATGGTGACGCTAGAAAGGCAAGTATAGGTACTATACCTTTAAGGAATCGGGGTGCTAAAACAGCTTTTTTCATTTTGGACCTTATTAATGAATTACTCTTAATCCACTATCAGATCTCAGGTCAGGTACTATTAAGTCGTAAAATGCGCTCCCAAGGGAACACAAAATTCACTCCGGCAAATATATAGATTTTCTATAATATGTTGTTGCCACTATTACGTATATTTTTATTTTTTTATGTGTATTATTTTGTATTTCAATATTTTACACATCTAAATATTATTGTATATAATGCTTTCCGGCATTTTTTTCAGCATTTTTGATTGTCCCTACCTTTTTTGAGACTGGACTTGTAGCAGGATTTCTTACAATGAGGAGGTCATATGTTGATCCCTGTTTTGGACTATCCTATGATCTGCAACTTGGCAAATTGCAGCACAATTCTTTTTTCTTTGGAATCAGTAGCATGGGGAAACACGATGGTGGCTACCTGCCTTTCATCTATGTGTGTTACTTCTCCCTCTCCAAATTTGAGGTGTAAAACCTTTTGTCCGGTTTTGATACTTTCAGGCGGACTGGGTTTAAACTGGCTTGGATCAATTTTAGGCGCCGCCAGTTGTTTTTTGAAACTACCCAGTAACTTGGGTTCTCCAAATGCAGGTTTTGATTCCTCCCTGCTGATGGAAGTAATAGCATCAATATTTTCTTCTGAAATTTCTTCAATAAATCTGCTGGCATCGTTAAAGCGCATCTGGCCAAACTGATACCGGCTGTTGGCATAGGTAAGCACCAAATAGATTTCAGCTCTGGTGATGGCCACATAAAACAACCTTCTTTCTTCATCAATCTGATCTGGTGTAGAGAGTGACTGATAACTGGGAAATAAATTTTCCTCCAATCCTGTAACGAAGACGGACTTAAATTCAAGCCCTTTGGCAGCGTGAACCGACATCAGTGTAATGGTATCTACATCTGTTTTGTCATCGTCGGCGTCGGTCATCAGTGATATGCTCTGCAAAAACTTGGCCAGTGACTTGTCTGTAGAAAATTCTTCATTGATGTTCAATTCATCGTCTTCTACAAATTCCTGGATGCCATCCAACAGAGAAGTTATGTTTTCCATTCTGGCTTCGGCCTCAGGTGTACCTTCTGCCTTAAAAAGATCAACAATGCCGGAATGTTTGGAAATATACAATGCGGTCTGATAAGCGTCATTTTTAGCACTGAAGTCTTTGAATGCCTGAATCAAATGGACAAACTCACCAATGCTTTTTTAGCCCGTGCGTTAAAATCAATTTTGCCAATGACCTCCCACATGCTCATGTCATTGTCGTTGGCAATAGTGGTAATGCCATCGATGGTAGAATCACCAATGCCCCTCCTGGGGTAGTTGATGACCCTTTTCAGGGCCTCATCATCTTTGTCATTGACCGTCAGTCGCATGTAGGCAATCAGATCCTTAACTTCTTTTCTCTGGTAAAAGGATAGTCCCCCATATATCCGATAGTTGAGATTGTATCGTCTGAGCGCCTCCTCAAAGATCCTCGATTGACCATTGGTCCTGTACAGAATGGCAATCTCTTTATTGGCCAGATTGTACCTGTTTTTTTGCTCAATGATAGAATCTGCTACCCGCTTGCCTTCTTCGGTTTCGGTCATCGATTTGATGATCTTGATCTTAGGCCCTTCTGATCGGTCGGTCCAGATTTTTTTCTGAATCTGTTTGGCATTATAAGATATCACATCATTGGCCGCATTCACAATAAAGGACGTTGACCTGTAATTCTGTTCAAGTTTAAAGGTCTTTACATCTTTAAAATCGTGCTCGTATTGCAAAATATTTTCAATCGTTGCGCCTCTGAATGAGTAGATACTTTGAGCATCGTCGCCTACAATACAAATATTTCTGGGGCTGCCATCGTACAGGCAAAGTAATTTCAGGATTTCGTATTGTAAATAGTTAGTATCCTGAAACTCATCTACCATGATGTATCTGAATTGGCGCTGGAATTTTTCGCGCACTCCGTCAGGGTTTTGATACAGCAACCTGAACATTTGCAAGAGGAGGTCATCAAAATCCATGGCCCCCGCTTTCTGGCACTTGGCCACATATTTTTCGTAGATCTGATAGATCAGTGGTCGCCTGTTCATGCGATCCATGGCCATCAGGTCATCATTGGCGGCATAAGCCTTTGGGGTAATGAGGTTACTTTTGGCCGAAGATATTCTTGACCTCACCTGACCGGCAACATAGACCTTCCTGTCAAGGTTGAGGGTTTTAATAATTTCTTCCATTACACTTTTAGTGTCATCTGTATCGTAAATGGTAAAATCATTGGGAAAGCCAAGTCTGTGGGCCTCTGTTCTCAGGATTCGGGCAAAAAGGGAGTGAAAGGTGCCGGCCCATACCCTGTTGGCATCCTGACCTACTACACTTTCGATCCGGTGTTTCATCTCCTTGGCTGCTTTATTGGTAAATGTCAGGGCCAATATGTTGCCCGGAGGAACTCCCATATTGATCATGTGGGCAATTCGATAGGTCAGCACCCTGGTCTTTCCAGAACCGGGACCGGCTATCACCATTACAGGACCCTCAATGTTGGTCACCGCATTGCGCTGGATTTCATTGAGCTCATTTAAATAAGAAGTGGCAGGTTCTCTCATAAGTGGTGCGAATTTCGGGATAATTATATATATAAGGTAATTTTTTCATGTTTGAATCGGCTTTCTGTCAACAGATTCCGGTTCAAAGGTTTTTCAGCGCTTCTCTTACGGTAAGGTTGGAAAGCAGGGCTTCATGGTTGTGTACAAACGTTGACACCTCCAGCGGTGCATACTTTCCAAATTCCCTCAATGCCCATCCTGACCCCTTTCGAAGAAAAAACTCTTTGGAATCTGCACAGCTCAATACCAGGTCAAAAAGTAATTTTTGGTTGGTTTTGGTCCTGTATTTGATCTGAAAAATCAACGCTGCTCTTTGTTTCCAAAGATAGGCCGATTCCATCCATTCCCATGCATATTTTTCCTGAAGGTCTGGCTTGTCTAACAAAAGGGGGCCAATTAAGGAAGGAGCTATATAATCTACACTGTCCCACCAGGCATTGCTCATCAGCTTATCTTCCCAAAATGGAAGCCAGGTGAGATTTGTTTTTTTCACAATTTTGGATGCCAAATCCAGCGCTGCCTGATGAAATTCTCTTTGTGGCTTTGACCATAGTGCCGAAATTATGGCTTGTTGTTCGGACGCTATCATGGATTTAAACTCCAAAATAAAGGGAGCAACCAGTGATCTCCGAAGTTCTGTTTTGATGCCCCAAAAAGGAAAATTATTTTTCATATAAGCTTCCATCGCCCGGGCATTGTCAACATTCGCATTCTGCTCAAAGTCCCTGACCAGGTGTTTTACCATATCGGGCATGGCCTAAATCTTTTTTTCGACTTTGTGGGTACAGTCCTTTTTCTGACATTTTCCATACAAGTTGAGGGCATGGTGGGTCACGGAAAATTCTAATAAATCACCCATCATGTTTTTGATCTGCTGAATTCTGGGATCACAAAATTCCAGCACCTGACCACAGTCCACACAAATCATGTGATCGTGCTGTCTAAAGCCATAAGACTTTTCATACTGGGCAAAGTTTTTGCCAAATTGGTGACGGGTTACCAAATCACAAGATACCAGCAGGTCAAGGGTATTGTACACCGTGGCTCTACTTACCCGGTAGTTTTGGTTTTTCATGTGAATAAACAGGGCTTCCGCATCAAAGTGATCGTTTCTTCTGTAAATTTCTTCCAGAATGGCATAACGTTCAGGTGTTTTTCTGAGCTCATGTTTTTCAAGATACGTTGTAAAGATCTGCTTTACCTCCTGGATCAGATTGTCTGTTTTATTAAAGCTTACTTCCATGGCTAATTGTTCTTTTTTGCAGCGTCCACCCGTTCAACGGTTGAGATTCCATCCAACTGTTTGATGCTCCTCATGGCAATGTTCAACTGATCTTTATTCGCCACAAAAATGCTTATTTTTCCTTCAAAATAACCCTCATTGCCCTGGATGCTGATGGCCCTCATGTTGAGCGACAGTTCATTGGAAATAAGGTTGGTCAACTTTTGAATGACCCCTACCCCACTGTCTACGCCGGTAATGCGCAGCTCGGCCACAAAGTTTTCATCTTTGTTGTCATCCCATTCTACTTTTAAAACCCGGTAACCATAATTGGCCAGCAAATGGGTAGCGTTGGGACAATTGGTGCGGTGGATTTTCATCTTTTGGGTCGATGTGGTGTATCCAAAAATTTCATCGCCCGGCACAGGATTACAACAATTGGCAAATGAAAAGTCATATAGGTCTCCCGATTCTCCATTGACCAGAATTTTACTCTTATTGAGTACCACCCTTCGCGGTCTTTTGATTTCTTCAGGTGCCCTACCTGCGTCATCTGAAATTTCTTCCTTAGGAACCACCAATTTACCGCTCTCAACGGTAAAATCTCTCATATCAAACATTTTGACCTTATCCTCTGCAATGGCATAGTAGAGGTCGGCCCTTGCTTTAAAGCCATATTGTTTTACTAAAAACTCAATATTTTCTTCAAAGTCGAGTTTCAGGTTTTTGAGTTTTCTTTCGAGGGCTTCTTTGCCAAGCTCACCCCGCTTTTTCATCTCGTCCTTCATACTGGACCGGATCTTACTACGGGCCTTTCCGGTTACTACCATCTTGAGCCATTCTTCAGTTGGCTTTTGATTTTTATTGGTGGTAATTTGAATCTGGTCACCATTGTTGAGCTTGTAGCCCATAGGCACCAACTTGTTGTTTACTTTTATGGCCGTAGCCCTGTAACCCAATTCGGTGTGTATGTCAAAGGCAAAGTCGAGGGCTGTTGCTCCCATGGGCAGGATACGCATATCTCCCTTGGGGGTAAAAACATAGACTTCCTCGCTGAAAAGATTGGTCTTAAAATCATTGAGAAATTCCAGTGCATTGGTGTGCTGGGTATCGAGGATGTCGCGCACATTGTCGAGCCAGGAGTCGTACACGTTTTCCTGTGTTTTAATGCCTTTGTATTTCCAGTGGGCAGCAAATCCTTTTTCTGCAATATCATCCATCCTTTCGGACCTGATCTGTACTTCCACAAATCGTCCTTTGGGCCCAATGACGGTGGTGTGCAGCGATTCATAACCATTGCTTTTTGGCGTTGTGACCCAATCTTTCAATCTTTCAGGAATGGGTTTATACACATCCGTAATGACAGAATAAACCTGCCAACAAGTGCTTTTTTCTTTGTTGACGGGAACATCTACAATAATTCTAACCGCAAAGAGGTCGTAAATTTCTTCAAACTCAACTCCTTTCTTTTTGATTTTTTCATAGATAGAAGAGATGGCTTTCGACCTGCCGGTCACACGATAGGTGACTTCCAGTTCTTCCATGCCATGTTTTAAAGGCTCTATAAACTCATTGATGTACTTGCTCCTGTCTGCCTGAGATTGCTCGAGTTTTTTCTGAATTTCATTATAAACCTCCGGCTCTGAAATCCTAAGACAAATGTCCTGAAACTCTGTTTTGAGTTTGTACAAGCCCAGGCGATGGGCCAGGGGTACATAGATGTAACTGGTTTCTGCGGCAATTTTCAGTTGTTTGTGAATGGGTTGGCCGTGGATGGTGCGCAGATTGTGCAATCTTTTTTCTCCAAAGGCCGCTTTGATGTCGTCAAGGCTCATCTCTGTATCCTCCACCACATCGTGCAACAAGGCACAAATGACAGCAGTTGGGCCCAGACCTATTTCTTCAAAACAAATGCGCGCCACTTCAATGGGGTGGAAAATATAAGGCTCACCCGTTTTTCTTCGCTGAAACTTGTGCGCTTCAACTGCCATGGTATAAGCCCTTTCCAGATTGGCAGGATCTTCATCATTGAGCTTTGACTTCATGCTTTGCATAAGTTGGTCAAAGGCCTTTCTGACCTCAACCAATTCTGTTGCACTTATGACTTGACCGGTAGGCATTTTTTAGATAAAGCTATTATTACAAATATAATAAAATTTTGTAAATGAATGTCTTAATATTAATAATTTGGTGCAACAAATGGTTCCGAAGCTGCGGTAAAATCTTCTTTCGATTTTTGAAATATTTCAGAATTTTAGTTGTTTTAATCTGACTTGCTCATTTCCCCATCCGGGCTTTGGTCTTGATTTGAAAGCCAAAATCCCCTTATCTTTGCAGATTAAAAATCATATTATGGAATACCCTACTTCAAAAGAAAAAGACCAGGAAGTCCATGACCCACTCGAAGCCTATTATAGTGGTTCTTACACCTACGAAGACTACCTCAAATTTGACTTTGAAGAAATGGTAGAGTTGATCCGGGGCAAGTTGTTTCGGATGAGCCCTGCACCCCGGCCAAGCCACCAGGTAATAGCAGGTAACCTCCATCGTGTTATAGCCAATTATTTTGTCCACAAACCCTGTCAGGTTTTTATGGCTCCTACTGACATCATCCTTCCTGTTGAAAACAGGAAAAGGGAAAAATCCAATACCGTGGTTCAGCCCGATATTTGTGTCATCTGCAATACCTGGTTGATCGAAGATACAGGCGTGTTTGGGTCACCAGACTGGATTATCGAAATTCTCTCGCCCCACACCCGGAAAAAAGACCTGCAAGATAAGTACAGTGTCTATGAAGAATGCGGCGTAGGCGAATACTGGATTGTAATGCCTGAAGAAAAACTCATAGAATGTTTTATCTATGAAGGCGGAAAATACCAGCGCATCAACGCCTTCATACCCGGCGATGTGATCAGCCCCAACCGCTTTCCAGAATTACAGCTGGATGTAGCTGAGATGCTGCATGTGCCACAGTTCAAACCCTAAAACAAGCCTGAAATATTGCCTTCATCATCGATGTCGATGGCTTCTGAAGATGGCACTTCAGGGAGGCCCGGCATGCGCATCATGTCACCGGTGATGGGAACCACAAAATTGGCACCCGCCGCAATTTCGATATCTCGCACATGGATGGTAAAACCACTCGGTCTGCCAATGATATCAGGATTATCAGAAAGTGACTTTTGGGTTTTGGCAACACAAACAGCTGCGCCTTCCAAACCCAATTTGGCAATCCTTCTGAGCTGCAGCTGAGCCTGTGGTGCGTATTCAACCTTAGCAGCACCATAAACTCGGGTGGCAATGGTTTCGATTTTTTCTTTCATCGGTTGAGACCATGCATACAATGGTTTGAAGTTGGCCACTCCTGAATCTACAATCTCCACTACCGTTCTGGCCAATTCTTCAGCTCCTTCGCCGCCTTTACCCCAAACGTTGGCAATGCAGGCTCTTGCCCCTTTGGCTGCACATAGTTTTTGCAAGAGTGCCAATTCCGCTTCTGTGTCGGTCACAAATTGATTGATAGCCACCACAGCTGGCAGTCCGTATAAAGCCGTATTCTCGATGTGTTTTTCCAGGTTGACAAAACCTTTTTCAAGGGCTGCCAGGTTTTCTTCTTTGATGTCTTTCAAATCACAGCCACCATGGTATTTAATGGCTCTGATAGTAGCTACGATTACCATTACACTGGGCGATAAGCCTGCACTTTGGCACTTGATATCGATGAATTTTCTGCTCCCAGATCGGAACCAAAGCCTGCCTCTGTGACTACATAATCTGCCAATGACAAACCTGTTTTGGTGGCAATGACGGTATTGGTTCCCTGGGCAATGTTGGCAAACGGTCCTCCATGGATGATGGCGGGATAACCTTCTAAGGTCTGCACCAGGTTGGGCTGCATGGCGTCTCTGAGCAAGGCAGCCATGGCGCCCTGGGCTTTGAGGTCTCTGGCATAAATTGGCTGCTGATCCATGGTGTACCCAATAAAAATATTGCCCAATCTTTCTTTGAGGTCTTTGATGCTTTTTGACAAACAAAGGATGGCCATTACCTCAGAAGCCACGGTGATATCAAAGCCGGTTTCTCTTGGAATGCCATTTCCTGTACCTCCCATGCCAATGACAATCTTTCTCAAAGACCGATCATTCATATCCATTACCCTCTTAAAAAAGATTTGCCTGGGATCCAGGTTGAGCGACCTTTTTTTACTTTGCAGATTATTGTCGATCAAAGCGGCCAACAGGTTGTGGGCTCTTTCTACAGCGTGGATGTCACCGGTAAAGTGGAGGTTGATGTCTTCCATAGGTAATACCTGTGAGTATCCACCACCGGTGGCTCCTCCCTTGATTCCAAAAACAGGACCTAAAGAAGGCTCTCTTAAAACCACGCAGGTCTTTTTGCCGATTCGATTCAGACCCTGCGATAAGCCAATGCTCACGGTGGTTTTTCCTTCTCCGGCCGGAGTGGGTGACATGGCCGTAACCAATACCAGTTTTGATTTTTTTACCTTTTCTTCATCGATCAGATCCAGAGGTAGTTTGGCTTTATACTTGCCGTAGTGAACAAGTTGATCAATACCTATACCCAGCTGAGCTGCGATATCGTTGATGTGCTTTAGCTTGATTTGCCTTGCAATTTCTATGTCTGTCATAAATGTGACGATTTGATTAGGGAAGGTAAAGATATTAAATATTTTATATACATCCTATATCATCACAGCCTTTGTTCTGTGCAATGACAAGCCCGTTTTTTTCACGATATTTGCAGCAAATTAAAGGTATGTACCGGGAGAAAAGTCAACGACTCAACGATATAAGGTATGACATCAGAGGGCCTATTTACATGAAAGCCCTTGAAATGGAAGCCCAGGGCCAGGCCATCATTCCACTCAATATCGGCAATCCGGCTGCTTTTGGACTCGAGGTACCTGACATCATTCAAAACAACCTGAAAGAAAGTTTAGGAAAGTCTGGCGGTTACACCCATCAATTGGGCAACATCAAGGCGAGAGAGGCAGTGGCAACATATGCCACCAACTGGCAAATTGAGGGCCTTTCTCCCCAACAAATTGCCATAGGCAATGGAGTTAGTGAGCTCATTCTGATGTCTATGCAAGCTTTGCTCAATGCCGGTGATGAGGTTTTGGTTCCGGCACCTGACTACCCTCTATGGACCGCAGCTGTTGGATTGGCAGGTGGTAAAGCTGTACATTATCATTGTGATGAAAAAAATGGCTGGCAGCCCGATCTCGATTATATTGAACGCAAAATTTCCTCAAAGACCAAGGCCCTGGTCATTATCAACCCCAACAACCCAACAGGGGCTGTTTATAATATTGAATGCCTCCAGTCAATGGTGGATTTGGCACAAAAACATGACTTGGTGGTGTGCAGCGATGAAATTTATGACCATGTTTATTTTGATGAAGGCAGTCACACGGCGTGCGCAGCCTTGAGTACCAATGGCCTTTTCCTCACCTACGGAGGACTTTCAAAAAATCATTTTGCTGCAGGATACCGGGCCGGTTGGATGATCATGAGTGGAGATACAGAAAAAGCTGCCGGTTTTTGGGAGGGAATCAACTTATTGGCATCAATGCGTTTGTGCAGCAACGCCCTGGCTCAGTCTGTCATACCTATAGCACTTCAGCACTTTGGAGAAATTAAAAAAATCTGTATCACCCGGTGGTCGGTTGTATGAACAAAAAACGTATGCGGTAGAAAGAATCAATTCGATAGAAGGTTTACAATGTAATCCTCCAAAAGGGGCTATGTATGTATTTCCCTCCTTTGAAAAAAACAGGTTTGATTTCCAATCGGATGAGGATTTTGTATTGAAGTACCTAACAGAACGAAATGTATTATTGGTACCCGGTACCGGCTTTAATCATACGGATGACCATCATTTTCGACTTGTATTTTTGGCAGATAAAGAAGTATTGTCAAGTGCTTTTGACTTGCTGGAAAGCTTTCTTTTGGATCACAAACGATAAGAGAGGGCTGTTCAAATCTACCCAAGCTGGCAGACAATTGGGTAATTAAAAGTAATTTTTGAAAAATACTTTTTTAATATGATACAGCAGGACTGCCGAAAAATAAGCACATATGAAAACTAATTCTTATCAGTAAAAAAAAAATTCAAAAATTACCCACAATAAAATTTCACTGGCCGTAACAATCGCCCCTATCTTTGCAACATAATCTGCTTAAAATTTTCCCTTCTTAATTCTGAACGCAGCACATGGTGTGCTGGCTATTAACCTTTTTTAATAACCAAAACTTTTTACCATGGAAAAATTAACTCAATTTTCCTTTGGTGGAAGTGTGTGGCGGACTCCCAAGCCGATTATTCTCACATTTCTGCTTTTCTACAGCCTTATGGGCTATTCTCAACAAAACGGCGCCATTGCCTGTAATGACCTGGTTCAGGTTTCATTAGACGGTGATTGCGAAGCGGAGATTACTCCGGACATGATTCTTGAAGGTACGTACAACCAACCCTGGAGTGTATTTACTGTCAAGATATCCAACGTTATCGGTACCATTGTAACCCGCCCGGGTTTTCACACGGTAACCGTGACCAACACAACCAATGGCAATAGCTGTTGGGGTAACATTACTGTGGAAGATAAACTTCCTCCTATTGTAGAAAATTGTCCTTGTGCGCAAGGCAATACCGATCCGGATTGTCACTTTCTGTGCAGTGATCTGGAGGCATTCAGAAAGGTACCGTGATTGTACCTACTCCTGAAGTCAATGAAAACTGTTCCAGCTACACAATTATCGAAACCGAAAAAATCATCGACAATGGTTGCAACGGAAAAGTATTACAGCGTTCTTATGTTTACAAGGACATTTATGGCAATACTTCACAACCCTGTGTTTCGTATTTCTATCTCGCACCAGTTTCACTGGATGATGTGACTCCACCGGCTCCACTGGTTCAATTGACCTGTGGTGCAAAAACCGGTATGATTGATATCTTTAATTATCTGAAGCCTACCTTAGGTGAGGCCCTGGCCAGAAAATACGCATGGCCAACCATCAACGGAGCCATCATTGCCAATGATGGACCTTGCAATTTGGCAGCTGCGAAAACCGACACAGAAATATTGGCCTGTGGTCAGACCTGTTTGGATAGCAGAAAAGTGATCAGAACATGGACAGTACTTGACTGGTGTTCAGGAGAGACTATCAACTTTGTTCAAATCATCAAGGCTACTGACAACAAAGCACCTACCGTTATTGCTAAAGACCTTACGGTAAGTACCGACCCTTGGGGCTGTACTGCCAATGTATCTTTCCCTGATCCCACTACCCTGCACGACAACTGTTCATCCAGTGTTGAATACAGAATTGAGGGAGGTCCACTGGGAACACAGATCGTGTATCACCAGGCAAGTCATAGCTGGATTGCTTTGAATGTACCAAAAGGTGATCACCAGTTTTACTACAAAGCGGTTGACTGTTGTGACAATGTTGGCATAGATACCATTACTGTTTCTGTTCGTGACTTGACTTCACCGGTTGCCATTTCAAAAGAATTTGTTGTGGTTTCGTTGACCAATGGCGGAGACGGCAAAGGTATTGCCAAAATCTATGCCGCCAGCATCGACAATGGTTCGCATGATGGCTGTACTGCGGTGAAACTGGAAATCAGAAGAGATGTAGACAGTTGTGGTTTTACAGGTAATGCCACCTACAATGCAGATGGTCACTCTTTTGATGGCTCATCAGATCCCAACAGTCCGAATTATGATCCAGACAATGGCGCATTTGTAAAATTCTGTTGTAAGGATTTGACAGGCGTTGAAAATGGCGTGCCTTTTGGCAATGTAAAAATCTGGTTGCGCGTATGGGATGATGGCGACATGAACGGCATCTTTGGTACAGCCGGAGATAATTACAATGAGACCTGGTCTTATGTAAGAGTTGAAGACAAGCTGGCACCCACCCTCTATTGTCCGAAAGACATTACCCTTGAATGCGACCAGGATTATAAAAATTTGGATGTGACAGGAAGAGCAACCTCTTTCTATACATGTGCAGCGGGTGAAGTGGAGTATTCCGACAATACCAGCTTAAACAGTTGCGGTTCTGGAACCATTAGAAGAAAGTGGTGGATCAAAGGTCACCCACAAATCTATTGTTTTCAAAACATTTATGTAAAACCAACTCCTCCAGGCACAGTATATGTGACCTTCCCTAAAGACATTACAACTGATTGTAAAAACTTACCGGCAGAGCCAAAGCCTACGTATACAGGAGGTGCATGTAATTTGCTGGGCCATTCATTACAAAGCGATACCTTCTACGTAGAAGATGGAGCTTGTATGAAGATCTTAAACAAGTTTACTGTTATCGACTGGTGTACCTACGAGCCCAACAATCCTCAATCAGGAGGAATTTGGACGGGTACTCAAATTATCAAAGTTTTGGATAATGTAGCTCCGGTGCTTACTTGTAAAGACGAGATGTTTGAAGTAAATGACAATGCAGATGCAGACAGCGATGGCAATAAGTGTGAGTTGAAAAACCTGGTATTGACCAACGTAGCCGACGACAACGGAGATTGTGCAAGCAAGTGGTTGAAGTGGATTGTATTGGTAGATTTATGGGGTGATGGTATTACCGATTACGAATATACCAGCTATGTGTCACCTACCGACAACTCATTCAACAACGACAGCAATGCCAATGGCATTCCGGATAAATACCTGTCTCCTACTTCTTCAGGACAACAAGTATCTATTACCATACCAGAAGACATTACTGGAAGTATGAGCAATCACAAAATTCAATGGAAGGTAAGTGACGGTTGCGGTAACCTAACTGCTTGCAGCGCTACATTTATGGTAGTAGACAAGAAAAAACCAACTCCTTACTGTATCAGCCTAAGCACTGCCTTGATGGTCAATGGCCAGGTTGAATTGTGGGCCAGAGACTTTGATAAAGGAAGTTTTGACAACTGTACACAGTCAAGAAACTTATTGTTCACCTTTGATCAGGCACACCCTGTACTTTCTAAACTCAACATTGAGCATTACTTCAAAGGAAAAGGAGAAAATGCAACGGTAGCAGAATTTACAGCAGGAGATGCACAGAGATGGGTACCGGCTTCTAAAAGTTCATCCAAAATTTTCAACTGCGACGACCTGCCACAGGCCGATGTTGAAATGACTGTGTGGGATGAGAAATTCAATTTCGACTATTGTAATGTAACCCTAAGTTTGCTCGACAACCAGGGAGCTTGCGGAGGCAGCTTATCTGCACCGATCTCAGGTAGTTTGAAATTTATTGACAAAGGCATCAATCAGGCCAACATCCATTTGAGTGGAGCATCCAATACCATTTCCAAAAACCTGAAAACGGACAATACCGGAAATTACATGTTCCCCAACAACCCAATGTACATCGATTACGAACTTTCAGCCAGTAAAAACGATGATCCATTGAATGGTGTAAGTACTTTGGACCTGGTGATGATTCAACGACACATTTTGGGAGCCAGTAAGTTTACCAACGCCGAAAATGTGATTGCTGCCGATGTTAACGGAGATGCCAAAATATCTGCATCAGACCTTGTAGAATTGAGAAAAGTAATCCTGGGTGTATTGCCCAACTTTGTCAACAACAAGAGCTGGAGATTTATTGATTCCAAAACACCGATTGCCAATCCACAAAGCCCATGGCCATTGGATGAAAGCATCGATGTGGCACAATTGGATCAGCCCGTTTCAGGCCAGGATTTCAAAGGTATCAAAATCGGTGATGTCAACAACAATGCCGTAGCCAATATCAATGACAATCCTGCAGAAAACAGAACAGCCAACAACCTAAATCTGGTTGTGGAAGAGATGGATGTGATCAAAGGCAATAGCTATCAAATACACATTCCGGTAAAAGACCTCAATATGAAAGCCCTGCAAATGGCGATCCAGACTGAGGGTCTGACCATCAATGAAGTGTTGTTTGACATGGTTAGTACAGATGAATTTTACCATACCAAAAAAGATGGTACTACCCTTATCAGCTGGAACAGTGCTGATGGCGTTTCACCTGCCCAATTGCTAACCCTGGAAGTAACCGCTCTTAAAACAGGAGTGATTTCAGACATGTTGTTTGTCAATGAAAACGCCCTCCAGGGAGTTGCTTACACAGGCGACAATCTGGAAGAATCCGGAATCCAACTGGTATTCAGAAAATTGGCAAAGGATACGCCAGAAACTTTCGAAATTTATCAAAACGAGCCAAACCCATTCAAAGATCTTACTACCATTAGCTTCTACCTTCCCCAATCTCAGGAAGCGGTATTAACTATCTTTGACGTCACTGGAAGGCAATTGATGAGAGAATCAAAGACAGCCCAAAAAGGCTTAAACACATTCACAGTAAATATGGCTTCGCTAGACTTTAGTGGAGTGATGTACTACCAGATTGAAAGTGGTGACTACTCAGCTACCAAAGTGATGATCGGCCTCAAGTAACAATTGCTTACGTCGAATCCTCGATATGACGTAATAACCAAAACTCTTTTCGGCTGCCTCCGTTCCCCGGGGGCAGCCTTTTTAGCTTGGGTTAAAGTCAAGGCTTACAGTTTTTTTTCAAGGTTTTGATTTCGGACAGCGTCCATGATTTGCCTGAAGAAAAGGTAGTGCTTAGGTAGTTGAGGAGATTGGTCATCTCCACCTCTGTCATCTTTGGGTGAGATGGCATGTATTTTAAGGTCAAACCCAATGAATCTGCTCTAAACCCATTTTTAATAACGCAAACAACCCCTTCTATTTCTCCATTCAGGTACCGGCTCCCTTTCAGTGGGGGGATTAAAGCATTCAAGCCGCTGCCATCATCCATATGACAATTGGCGCACAAGGTGGAATAAATGCGTTGACCCTGGGTAAAGGTATCCTGGCAAGAATGGTACAAAGCCAGACAAGTAAAGACGAGTAATGCCTTACTTGCTTTTCTCATTCAGCAAGGCATGAACGTCTTTGATAAAGTCTGGAATCGTGGTAGGGTCGGTGCCCTCACAAAAAGAACGAACGCGGCCCTTTTTATCTACTAAGATGATCTTTCCGCTATGGTCAAAACCTCCCGGAGCGCTAGGGTCTTCCAACGCTGCAACAAAAAAATCGTCAGCAAGGTCAAGGGTAAAATCTTTGTCTCCGGTTAAGAACAACCATTTATCAGATTTAACTCCAATGTTTTCTGCATATACCGAAAGCTTGCCAATGCTGTCTCTTTTTGGATCAAGGGTGAAGGAAACCAGTCGCACACCATTTACATTTTTAAACTCATCATGAAGGCGGAGCATCTGCTTCATTACCCTTGGACAAATGGAAGGACAGCTGGTGAAGAAAAAATCAGCGATGTAAATGCTGTTGGCCAGGCTGTCATTGGTGATCACTGTACTGTCCTGACTAAAGTAGGTAAAAGGTCTGATGGTATGTTCTTTGGTGACCCCATTTTCAGTAACCGGATTGCCTAGTACCGGCAGTTTATCACCTTTTGTACCTGGTTGACATGACAGGGTCAAGACAGTCAAAGCCCCAAGAATCAGTTTACTTTTTTTCAGTGCCCCCATGACTATCTACCCATTTTTGCGTTTCTTCCAAAGATCCCATCATCATGTCTCTTACCTTGTTGATTTTTTCCATTTCCAGTTCAAGGTATTTTTTTTGCTCCTGGATAGGCATGGTCTCAAAAGAGGAGTTAAAATCTTCCATCCATACCATCATCGCTTCATCTGCTGCGTCTAGTTTTTCAAGTAAGGCAAAAACTTCCGTAGAATCGGCAGTGCACAATTTTTCTTTAAGGGTCTTTCTTGCTTCATGGATGTTGTCCATTTTTGGCATCACCCCATCGTGTACTTCCATCACTGATTTAAACAAGGATTGAACTTCCTGCTTTTCCTGATTTTCACACGAAAAAAATACCAGGACCAGGGCCATGGCTAGGTAATTTAAAAATTTCATTCTTATTATAATTTAGCTAATAATCCGTTTTTCTCAACTTTATCGCCCTGATTAACCATTACGGCAGAAATGACTCCTTCGCCGGCAGCTTTGATGATGTTTTCCATTTTCATCGCTTCCAGGATAAATAGATTGTCTCCTGTTTTAATTTCATCTCCTGCTTTGACATATACTTCTTTGACCAGGCCCGGCATGGGAGCTAATACTTCTTTCAAAGCCACCTTAGGCGGTTGGTTAAAGCCCAGTTTATGAATCAGCTCGTCAATTTTATCTGAACGCTGGATTTTTAATCGATACCCATTGACCTTCATTTGGTAGGTCTTGGTCTCAGGATTGTATGACATCACCCTGATGTCATACAATTTTTCATTGTATAAAAACCTGTATTCATCACCTGTCTGGTGAATTATCGAACCTTTGGTCAGGCTTTCGAGCGGTATTTCTACGTGGTCGTTGATCGTGTATTTCAAAACGCTAAACTTTTGATTTGCGAATGTATTGACGGATAAATGGGCGTTCAAAGATAAGAATATAAGCGATAAAAGAGGCTAAAAATGCTGTGTTGATTGCCATTCTTATCCACATATTATCAAAATATTGTCTTACCTCCCAGGCAAAAAAGAGAAGGAGGGCAGTCAATAGGCTGTACTTAATCAAATCTTTGACCGGATAAGCAATTGGAAAATGTTTTTGCCCCAGCGTATACCCACTAATGGCCATGAATAAAAAGCAGGCAAGCGATGCCCAGGCAGAACCCATCATACCTGTAGTCGGGATAAGCAACCAACTCACAGCAAGGGTAATGAATACACCCCCAAACGCAATATAGGCGCCGTAAATGGTTTTATCTGCCAGCTTGTACCAGATGGAAAAGTTGTAATACAAACCCAAAAACAAATAAGAGAGCAGGAGCACAGGCACTACAGCCACACCCCCCCTATAGTTCTGCCCAATCATAAGCAAAACAATGTCGATGTAAAAATAGGTGCCCAGGATCACAAAGGCAGAAAACAGCGCAAAGGCTTTGGAAATGACACCGTTGATTTCATATTTTTTATCCTTTGCCGCCTGATTAAAAAAGAAGGGCTCGGCAGCATAATTAAAAGCAGTCGTAAAAAGATTTAGGAGGATGGCAAGTTTGGCCCCTGCACTAAAAATGCCACTTACCGCTCTTTTTTCATCAAGGGTTCCATCCAAAAAAAACTGTTGTAAGGGAACCGCAATATTTTGGTTGATGTTGCCTGCCACAATGATGATGACGAGCGGCCATGAGTATTGTACAATTTTAAAAGCAAGGGCTCTGTTGATGGCAAACTTCATTTTCATCATTTCAGGCACCATGGCCATAAACACCAAAAGACTGGCCAAAAGATTACTTACAAATACATAGTCCAATTCTTTGTTTATGCCTGTCAGAGAGCTAAGTCTGAGCATAATGCCGGGAAAAAACCGGGGCAATACTTCCAAAAAAAGCAAGACAAAAAAGATGGTAAAAAAAACATTGGCTACCCTAAACATCAAAAATCTGATGGGTCTTCCTTCCAATCGAAATCTTGCGTACACCAGGGTAGTAAAAGCATCTAATGCCAGAATCCAGGCAAACCAGCTCACATAGTGGGCATCTTGCGGATAGCCCAGATAGGCGGCAATCGGTTGGTTTGCCACTAACATCACCAGGGTGATCAGTCCGGAAATCACAGCCATAATGGCAAATGTAGTTTCATACACCAAGCCCTCCTGACTCACCTTCCCGGGTAGCAAATCTGAAATAGGCGGTATCCATCCTAAATACCATTAGCGATAAGATGATGGTTGCATAAGCATACAGCTCGCTGAAAATTCCGAAATCAGAAGGGTTTTTGAACCGATAGGTAAGGTAGACCGTCATGACCAAAAAATTGAGGATCCTGGGGTAGGATGTGACTCAATCCATAAATGGCAGTTTCTCCGGCTAGTCTCTTTAAAGTCAATTGAATAAAAGTATTGATTCAGGTTAAACCATGTTTAATTCCAAGCACAAATTAGGCATCTTTCTCCAAATATTGATCGGTAAGTCTGTTGATGCTGTATACAAGTATAAAAAGCGCCAGGCCGGGAAATACCACCATCCACCAGGCATGGTGATTTTTCTGCCTTCGCTCAACAAACTGCCCCAACTTACTTCTTCCGGAGGCAGCCCCATTCCTAAAAACGACAAAGTAGATTCTAAAAGAACATTGCCTGCAAAATTCATTGCTGCCAAAATCATTAAGGTATGAAGGATATTTGGTAAAATGTGTCTTCTAAGTATTTCCAGGTGCCCAGCCCCCATGATGCTGGCCGAAATCACATATTGGCGTTCTTTGATACTCATGGTTTCTGCTCTGGCATGTCGCGCAAAACCGGTCCAACCCAAAATGAGAATGACCAGGATGACATTGTTGATCGCCGGCTTATCAAAAAGAGGAAACAATACCAACATGAGAATTAAAGTAGGTACTGATCGCCTCCATTCAATGATCCTTGAAAATGCTCCGTCAATGGGCAAACCTATGAATTTACGGGTACTCCGGGCCAAAACAAAAAGGGAGCCTAGCCAAATCGTAAGCCACAATAGCCAAAATAAAAGCGGATGCAGGGAGAAGGCTGTGATCTGGTAAATCAAAAAATAAATACTGGCCAATAAACCCAAAATTAAAACCACTGCCTGGATTGGTGACACTTTTAGTTTTTTGTTGCCAAAGTAGCCCATGCTCATGCCGATAATAATGCCCAAGATGGCGCAGATCCAGGTGGCCAATAAGCCGATCCTGAAAGAGGTATAACAACCCCTGACGATACCGGCTGCAACATCCCTGCCCAGCTGGTCTGTTCCTAGCCAGTGGCCACTGCCTTTGATACATGCACCCGGTGCACAAAAGCTGGCATTGACTTTGTCTATGGTGCCTGCTTTATAATGAATGGGTGGGTACACGGCCCAATCGAAGCCCGTTTCTCTTTTTCTGATGGGATCACTTACCAGGCCCCAATCTGCAGCCAGGTCATAAAACGCCGGAAATACAAGCTGGTGATTCTGTGAAGCCAGAAGGGCTTGGTCATTGGCAATGAGCGAATTAAATAAGCCGACAAAGGCATAAAAAACAATGACCATCAAAGGCCATTTTAACCATTTTTTACCCTTAACCAGACCTTCATCAGGCTTTAAAACCAGCTTTTTCGCTGATCTCCAACATTCTGTCAATACAGGCCCGACCTTCACGGATAACGCGCTCCTCCAGCAGAATTTCGGGCAATTCATACTTCATTGCCAGATAGAGTTTTTCAAGGGTATTGCGCTTCATATGCGGACAATCATTACAGGCACAAGTATTGTTGGGAGGAGCAGGTATAAAAACCTTATCCGGTGATGCCAGTTCCATTTGATGCAGGATGCCGGATTCAGTGGCAACAATAAACTCCCTGGCAGCAGACTCTTTGGTAAACTTGAGCATTTGACTGGTTGAACCAACAAACTCCGCCAGCTCAAGAATGTGGGATTCACATTCCGGGTGTGCAATGAATTTTGCTCCAGGGTGGCGTTCCATTAGTTTCACGATTTTTTCATGCGAAAAAATCTCGTGTACCATGCAGGCTCCATTCCACAAAATCATATCCCTTCCTGTTTTTTTAATCAGGTAGGCACCCAGGTTTTTGTCGGGAGCAAAAATGATTCCTTTGTCTTTTGGAATACTCTCAATTACGGCAACGGCATTGGAAGAAGTACAACAAATATCAGTCAGTGTTTTTAATTCAGCGGTGCAATTGATATAACTAACCACAACATGGTTCGGGTACTTTTCCTTGAACTTTTTAAACAGAGGTGCCGGGCAGGAGTCAGCCAAAGAACAACCAGCTTTTAGATCCGGAAGTACTACTTTTTTATGGGGACTCAGCATTTTAGCAGTTTCGGCCATAAAATGAACACCGGCAAAAACAATCATTTCTGCATCAGTAGCTGCTGCCTTCTGAGACAAGCCCAGGCTATCGCCAATGTAATCAGCCAGGTCTTGGATTTCTGATTCCTGGTAATAGTGGGCCAGAATGATAGCATTCTTTTGTTTTTTCAGCTTTTTAATCTCAGCCACCAAATCCATTGAAGGATCAATATCAATATCCAAAAAACCCTTTCTGCTTAAGTTTAGTTTTGCCTCCTTTACTGCATTGTTCATCACTTCTTCATTTATGGGAAATATAGACAGATTCCCGGTTCAAAAATAGCGCTAATTTAGCTTCGACTTCACAATATGAGCCTATTTAAAATATAAACCCCGGGCCATCCAATTTGTTACCTTTTTCCCTTTCAATCGTCTTATCCAAGTAGTTTTTGGCCTTAATTGGGCCTATTTTTTGTATCTTTACCATTCAAAAACTTGTAAAAATGAAAAATCTAATCTTTCTGTGTACCCTGCTTTTTTCTGTCGTTCTTTCAGGTCAGAAAGTAAAACAGCAAAAAACCACTATGAGCCTGGGTCCTCAAAACGCTTATTATGTTGAAGTAGAAGGTGCGGACAAAGATTTATTGGAAGACACCTGGAAGTCATATGTCAAAGAATACGGAAAAGTAAACCACAATAAAAAAGCCAAAGAATTTGTCAGTCAGAATGCGGTAGTTACTTTGATCAATGGTTCCAGCCCAATTACCTTGTACGCAAGGCACGAAGAGGGTAAATCACTTTCTACCACCTATTTATGGGTAGACCTGGGCACAGGATTTGCCAACCCAACTGACTTCAGTGCTCAAAACAGGGGTGCAGAAACTTTCCTTTGGGACTTTTGGGTAATGGCGAGAAAAAATGTAGTAAAGAAAGAACTCGAAGCCCAGGAAAAAGCTTTGAAGAACTATGAAAAAGACCTTTCTAAATTGGAAGGTAAGAACAAAGACTACCACAGTGACATCGAAAAAGCGAGGATGAAAATTGCTGAGAACGAAAAAAACATTGAGGTCAACTTAAAGGATCAGGAAGCCAAAAAAGCCGAAATCGAACTACAAAAAAAGACGGTTCAAGCGGTTGTTGACAAGCTGAATTCTATTGGCAAATCTCAGAATTAATTCCCTCCCACACCGGTGCAACGTCAAAATATTTATCTGGCCTCAGATTTTCATCTGGGACTTGATTTTCCAGATTTGTCGGTCAACAGAGAAAAAAAAATTGTCTCCTGGCTAGACAGCATTCGTCATGACTGTGCCGAGCTTTATTTGGTGGGTGATATTTTTGATTTCTGGTTTGAATACAAGTCCTCCATACCCAAGGGCTATTCCAGGCTTTTTGGCAAATTGGCCGAACTAAGTGATGACGGGGTTAAAATCCACTTTTTTACGGGTAATCACGATATGTGGATGTTTCAATATTTCCAACAGGAATTGGGTGTGAGTCTGCATAAGGCGGGCATCGAGAAAATATTTTTCGGGAAATCCTATTACATAGCCCATGGCGATGGTCTCGGACCCGGTGACAGAGGATACAAAATCATTAAAAAGATATTTTCAAATCCTGTTTGCCAATTTTTGTTTCACCTGCTCCACCCCAACATCGGCTTGTGGCTGATGAAAAATATTTCAAGGGGTGGGCGATTGGGTGAAGAGAAGATAACAGAGATTAAAGACAAAGAAAAAGAATGGCTGGTGCAATTTGCCCGCGATCACCTGAACAAAGGCCATGTAGTTGATCATTTTATTTTTGGCCACCGTCACTTTGCTATGACCTACCCTTTATTACCCACTAAAGCTCATTTGCATTATCTGGGAGATTGGCTACATTTCAATACCTATGTCAAAATAGATGAAAACACAGGTCCTACCCTCATCCATTTTTAATTTCCTATGTTGAGTCAAATGACATTTTCCGTTGTATTGTTTTTTTGGCTATCGTTTTCTGACAATTTAGGTGAGGTGAAAAATCTGTGCACTGAAAACCAGGAGAAAAAATATTTTATTGAAGCCCCTGTTGCTTTTTTTGAATTAGACAGAATGGGAAACATCTGTGTGGTAGATACAAACAACCACATCTATATTTATGACCAGGATGGTAATAAAAAACACAGTTTTACAGACAACCAACTTGGAAAATTACCAGCATCGATACTTCTTTTCCATTAAAAGTAATGGTTTTTTATGCCGACTCTGGCATGCTCGTGTTTTTAGATAATACCCTTAAGGAGATAGAGCGAATCATACTAAAGGACTCGGGTAAATTTTTAAATGTATCAGCGGCTGCCTTATCCAATGACAATCATATTTGGATCTATGATATGCGGTGGCAGCGTATTTTTAAAATCAATACCTCATTCGAAGTTTTTAAAGAAACCAAAGTCTTCAGCGATCTGGGATTGGTTGATTTTAAGCCGGAGTTTCTGACAGAAAAATCCAATGTTTTGCTGGCTGCTATGCGCCATAAGGGATTTGTATTATTTGACACACTTGGTCAGCTGAAAACCAGGATTCTATCCGGGGATATGATTAACTTTCAATTTGAAGGCAACAAAATTTTAGTACAGAATAAAAAGGGTATGGCTATTCAGGCCTTTGACCCTCCAACCCAATTTAATCTACCCATGCCAAAGGGTCTTTCTGAGGAGCCTTATAAACAAATAAGACTGGCCAAAGACCGCTGGTACATTGCTTACGAAAAAGGCATTAACTGGCTGGCTAAATAAGCCGGTTAGAACTCTACAATAAAGCCGATGCTGGGGGTTGCAATTGAATCTTCATTCTTCAGTATAAATGGAATGGCATTGCTGCCATCTTCTTTGATGGCCTGACCGTTTGTTGTGGCAAATCCTTCATTGTTCTCCAATCGTTGGAAGGTAAATTGAGGATAGGCCGGATTTTGGGTAATCAGTAGATTTTGAACATCAAGGAATAAATCCAGGGTCCATTTTCTAAAATTCCATTTTTTGTCTATCCTGAGATCTACTTGATTAAAACCTTTTAACCTTAAGGTGTTCAACTGATTGTAATCCAGGATACCGGTTCCGGAGGTCAGGTAATTTTGTCGGGACAGATTTTCATCAAAGGGAGTATACGGTGCGCCGCCAGCGTATCTGTATTTCAAGCCCAGCTCCCATCCTCGACCCAGTTTTTTGCCAAAGATCAAAGAAACTAAGTGTCGGTTGTCCCAGGCAGAAGGAATCAATTGACCTGATACGCCTGAGAACCTGCTCCTTACAAAAGTATATGACACTACAGCAAACACACTGCCTGTCAGTTTTTGTTGTGCATAAATTTCAAAACCGTAGGCCTCGCCTCGTCCATCAGAGGTTACGGCTTCATTGCCTATGGCACCAAATTCTCCCCCTTGATTGGCCAAAGAAATGCCAGTCAACAGAGAAACCGGATACTGACTGTATTTTTATAAAAGCCCTCAACCGTTAATCTCAGGTCTTCTTTGGGTAAAAATTCTATGCCGCCTACATAGTGATTCGAGGCAATGTATTGGCTGTTTTTGTTGATATAGTTGCCTTGTTCATCCTGGAATCCCAGTATGGTGTAAATGGGTATTTTAAAATACCTTCCTACAGAGGCGTTGACCTTCCATTGATCGTTGAATCTATATCCGAGGGAAAGCCTCGGTGATAAGGTTTCAAGGGGCTTGTTGCCGGAGTTAGTAAAACTATTCATATCAGATCTTAAGCCCAGAGATACTCCGAGTTTATCTGCTAAAAATGAACGGGAAAGCTGACCAAAAAAACCGTACTTCCAGAACGATAAATCTGTGTTAAAATCAAAAACCACGGCTGGTTGGATGAGGTTTCCATTTTCATCTCTGAGTTCTTTTCTAAACCGGTTATAGAAGTCATTGGTAAAATTAACCTGTTGCGCCATCACCCCAAAAGCATACTTCCAGCCATTGACATATCTGTCTAGTGTTAGTCTGAGTTTGTTTTCTGTTTCGTTGCTTACCGTTTTTAAGGTTCGCTCTTCTTCCAGCTTTGTGTCGTTGTTTTCAAATTTATCGAGTCTGTTTTGGTAGTCATTTCTGCTGACCGACAAGTTGATAAAGCCATTGTTGATCAGGTGTTTTACAGAAACTCCAGCTGTATAATTCCATTGGTTGATCAGGGGATTGGAATTGAGGATGTACACATTTTCTGCAGTAGCATCTTTTGCGGGTTTAAACGAAAATTCGTCGATGGCTCCTACCCCAATAAAAGAAACGCTTGTTTTGGGAGCAGCTTGCCACGTTATCTTACTTTGAAAATCCCAGTAGTTGGGTCTGATCGGCAAGTCGAGGGCCTCAAACAAGAGCTGCAGGTAGGAACGACGGGCAGAGACAATGTAATTTACCTTATTGGATAAAGGACCATCCAGCGTAAGTGCGGCTTCCGTAGCACTCAATCTGAAGTTGCCCTGCATGTTTTTAGAATTTCCATCCCTCTGATCAAATTCAAAAACGGAAGCAAGGGCATTATCGTACCGCGCATCAAAGGCAGAAGAGCTAAGCTTCACATCTTCTATAAAAGAAACGTTTAAAATTCCGGTAGGACCACCGGCGCTGCCCTGGGTAGAAAAGTGGTTGATGACCGGTATTTCAATGCCATCGAGGTAATATACATTTTCATTGGGTCCCCCACCCCTTATGATGATGTCGTTTCTAAATCCTCCTACACTGCCGGCGGTTCCACCCACACCCGGCAAGGCCTGGACTACCCGTGAAATGTCAAAATTACCCCCCGGGTTGCTTTTAATTTCTTCGGCAGATAGCTTTTGGACAGAGAGCGGGGTAACAATATCGCCTGCCGCCGCTATCCGGGATGTATTGGCCGTAACTGTAACCTCGTCGAGGGTTACTGAACTTTCAGTGAGGGCAAAACTTAGCTGAACAAAATTTCCTGAAGTGATGACCTGATTGAACTTAGTAACCGGGGTATAGCCCACATAAGAGGCCAAAATATTGTAACTGCCAACGGGCAATTCCAGTGAGTAATGTCCATCAAAATCCGTGACGGTGCCATAAGAAGTACCTTCTACTGCTATGGTTACCCCAATGAGCGACTGCCCCGTGTTGGCATCGGTAACCTTGCCCTCAATGCTGCCATTGACCTGAGCAAAGACAGCGCTCTGAAAAAAAGTAAAAATAGTAATTGTGATTACAACAAAGAAACTCCTCATACCTGATTTATTGATGAAGAGAAAACAGCGATAGTTACATTTTGTTGTAATATTTAAGCAAAGAACAAAAAAAAAGCCGGGATCAAGCCCGGCTTTTCTTTTTAACCTCCAAAATCGTCGAAGGCAATATTTTCTGGCGGAACTCCCAAAGAGTCCAATGTTTTGATTACGGATTGATTCATCATGGGTGGGCCGCAGAAATAATATTCAATTTCTTCCGGCTCAAGGTGGTTTTTAAGGTATTGTTCGTACAATACAGGCATGATAAAGCCTTTGAAACCATCACCTGGTGAATCTAAATTCTCTTTTACTTGCCAATTGTCTTCTGCAAGAGGATTATCCAGGGCAACATAGAATTTAAAGTTGGGAAAGTCTCTTTCAATTTGTCTGAATTCATCGATGTAGAACAACTCTCTTTTGGTTCTACCTCCATACCAGTATGATACCTTGCGGTTGGTATTTTTGAGGGTGTGAAACAAATGGAACAGGTGGGAACGCAATGGGGCCATACCGGCTCCGCCACCGATGTAAACCATTTCTTTTTGGGTGGGCTTGATGAAAAACTCACCGTAAGGTCCAGAAACCACACATTTATCTCCCGGTTTCAAATTGAAAACATAAGAAGAACAAACCCCCGGATTGACATTCATCCAACCATTGGTCTTAGGGTCAAAAGGAGGAGTGGCAATCCTGATGTTCAATTTTACAATGTTACCTTCTGCAGGGTGGTTGGCCATGGAATAAGCCCTGAATTGCTCCTCAGGGTTCACCATTTTCAGATCCCAGAGCTTGTATTTATCCCATTCGCTGACGGAATTTTTCGGGATCATCGTGGTATTTCGGGTGAGCCGTGATGTCCATGTTTTTGAAATCAACAGTAACTTCAGGTACATCGATCTGGATGTAACCTCCTGATTGGAAATCAAGGGATTCTCCTTCCGGCAATTTTACCACAAATTCTTTGATAAAGGAAGCTACGTTGTAGTTAGAAACAACCTCACATTCCCATTTTTTGATGCCAAATACTTCTTCAGGAACATGGATTTTCATGTCCTGGCGAACTTTCACCTGACAGGCCAGGCGTTTTCCTTCGGCAACTTCTTTTCTGTTTAAATGGTTCAACTCGGTTGGGAGCACATCGCCACCTCCTTCATAAACATGGCATTCGCACATAGCACAAGTACCGCCCCCACCACAGGCAGAGGGAAGAAATATTTTTTCAGAAGAAAGCGTGCTTAGCAGGCTGCTACCTGGCTTAACCAGAATGGGTTTAGACTCATCTCCATTGATGATGATCTTAACATCACCCTGTGCAACCAGTTTTTTTTGCGCATAGATCAGACCAAAGGCAAGAATAAGTAGGATGGCAGAAAAGGCAATGATAGCCCATAGCACAAACATCAAATCAATCATTAGTATCATGTTTGTATTCTCTTTTAGTGTTTAGCAAAGTAGGTAGCAGGATTGATACCCATAAGGCTCATGAAGGCAATGCCTAAAAATGCAGTAAGTATAAATGCCATACCCAAGCCCCTCAACGCAGCAGGTACCTGACTATATCTCATTTTTTCTCTAATGGCTGCCATTAATACAATGGCAATGAACCAACCAAATCCAGATCCAATTCCATAAACCACAGACTCAGAAAAGTTGTATTCTCTGGCTACCATAAACAGGGCAGCACCCAGGATAGCACAGTTAACCGTAATTAGCGGTAGGAAAATCCCCAGGGCATTGTAAAGTGACGGTGAATACTTTTCTACAGCCATTTCAACCAACTGTACTGTTGCTGCAATACTGGCGATAAAAAGAATGAACCTCAGGAAAGTAAGGTCTGTTTTGAACAAACCATTGGGTCCTAATACCAACTCACTAACTACCCAGTTGATTGGAACAGTGATAGCCAAAACAAAGATAACAGCAGCACCTAAGCCGATAGCTGTTTTAACACTTTTGGAAACGGCCAGAAATGAACACATACCGATGAAGTATGCGAGCACCATGTTTTCAATAAATGCCGACTTAATAAATATGTTAAGCAAATCCATTTTTAACTTTTTTAATTTAAAGTACTTCCTTTTAAGAAATGTCGATAAGTTTAGCCTCTTTTGAGCGCTGAATCCAAATAATGATTGCAATTAGGAACATGGCCGATGCTGGTAAAACCATCATGCCGTTGGGCTGATACCAGCTTAGAAGGGCTGAAGCCTTTGTATTGACTAAAAATTCTGGCCCCGCACCTATGATCTTATATCCCAATAACGCACCTCTTCCAAAAAATTCTCTAATGGCTGCAATTGCCACTAAGATCCAGGCATAACCCAGGCCATTTCCAATTCCATCCAGAAACGCAGGCCAGGGCTTATTGCTCATGGCAAAGGCTTCCAATCTGCCCATTACGATACAGTTGGTAATGATGAGTCCGATAAATACAGACAATTGTTTCCAGACATCAAAAGAAAATGCTTTCAAAACTTGTTCTACAATGGTAACCAAGACTGCTATAACGACCAATTGGACGATCATCCTGATTTGTTTTGGAATTCCATTACGTATAAGGGAAATCACCAAATTTGAAAAACCAGTAACCAGTGCAACAGATATGCCCATGATTAAGGCAGGTTTTACCATGGTGGTTACTGCCAACGCTGAACAAACACCAAGTATCTGAACGGTAATTGGATTGTCAATATGAAGCGGATCTTTGATCAGCTTTTGTTCTTTTTTGCCAAACCATGGTTCGGCTTTTACTTCTGTGGGTGCTACTACTACGTCAGCCATTTTCTGAAGTTTATTATTTTTTCAATGATTGAAAGTAAGGGAGATAAACATTAATACCCTTGGTTAGCATGTTGGATACACCTGTTGATGTAATCGTTGCGCCGGAAATAGCATCAACTTCGTGTTCAGGATGCTTTAAGCCCCCTTTAACCACCTTTACTGATACATATTGTCCATCCTGCATGATTTTTTTATCGTGGAAGGATTTAGGGAAGCTGGCATTGTCTTTTATCTCTGCACCCAAGCCCGGAGTTTCACCGACGTGTCCAAATGATGCTCCTGCAATGGTATTGAAGTCATCTTTGATGGCAATGGTACCCCAAATTTTATCCCATAATCCGTTGCCCCTAACTGACATCAGATAGATACTTCCCTTGTCGGTTTTGTAAATAAACAATGGATATTTCCTTTCCTTCTCCGGTTTTTTTTCTTCAGCTGCCATATCAATGGTTTCAGCGTCAACTCCTTCCACTTTTTTGCCATTGGCATCGATGACCACCTTTTCTACCTTATCCGCAAAAAGTTTGTTGACTTCTGCAGGAGTCATAGTGGTAGGATCCATACCTATTTGATCTTTGATAGAATTGAGGATCTCTTTTTTCTTGAACACCGCCTCATTTTGTTCGTGCATGGGTTTCAGACCATTCACCACAAAGGCCAAAGATACCGATGATATCAGGGCCATGACCAGGGTGTATACGAGGATGTATTTGTTACTAAACACGGCTAGTTCTTTTTTTAATGTTGGATTGAACAATAAAATAATCGATCAGTGGGGCAAAGGAATTCATAAAAAGAATTGCCAGCATCCATCCTTCCGGATAGGCAGGATTCATTACCCGCACTACGAGTCCGACCACTCCGATAAAAAATCCATAAATCCACTTACCCTTATTGGTGCCACTTGCAGTCACCGGATCGGTAGCCATAAATGCCATGGCAAAAAGGAAAGATCCAAGGATGTAGTGGTAATACCAAGGCACCATCATAAAGTCATTGAAGCCCCATGCGTTAAATATTAGACCTGTAACACCTACGCCCAAAACCATACCTGCCATAATGCGCCAGCTGGCTACCCTGGTTAAGATAAGGAATAAGGCACCCAAGATGATGAATGGTTTATTGGTTTCACCAATAGAACCGGGTATGGCACCCCATAAGATCTGACCCACAGAGTATTGTTGATTTACGGCTTCCATCCCTCCTTGGTAAGCAAGAGCTAGGGGAGTTGCACCGCTAAATCCGTCAACGACCACCGTCTTGGCAGCATCAAATTGAGGCCAGCCAAGGGAACCAAAGATAGAGTTGAAAAAACCGGTATGCCACCATCCATATTCTGCCGCAGAACCTGCAGCTAAAGAATCGTAACCCGAAACCCAACAGGTATCTCCTGAAATTTCAGTAGGATAAGCAAAGAATACAAAAACACGAGCCAGTAAGGCGATATTCCAGATATTCATTCCGGTACCGCCAAAAGCTTCTTTTCCTAATATTACGGCAAAAGTCACAGAAAGAGCCAGTATCCACATCGGAAGATCCGGTGGCATGATCAAAGGAATCAAGGCACCTGAGACCAAAAAGCCCTCTTCAACGGCATGTCCTTTTTTTGCTGCAAATAAAAACTCCATGCCCAGACCGACGACGTGGGTAACGATGAACATAGGCAACATTTTGATGAGCCCGTGTGCCAGTTTTAAATGAAAGGCATCCAAAAATCCCAAATGCTGACCAGCTGCCACAAAGTGCTGGTGACCTATATTGTAGGATCCAAACAAATAACAAAGCTGTAAGGCTAAGACCACGTAAACCATCAGTCGCTTGAGATCCATACCATCTCTGATATGTACTCCCCCTTTGGTAACGGTATTGGGCGTAAACGCGAATGTAAAAAAGGCATCGTATGCGGTATGCAGCAATGGACTTTTTTTCTTATCCGGTTCTATGCGCTGTAAAAATTGTAATAATCCCATGGGTTATTAGGTATTATATAGTTCTTTTCTAAATGTTATGCTTCCGTTCTCATGTAATCAAGTCCTTCTCTCAGCAACTGTTGTAAGGGTTGCTTGGAAGTACACACAAATTCACACAAGGCTACATCTTCTTCTGACAATTCGTTGATGCCAAGGCCTTCCATCATTTCTACATCCTTGGTCAGAATGGATTTGAACAAGTGCTGAGGATAGATGTCCATTGGCAGCACCTCTTCGTATTGACCGGTTACCACAAAGGCTCTTTTCTCGCCGTGGGTATTGGTGTTGACATCAAATTTCATTTTAGGGAAAAGGCCGTTTGGATAGGTTCCTGAAGCCGAAGGTCTGGGACTAAGTGGCATCAGCCAACCAAACATCTCATAAAAATCGCCTTCTTCAATTACCGTAAGCTGGTCGTCTTTTTCATTCATAAAACCAGTGACTGAAACTTGTTTTCCTGATAAAACATCACCTGAAATATATCGCAACTTACCATCGGTTACATTGCCTTGTGTCAACTCAGCTACGCTCGCTCCCGGGAAGGTACTTACGTATTGAGGTTCTTTCACTTCATTACCGGCAATGGCTACAATGGCGCTACGCCTCACTTCACCTGTAGCAAACAATTTGCCAAGGGCAATGACATCCTGAACCCTCATTGTCCAAACCTTTTCGCCCGACTTGATGGGGGCAATGTGATGGATTTGAACACCTACGTTGCCGGCTGGGTGTTTGCCTTCAAAGTAGTGTAGGTCTGCATTTTTAGCATTGGTAAAGGCTGTGGAAAGTTGACCGCGGTTGCTGCCATCCAAGCCAAGGTAAACCTTACCCTCAGTGAGCCTCGCCAATACATCGATGCCATCCTGAAACGCCTGCTCATTGCCAGCAACAATCAAGTTGTTGTCTGGAGCCAGAGGGGCAGTATCAAAGGTAGAAATAAAAATATTTTTAGGCTGGCTGCTCAATTGGGGAACCACATCGAAGGGACGTTCATTGATCCACGTCCATGCTCCTGTGTCAACTAAAAAGCTCACCAGGGCTGCCCTGTCTGCATCTTTGCCCGGAGCATTGAATTTTTTATACTGCTGATCTTTGTCTGCCAGAATAACGATATCTGCAATTGCTCTTTTGTCACCCCTGTTGATTTCAATCACCTCACCACTTACCGGACTCGTAAATTTGATTTCCGGGTGTTTTTTATCGTGGTACACTTCATCACCTGCTTTGACAGACTGGCCCACTTCTACCACCACCTTAGGTATGGGCGAAAGACCAATAAAAGTGTACGGCTTCAGCGCTACCCTACTCACTGGCTTGGATACAATCTGACTGCTTTTTACCTCTCCATTGATCAGAATTTCAAATCCCCGGTTGAGTTTGTGGACCTTTGATGACTTGGTTTCTCCCGTAAATTGGTTCAAAAATTTGGTGAACCAGCCATCTTCGGAAACCTGAACACCGTGTTTATGGGCTTCCATATCGATTAAATTGGCCGTCAATCCTACCAAAGCACTCAATCCGGCAAGGATGAGAACGCCGAGAATTGAATACATTGCCCAACTGGGCGTGATGGTACCCTGGCCAAAAACCAAAAACGAGTTGAGCATAAAAGCCATTGCCATTATTGCCCTGTATCTGTAGCTTTTCAAGAGGATAATTTTGAAGTTTGCAAAATGTACGCAAATATAATTAATGAGGTTTTCCTCTGTAACTTAAGTAACATATATCTTGATACAAGGTTGCTATTTAGATTATGTCTAAACAATTTTTATTTTGGAAATCCCCATAAATTCCACATTATCACAAAGTAATATTTTGTGTAGTCTGGTAGGGCAAATTAATATTTCCCTTTTTTTACAAACGCTTAGGCAGCATTTATCGTCTTAACCGTATCATTATGGTTGTTAGTAAATAGTATTACCCATCGCTTACAGCGTAAATCTAGTAGTAGAAGTCTGCGCAAACAGCGCAGGTTTTACAAGAAGCCCTAAAAGCTTCGGATTTGATTGGATGAGGACTGTCGATCAGACGGTCCCTTTTCTTTTAAGACAGCTTAATTTGATCCGAAGCCGCCACGCACACTCCACCACCTGACCGGTAACATAAGTACTCATATCGCTGCCCAAAAATATACAGGCATTGGCCACGTCGTCGCCCTTACCCAATCGTTTGAGTGGAATATTGGCTTCATACGCTTTGCGTTGGTCTTCGGTGAGGGCATGGGTCATATCGGTTTCAATAAAACCGGGGGTGATTACATTGCACCTGATGCCCCGAGAGCCTACTTCTTTGGCAATGGACTTACTGAAACCAATGATGCCCGCTTTTGACGCGGCGTAGTTGGCTTGTCCGGCGTTGCCAAATACCCCAACCACAGATCCCATGTTGATGATCGATCCCGATTTTTGTTTTAGCATGGATTTAAGCACGTGCTTGGTAAGATTGAATACCGATTTGAGGTTTACTCTGATCACCTCATCCCATTGCTCTTCATTCATTCTGAGCATCAGGGTATCTTTGGTAATGCCGGCGTTGTTGATCAGAATGTCAATGGTACCAAAATCTGCCAGTACAGCCTCCGTCAGTTGCTCTGCCTGTTGAAAATCTGCTGCATCTGATTTATAGGCTTTTGCTTTGACCCCCATGGCCTCTAAACTGGCAACAATGGCCATCGCTCTTTCCTCGCTGCTCAAGTAGGTGAAGGCAACATTGGCACCCTGAGCGGCATATGCCTTAACAATGGCTTCTCCTATGCCTCTTGACCCACCGGTCACCAATGCCGTTTTTCCACTCAACAATTTCATTTTATTCTGTCTTTTATAAGGTATTGCGTGCGAAAGTAGGAAAAAAGCTATATTTACCCACACTTAATTGTAATATTGTTGACTTCAAACTACTCATAAATGGAATGGACTAGACGCGATATCTTGAAAACACTAGGCGGTAGCAGCCTTGGCTTGGGATTGGCAGGACTAAACAAAATAACCCTGGAATACCAACCCGCAACCTTGGGATTTACCCAAATGGCGGCCGGTCGCAAAATGACGGCCATCACCTGTGGTGCCGGTAACAGGGGCAATGTGTATGGCAACTATGCCGCCAATTTTCCCGATGAATTGGATATTGTAGGTGTTGCAGAGCCCATTCCGCTCAGGAGACAGCGTTATTCTGAAAAACACAGCATCGCCCCGGAGAATCAATTTGTGACCTGGGAAGATGTATTTAAGCGACCTAAATTTGCCGATTTTATCATTGTTACCACACCGGATAATCTGCATTACGGACCTGCAATGGCGGCACTTGCTATGGGTTATCATCTTTTGCTGGAAAAACCCATAGCACAGACGTGGAAGGAATGCAATGATATTTTACAACTGCAAAAGAAAAAAAATGCCATCGTAGCAGTTTGCCACGTATTAAGATATGCCCCCTATTATAGAAAAGTCAAAGAGGTGCTCGACAGTGGGGTGTTGGGTCAACTCATCAGCATCCAACATTTTGAGCCCATCGAAAGAGAACATATGTCTCATTCGTTTGTGCGTGGCAACTGGCGGGTAGCAGAAGATACCAATCCCATTATCCTGGCCAAATCATGCCACGATCTGGATATGCTGAGATGGTGGATAGGTAAAAAATGTACCCACATCAATTCATTTGGCTCTTTGTCGTGGTTTAAGTCTGAAAATGCACCTCCGGGTTCTACCAGTCGGTGTACCGATGGTTGTGCGGTTGAAGGCTCTTGTCCGTATTCTGCCTTAAAAATATACCACAGAGGCAGGCGCTATACTTATGCCATGGACCTTCCTACTGAAGAGGATAAAAAAGGTGATGCTATTTTGAATTTGCTCAAAACAGGGCCGTACGGCAGGTGTGTTTACCGATGCGACAACAACGTAGCCGACCACCAGGTAGTTTCCATGCAATTTGACGGAGGCATCACTGCCGGGTTCAACATGGAGGCCTTTACCAACTATCATGGCAGAAGGACCCGAATCATGGGTTCGATGGGCTGTATTGTGGGGGATGAAGATGTGCTCACCGTAGCTAATTTTGCTACCGACGAAGTGACAGAGTGGTTGACCAAAGAACATTCTACCGGCTCGGGGCATGGAGGTGGTGACTGGGGCTTGATGCGCGACTTTTTAAGAGCCGTAGAAAACAATGATGAGCGTTTGCTCACATCCACATTAGAAGCATCGATGGACAGCCATAGAATGGGATTTGCCGCTGAAGAAAGCAGATTGCAACTGAAAACAATCGCCCTTTAATTAAGCCTTAGTAAACCTCCGACTTTCAGTATCCAGGATGCCTTTGACGATCAACCATTGCGCAAAGGCATAGGTAAGCATTACCAGAACACCACTCATGGGTATGGCTGCCACAAACTTATGGTAGGCCAGACTGAGATCTGATACCATAAACAAAAGAGCACCATAAAAAAGTAAGGAAGAACTGTTCTGCCGGATCGCTGTAACAACCATGGCACTGATGGCAAGGGTATAAAACAAAACCGGCCATTTCAATGCTCCAAAAGACTGGTGGTAAAAAACATTGAACAAAAGGGCAACCAATACGACCCCACCCACAAGGCCCCATTTAAGGGCATTCATTTCTTTTTTCTGCTGTGAAAAATAAGAGGTGTAACAAAGCTGCATGACCAAAAAAGCCCCAAGGCCCAATTGAAAAAACAGAGGGGCGTCAAACATCAGAAAGATATCACCCAATAAGGCAAAGATCAAGGCTGTCAGGAGGACCGCCTGCTGATGATCGCCTGCATTCATTACGTAATATACCAATAAGGATGAAACGATGAGGGGCTTCGTTAAAAGCCTTAGACCCGGGTACACGTGCATGGCCCACAAATCAAGAAAGACCAGGAAAAAAAAGACATAGTCAAACTTACCGGGCCGCCAAGACATTATTTCATCGGTTTAACATCCACTACAATTCTTTCAGGTCGGTTGGCCAGCTCCCAAATGGTATGGAAGATCAAGCGACCCACTTTCGCCATTTTTTCGTAATTGATTTTATCAGCAGTATCGGTTGGCTGGTGGTAATCAGCATGGACACCATTGAAATAAAAAATAGCAGGAATTCCTTTTTCTGCAAAGTTGTAGTGGTCAGAGCGATAGTAATACCTGTTGGGGTCACTCTCACTGTTATACGTATAATCAAGGGTCAGCTGACAGTATTTTTGATTGACACTTTCATTGATTTTGTGCAAATCGGTAGAAAGCCTGTCAGATCCAATTACATAAATGTAATCGGGATTGTCTTTGTATTTATCATCTTGCCTGCCCACCATATCAACATTGACATCGGCCACTGTATTGGCAAGAGGATACAAAGGATTGTTGACATAATATTCAGAGCCCAACAGTCCTTTTTCTTCGCCGGTCACCAGCATAAATACAACCGTTCTTTCAGGTCGGAAACCACCGCCTCTGGCTTCAGCAAAGGCTTGCGCCAATTCCATGATGGTGCTGGTACCCGATCCATTGTCATCTGCACCGTGAAAAATCTGATCTCCCTTTTTTCCAAGGTGGTCAAAGTGGGCAGATACAATGACTACTTCGTCAGGCTTGCTCTTACCCGGGATCACACCAATGACATTCTGGCTTTTGATTCCGTTTACTTTTTTCTTCAGGTTGATCTGAAAATGCGACTTCAGTTTTACAGGCTTGAACTTGCCTTTGTTTTTAATGTTTTCTCTTTCCTTGATGATTTTTTCATCTTCTTTGCCAAAGAGTTCTTTGGCGATGGTAGTGGATATGTAAGCGTGATTAGGGTAAGCGATCACATCTTTGGTGTGGTCACCCAATTGCACAGTGGGTCCCATCAATTGATTCCTGTTTTCTCCAATGGCCTTTTTGATGTCGTCTTCAATGATCAGGACCAGAGAAACCCCTTTTGCTTTGGCGGTCATCAATTTTTTTTCCAAACTGCTCCACTCTGAAGTTTCGCGCGTACCACTGATCCAGTAAGTGCTATCTGCCTTCATGGGCTCACCCTTGTTGATGACAATGATCTTACCTTTAAAATCTTTATCCTTGCCCTTGTAGTCAGTATAATTTGGACTGTCTATACCGAAACCAACAAAAAGAACTTCTTTGGATTCGAGCAGAGGAAGGTCACCGTTTTTGGTCGGAAAGGCGAGGTAGTCCCACAAGTGGCGGAACCTGGCACCATTGACATAAATATCTGTATCATCCCATGAAGAAAAGGTAAAATCCACCGGCTGCCTGAAATCATTGATGCCGGGGGCCTGGTCGAGCAGATAGGCATCAAATTGTTTGGCGATATAGGTAGCAGCCTTCACATTGCCCGGCTGTCCGGTTTCTCTGCCTTCATACGCAGGAGAGGCAATGATGGTGAGGTGCTTTTTTAAATCTTCAGCTGTTATGGTTTTGGCAAATTTGACAGCAGGATCTGTTTCATCTGCGACAATTGCCTTTTCTTTGTTGGGAATAGAAACTCCGCTTTCAAACTGTCCGAAAACGGGTAAACTCAGGGCAAGAAAGGAATAAAAATAAAAGTTCTTTTTTAACATGATAGGTTTATAATACTGGTGTTGTTTTAACAAGTAATTTTTTGAACTCTGTTGAGGTGTCTTCCGCCCTCAAAAGGCTCATGGAGGAAGGCTTTAATCATTTTTTTCGCCAGATCCAGAGAAACAAAACGAGCGGGTACACACAAAACATTGGCATCGTTGTGGGCCCGGGCCAGCTTGGCCAACTCTTCTTTCCAGCACAAGGCTGCCCTGATGCCGGCATGTTTATTGGCGGTAATGGCCACTCCATTGCCACTACCACAAATTAAGATGCCCCAATTGGCAGCTCCACTTTCAACAGCACTGGCCACAGGGTGGGCGAAATCCGGGTAATCAACCGAAGTTTCGCCAAAAGTACCCTTGTCCAATACCTCGTAGCCCTCTCTTTTCAGGGTCTGTTTTATTTTTTCTTTGTAGGCAAAACCGGCGTGGTCGCTGCCTACTGCTATGATCAATTTACTCATTTTTACTGCGCTTGTCTCAATCCCTGATTCAATACACCCAATCGGGTATCGAGGTCACCAATCAAGTCGTTCATCTCTTTTTCGAAAGCGGCATCTTTTGTTTTAGCAGCCAGTTGTTTTACGTCCATGGCACATTGTCCATAGAGGTCAACATCCTGAGCAAACGAAATCAGCTCACCCGCTTTTAAGGTTTGGAAAAAGTCGCCGTAAGCCTTTGTTTCCTGCGCCAATATTTTGATGTGTTTTTTGGCATTTTCAAAATCTCCTGCGTTGACCAATACATTTAAGAAAGGTACAATGCCGGCATCATACTGGAAATTGGAAGCAGGGAAGGCTTCAAAAAACTTATTGGCCAATTGGGCAGCACGGGTGCTGTCGCGCTGTGCCAACAAGGCATAACAGCCTCTCAACATGGTCAATTTCATGGCCTGGATCTCTGCCAGGTACGACTTATCTACATGGGTTTTGACCTTGTCAAAGTTGCCCCAGGCCCAATCTTTGGTGATGTGGTTGAACAACTTGTCAGTAGCTACCCTGCCACTGCCATAGATAGAGAAAGCTCTGTCTGACGGACTGAATGCAGGTATTAATCTCAATCCCATGCCTTCCAATTGCATGAAGTCATTTAAGCCCTGCAGCTTGTCATTTTTACAAGTTACAGAGAAATAAATAGGCCTGTCATTGATGTTGGACGCAATCAGGTCGAGGATGGCAATATCATCTTTGGTCAAATACCTGCTAGCCTCAGGTATATTAACCGGGATGGAATCTAAGACAGGGATGGAATCGAGCTCAAAGAGGCTTGGATTGCGTTTAACCGGTATGTAATAATTTTTATAACTGAGGTTAGGATATCCTTCTGTCGTTTTCACATCGGCTGCCAGCTTGTTGAGCACATCAATGAGATTGAGTCGCTGTGGTGAGGTCTGCTCTGTGAAGAAGACCTGGTTCATATTTTTGCCATTATAACTGTCTTGAGGAACGGTCATTTTGATAGGCGCGCTCTCATTGACTTTTTTGCGCAGTTTGTCGATGTACCAGTCTACCTGGATCAAAGAAAGGTTGACCACCCTTACATCTCTTCTGATGTTTTCTACCTCCTGCACATACCACAATGGATAGGTGTCATTGTCGCCATAAGTAAAGATGATGGCATTTTTATCCAATGAATTGAGGAAGTTGGCCGCATAGTCTCTCGATGCATAATGCTCACTCCTGTCGTGATCGTCAAAGTTTTGGGTCAACAGGATGGCAGGAGAAGCCAAGCCGAGGAGCCCCGCTAGTCCGGAAGCCGCCAGTCCCGGCATCTTTACTTTTGATGCCAGTAAGTCGGCTATGGCAAGCACACCGAAGCCAATCCAAATACAGAAAGTGATGAAACTTCCAACCAACACATAATCTCTTTCTCTTGGCTCGATAGGAGGCTGGTTAGAATAAATAATGATGCCCAGACCTGTTGTTACAAAAAGCATCAACAAGGCCAAAAATTCTTTTCTAGATTTTCCAAAATGGAAGACCATACCCAACATTCCCAATAAGAGAGGAATAAAGTAGTAAGTATTTCTAGCAGGATTGTTGGTGATGCTGGCTGGTGCCATATCGTTTTTATAGGTTCTTGCCTCATCGATGGCATCGATGCCACTGATCCAGTTGCCATCTTTTTTGTCCCAGATGCCTGTGCCCTGATCACCATTCTGTCTGCCGGCAAAATTCCACATAAAGTATCTCCAGTACATATACCTCAATTGGTAGTGACGGAAATAAGCGATGTTATATCCAAAGTCAGGTTTGCCTTCTCCCCTGCCGGTCAGGTATTCTTTGTATTGCTGGTGCAGGTCTGCCTTGTCCTGGTGACCGATACGAGGGAAAATTATTTTGTCGGAATTTTTCCAAACGTAATCGTATTTCTCATCTGTGATTTTATACTCGTTGCCTACCCTACCGTATCTGGGTGTACGCTCAACATTGGAAGGTGAAGCCAGGTAGTGAGGTCCTTTGATCAAAGGTCTTTCGCCGTATTGTTCACGGTTGAGATAAGGGATCAAACGCATGGCGTCTGAAGGTGTGTTCATATTGACAGGGGTATCTGCATTGGCCCTGATCACAACCACACCGATGGTGCTGTAAGAAATCACAATCAAGGTTGCAGCAATGCCCAGGTTTTGAAGCAGCTGTGAACCCCTTCTGTGGGCGGTGCGCAATACAAACCAACACATAGCACCGACGATGATAAGGGTGGGAACGATGCCCGAATGAAAAGGCAGTCCCAATGAATTAACGGTAAAGAGCTCCATGCTCTGCCAAAGGCTGGGTATGCCCACAATGACCAGTTTCTGGATAAAGGCTATGGCCACACCTCCTAAGAGGATGCTGATGCCCAGTCCGGTAATGGATTTATTTTGGTATTTTTTGTAGTAATACAACATGGCGATTGCCGGAAATGCGAGCAAGCTGAGCAAGTGGACGCCAATGGAAAGTCCTGCTGCAAAAAGGCTGAAGATCAACCAACGGTCGTGCTCATTTTCATCGGGCAGGTGGTACCATTTGATGGCAGACCACAGGGTCAGTGCTGTGAAAAAGGTAGACATAGCATACACCTCACCTTCCACTGCTGAAAACCAAACGGATGTGATGAAGGCACTTGACAAACCGGCTGCCAATCCTGCCATAGCCAGGCCGATGTTTTGGCCAAATGTGGGCTCCTCGTCTCTTCCCACCAGGGCCATTTTGCCCATGAGCATGGTTACCCATGCCATAAACATGGCTGCAAAAGCGGATGACAATGAAGACATCAGGTTGACCGCAAAGGCGATGTCGCTTTGTTTATCAGAAACCAGGTCAGCTACCCAGGTAAACATTCTACCAATCAATACAAACAAGCCGGCCCCGGGAGGGTGAACTACCTGAAGTTTATAGGCACCCAGAATGAATTCTCCGCAATCCCACAAACTGCCGGTTCTTTCTGCGGTGAGGTAGTACACAAAAAATGAGATCAACAAGACGGTCAAGCCCGTAATGTTGATGAGTTTTTTAAACGACTGCATACGCGTTGTATTGATGTATGAATATTTGGATTAATCTAAAATTGCCACAAAAATAGTCATTTATCCCCAAAATCAACAGGGTTTGACCATTTCTTTGGACATCCAACTGGCATTGCAAAGATAACGCTGTCGGTCTGGCTTTTTGTCACTCAGAAATGTTAAATCCGTCTTAATGAGACAATTAGAAGTTACTTCTTAAATATGGGAGCTATTACCGTGGTGTCGTCCAGTAATATGGATCCGGGTGAAGGGGGTCGTGCGGGCCTGTTTGGGAAATTTTTTCCATTCATGATGTTGAGGTTGATCCTGTTAACTATGATGCTGTCTACATAATCCTCTGCCTTCAATAAGGCATCCAGTTTACAAACCCTGAGTCGCTCCGCATAATATTGGGCTACTTCCTGATCGATCTTTTCTTTTACCAGGGGTGGTATCTTGGTAGGCTCACTATTAGGCAGCTGAAATGCCATGGCCACCCACAACAGGATAATAACAACCAGCCCCGTTTTTTTACCTCTTTTCATTCTTCAAAGAGCTGTTTGACTTCTGCCATCCTAACCTCATAAATGGAGTCTGTGTAGGCGGCAAAAAGTGAATCTGAAATGTTGGCACAAATGGCATCTGTCTTTGAACGGATGTCTTTGAAAGCCTGGCTTTTGAGACTGTCATACAATACCTTTTCTTCAAGGCTTAGCTCGGTTCTTTCCTTTTTTTCACAAGAAAAGAACAAAATAACGCCAAAGACAAAAAAACAATATTTAATTACCAGTTTCAACAGCAGGTTGTTTTTTGCGCAGTACAAAATTTTGTCCAAGGTAGACTTTTCTAACAATTTCATCTTCTGCCAGCTGTTCAGCGGTTCCGGCCCTGAGTATCTTTCCCTCAAACATAAGGTAGGCCCTGTCGGTGATGGAAAGGGTTTCCTGAACATTGTGGTCGGTAATGAGGATGCCAATGTTTTTGTCTTTCAGCCTGGCTACAATGGCCTGAATGTCTTCCACTGCAATGGGGTCGATGCCGGCAAAGGGTTCATCCAGCAGGATAAAGCTGGGTGACGAAGCCAGGGCTCTGGCAATTTCTGTCCTACGGCGTTCACCGCCCGAAAGGGAGTCACCAACGTTTTTTCTTACTTTTTCCAGGTGAAATTCGCCGATCAACTCTTCCAACCTGTGCTTTTGCTCTTCTTTTGTCAGAGGCATCATTTCCAAAATGGCTTTGATGTTGTCTTCAACACTCAACTTTCTGAATACCGAAGCCTCCTGTGGCAGATAACCTATGCCCCGCTGAGCCCTTTTGTACATGGCCAATCCGGTAATGTCTTCATTGTCTAAATAAACATGACCATCATTAGGCGACACAAAACCAACAACCATGTAAAGGTAGTGGTCTTACCGGCGCCGTTGGGTCCCAGCAAGCCAACGATCTCGCCCTGGGCTACCTCGATGCTCACGTCATCTACAACCCTGCGCACACCATAGCGCTTTTGTAAGTTTTTTGCACTCAATATCATCTTATACCGGGATTATTAGGGGCTGGCTGAGAATTTTCTCGGTAATCTACCTTTGTTTCCAAGGTCCAGCTCTCCCTGAGCTTTTCTAAATTGTATTGTTTCACCTTTTCTGCAGGTTTTTGTTCCCAATAGCTGGCGGCATCAACTCTGCCATTGGCATTGCTGTCTTCTATGATCTGCACGGTGTAGGTATCCGACTTCAAACGATCGAAAGATAAAATTTGGTGACCCGCATTTTGAATTTGGGAAATTTTCAGAATTTTATTTGCTTTCAACAGATTAACCAAATATTGTTTGGTGGAGTCTAGTCCTACTACTTCGAGCTTCAGCTGCGACAGTTTTTCGATGGCAAAGGTCTTGAGCGATTGGCTTAGGGTGTCATGGGTATTGCCGTAAACATCTTTAAACGCTCCGGGCAAAATGGTAAGGTTGTAGGCCTGTTTGGGTAACATGGAGGCAAAAATACCTGTTTTTTTAGGGTAAGCCTTCACGATTTCATATTTCAATGTTGTTGAGCTGTCTCCCAAAGAAATCAAACTTTTATCAATGCTGGCAATTGGCCTTTCCCAGTCGATCCAAAGGGTGTCTCCCGGCACAATGCCCACACTCCCAAACTCCGGCTGGAAACTCAGTGATCGAGGAATGGCAGAGGTATCCGGCATGGCTAATCTCACCCTTTTTTTGCCCGCATCGAGCCAAAAACTGTCGGGTGCTGTTAGGTAGTGGTAATAGACAAACATACTGTCACCTCTCAGCCAGCTGGCCATTTCATCGGGCTCAGGTTCTAATTTAACCGTAGGCAACAACTTCGGTTCTGTGTGCCATTTAATGCCCAGCAGTCCTGATGATTTGTGTTTGTAACCCGAATACAGGGGGGTAACGTCTGTTTTGTACAAGACCAGGTTTCGTTTTTCTGAAACACTGTCAGACCATGAAACAAAATGATCATCAAAGGCAATGAGCTCGTTCAATTCATCAAACTGGAGGTTGTTGTTTTCGTCTTTGATGGCTATGAGCCTGAAGGTATCGTTCTTCAGATTGCCCAGCTCAAAATTACCACTGGCATCGGTTTTGGTAAAATAAAATGGCTTGCGACGGATGATAGCAGAATCGAGGAGGTCGTCGTACAACATTACAGAAATGCCGGCTACGCCTTCACCCTTGGTTTCGTCGGTGATTTTGCCTTTCAGTTCCAGAGAATCGATCACATCTCCGGTAGAAAACACATGTTTAAAGTTGAGCACCTTGTTTTGCTCTGTATAATCACGAATCGCCTCGCCAAACTGAATGATGTAGGTGGTATTTTCTTTTAACTCTTCTTTTTCGTTGAAACTGAAGCTTACTTCTTTGCCCCTGGCTTTAATCCTGGGTATGTAAACCAGGGGTGGGCTCACCAGCACCTGTTTAATCACTTCTTTTACCTCAACAAACTCGTCAAAGGTAAAGACAAAGGAACTGGGTATTGCGCAATGCAAAATTGGGACTTGATTTCTCCACAATCAGTTTGGGCGCCACGGTATCTTTGGGCCCTCCTTGCAAATCTCCGCTAGAGGCGCAGGAATAGCTTGTTAAAATCAATAATATACTGACCAGGTGGTAAAATGCCTTCATATCTCAACTGCAAAGGTAACGAATCCTGCCCTGCTTTTGAAGTTCCGGCAGCCCCTTTACCCGTCTTATAAATTTGTTGTTAGGGTTTGTTAACGTACACAACGTTTTATTTGCCAAAGTAGGATGTATCTTTGTCCTAAATTTTTCCTAAAATGAAATTTTACCTCTCCATCCTTAGTCTCCTTTTTGCCTCATCGCTGATCGCCCAGAGTGGTCAGAAAGAGGTTTCACTGGTCTTTACCCATAAGGTCAATGGTGAAGCCCTGGTACTGGGAGAAACTACTTTTCCTATATGGAATGGCAAGATGGTAAAACTAAAGAGGGCCGAATTTTATTTGTCGGGATTTAGTGTGACCGATGCCAACGGAGTTGTCACATCCTTTCCTGACGTCTATTTACTGGTCAGGGCCCAGGAAGCAGGACGCAACATCGTGGTGGGCAATCTGGGTGAAACCCCTGTAAATCAGCTTTCAATGTTTATCGGTGTTGATTCTTTGAAAAACCACGACGATCCAACCCTGTATCCGGAAACCCATCCGTTGGGGCTCAAAGACCCCTCAATGCACTGGGGCTGGGCAGGAGGCTATCGATTCATGGCCATTGAAGGCATGGTAGACAACAGTGGTGATGGCATACCTGAAACCGATTTTGAATTCCACAACCTTGGAGATGCTTTGTACAAACAAGCTTTGATCTCTATTCCTCTGGCTCATAACACTGAGAATGGGCTTACCCTTCCCATTGAATTAGACTATGCCCGCTTATTTGACCAGTTCACCATGACGGGCAGTCTCATTGTACATGGCAGCGCGGCAAAAAATATCAGCATGATGAACAATGCGGTGTCAAAAGATTTTTTCAAATTGCTGGGCCCTATTTCAGGTACCGATCAGCAGGAAACAGAAAAGTGGACCCTCATTCGTGAAAATGCTCAGTTGGTGGTTCAGGCTCCAAGCTCTCCCAACAGCCTGGTGACCCTTACCAACCTTTTGGGTAAAACGGTGGGTCAGGAGAAAATGGATGAAACGGGAAGAGCCGTGATCAACAGCTCAGGCCTTGCATCCGGCATGTACATCATCACCCTTCATTCTACAGATAGACTTAGTTCCAAAACCATTTGGTTGTATTGATGAGCCCTTGTCAGAAACGGCCTTCCATCTGGCTCGTGTTTTGGGTATTAACCGCCCTGGCTGCCTGCCAGACCGATCGTGACCATGACTTGGTTTACCAATACAGAGATCAACTTCCCAAGGGCTTTCCGGTACCCGAAATACCGGCAGACAATGAGCCAACACCGGCCCGCATAGAATTGGGCAGGGCCTTGTTTTACGATGTTTCACTTTCTGCCGACAGTACCAAGTCATGTGCCTCCTGCCATCAGCAAGCCTTTGCGTTTGCCGACAACGTGGCCTTGAGTGAGGGCATCAAGGGCAGAAAGGCAATGAGAAATTCACCCTCACTGGCCAATGTTGCCTATCAAAAAAAATTGCTGCGAGAAGGTGGTCTGGCAACACTCGAAATGCAGGTGCTGGTGCCGGTACAGGAGCACAACGAATTTGATTTCAATTTACTTTCTGTTGCCAAAAGACTGCAGTCCAATGCCTATTATGTAAAACTGGCCAAAGAAGGCTATAACCGAAACCTCGATGAATATGTCATCACCAGGGCCATCGCATCCTTCGAAAGAACCCTGCTGGCGGGCAACTCACCTTATTTTCAATATAAAAACCAGGATAAAAAGCAGGCCCTCTCTGCTGAAGCTGTGCGGGGCATGAACTTGTTTTTTGGGGAAAAAGCTGCCTGTGGTCAATGTCATTCGGGCTGGCTGCTCACCAATCAGGGCTATGCCAACAATGGACTTTACTTACAATATTCGGATCCCGGAAAAATGCGACTGACCGGTTTGGCGCAAGACGAGGCCTTGTTTAAGATTCCATCCTTACACAATGTTGCCCTTACAGCTCCCTATATGTTTGATGGCAGTTTTCCAGACTTAGCTTCTGTAATTGAGCACTATGCGAGTGGTGGTCAGCCCCATGTCAACCGACATCCCGCCATAAAGCCTTTTGTTTTGACAGCCAGCGAAAAAGCAGACCTCATAGCATTCCTGCACAGCCTTACTGACTCCGATTTTATCCACCAGCCAGCGCTGGCCAGGCCGTAATTTTACCAATAAATGTCCTGGGAAATTTTCCATTCTCCATTGACCTTGCGCCAATGCAGAAAAAATTCAACTTCACTTTTTTCACCGTTTCGCTGTAGGATGACAGACTTCCCCCTTTGTACCACGTAGTCGGTGTAATGGCGTTCCCAATTGATGGTGAGTTGCCACTTGCCACCGATGGAAAAATAGTCTTCCCAATACTGGTCCAAAGCATCTCTGCCCTCTACAAAGGTAGTGCCGCCTGATACGATGGCATCGTCGTGGTAATACTGGGCTACCTGCAAATACCGTCCTTCGTTGTAGGCATCCATCATGTCGCGCACCAACGATTTAAACAAGGTTTCCTGTTGCTGTTTTTCGATGGCTGCCTTGTCTTTTACCGACCTCGAGTTGGACATCTTTTGACCATAACCGGTGGTAAGACTAATGGCAAGGATCAACAGTAATATGTATTTCATATACCTCATTTTTAAGGGATTTTTCAATGGCATTTATTCAATCGTAAAACATTCGAGTCGCTTCAAAAAAGCGGGATCAAAATCTGCACCATGGCCGGGGCTGTCGTCTACCGTTACCCTCCATTGGGCATCGTACTGCATGCCTCCTATTACCGGATCTTCTGACAGCATCAGCGGTGAATCAAGATCGTGGTATAAGATATGCGGCCATACCATGTCAAAATGCACCAGGGCCGACATGCCGAGGCGGGTCTCAGAAAAAGAACCGACCTGACAATACATATCTGCGGCCTCTGCTATGGCAGCAATTTTCATGGCATTGTGGATGCCACCTGATTTTCCCAACTTGATGTTGATCATATTGGACGCATTGGCGGCAATGATCCTGATGGCATCGGCCGAGGTAAATACAGCTTCATCCGCCATAATGGGTATGGGACTCTCTGCATTGATCCTCACCTGGTCGGGGAGGTTTTCGGCATGGATGGGTTCTTCACAATGTTCAATATGGAGGTCGGCCATGCCTTCGAGGGCTTTGCGGGCCTCCAGGTAATTCCATCCCTGGTTGGCATCTATCCTAAGGGTTATGTCATCACCAACAGCAGCACGAATGGCTTCCATTCTTTCAATGTCTTTTGACGACGGACGTTGACCCAGCTTCACCTTTAAAATAGAAAAGCCCCTTTGCACAAAGCTGAGGGCTTTTTCTACCATCTTGTCCTTTTCCAGGAGGCTGATGGTATTATCTGTAATAATGGTTTTATCGCGGTGACCTCCCAGGTACCTGTAAAGAGGTAGTTCCAGGGTCTTGGCATTGAGGTCGTAAAGAGCCATGTCAAAGGCCCCTTTTACAGAAGCCTTACCTACAAACATTCTATTGAGGGTTTGTACGTGTTTGCTGATCTCTGCCGGATCTTCACCCAACAAGGCGGCAGCCAGGTCTTTGGCAATGGCTACTGTTCCGGCCTGCGTTTCTGCATGAATCGAACGAAACGGACAACACTCTCCGGTGCCATATAAGCCCTGATCGCTGTAAATGCGAACGATGGTGGTGCGGGCATGGGTAAGCGCTCCCTTAGAAATAACAAAGGGTTCCGAAAGCGGAATTTGCGCAGGAAAAATCTCGATGCGCGTGATCTTGGATTTTATCATACCATGCCCTGCCGGGAAAATTGGTGGAAATACAACTGACTCTTATTGACCTATTCTGGTAGAGGTCAATTTACGAACAGCTTGCTTTTGTTCATGAGAAAGAACCTTCTCTATCTGATCTGCGTATTCAGCATCCAGTTTTGCCATTTCTTTGGCCATATCCCCTTTGTCAAGACCTGATGCAATTATTTTATTCCATCTGGGTTCTTTGGCCGCGTAAATTTTTTCCAGTTTCAATACCTGTGAATCGCTAAGGGCATCTTTGCAACTCCCTTTTTGAAGCAGGCTTTTCATCTGGGTAATGCTGTTGGCTACATAGGTATTGGCAGCAAAAGTGGTAGTGGTAGCTTGTGCAAACGCACCTGAAGCCACAAATAAACAAACAAGCAGGCTAAGAGCTTTCAGAAATTTCATTTTATAATTTTGTTTAATGGTAAAGCAAATATGAAGATTCAACGTCTATTTGCAATGGGAAGTAACAAATTTATGGATTAGTTTTCACAAAACGAGGGTTTCGGAAAAAAATCAAACCGGAATGGCTGGGGTCAAAGGTCCACATTCAAGGGCCTTTCGATGCTTTCTTCCAGCGAAATAAATGTCTCTGTTCGCTGTATACCCTTGATTTTCTGTATTTTATTGGATAAAACATCCCTGAGGTGATCGGTATCCCGAACGATGATTTTGGCAAAAATGCCATAATTGCCAGTGGTGTAGTGGGCACTGACTACCTCACCGATGCCATTCAATTCCTCAATAACCTGGCTGTAAAGACTTGATTTCTCAAGGTAAATTCCCAAAAAGGCAGTAATGTCATAACCCAGTGATTTGTAATCCACCTCTATGTGGCTACCCGTTATAACCCCTGCATCTATCATCTTTTTAATCCGCACGTGGACGGTGCCTGCAGAGAGGAAGAGTTCCTTCCCAATTTCAGCATACGGTCTTTTTCCATCCAGCAGCAATATCGACAAAATTCTTTTGTCGGTATCATCCAGATGAATGATATGGTTTCGCTTCATTTTGGGGCTATTTAAATGATTGACAAGCGAATATAACACAAACAAATTAATATACCTTTAATTTCAAATATTAAATATTTAAACCAAATAATATTTTACATTTTAATAAATTAAAGATCTAAAATTTTACGCTATTTCGCCCCACAGCTGCTTCCAGCCCCCGCTGTGCACCCATAACAGTGCTGATTTACAACGATCTGCCTCTTCATCAGGGCATCAAAGTCGAGGTCTTTGATATGGGCATTTTCTACTGCACTTTCCAGCTCCAGCATTTGATTAAAATCACAGTCGTACACCCTGCCATCCCAACCAATGCTGAGGGTATATTTACACATAAGACCAGCCACCGTAGCATGGTTAAAAGCCCTGCCCAATTCCTCCATATAACTGAGGTAGTTGCCACTGGTGAGCAGATAGTCCAGAAACCTGGATACCGGCAAATTGGTAATGGCAAAGAGGTGGTCAAAATCAACCCCATACCGTCGTTTCAATTGTCTCTTAAACTCATTTTCAAGCGAAGACTGATTGCCCGGCAAATAGGCCCCGCTGGGGTTGTACACCAGATCCAGCACCTTATCGGGGTGGCCCAATCCATAACCTGCCCGGTTGAGCAATTGTAAGGCAGCAATGGAATCTTCAAAAACACCTTCGCCGCGTTGGTGGTCGGTCCGGGTTTTTGAAAAATACGGCAGCGAACTGATGACGTGAACCTGGTTTTGAGCAAAAAAAGCAGGTAGGTCCTTAAATCTTTCATGGGCTACCAGGATGGTGAGGTTGCATCTGTTCATCACTTTTATGCCCATCGACCTGGCTGTTGTGACCAGCCACCTGAAAGATTCGTTCATTTCGGGGGCACCACCGGTGATGTCAATTTGTTCGATGTGGTGGCGGGCGGCAAAGTCAAGGCAATGTTGCATGGTATCCCGGCTCATTTGTTCTGTTTTCCGGTCGGGTCCAGCATCAACATGACAGTGGGCGCACGATTGGTTGCAGAGCTTGCCTACGTTGATCTGCAACACGGTAGGTTTCACCGGCAGCAGTGGGCCCCCTAATCGTTCATGAAAGGGAATCAGACTAGTTACTGGAGGCTGATTTAAAACCTCCAGTTGAAATACGGGGTTGGCAAGTCCATGGTGACTGGATGCCAGGGTTTTACTTCTCTGATGGATGGACATTACATCATTTTTTCCTTCACATAGTTCATCATCATGACGCTGTTGGCCAGGGTAGCCCCTCCTTTGATGGCCGCTGCTACGTGGACCGCCTCCATCATTTGTTCTTCATCGGCACCATTGGTCATGCAGGATGCAGTATAGGCATCTATGCAATAGGGACATTGAACCGTATGGGCAACGGCCAGGGCAATCAGACTTTTTTCTCTTATCGTCAAAGCCCCCTCAGCAAAAACTTCACCGTACCAGGCAAAGAATTTTTTACCCATTTCTTCCTGAAATTCAGTGATGTTTCCAAATTTTTGGAGGTCTTCTCTGTTAAAATAAGATGTTTTCATTTGTGATTTATTGAGTTCTGCAAACATAACCCTATTTTTTACTTTGTGGTGTCCGCACTCCGATATTTTGCCCCTATCAAAGGATCATCGGTTTTAGCCTAAATTATCCCTACCTTTGCCCCACCAAACCAAGTTCTTCCTTACTTATGTCACCAGTCAATCAGGAAACACTTAGCCGGGCTTTTGAATTGATGGCTACTGCACGACACCTCACCTTGCTGTATGAGGCCCACTTCAAAACCGTGTCCAAATACGTTCATGCCACTTCCCGGGGCCACGAGGCCATACAGATCGCCACCGGCCTACAACTGCAAGCTTGCGATTATGTGTCGCCCTACTACAGGGATGATGCTATGTTGCTCAGCATCGGTGTGGGTGCCTATGAGCTGATGTTGCAACTCATGGCCAAAAGAGACGATATTTTTTCGGGAGGACGGTCGTATTACTGCCACCCCAGCCTGAAAGACAGCGATAAGCCCAAGATCATACATCAGTCATCGGCAACCGGCATGCAGGCAATTCCTACTACCGGCATCGCGCTGGGCCTGATGGTAAAAAAAGAACTGGCACTTGCCAGTGAGCTCGAAGAACAGGCCGTAGTGGTGTGTTCGCTCGGCGATGCCTCGGTTACGGAAGGTGAGGTAGCAGAAGCCTTACAAATGGCAGCCCTCAAACAACTGCCCATCATCTATCTGGTACAGGACAATGGCTGGGACATCTCAGCAACGGCCGCCGAAACCAGGGCCATGAACGCTTTTCAATATGCCCAGGGCTTTCCCGGAATTGAGGCCATCAGCATAGATGGTTCAGATTTTTTGGAAAGTTACCAGGCCATGACAACAGTTGTGGCCACTGTCAGAAAAGAGAGAAGGCCTTTTTTGGTCCATGCCAGGGTGCCCCTGCTCAATCACCACACCTCAGGAGTGAGAAAAGAATGGTACCGCCACGATCTCGAAGAACACCAGAGTCGCGATCCATATCCCAAGTTGCTGGCTGCTTTAGTGGCGGCAGGCATGAGTGCTGACACCATCCAGGCCCTTGATGATAAATGCGGATACGAAGTAGCCGCGGCCTTCGACAGAGCCTGCGCGGCAGAAGATCCTAGACCCGAAGACTTGTTTAATCACGACTTTGCACCGGCAGCCATTACCGAAGAAAGGGGCAGCCGATGTCCGGAACACGGAGAAGAAAAAGTGATGGTAGATGCGGCTCTTTTTGCCATCCAGCAAATGATGGCCACCGACCCCACTGTGTTATTGTATGGCCAGGATGTGGGCAGCAGACTGGGAGGCGTTTTTAGAGAGGCCTCTACCCTCGGAGAAAAATTTGGCGATCACCGCGTTTTCAATACACCCATCCAGGAGGCCTTTATTGTGGGTAGTACGGTTGGCATGTCGGCAGTAGGACTCAAACCCATTGTAGAAGTTCAATTTGCAGACTACATCTGGCCGGGACTCAACCAACTATTTACAGAAGTCAGTCGCAGCTGTTATTTATCCAACGGCAAGTACCCTGTCAACATGACCCTTAGGGTACCCATTGGAGCTTATGGCAGTGGTGGTCCTTACCACAGCTCGAGTGTTGAATCTGTTGTGGCCAATATCAGAGGCATCAAAATAGCCTATCCCAGCAATGGGGCCGATTTGTTTGGATTGTTGAAAGCAGCCGTAGCAGATCCCAATCCCGTAGTGATATTTGAACACAAAGGACTCTACTGGAGTAAGGTAAAATGCACCGATGCGGCGCGGACGGTCTTGCCGGCTGATGACTATGTTTTGCCTTTTGGCAAGGCCAGGATGGTTTTGGAAGCCGGAGAAAAAAAGGTGCAAAACGGCGAAGCAGTGTTGATTGTATCCTATGGCATGGGCGTACATTGGGCTCTGAATGCTGCCAGAGAAGCAGAAGGCAAGGTAGGGATCCTTGACCTGCGCACGTTGTATCCTTTGGATGAAGACATGATTTTTGAAACTGCACGCAGGTACAACAGGGTGCTTGTGGTAACCGAAGAAGCCGTCAACAATGGTTTTGCCCAAAGTTTAGCAGCCAGGATCCAGGAACATTGTTTTGAATACCTCGATGCACCGGTGGTAACCGTGGGTTCACACAATCTGCCGGCCATTCCGCTGAATGAAACCCTGGAAAAAACCATGGTGTATTCAGCAGAAAAGTTGGTCCAGGCATTGAAAAAACTACTGGCTTATTGAGAAAGTGTGCAACGAGGCAGCCAATCATTCCGTCTTTAGACCTATATTTAACTATTAAAAAAATAATTGCCATGAAACAATTTGTTTGGGTCCTGATGCTGATGATTCCGATGTTGGCCACCAGCCAGGAAGTAAGAAATCCGGGAAATTTTGTCTCTGTGTATACAGGCGGAGATGTCAAAGTTGAACTCATCCCTGCTGCCACCGCCAAAGTGGAGTTTAAAATGCTCAAGGGCAATGCCGAAGATCTGATTACTGAAGTTTCAGGGGGTACCTTAAAAATAAAGATCAACCAGGGCATGTTTGGAAGCAAAAATGCTAAGGCCGATGTGAAGGTGTATTACACCAATGCATTGGAAGGCATCGAAGTTTCGGCAGGATCCAGCCTAACCAGTAAGGCGGTCATAAAAAGCAGAAACCTAGAACTGTCTTCTTCCAGCGGAGCCAGAATGAATATCGAAGTACAGGCCGATGTAGTTGTAATGGATGGTTCCAGCGGGTCGAGAAGTGTAGTTACCGGAAAAATAAAAGACAAGATGACCGTTGATGGCAGCTCAGGTGCCAATATTGACGCTTCTCTCTTAGAGGCTACCAGGGTTGATGCCGAGGCCAGTTCGGGAGCCAATATTAAAGTATGGGCTGTGGAGAGCCTGGATGCAGAAACCTCCTCCGGTGGTAAGGTGAGTTACAAAGGAGACCCCAAGAATAAAAACGTGCACGCCAGCATTTCCGGGGGCAATGTAAGTAAGTTGTAATAGACCTTATAATATTGGTTTTCAGACCATAACGCATTAAATATTATTTTTTATAAAGCTTTTATCCCATTTTTGTTGAAAAAGCAGAGAAAGAATTAAAAAAATGGTTATTTTTGCACTCCAATTTTAAATGAGATATCATGAAAAACGACATCCATCCAAAGGCATACAGATACGTAGTATTTAGGGACATTTCCAATGATGAGGCTATATTGACCAAGTCATGTGCTAATTCCAAAGAAACCGTAGTATGGACTGACGGTAAAGAATATCCTTTAGTGAAAATGGAAATTTCAGCCTTCTCTCACCCCTTCTTCACTGGAAAGATGAAGTTTGTGGATACAGCAGGAAGGATCGACAAGTTCAACAAAAAATTTGCGAAATTCTCCAAGTAATTGAAGAACCAAAAGAAATCGAAAGCCCTGCAATTTTATATTTCAGGGCTTTTTTTATAATCTACTTTTCCGAAGATGAAAAACATCATCCTTTTCGACGACGACAACTGGCGCAGCCTGCTTCCCCTCACTTATACCAGGCCGGTAGGTGATGTAAGGGTTGGTATTCTTACCATGGCAGAAAAATGGGCTGCCATCCACAAGGCCCGTGTGAGTTACATTACCCAGGACCACCTTGCCGGCAAATTTCCTGCTACTGTTGATGAAGACAACCTCTTGATCAACTCTGCGTGTTTTCCTACGGACAAATTGATCGCTTACACCGAAGGACTCGGCCTCAACGAATCTATCGTCTACAATGAAGAGCTCATTGCTGCCCGCCTTGACAGGATTCAATTTGAAAAACTCATCAACAATGAAGAGGCTGATGAGATCAGGGCCATCGACATTACAGAAGAAAAAGACTGCGTAGAAAAACTATCGCATCCCTATCAGATCTTTGTTTTCAACGGCAGAGAAATCATCCGGGATTTTACCTGGATTACCGCCGGTAAGACCTCCTTTCCGCTCGGTGCAGGTAATACCGTGATTGGAAAACACCCTGTATTTATTGAAGAAGGTGCCAAGGTCTACGCCACCGTCTTTAACACCGAAGAAGGTCCTATTTACATTGGCAAACACGCCCACATAATGGAAGGCAGCCTCATTCGCGGTCCCTTTGCCATGGGAGCGTTTTCAGTGGTAAAAATGGGCGCCAAAATATACGGCAATACTACCCTGGGCCCCGGCTGCAAGGTAGGAGGCGAAGTACAAAATGTAGTATTTCAGGCCAACTCCAACAAGGCCCACGACGGCTACCTGGGCAATGCCGTGGTAGGGGAATGGTGCAACTTTGGTGCCGGCACCAACAACAGCAATCTCAAAAACAACTATGAAGATGTAAAGCTGTGGTCGTACATCACTGAGAGGTTTGAGAGCACTGGACTTCAGTTTTGTGGACTTATTTTTGGTGACCATTCCAAGTGTGCCATCAATACGGTATTCAATACCGGTACTGTAGTAGGTGTAAGCACCAATATTTTTGGAAGTGGCTTCCCGCGCAATTTTATCCCTAGTTTTTCATGGGGAGGCAGCGCAGGTTATGTCACTTACGACATACGCAAAGCCCTGGAAACGGCTCGCAGGGTCTTGTCAAGAAGGAATATGAAACTGACCGAAGACGACGTTCGTATTTTGGAATACACCTATTACGAAAGCGCCCGTTACAGGCCTTGGGATTAAAATGAAACAGCCCTTTTATAAAAACTGGCTTTCTTACTTCACCGAGGTACCCATTGTATCCACTGGCAGTGATTACAATGAAGTACTCGACCTATTTTTGGTAAAAGGCAGGTACCAGCTCTGCACCGAAAAGGCCATTTATTCGTATGGCGATAAATACGACAACTTTGCCAACGCTTTCCGGCAGATCGACCTGGAAGGGGTCAATGATGTACTGGTACTGGGACTCGGCCTGGCCAGCATTCCCTACATCCTCGAAAAAATTCACCACAAAAACTTTGTCTATACCGGTGTGGAAATTGATGAAGAAGTGGTTTACCTGGCCAGTAAATATGTGCTCGATGAGCTCAAGAGTGAGGTACATGTGTATACCACAGATGCCTATACATTTTTGTGCATGAACGAGAGCAGATATGATCTCATCTGTATGGATGTTTTTGTAGACGACCTCATCCCCGAAGAATTGGAGAGCCTTGATTTTACGGAGATGCTGAGAGACACCCTGGCCCCAGGTGGTAAACTCATTTACAATCGACTGGCCTATACACCTGAAGATAAGACGGGCACAGAACAATATTTTCAGCATGTGTTTTCCAAAGTTTTTTCCACAGGTCGAATCTATGAAACCGGCGGCAACCGCATGCTGATCAATTCATAAGTCATGCAAAGTGATGATCTGATTCAACAATGGAAAAAGGCAGTATCGGAAAAAAATCTACCCAATACTGATCACTTCAAAACGCTGCCGTTAGCCAAAGCAGAAAAATTAGATGAAGAAATATTATCCTTACACAACCATTACAGTGAATGCATAGATTGTCTGTCCTGCGCCAAGTGTTGTAAAACCACGGTAACTGTTTTTAACAATGAAGATGTAGGCAGAGCCTCCCGCGCACTTGCTCTTTCCAGAAAAGAATTTATCAAAAAATACCTCATCGAAGACCAGGGAGAGTACACTACCATCTCGACACCCTGCCCATTCTTATTACCCGATAATAAGTGCGGCATCTATGAAGCCCGTCCCCATGCCTGCCGATCCTTCCCGCATACCGGTCGCCCTCATTTTTTAAATCGGCTGAAAGCTCATCAGCAGAATCTTAGGGTGTGCTCAATTACATATCATGTGTTAAAGGACTACACTACCTGATAGTGAATGTGGGTTTTGGTTATAAAAACATTTCTTTCTTTGATTGATAGATATGAAATTAGAGTAAGGATCTTTCTTACAACATTAAGGGAATTTAGGGAATTAAGGGTCTCACCGCATCAAAAGGAAAAAGTCTTTATTTGACACCTACAAGCTGCATTGCCCACACATAGACCTATTGCATAGTAAAGAGATTCAGCAGCATTTAAACATTAAGGGCATTTAGTGACATTAAGGATTTATTTTATCTGTTCCATCTTAATGCATCATAATTATGTTAATGCGTGAAATTAGTCAAATCTCGTCCTAAGGAAAATAGTCTGTTTATGCACTTACCAATCTTAATGTCTCTTAATTTTCTTAATGCGTGTGCCTATAAAACGCAGTTTTGTAGTGCATTTCAAAAAAAGCCCAAACTCTTCCATAGGGAACAGTCTCTATGTGGCTATATTCCACACAAAGAAAAAGCACATAAAAAAGAGATTCAGCAGCATTTAAACATTAAGGGAATTTAGAGAATTTAGGGTTTCTTCTTTTTACAACTCATAACCGTTTTAATGCAACTTACTATTCTCAATGCCTGTGCCTATAAAACGAAGTTTTGTAGTGCCACAAAAAAAAACCAGAATGACAAAAGGAAAATCAGCTCATGTGAAAGGACAATACCACCTATAGACATACTTATCACAAAGAGCCTGGTCAATTTCTGTTCAACATTAAGCACATTTAGAGGCATTAAGATTTAATGAATCGTAGCGAATCTTAATGCACCTTAATGTAGCTTAATGTTTCAAAAAAAAACAATCTCTTCCAAGGGGAAAAGTCTATATGTGGAAAATATTAATAAAATTGGCATATCCCACTTAATTCTCTTAATTACCTTAATGTTTTAAAATAATCCGAATCTCTTTCCATGTAGCATATCTTTTTGTGGGAATAACCCACATATAGACTTAGCACATCATAAAGACATTCTGCAGGATTTAAACATTAATTGCCTTATGGCCTGTTCAGACAAGTCCTACAAAAGACTCTGCAGCTTCATCGCAAGGCCCATATCTCCTTTGATTTTTACTTTGCCCGTCATTACCGCCATCATGGGGTTGAGGTCTCCGCTTTTCATTTTCATCAAAGATTCGCTATCCGTGCTGATGGTGCAATCGGCTTCCGCATCTTCGAGGGTAACGGCGTTGCCATTGTGGCCATCAATGAGGATGGGTTGATCATCGATCACAAATTTGAGTTTGGCTCCGAAAGGGGCTGTATTGGCTGCTTGTTTGGTGAGTTCTTCTACCACAAGATTGATATCCATATGTGAAATGGTTTTTTTGGTTTTTTAATTTGGGAGGCAAGATAATCACTTTCGACTTATCCAAAAACCTCTTGTTTTTCCTGCACGATGGTTAGTTCTTCATCATTCATGAGGGTTTCAAGACAGGCGATGGCCTTGGGCAGCTCATATTTGAAGTAGTACTTCATGGTGTGAATTTTTGATTCATAAAAGGCAGTATCGAAGGCTCCTGTACCGGTGACCAGGGCTTTTTTGGCCGCAGTGGCCATCTTGATCCACTGGTAAGCTACTACGATGCCAGAAGCCATTTCCATAAAGATGGTGGCATCGGCCAGGAACGACTCATAATCGCCGGCCATGGCCATTGGGATGAGTCGACCCAATACTTTTTGTACATCGCCTAATCTGGCTTCGAGTTGTCTTACGTAGGGTTTCAGCTCGTCGTAGTTGGAGGCTTCCTGATTGGTTTCAGTGATGCGCGCCATCAGTAACTGAAGGGCCTGTCCGTTTTCCATGGTGATTTTGCGACCCAGCAGGTCGAGCGACTGGATGCCGGTAGTGCCCTCGTAGAGCGACATGATGCGGATATCGCGGTAATATTGTTGTAGGATGAAGTCGGTGCAAAAACCATAACCTCCCAGTACCTGTAGGCCGTTGTCAATGGCTTCTTTCCCCCTTTCAGAAGGGAAGGTCTTGGCCATTGGGGTGAGGAGCTCTAGGAGGAGGTGATTTTCTTTTTTTTGCTCTCCCACGCCTTCGAGTGCAAAGTCAACGTGTTTGGCCGTTTCCAGGAGCAAGCTGAGGGCGCCTTCTACGATTGATTTTTGTTTGAGCAGCATTCTTCGCACATCGGCGTGCTCGATGATCAGCGCTGGTTCCTGGTTTGGATTTTTGCGACCATTGCTTTCAATTCTTCTGCCCTGGGGTCTTTCTTTGGCGTATTGCAAAGAGGCATAGTAGGCAGCTGTAGCCGTAGAGGTGGCGGTCATGCCTACATCGATGCGGGCGCCATTCATCATCTGAAACATTTGTTTCAAGCCGAGGTTGGCTTCTCCCACCAACCAGCCAACACAGCCATCGTTTTCTCCAAATACAAGGTGGGTGGTGCAATAGCCCCGCTGACCCATTTTTTGGAAATCGCCTGCCGTGATGACATCATTAAATGCCTCAGTTTCCGGTATGAATTTGGGTACTACAAAGAGCGAGATGCCCTTGGTACCGGCGGGTGCACCTTCTATCCTGGCCAAAACAAGGTGGACAAAGTTAGATGTGGCATCGTGGTCACCACCCGAAATAAATATTTTTTGGCCCTTTATTTTATACGACCCATCTGCCTGGGCATAGGCCATGGTTTTGACATCAGAAAGAGAGGAACCTGCCTGAGGTTCGGTCAGGCACATGGTACCAGCCCATTTGCCGTTGAGCATATTGGGTACAAAACGATCGATCAAGTCCTGCTTTCCAAAAGTGGTAATCAGATGGGCAGAGCCGGCAGTTAGACCCATGTAACCCGTCATGTGGTTGTTGGCCGATTCAAAGATGTGGTTGATGGCGTTGACAATGAAGTGGGGAGCCTGCATTCCACCATGTTCATGGTCAAAATACATGCCTATCCATCCATTGTCGCCGGCATCTTTAAAGATCTTTTTAACATGCGGGTGGATGATGACCTTGCCATCCTTAAAATAGGCCGGTTTTTCATCCATTTCCCTGAAGTAAGGATACCAGTCCTGATCTGCCCATGCTTTGGCAGAGTCAAGGAGGATTTCTAAACTTTCTTTATCAAAATTAGAATAGCGGGGCAATTGAAACACATCCTCCGCGCCGTGAACTTCGTATAAAAGGAAACGAAGCTGATCCATATTCATGTAAGTCGCCATCTTGATTCGAATTTTACACAAATATACTACATTTTTTTAACTCCAAGTTAAATTTTATATAAAATTTGGAAAATAGGGTTCAAATAATGCATTAATTTGGCACTTATGGCTGTTTTAGGTCGGATTGGACTGTTAGCCCCCCTTGTTTGAACTTGATTTACTTGGCTTTGGCCGGGTTTGGCAGGATTTTATCTGCAATTAGACGTTGTTTGAGGCCTTCCACGTTGACCAGTATAGCAATTTTGGAAGAGGGTTCGGTGGCAGAAGTGTATTCAAAATAAGATATGTCTCTATCGAGAACAAACAAGTGCATGTCGGCATTAAAGAACCTATCAAAATAAGCCGGGTTGTTGCTGATGATGGTTTTTCCCTCCTTACCCAACAGCGGATGGGGAAAATGTGCACCCTCAAAACCATCCTGTAGCAGGGCCCTGAATCCATTCTGGATGGCGTTTTGCAATGAGCTGCCCTTGGTGGTACCAAAGCCATAGGTTGTCACCCAAAGATCTTTTATGGGTCCGGAAGGTATGGTGTCTTTGACTGGGCTTTTATGGGTTGATGATTGTGCCGATGGCTGCTGCGACTTTAAGGTACTAGAGCAGGAAAGCAGGGTAACAATGAAAAAAACGGCTACTATTTTATTCAAAATATTCATATTCATGTACTTATAAAATTTTAAGCAAGATACTGCGCCATTGCATACCTTTGCACCACAAATTATTTACAAAATTAAACCTGTTACAACAATATTGGTTCCAAAATTTAAAATCTGCCTGGCTGTTGGTCTTTTAAGTCTTTTGTCCTCTACAATATGGGCACAGTCATTTCAATACCTCTTGCCCACTTCATTATCCGAAATTGATGACCTTCAGTACGATGCGGCAGCCGCACAACTGGGTTTGTATGCTGTAAAAAGTAAAGACAAATGGGGCGTTAAAAACAAAGAGAACGTCCTCCTTGTACCTGCAATGTACGACTCCTTAAGAATCGATACTGAAGCCGGAATGATCACCTGCTTCCACCAAAGAACCGTATCCAATCTTGGCTACAATGGTCGCAAATTGTCGTACCAGGAAGTAGACTCCCTCTTTCAAAAAAGAGATCGCAAACGGTGGCTGGCATTGGCTAAAAAAATTCAGCAACAGTACAAAGAACTGCTACCGGGCTTTGACCTCACCTATACCGAAAAAAGTTTGCCCGAAGTAACCCTGAAAGATGCTTCTGGAAAAGTAATTGACTCTATCCGACTACAAAATTATACACAGGTTTATCATTCAGCAGCCGGTTACCGCTTTATCAATGGCAGCATGTACAACAAAATGGGAGAAAAACTAAAGCCCGACAATAAGTACAGCCAACTCATACCCAGCAGCACCGGCTTTATCCTGGCCAAACAAGCCGGGTTTTGGGGACTACTCAATGCCCATGGCAAGCCCTTGCTGCCTTGCGTCTATACCAGCATCGACACCCTCGAAGGCCTGCCTCTTTTTCTTTTGGGCCGCAACAATCAATACTACCTGGCTGATTCCATCAACAAACGCATCGTACCCCATGCAGTGGAAAGAGTGCTCCAACCCGGTGCCAAGGGCCACGTAGTCTTTTATTTCACCAACAAGACCTTGAGTTATAATGCCACCACCAAAAACATTGTGCAGTGGGACTTTGTCATCGATAAAAAATTGGGGAAGACCGGGTATTGGCTGGTGAAAAAATTTGGCTTTACAGGCTGTGTTGACCTCAACACCGGAGAAGAGATCATTCCTGCCAAATACGAAGCCATTTGGGAGGCAGGTGATGGCTACATCGTAGCCTCTAGTGGCAAAAAGAACAATGGGCTGATGAAGGCAATGGATGTGTACCACGATTATAAACTGGTTTATCAAAGTAACCTCATACAGTTCCTTCCATTTTCAGAAGGCTTATTAATAGAATCTGATTCCAAACGCTGTGTTTTGGACAACCATTTTAAAGAAAAGTGGTGCCTGGAGCGAGGCACCTTTTACCCTGCCAGCATGGGCCGGTTGATTTCTGCTTACAGCGATGAAAGTGGTCCCGGCGTCTACCTAGCTAAAGACTTTGCCAATAGAAATTTCAAAAAACCCTACGAAACCGCCATCGACCTCAAACAACCCCTGACTGTGAATGGCAAGCCCGGCCCTATGGGTGCGCTATGCAAAGAGCTGGGGAGTGATTGATTATGAGGGCAATCCTCTCATCAACTTCCAATGGGATGAGATGAAAGATATCAAGACGGAGGCCCAACAGTTTAAGGTGAAGAAGGATGGTAAGTGGGGGGTGATAAGGGTGATATAGAATCGCAGGGCCTCGTTGAGACGTAGGGCCCTGTTGAGACGCAGGGCCCTGCGTCTCAACAGGGCCCTACGTCTCTGCTACCATTTTTATTTTAACTTTGCGCAAAATTTAATCCATGCAGGCATTTATCGTTGATGGGGTTCGTACACCAATTGGTAGTTTTGGGGGCAGTTTGGGTCCGGTGAGGGGTGATGATCTGGCGGCGCATGTGATCAGGCAGCTGCTGGACAGGCACCAGGGACTCGATTTGGAGGCCATTGATGATGTCATCCTGGGCTGTGTGAACCAGGCGGGAGACGACAATAGGAATGTGGCAAGGATGGCGCTGCTATTGGCAGGATTGCCGGTATCGGTACCGGGAGAGACGGTCAACCGACTATGTGCTTCGGGGATGTCGGCTACCGTGCAGGCGGCGAGGGCGATCATGGCGGGTGATGGTCATCTTTTTATCAGTGGGGGCATGGAGCATATGACGAGGAGTCCGTATGTTATTTCTAAGGCCAGTAAGCCCTATGGTACAGATGCGCAGATGGTGGATTCGAGCTTTGGATGGCGCTTGTCAA
>JADKFC010000009.1 GCA_016717655.1 Saprospiraceae bacterium
CAGACCTATTCAGGCATTCTCTGCCAGTATGATACCACAATGGCCCAGGATACTACTTTTGTAAACAGTCTTGTACCTCATTTGATCTTGATCCGGAAAATCTTCCGGCAGGATATAGTGAACCCGGCATTTCAGGCGTAGGAGTGTATGTGCGATTTGAGCCAGCAGCCATGATGATGATGTTCAAGGCAATTCAACCAATAAAAGTGCTTGTTTCAAAATCGTAAGAAAAGATGGACGGTTTTCAACTGGTGTGTGAAGAACCGACGGAACCCTTAATGGCAGGAAAGCAGAGATCAGGAGATTGTGGTTATGAATAATATTGCCCCATAACCCTAAGCCAAACTGCAAAAGAGAAATTTGTAGCTACAATACGGGTGTACTCCCAGATCCATCAAACTCACTGGCCAGCAGATGATGATTGCGCCACGGTGATCTCGAGGTGGAGATAGCCATTACCCTGAAAACGGAAGTAAAATTTACAGTACAGGAAATGATGTTCTGGTACCTATCCATCTGAAATCATGCAGAGTCGATTATGAAGTTGAAGACAGGGTGTGGCAATATCATTCACATTCTCAGCGCCATCCTTTGATGTTAAAAGTTGCAAGGCACCTGTAGCAATTGAATGTAAGGCTTACACAGGCCCCTGGTACCCAAGTGGATAATGGATGGCAATGGTAACCAGGGAGGTGAAAATGTCGATCTTGACCTCTTCTTTCTTTGACAATGGCAGCTACCAAAGTTGTGGCAACAAGGTACACACAATTAAGCTTCTCTGCAGATGTAAATGATGACACACTTACCTTGGATTGCAATGACTATAGGACTAAATGCAGTTGGAACTTTGGGTTACCGATGAAATGGTAATCAAGGTTATTGTACAACATTTGTGATGTTCAAAACAATAATGTAATCATCTGGCCTCGGGATTGGTTGATTCTGATATCTCAGGTAAATACGATACCACCAGATAACAAGGTGTGAAGCCGTAAGTGTGAGGTTGTTGTCAAATGAAGAAAACATCAACAACAACACTGAAACGGAGCTTATGCCCACTAAAGCAACAAAGCAAAGGAATGGACTATGTGGTTAAACCTGTAAACGAGTGATGATTTCCTCAGTGGTGTAAGTACACTAGATTTGGTAATGATGCAAATGACACATTCTGGGGTATCAGCAAATTGGAATACACCATGGAAACTGCTTGCGGCTGATGTAAATCAGGACGGCAAAATCAGTGCTTCTGACCTTGTAACCCTTAGGAAGTTAATATTAGGCACCGAAAGTGCATTGCCTAATGACAAGAGCTGGATGTTTATCTGGGACGGGCATAGTTTTGCAGACCCTGCTAATCCATGGATTGCAGGACTAACTGAAACTTACAACATAGAAAAACTGGGAATGGCAAAATATGGGCATCGATTTTACCGGCATCAAACTGGGTGATATTGATGGCAATGTGGCAACGCAAATGTTATACCATCAACCAACAGAAGTCAGGAAACCCTGGGCATTTTGGTTTGAAGATAAAGTGGTTGCGGCTGGAGACAAAGTCGTCACACCCGTTTATGCCAATGAAACACATTTGATTCAGGGAATGCAGTGGCAATTGGAAGCCAATGGATTGACCATCACCGAGTATTAATGCCATTAACGAACTTGGCCTTGGAGCTGATGACTTTGTATCGAAGACGGTAAAATAATCAAAACCAGCCTTGCCATCCAAAATGGAAGGGTAGTGGGTAGAGATCAATTGCTGTTTGAAATCGAAGTTGTAGCTGAAACAGGCGGTAACCTTAGCAATATGTTGTCATTAGATAGCCGATTTGCAGCAGAAGCTTATGTTGGTGATGTATTGACAACACTTCCAATAGAATTGGTGGCAAGAAACAACAAGTTGGTTACTGCATTTGAAACCGAGCAAATCAAACCCAATCCTTGGAACGAAGCATCGGTGTTAACAATCTAATTGCCAGCTTCCGGTATTGTCAACCTGATGGTCAGGGGATGCTGGGTAGATTGGTGGTTTCAAAATCTGTGTTCATGACAGCAGGAAAACAAAACATTGAATTTAACAGAGAAATGATTCAACATCCGGTGTATCATCTATAGTGTTGAGTTTGGAGGACAAATCAAACAGGGTGCAAAATGATAGTTCTGGATTAAGAATATATTCGATTGAGGTCTCTTATTACGAAAAGAGCGGGAGAAGTTCCGCCTCTTTTTTTAAATACATATCTGTAAGCGGATTCTGTCCACCGGTAAAACCGGATGTCCTGTCATTTATCTAAGCTGCCTACCCCTTCCGGTACATCGTTGCCGATGCTCAGGCGAGTCACCTTTCTGCAAAGCAGACCGGAATATACATGGCATTTCAAGCCCACAAGGTTTATCCCTGTCTTCGGTTATGAGCCACCGTGGGCTCTTACCCCACGTTTTCACCTTACCCCATTCAAAGAATGAGGCGGTATAAGTTTTCTCATGACACTGTCTGTCCTACAGGTTTCCTGCAGTCCTATTCCCGTTAGATGGTGTGGTGCTCTACGTTGTCCGATTTTCCTCCCCATCCAAACAGATGGGAGCGACAGGCCGATATGCGAATACAAATGTAGCTTTTTTTGTACTTTTGAAACAAAAGGTGTGGGGAAAGTCTTGATCACATAAGAGTAAACTTTAACGCTGAACAGCTTTTTTTACTCAACTTCTGTTTGGGGTTTTTAATGTTTTGGCATAGCCCTTGAGCTAACCCCCGAAGATTTTAAAGCCCTATTGAAAAATAAAAAGTACGCTGGTTGGCTTGTTAAGTCAAATGGTGTTGCTTCAATATTCACCATTGTTCTCATTGTAGTTATTGACCCCCATCCTGCCATTGCTGCCGGTATGCTGCTGGCTGCTGCCTGTCCGGGGGCAATGTTTCCAATTACGCTGTTCACCTGAGTAAAGGCAATGCCTCTTTGTCGGTCCTTTAACCACGTTTTCTACCCTTGCCGCAGCATTTACAACCCCTTTTGTGTTTAAATTTGGAATGGGTACTGTTTCCCACTCAAAAATCAGACGCTTACTTCAGCATTGATTTTTACAGCATGTTTATTTCTATCGTTCAACTTATTTTGGTCCCCTGGTCCTTGGGAATGCTGCGTCGGTACTGAGGCCCTGGTTTTACCTAAAAAATTATTCCGGGTGTCAAACGTTTGAGCCTGGTCATTTCATTGCCTTTATCTTGTTTTCATGTTGCCGGTAATCTGGAGAATATTCAACAACATCTGCACAGGGTGTTTTTTATTGTTCTCATCCATAATGGTCTTGCCCTGGTATTGGGATATTATTTTTCAATCATCATGGGAAGAGAGTAGGCAGAGATGCAAGAACCATTGTTATTGAAACAGGAATCCAAAACTCAGGTTTGGCTTTAATTCTCTCATATTTAATTTTTTCATGGCAACGGAGGAATGGCCCCCTCATTGCGGCATGGTGGAGTGTTTGGCACCTTGTTTCATCCTTTGTGCTTGCTTTGTATTGGAAAACCACCAGTAGCATGAAAAAAATGAGTCCTCGATTTTATAGGCTTAATTAAAAATGCATGGTTGGCAGAAGAATCTTTTTCCACCAACCTTTTATTTTAAAACGGATAGTCGCCATAGCTGTCAAACTTCTTCCATCTGAGGGCCAAACTCCCTGGCCGGGATAACCGGTTGGTCTTTTGGTAAAATACTTGCTCATCGGTCAGGTTGTTGAGGCTCACCCGGCAAATTAAAAGAGGCATTGAAACGGTATGCCATATTTACATCCCACAATGCATAGAGGCACACCTTCCTCTAGCACCATTAGCACTTGGAGTTTCTGTGTTTAAGGCATCTGAATAGGAATCCGATACATAAGAATATTGGACGTTCAATGACCATTTTTTATAAGCCGTCTGAAGTTCCGTTTCGGAAATCCAGGTTAGCACCGTTTCCAGTTTATTTCCTTGATAACAACATTTTCATTGCCATTTCTCAATTCACCGGAAGTAACTAGCATCCATGTAGGTAGTAGCAGAAAAGAAGGATATTCTACCATTTTCTGATTCCACATTCTGAAGTCAGAAAGCCACTCTATTCCCTTTGTAAGACTATTGCCAATATTGGTTTATAAACAAAGGAATTGCCCAAATCATCGGTTAGGAATAAGGCTGCCAATTTATTGTCATACCATAACATAAATGCTGTAATATCTAGGGTTAACCAAGGGAAAATTTTCCCTTTGATGCCGGTATCCAGATTATACGCCGAGCATCTTTGATTTCCAAATTGTTTTTCGAGAACTGATCCCGGAATCAGATCAGCTAAGACAACGGGCCTATGCTTTTTGAAAAACCTCCATACAAATGCATATTGGGTTTGAGGTACCATAGCATGCTGATGCCCGGCAAAATATAGTAGTGTTTTACCAATTGAGAGGTGTATGGCCCTCACGGGTAGGAAGGTAAGAAATTTTTCCAGACATCTCTTACTCTCCCCATTTTCTATCCTTATGCCTGGAGAGATAGAGGGGAATTTCTAAGTAAGTTGAAATAAGTTTTCACAAAAATGCCACGTTTTGGGTCTTAAAATGAAGGTCTCTGCCGAAAACATTGTCTTTGGCTTTAAAGATCAAAATCAGTACTCGTAGTTCCTACGCCTTGTTGTCTTCTTTGAAGATCATTCTGAGCATAACGAACACCCGCCACCAAAGTGTTTTTAAATTGAAATAAACCATGGTTGTATCGGCTTTATTTCGGTGTTGTGTGAGTTGAAGTTGTCGATATCAACTTGTCGGTTTTGTATTCCAGGGTTGATGCCTGGATTGTATCAGCCACATCGGCGAAGCCAATGAACTGAACAGAATTTCTATTGCCCAGAATTTGTGAACTTGTCAAAACAATGCTCAACTTATCAGAAGCATTGCACTGTAGGTCAAAGAGGGCACATAGATATTCGGATTAAAGTAATAGTTTCTGCTTCTGGTTCATGTGTTGGGTCGGTGTAAAATTGCTGATCAGTCAGTGGCCCCGAATTCTGTATGTATACGTGCTTTCCAACTCTTGCCCGTAGTGAAAGTCGAGAGGTCAATTGACCTTGAATGGACACAAATTGGGCCTGGCATCTGAGTGTGTATTTTGCCTGTAACCATCAGCTACCCCCCTTCGCTGATAATAGGTCATGTATTTCCATTTTCCAATTTTACCACCTAGCGAAAGATAGCCGCTCATCAACCCAAAACTACCTCCTGTAATTATGGCCTCACCTCCAATAGACCTGGCTGTATCAGGATCTTTAGTTACATAATTAATAGCACCGCCGAACTGGGCACCATATTGGAGAGCAGAAGTACCTCTTACCAGTTCAATTTGTTTGACAGACTAAGTGGAGCACTGTAATGAGAGGCCGGATAACCGCAAATATCAGAATTGGTGGTTATGCCATTCTGGCTCACATAATATTCCCAACTTCTATGTGATCCAGGCCGCGGTGGCTATATTGAGCTGGTTGCCTGCACCATCCATATCATAAATGAAGGCGCTGGGCACCTTGGCAAAAACCTGTCTGCCCGATTTTCAGCTGTTTTACCGGAGCATCCTGGAGGGATATCAATTCAATTTTTTTACCCTGCCAATAAAGTACCATTGATGTTGGGTAAAATTTGACTTCTTGCGAAGGAAATCGATAGGAAGTAATGGTCACTGCTTCTATGTCAATCTTCTTCATGGTGTCCCGGCTTTGTGCCCAGGTTGTTTTATTGAGCCCCACCAAAATAACAATCAACAATAGTAGTTTTTGAATTCTCATACCTATTTTTTTTGCAAATCTATTGCATTGTGGTTTTTGAAAGTAGTAAATTGGAATGATTCTAATATATATTCTAAGGTGTCAATTGAAAAATCACAGATTGTTTAAACTATAAAAATTGCCTGATTTTGCTGAACTTACAAGCCTGAAGACGGTCAAAAGAATTAATAATTGTTTAGTATTTTCCTTGTTTGTCTATGGACTATTATAAAAAGGCCGGTTGTAAAACCGGCCTGATCCTAAACAAATATTATACTGGTTATGAAACATATCTAGCATCTTTTGCCAAAGCTGCATAAGCCAAGGCACCCCCTGCCATGGATATGTTTTTAAGATATTGATCATCTGCATAGCCTTTGGACCCTCATCGGCGGCACTCATCATGCCTTGAACGTGAGGTATTGAAAAAGAAGCAAAAGGACGGCAATCAGCACACTGCCAGCTTATCGTACTTGCCAATCATCACAGAAACAGATCCTGTTAAAAAGACACAAGCCGGTAAAATACACCATAACGGCACCACCGGGTGCCATGGCAGCCATTTGGTCGGCACCATCAAATGCATGAGTCCAAAACAAAGAGAGGAATAGCAAATAAATATTTGCCTGTTGATTACAGTTTGCATTTACATTTTGTTTTATGATTAAATAATGGATAAATATATTAAAAATAGAACAATGTTGTATTTATATTTGTATTAAAAATTTCACATATAAAAACTACCCAAATTGAAAGGCTAAATGGACAAACGATAAGATTTATAAAGGAAAGACTGTTGGAAAGTTGGCTTAATTGTTTTTAAGGTCTGGGATGGTAAAAAAGAATTCAAAAGTTTGATTTTCAACAAATTTTGATATATCTTTGCAGGGAATCATTCAAAGGAAAGGGAACAAAAAGTTCCCTTTTTTATTTAAATTCAAGATATTGTTTGGAAACAGGTGGAATCAAAGAAATAGTTGAGAAGTTTTTCACGGATAATGCCATGGAAAATTGTTTTTTTGTAGATGCCAAAGGCAGTGTAAAAAAACTGGAAGTATTTGTAGACAAGGACGGAGGCATCTCATATGACGTGTGCCGTATGTTATCCAGACATCTTGAATCCATTTTTTGATGAAGACAAAAGATACGGTGAATCTACATCTTAGATGTATCCTCACCAGGAGTTGGAAGTCCTTTGAAACTAAGCCGGCAATACCGGAACAATGTTGGAAGGACCATAGCAGTAAAGACCGCTGAAGCAAAACTGGAAGGTATTTTTAAAAGAAGCCGATGGAAACGGCTGCACCATAGAATATATTTTGGAAACAAAGGTTGACGGTAAGAAGAAAAGAAATTATTAACCACAAATTGAATTACGTGGATATTATTGAAGCAAAATTAAAATAAGCTTTTAATCATGAATTTGGTTGAATCTTTCTCAGAATTTAAAGCCGGTAAAAACATAGACCGGCCTACCATGGTCAGGGGTATTGGAAGACGTGTTCAGGACTCTGATCAAAAAGAAATATGGATCGGATGACAATTTTGACGTAATCGTAAATACACAAAATGGTGACCTTGAAATGTGGCGTATCCGGTCTATTGTTCCGATGGTGAGGTAACAGACGAAATGGGCCAAATCTCAGCCACTGAAGCCAAGGCAATCGACGCGGACTACGATGTAGGTGATGAGTGTTACGAACAACTTACCTTAGAAGAGTTTGGCAGAAGGTCCATTATGGCTGCAAGACAAACGCTGATCTCCAGAATTATGGACCTTGAAAAAGATGAGGTTTATAAAAAATATGTGGAGCGATTGGGTGAAATTGTTGTTGGTGAAGTAAGTCAGATCATGAAAAAAGAAGTTCTGATCCTGGACGATGCTACCGGCAATGAACTGGTACTCCCCAGAACAGAGATGATCAAAGGCGATTTTGTGCGCAAAGGAGATATGATCCGTGCGGTGATTAAAAGTGGAAATGCAACAATGCTACATTATCATTTCCAGAACCGACAATCTTTTCTCGAAAACTACTTGAGCAGGAAGTACCGGAAATCGAAGATGGTCTTATCACCATCAAACGAATTGTCAGGTTTCCGGCGAAAAGAGCCAAAGTGGCTGTTGAGTCTTATGATGACAGAATTGACCCGGTTGGTGCCTGCGTTGGTATGAAGGGAAGCAGGATTCATGGCATCGTAAGAGAATTGAAGAATGAAAACATTGACATCATCAATTATACCACCAATACTTCTTTGTACATTCAAAGGGCATTGACACCAGCAAAGGTTTCTTCCATCAACCTGGATGATAACCAGAAAAGAGCGGCAGTGTTTCTGAAACCAGATCAGGTTTCACTTGCCATTAGTAAAGGTGGTTTCAACATCAAACTGGCCGGAAAGCTGGTTGATTATGAAATTGATGTGTACAGAGACAGTGATGAAGCAGAAGTCGACGACGTTGAACTCGAAGAATTTTCTGATGAAATCGATGAGTGGATCATCACAGAGCTCAAAAATATCGGATGCGATACTGCCAGAAGCGTATTGAATCTGAGCAAAGAAGAATTGTTAAGAAGAACAGACTTAGAAGAAGAAACCATCGACGAAGTTCTCGGCATTTTAGCAGCAGAATTCGAAGATTAAGCAAAGACACTTTATTACTAAAACCAATAAATGGGGAGGAAATTTATTTAAAATTGCCAGGAGTTCAATGTTGCGACGACAACGATCGTTGACTTTTTGATTTCCAAAGGCTTTTCCATTGAAAAACAAACCGAACGCAAAGGTATCAGACGAGATGTATGATGCCCTGGGCAAGGAATTTAAAGGGTCTGCTGATATCAAAGAAAAGGCAGATCAGATCCAAATTGGTACCAGTTTCAAAAAGGCTGAAGAAAAACCTGTATTTAAGCCAATCATTAAACCGATTGAAAAAGAGCCCGCTAAACCGGAGCCTGTTGCTGAAGAACCAGCCCCTCCCGTGGTTGAAGAGGGAAGTTGTTGAAGTTAAAGCTGACACTCCTAAGTTAAAGATCCTGGGTAAGATTGATCTTACTCCCAAACCCAAAAAAACTACACCCAAGGCCGAGCCTGCTCCTGTTGAAGAAGTAAAAGAAAAAGCTCCTGAACCAGCGGTAGAAGAGCCTAAAGTGGAAGTTAAACCGGAACCAGAACAAGCACCTGCCAAGGAGGCAGACGAGGTAGATGAATACCGCGCGACTACTCCTCAACTGGCAGGATTAAAAATTTTGGGTAAAATTGATACCGAAAAATTTGCCCCAAGTTCAAAGGGTAAAAAAGTAGCAGATAACAAAAAAGGAGCCGTACCCGCTAAAAAAGCAGGAGGCAAAACGGATGACAAAGCTGCCCCGGCACCGGCCACAGGTGATGCTTCTGATGCGACCAAGCGCAAACGTAAGCGTAAAAAAATTACTGCCGACAACTTCAATAAAGACAATGCTGCTGCAGGTCGTCCAAAAAATGACAAGGAAGAAGTAAAAGAAGTTTCTAAAAAAGAAATTGACGAAAAAATCAAGGCGACTCTTGCCAGACTCAATGTCACCGGCAAGAACAAGCGCCAGAAAATAAGGAGAGACAGCCGGGAAGTAAAACGTGAGAAAGCAGAATTGCAGAACGTAGCCGACGGCGAACTAAAACCGGTTAACCGAGTTTGTTTCGGTTTCTGAACTGGCAAGTCTCATGGATGTTCCTTGTAGCAGATGTAATTACCACTTGTATGAATCTGGGGGTAATTGTATCTATTAACCAGCGATTAGATGCAGAAGTAATTGAATTGGTTGCCAATGAATATGGCCACGAAATTGAATTTACCACTGCGGAATCTATCAACGACGAAGAAAAAGACGAGGTTGACGATCCAAACGATTTGGAACCACGGGCACCAATTGTCACTGTTATGGGTCACGTTGACCACGGTAAGACATCCTTACTTGACCACATCAGGTCTGCCAATGTTGCCAGTGGAGAAGCCGGGGGTATTACCCAACACGTGGGTGCCTATGAAGTAATGGTAAATGGCAAAAAAATAACCTTCCTGGATACACCGGGTCACGAGGCGTTTACAGCCATGAGAGCCAGGGGAGCCAAGATTACAGACGTGGTTATCATTGTGGTAGCTGCCGATGATCACATCATGCCTCAAACCAAGGAAGCCATAAGTCACGCAATGGCTGCAGGAGTGCCAATTATTTTTGCCATCAACAAAATTGATAAAGACGGGGCAGACCCAGAAAGAATAAAGCAAGAACTTGCTTCTATGAACTTCCTTGTAGAAGATTGGGGTGGTCCATATCAATCACAGGATATTTCTGCCAAAAAAGGACAGAATGTGGATAAACTTTTGGAGAAGGTGCTTCTTCAGGCAGAAATGCTTGAACTTAAGGCCAATCCAAAACGACCTGCTTTGGGCGCTGTAATTGAAGCTTCGCTCGATAAAGGAAGGGGCTACGTAACTAAAATTTTGATCCAAAACGGTACATTGAACATTGGCGACCCCTGTTGTAGCGGGTGCTTATTCTGGCAAAATCAAAGCCATGTTTAATGAAAAAGGTAAAAAACTAAAAACAGCCGGTCCATCTACACCTGTATTGGTTCTGGGATTGAGCGGTGCGCCTCAGGCGGGTGAAAAATTCAGAGAAACTGAAAACGAACAGGATGCAAGGCAAATTGCAGCCAAACGAGCACAGATAGAGCGAGAACAATTTAATAGAGCTTCAAAACGAATTTCACTCGATGAAATTGGTAGAAGGTTGGCATTGGGTACCTTCAAAGAACTCAACCTCATTGTGAAAGGTGACGTGGATGGTTCTATCGAAGCGTTGACAGACTCCCTGATTAAATTGTCAGTAGAGACCATTGCCGTAAGGGTGATCCACAAGGCGGTAGGTCAGATTTCAGAATCCGATGTACTCCTGGCTTCTGCATCTGATGCCATCATCATTGGTTTCCAGGTACGACCATCTTCCAATGCTCGTCAGCTGGCTGAAAAAAGAAGGGGTACAGATCAAGACCTATTCTATCATTTACGAAGCCATCGATGAAGTTAAGATGGCGATGGAAGGCTTGTTGAACCAACCAAAGAAGAAAAAATTGTATCACAGGTACAGGTGCGTGAGGTTTACAAAATCAGCAAGCTGGGTACCATTGCAGGTTGTTACGTCATGGAAGGCAAGATCACCAGGGGCAATCACATTCGGGTTATCAGGGATGGCATCGTAGTCTTCCCAACCAGAGAAGGTGCACATGGTGAAATCGATTCATTGAAACGATTTAAAGACGACGCCAAAGAGGTAAAAGCAGGCTTGGAATGTGGTATTTCCATTAAAAACTTCAATGATATCCAGATGGGCGACACCATTGAAGCTTATGAAATCATAGAAATCAAGCAGAAGCTTAAATAAGCTTTGATCCGGGGGTGGAATTTTTGTCTTTAAAAGACTTACTCGAGACAAAGTACCAGCAGTACCATAACAATGGTTTTATAGATAAAGACCCTATTTCGGTCCCTCATCGGTATAGCCGTAAACAGGATATTGAAATAGTGGCCTTTATAACGGCTACCATTTCCTGGGGCAATCGCACCTCCATTATTAAAAATGCCGATGCCCTTTTTGGCAAAATGGGATCAAGTCCCTACGATTTTGTACTAAACCATAGGCCAAAAGACCTTAAAATTCTGGATAACTGGGTGCATCGCACCTTTCAAACAGCCGATTTATTGGGGTTTATCCATTTTTTACGTCAGCATTATCAAAATTTCGACTCCCTGGAAGATGCTTTTCTGGGCAACGAACCGTTTCGGTCGGTGGCAGACTCACTCACATTTTTATCAGCTTATATGTTTTCGGCAAACGATGAGATCCTCGAGCGGACACGGAAACATGTGGGCAATCCTCAAAGAGGTTCTGCCTGTAAACGATTAAATATGTTTTTGAGATGGATGGTGAGGCCAGGTGATGGTGGTGTAGATTTTGGGTTATGGAAAAAAATACCCCTAAAAGACCTGATGATGCCCCTTGATGTGCATGTAGATAGGGTGGCCAGAAGCCTGGGAATGTTACAAAGAAAACAGAGCGATTGGAAAAGTGTAGAAGAATTGACGACTTTTTGCCGTCTTTTGGATGCTGAGGATCCCGTTAAATACGACTATGCCTTGTTCGGCATGGGTATTGAGCAAAAAAAAATCAGCCCTGTTATTCTTTAATAGCAAGGCTGATTCTAAAACTTAAAAGCACAATATTATATCTTGAGTTAACTTACTTTCTTAAAAAAATAACCCACAACTACTTTAAGGATGTGGGTTATTAAAAACTTACACTTACAGCACAATATATTAATAGTCAATATATTATTCGTTTCTAATAACCTCTTTTCTGAGGTTTATTATAGGCCTGAACCATCTTCATCTCCTACCCAGTCCATATATTGAGACTGATTGCTCTGAGGCATGTTGTTGAATTCACTAGAAGAAGAAATAAGGCCAAGCGCCATCAAAAGTCCAATTACATAAGCTACCATTTTGTAAAAATTTAATTTGAGTTATAAAATCTATTGCAAAATTATTGCCAGATTATCACTCAAAAAATGACAGTTTAGTAATTGGAATTGAGTCTAAAATAGACCAATTAATTGCTATTAATCACCTCAATATCTTCATAATGAGGTGATTATAGCAAGTAGATTTGAAATAGTATTCTAAGTTTTCAATGCAAACTACTTAGGATTACGGAGTAAACCATAATAAAAATAGATTACACAGATATCCTGTTAAATCTTTATCCCGCCTTTTGTCATCATCTAGTTTATAAGAACTGCTAATGGAGCACACTTGGTATTCCTCCATTTCTTTCACATGACAAAGATATGTCCCCGTTTAGGATTAAAAAATGCCAATTATCAGATAAAAATTATATTAAAATTTGGCCTGAAAATTGCAGTATTAATTTGTAATATTCACTAAATCAATATTATAGTATGTATGAAATTTAAAATTAATTTCATGATTGACTTAATAAAATTGGAATTTGTATGAAAACTCTACTTCCATTAGCGCAATTTTTGGTCCAAAACTTAAAAAAAGCTGATCTTTTATGGATAAAAAATTTTTGACACCGGAAGAAACTCTTCTTTTTGAAAAAAATCTCATGGCAAAGTACCAAACTGATATTCAGGCAGCACAAGAAGTATTCAATATAAAACCAATACCCCAGATATCAGAAAATAAAAAAGCAGCTCTCAGATAAGTTATATAATTCACTTCTATTCATTACCCCCTCTGTAAAAGGAGTGCCAAAAAGAATATGATGAATTTGTTGAACTGCATAAAACTGGGGCAGTATTAAATGTAATTGGTTATTTTTCAAGGAGGGATTTGTACCTGCCTTTGATTAACCAATCATTTAATATTGCCTATAAATACTTTTTTCACAATGAAGTGCTTTTTATGGCAAACATTCTGAGGCTCTACTATGGAATGACAGAACCTAATGTATCAAAATGTAAGTATTATACTCAAATTTATGCAGAAACTATTGATTATGTGCATTGGGAAAACAAATCAACATTGTATTATGAATCCATCAATCTGCAGTTTGGAAAAAACAAAAAAGTAAATAAAGATCTGATGGTGATAGAAATTGAACGGTATTTAAAAGAACTACAACCTTTTGAGAATAAAATCAGATCGTTTAAATTTCACCGGAATTATTACAATCTCAATATGGTATTTCACCATATTCAAAATCAATACCATGAAGTTATAGGTTATTGTGATAAACTTTTGGATTATATAGAAACCATAGGCTTTCCTTCCATTGTAATTAAAAGAAACACAATTAGACAAAAAGCGGAGCACCTTGTGTTGCTCAACAACTTTGATGAAGCACTCGTGGAGGTGGAAAAAATATTGGTTTTAGAAACCGAGGGAACATCTACTTGGATTAACGCGCAAAAAATGTTATTGCTCATTTACGTAAATAAGAGAGAATATTTAAAGGCGGATAAAATAACTACAGAATTATTATCCAATCAAAATTATACTAAGGCAATAAGTGCTTATAAGAGACAAATCGCCCTGATTGGTGTCTATCTATATATTTTCAGACTCATGCACATCATACCTGGATATCAAGAAGACCAAAAATCACAAGTTAAAAAATATATGAATGAGTATCCGGAGTTCAGTAGAGACAAATCCTCAATGAATATTCCTATTATCATTGCCCAATTGTTAGAAGCCATAGTGCTGAAAAGAGAAGGCGAGGTTATTGACAGAATCGACGCCCTCAAAAAGTATTCAAGCCGATACATTACAAAAAGTGATAGCATTCGAAGCAACTGCTTTATCAATATGCTGTTGGAAGTGGTGCGCAACAATTATCATATAGTTGCTATTGAACGACATGCTAAAAAATACCATGCAAAATTATTGGCAAACCCAAAATTAACCTCTGATGAAGCAGCAGAAGTAGAATTTATTCCATACGAACATTTGTGGGAAATTATCATAAACTTCATGAAGCACAGGAGAAATCAAGATAATAGGTGGTGATTTTTTCTACAACAGCTTAGGAATTTAGCAATTCTTCCAGCCTTTCATAAAATTGTCCAGCATGATAACCATCGGCTAGGCGTGGTGCAGGTGGATGGATATCGGAAGATAATATCGGCCATTTTTTCCATCAATTTGCCAACAGAAATTTTAGGCACACTACCCGGATTTTTGATCACACCTGCATGACTCAGATGGGTAAGGCCACCCAGGGCAAGGCCGAAAAATGTACTACATCCGGTCTGTTGGCGGCATCACTTAAACACAAGCCTTGCTTTTGCTGCACAGCTTGCATCTCTGCTAACGCAAGCTGAGCAAACTGTTCAAAATTATCATAATAGGGCATGAAAGAAAAACCAAGGTATGATCTGCCCTGCCCACCGTTGGCGAAACATGGATGGTGTCATAAATTCTTACCCTATCTTCTTCGATTCTATACCTTAGGTTTTCTATTGCGTTGACTGCTACCAGGCATTTGTGCATATAGTAAAGAAAAAATGAAGACCCCTCCTTTTTACACTTTTGTAAAGCAACACCGCATTCAACCTCAGCTACAAGTCCAAAAAAGGGCTGATCCATGGCACTGAAAAAATGAAAGTGTTCTTTTCTGTTCCATTGTTCTATATCCAGATACTTTGCTGTCATTTTATAACATGGTAAGCAGCTCAGTCAGGCTGGCTTTTTGAAAAAATTTGTCATTTTCGATCGTAATGTCAATGGCTTCATGAGCCCAGGTAGTGTGATATGGAATATGTACCCCATAACCACCAATGTTCAATACAGGCAATACATCGGACTTCAATGAGTTACCTACCATCATTAATTCCTTAGCATCTATGTCGAGGTGATGGATCAGTTTTTGATAATCCTGCTCAGCTTTTTCTGTCATTATCTCAATATGGTGGAAATAGCCCATTAATCCTGATTTTTTAAGCTTGCGCTCCTGATCAAGTAAGTCTCCCTTGGTGGCTACTACTAACTTGTATTTTTTAGATAGTTCTTGTAATACCAGCTCAACATCCGGCAGCAAGGTAACAGGCTTACTCAACATTTCTTTGCCTATAACAATGATTTCATCTATGGCGGATGCAGGAAGGGTATAACTGGTTTCTCTGATGGCAGTTTCTATCATCGACAGCATAAAAGCTTTGATGCCATATCCGTAAAGCCCCAGATTATCGATCTCGGTTTTAAGTAAGGCTCTTAATGTAGAGTGAGGAGGAAGATAGTTTTCAAGTAATGACACAAATTTTTCTTCCGCCGCCCTAAAATAGGTTTCGTTGTCCCACAAGGTATCATCGGCATCAAAGGCTATGACTTTTAATGTATTGATCATGATTTCCATGGTACAAAAGTAGACATTTTCTACAGACGGGTAAAAATACAATCAGTAGTTAAATTTTAATATTAGTGGGTCGATCTACTTATCTTTGACCTCTATGAATCAAAAAACTGAAATCACCTTAGCCAGCTGGCTTCAACTTTTTATCCTTGGGGTCATTTGGGGAAGTTCATTTATTCTGATCAAAAGATCCCTGGTTGGGCTCAGCCCGGTTGAAGTAGCTAGCTTTAGGATTGCCATTGCCTGTGTGGCCTTGATGCCCTTTGTTATTACCCAGTTCAGACAGATTGATTGGAAAAAATGGTATAAATTTTTGTTTGTAGGTTTAACCACTACGGGCATACCTTCTTTTTGTTTTGCCTTTGCCCAGACCCATGTAGACAGCGCAACTGCAGGTATCCTGAATGCACTGACTCCCATTTTTACCCTATTAATCAGTGTTTGGCTTTTCAATGCCCGATTTGAATGGGGCAAATTGGCGGGTGTTATGATTGGCTTTGTGGGTGCCGGTCTGCTGGTGTACAATGCCGGTGGTGGGGTACAGGGTAGCAATGCCTGGTATAGTCTGCTTATTCTTTTGGCTACCATTTGTTATGGCTTTAACGCCAATGCCGTCAAGCAGTTTTTTCCTTCCACCAGCTCTGTCACCGTTTCAGCAGTGGCCTTTGTTATGGTTGGTTTTCCTCCCTTACTTTATCTGATTTTTTCCGGGTCCCTGATCCATGCCTTTCAAAATCCGGCAAGCCACCCTTCTTTAATGGCGGTCGCATTGCTGTCATTGTTGTGTACGGTGCTGGCCAATATTGTCTTTTACCGTTTGATTCAGCATACCAATGCAGTTTTTGGGTCTTCGGTCACCTTCTTAATTCCGGTGGTGGCTTCACTGTGGGGCTTATTTGATGGGGAAGATTTTGGCATTTACCACGTAATATCTATGTTTTCTATCCTCATCGCTCTGCTCATCATTCGCAGAAAATAGTCCTTATAAATTTCCGAGCATTTCAAACAGGGCATCTACCTCATCAAATGATTTAATTCCAGGCTTGTCTTCGGTACCAGTTCTTACTACAATTCCAGTGTTGGGAAAAGATGCCAGAAATTGAATCCATTCATGACTGAATTCTGGTAGATCAAAATAAACGGTTCGGTCTTCTCTTTCCACCAAAAGGCTTGTATCTAAAGCGGATGGCGCAAGGTTGGGCCCCACTTTGTAAACAACAATAGCTGCTTCTGCTGCCTGGTTGATTTCATCAATTACAACAATAGAAGGCACATCATATTCATAAACTCTGTTGTAGGGTAGCAGCAAATAATCAGTTCCCGAGGTATGAAATAAATCTTCCTGTTTATCAGCTTTGGTTGTGTGATCAAATTCAGCCACCGTTTTAGGACCTTCAATCCACTCTTTGATGCTGTAAATAGTGCCTATGTTTTGGGCATTGATGGCAAAACCTGCCAGACTCACGTCCATGGCGGCAAAATACCTGGCTACAGTAAGGTCTTGAATACCTGACGCATATATTTTAATCATATCACAAAGATAAAAGACAATTGTAATTTCAGAAACTTCCCCAACAAGTATAGCTGCTATCTGGCATTAAGGATTTCCCGTTACTAGGGGGGCAATTTATTTTTTTTCAAATAATGATAGAAATGTGACCATAATAGATGAGGTCATCATTTTTTTTTTGAAATTTGTCGTCAATTCAAAAATCAGCAAAGTGGCAAAAAAACCAAAATTTGTAGTGATGGAGTCCCCCGTACATGGCAGGGGAGTCTTTGCGGCAAAAGACATAAAAAAAGGCAAAAAAATCATTGAATATACCGGCAACGTTATTTCCTGGGATGAGGCCAACAAAAGATTTATTGACAACGAAGAACACTCATTTACCATGTTTTTTGGTATCGATGAAGACCAGGTAATTGATGGCGCTGACAATGGCAATGAAGCCAGGTACATCAATCACAGCTGTAAACCCAACTGCGAGGCTAAAAATAAAGATGGCAGGATATTTATTTACGCCAGAAAGGATATTAAAAAAGGCAAAGAACTCTTTTATGACTACCGCCTTGAAATTGAGGGCAAAATCACCAAAAAGGTGCTGAAAAAATATGCCTGCTTTTGTGGTTCAAAAAATTGCAGGGGAACACAGCTGGATGTTAAGCCCAAGCAGGAAAACAACTAGCCCCTTTTTCGTCGCTGAGCCCCAATGGCCTGAAGCACCCCATCGATTTTATCGTTGGGCACAGTCATAGATAATACATATTGTTTGATTTTTAATTGGTCGCCCTCTATGGCTATCCATCCTGAGCCACGACAGGGACCCATCCAGGTATCCAAAACCTCATCAAACCAGATCATTCTCCTCTCTCCGTCGAAATGAAGGTTTCTGCTGATTTTCACAAAATCCCAAGCCTTACCCTTCTTAAAATAAGGCGCTGCAAAGTCGAGAAATTGTTCTTTGTTCCACACCTCCAAAGCTATCTGTACCTATAAAACTGCATCCTCAGCCAACGCATTAAAATAGGCAGCACTATCAGCTTTGGTTGCTACAGCATGCCGGCGAATCCAACAAAAAGCCCGGCAGCCGCTTTTTGTTCTCCCATACAATTCGTTTTATTCCTGGTGTCATCAATGCCGGTCAATTTCCAACCTGTTTCTGATTTTAAAAAGTGAAAAACATTGACCCCGCAATGACTAAATTTCCCCCGAAAAAAGAAATCATACTCCATGCTTACGGTTGCAGCCTTGTCTCTGACTTCCTCTTTCAAATCCCGGATCTGTTCATCCAGCTCTCTGGCTTTAAAGGATTCAGCGACCGGATGAATTCTTCCATCTGATGCATTCTGTGTTGTTGGTTCCTTTTTTTCCCAACAGCAGTGGAGCATAGTTTGGCACCCGCCAGGCTCATGTTTTTAATGCCCAGGGTATCTATATAGGCCATGCTCCTGAAAAATGATTTTACCAACTCAGTAGGTGTTTGAGAAAGGGATAGAAAAGGCAACAGCAAACAGCAAAAGAACCAGACTTTTTAATTTCATTTTCAATAATTTAAGAGGCTAATGTAGCGTTTTGGTGGAGATATTCAAAAATTGTCGATAAAATCGATGCTTTAATCGAAGAAACAGAAATGTGCTGCAACGGGGTGCGAATTTGCATCGTCTTTACCCTCACAAATCACCTTTATGAAACCATTGTTTATTTTTTGTTTTTTATTTTCAATTTCAAGTCTTTTTGGCCAGCAAATATCTGGCACCATCAAAGATGCAAATGGTAATGCAATAGAATTTGTTTCTGTAATCCTATTTCAGTCATCCGATAGTTTATTGGTCAAAGGAGAAGTTACCGACAACCAGGGCAAATTTAATATCTCGGGAACGCAACCTGGCAAATATTATATTGAATGTTCATTCGTTGGATTTGAAACATACAGGTCCTCAGAATTTACCCTGGATGACAATAAAGGTATGGATTTTGGCAATATAGCTCTCCTGGCATCAACCCAAATGATTGAGGAAGTAACGGTTAAGGCCAGAAAACCACTGATTGAAATCCAGGCAGATAAGATGATTTTGAATACCGATGCCAGTATCTCGGCAGTTGGCTCCAACGGCCTCGACTTATTGAGAAAGGCACCCGGGGTAACGATTGACAACAATGAAAACATCCAACTCAAAGGTAAAAACGGTGTCAATATCTACATTGACGGTAAGCCCAGCTACCTGAGTCCCTCAGAATTGGCCAGTCTGCTAAAAGGACTTACTTCTGCAGACATTGAAGCCATTGAAATCATTACCAACCCATCTGCCAAATTTGACGCCCAGGGAAATGCCGGCATCATCAACCTGAGACTCAGAAAAAATAAAAATTTTGGAACCAATGGAAATCTGAACCTAAGTGGAGGATATGGCAAATACCATAAATCCTATGCCTCGCTCAACCTCAACAATCGCAATAAAAAAGTCAACACCTTTGGCAATTTTGGGATAGGAAATAATAAATATTATAATGAACTCAATTTAAGACGTGAGCAAGATGGTGCCATTTATGACCAAAGACAGTCGCAGGTCAATTCCAACGTGCCTGTGAATGGCAAAATTGGGGTTGACTACTATGCCAATGACAAGCATACTTTTGGTATTTTGTTTAATGGCAACACACAAATGATCGACAAGGAATACATCAGCACCAGCAGAACCAATATTTACTCTCAGCTGAGTCCTACCAGGATTGATTCTACCCTGGATGCATCCAATACCATTACCAATCATTCTTATAATGCCAATGTAAACCTGAATTATCGTTTTACGGATACCATAGGCAATGAGCTATCTGTAGACCTGGACAAAGGGTATTTTACTGCCACATCAACCAGTATGCAACCCAATAGATACATCAACGGTAATACTGGTGAGGTTACCACCCGAAGAGATTTTACCAATAATACGCCGTCTAATATAGATATATCGACCGCGAAACTGGATTATACACATACGTTTAAAAAATCAGGGCTTCGATTGAGTTCCGGGGGCAAATATGCCAGGGTAATAACCGAAAACACCTTTGATTTTTTCAATTTGGTAGATGGAAGTCCCATTAAAGACATAGATCAATCCAACAAATTCAATTACACGGAAGAAGTTTCCGCTTTGTACCTCAATTTGGCCGGGGGTAAAGGCAAATGGAACTACCAGGCTGGTGTAAGAATGGAAAACACACACTCTATTGGTGATTTGAGAAGAGATACCAGCATTGCAGCCCAGCCCAATGACTATGTAGACAGAAATTATACAGGCTTGTTTCCAAGTGCAGCGCTGACCTACAACCACAGTGAAA
>JADKFC010000010.1 GCA_016717655.1 Saprospiraceae bacterium
TCAAATATATTTGGGTGTATTTTTCTTACTTTACATTGAGACCATAGATTAAGTATTGAGCTTTTTTCATACAAATGAACTGTTGCACCTAACCTTGCAGCAGAAATTGCTGCAGTAATTCCAGCCGCACCGCCGCCTATTATTCCTATTCTGGTATTTAAATTAAAATTATAGACTTTATATAAGCTGTAAACCAAATTAATGGAACGAACTTGTTGGGAATAGACAGTTATTCTTTTCTCAAAAGATCCTAAAATGAAAAGATTGTTTTTGTAAATGGAATTTTCTATTTGGTTTTCAAATTGTTGTTCGTTGTTCTCCATTGCACTGTTATTTAATTTTCACACCCCCATCACCTTCGTACACTCCTCCCCAAACTGACTCACTATCCTCACCGCAATTTTTTGACTTCTACTTTTTATTTCGATTGGATGAGATATATGTCCATACAGTCTATCAAAGGCTTCGTCGTCGATTTCAATCTTGAGGGTTTTTTCTACCTTTCTTTTTGGTGGAATCTTTGGCTAAGTTATCCAGGCCTTTTTTTCCATTTGTTGAATTCATCTTTGTCGCCGCCACAGAAGAATACTTGTTTGACAATGAAGTTGCTGCCATCATAATCGTCATCTACCATCCAATAGGCAATGTCGTGGACATCACGGGGTTTTACCTCGTCTTTTATAGGATCGTAGATATCCAGGCCTTTTATTTCAACGGTAACTGAATTTCCATCTTTTAGTAAGTCAATATCCGGCTCCCCAATGGTAACAAAAGATGCTGCTGATTTTGCAGGTTTCTTTTTTAGTCCTTCTTGCAAAAGATCATCGTGTATGCGGCATTTGGTTACTTCAAATTTTCCCATGCTCATCGTTTGTGTACTACCTTCTATATCACTTTCAAAACTAAAACCAAGTATGATAAACCAACCTGCATCTCCTCTGGTGCGACATTCCTTTACTGCTTCGTTCACAGCAGTTTTACTGACGGTGCCAAACTTTGGTCCTATATGGAAATATGCCTTCTTTTCGCCAATGCCATTCATATAAAAACCTTCTGCATGCAAATACGAATGACTCAATAACTCCACACTGCGAAAAATCACCATCTCATCTTTTCTACCATTTTTGATACCAGCACTTAGGAGGTGTTGTTTGATCACCTCTTCAAATGCTCCTTCTTCTTCATTTACCCTAACTTCATCATCTAAGTCTTTGAGACTGATGGGTTCATAATTTTGAAGGGTCTCAACGGTAAATGGACCACTAACACGCAATAGTTTTTTGTCTTGCTCAGGCTGGTCGTATAACGTTTCCGTAGCAGGAGGTTCATCATTGCCAAACTTTTTAACGTAATGTGTGGAACTGCTTTGTACTTAAAACCTTGGCGAATATCTCTGTTTGTTAATTCATCATTGTAATTTGTAATATGGAAATATAGAAGTCGTCAATTTTGTTTCTCGCAATGTTTATCGCAATTCTACTGGTATCAATAGTTATCCATCGTCTCCAAACTGTTCAGCAACAAATGCTGCGGTTCCACTTCCACATAGGATCTAAAATTAAGTCTCCCGGGTCGCTGGTCATCAAAAACACTCGTGGGATACTTTGGGACCAGTTTGAACTACTCATCTCTGCCTTGTGCAAATGCAGTATCATTCCAACTATTTTACCAATTGCATTAACGGAAAATCGGAATGGTATTGTTTGTACTAAGGACTCTTTCCAGAATAAATAATCTATTCTTCCTAATTAATTTTTCTACACCAGCTTTGTTTGTTCTCCAACTTTTATTGCCGAATGGCTTGCATTTTATGCCATTTAATTCAAAATCAAACATACATGATGGAGTGAATCCTGACGATGTTAAAACAGAACGTCTAAATATTTTTCTTAGTTGTTCATCATTCAATGAAGCAAATTCTTCTTCTGAAATTTTTCTATATCCTAATGGGCACTTTTATCATCCATGAATCTATGTTCTCTATCATCTGATATATCTGGTCTGAATATAATGTCTAAATTTAATTTTTCACTTATCTTTTGAATACCAAATAATATAATCATATACACTTGCAATCCCTTTTTGACTTAAAGGGCTCATGCTTTAAAATTAATTAGTGCAAAATAATTTTCTACCAAAAACCTCATCCATAATGCTTCTTACCAAGATGGATGTTTTCATCACATATTTGTACAAAACAAGAACCACTTTCATTCAGTAGTTCCTTTGCAATCAATAATCTATCACGCAAATAAGATAAATATGAATGAATGCCCAATTCCCAAGTATCTCTAAATGCTTTTATCTGTTCAGGTTCTCCTGAAAGCATTTCATCGCTTCCATCTTTTACATCACGATTGTTCAATTTAATTTGCCAATTACTGCCATACTTAATGCCATAAGGTGGATCAAAATATATCGTTTGTACCTGGCCTGCCATACCTTCTCTTTCGAGCAGGGATGCCATGACCAGGTGGCTGTCTCCCTGGATGAGACGGTTGGTCCAGCCGTCGTGGTGGTGGTAGTACTGGCTTACTTTTTCGATCTCGTCTTTTTCCAGAGCATTGCCAAACAACTCGTTCACACTGGAAAAAAGATCCGGTGCGGCCTGGCTTTCAGTGACCTTATATAAGTTTTTTATGAGGGTCTCGGGGGCTATGTGTTCGTGTCGATAAAGGCTGCGAATGTCCGCACGTAGCAGATCATCGCGGTCGTCGTTGCCGTATTTGTTGAGCCAGAACAACTCAGGATCCTGGCCGCGATGCACTACGGGGTTTTTGGGTAATTCCAGTACCTTTTTACCGGCCTGCACCCTGGTGTTGGCTTCTTCATAGCCAGCTTCTTCTTTGGAGGGGTATGGGCCCGGGTATCGGCTTTGTGTTTGATGGATTCTACTTTTTTGGCCATAGCTCTATGCTTTAGTCATGTTTATACAATCGACACGACTGCTTATCATGTCGAAAAAAATCAAAAAAATCGACATGATAACGGGCTCGTGTCGATGTAATGTGCTTGATAAAAATTTTGTATTTAATTTAAATTCAACCCAATTGATACCAGGAAACTGGTCAGGCAATACATTATTTGTAAATCACGCTGGTAACTCATAGACTGCTTATTTTATCAATGAGTTGATTGCGGATGTTCCTTATATCATTGGCTATTTCAATAAAATGCCATTCGGGGTATTCGTATTTTGATTTCAATGAATTGACTGCCGGAATCCACCTGTTTTCTACAAACCATTTTTTTTCAGCTTTATCCTTGCTCATGCCACTGATTTCAATCATGAGATTTTTCAAGCTTCCATCCTGGCACCTGACCTTTGCGATGAAATCTGTAAAATAATGCCGATCGATGCCATCTTTGGTGTAGGGAATGGCAAAGCCAAGAAATTGATTTTTGACATAACATTCTACAGCTGGTAATTCTTCCAGGGTCTTAGCATATATGCCTTCCCAGTCGCTGTCCATTACCACAAAATTGATGTGGCTTTTTCTGTGGCATAAACGTCTTTTACCGTATTGCCATTTACATATTTGGTACTTCCAAAATTTGTTGTAATAATTAAATACAGGCCTTATGTGTTCTATGGTATTGTGTTGCGTATTGATGCCCCGAGCAATGTGATCCACTATCTTTTTGGCATCTTCAAAATAGAGCAGCCGTTTATATCTCTGGTCGGGTATATTGAGCAGATGCACCTTTGTATGGTACCACTCGTCAACAATGTTTTCAATTTGCCAAAAATTTGAAATCTGGGATTGCCTTCATCGTCGCTAAAATGATACTTGATCAATTCTTTGGTGATCAAAAAGATCAGCTCCTGGTCTCTTTTTTCCAGCACTCCTTTCACTTCCAACCGTTCCTGATTGGGAGAAATGGGGCTGGCCAAAATGGTTTCGGTTGGAAATTTTGAGCCATCAATCTCATAGTTTTCGATGGTGCTAAGATCATATTGAATCTCGCCTTCCTGATTTTCAATTCTATATCCACCACATTGGGAAATGTGATTTCCATGCGGCCTGTCTCATCGATTGGGGCGATATGGGTAAGATCAATGGGAGGAGGAGGTGTTTCTGTTTTACCACCCTTAAACAGTTTAAAGGGCACACCTATGATGTGGGCATATTCAGGAGGGAATTTTTCAATGACTACCTTTCGTTTATCATCGGTAGGGTTGCCATCTTTGTCATAGCCCTGCAGGTAATAATTCATTCTTCGCAAGGCTCTGCCCGCCACCTGTTCACAAAGCAGCTGCGACCCAAAGGCGCGCAAACCCATGATGTGGGTAACCGTATTGGCATCCCAGCCTTCGGTTAGCATAGATACCGATACCACACACCTGATATGAGCACCCAACTTTGCCTTGTTGGCCTACGGTATTGACCACTTCGCGTAAAATCTCAGCATCTGATATCTTTTCAATACTCCCTTGGCCGTGTAGCCGCGCATAATCTCTTTTAAATTCTTCTATTTCTGAAGAAAATATTTTTGAAATCATCATTGATCTGCTCGCCATTTTCCAGGGCATCGCTGTCTATGAGCAGAGTAGGTGGGCGTTTCAATGGTTTGTTGGTGGCAGGGTCATAATTACTAAAAAGGTCTTTTGCGCCTTGCACCACCTGGATGGCGCCATCACCATCTACGTATTCATATCCGGCAATGTATTTATATACTTCTTTAGACACCCCGGTATTGTTGCATACAACGATGAAGACTGGCGGAGCAGAAAAAATATTGGCTCTTTCTTCCTTCATTTTTCTGATGCCGTTGAAATATTCTACATAGTGGTTGTAAAATTGATCCAAGGCGCCTTTGACAAGTGATGGCAATTTTGGAGGTAGTTCTACAAACTTGGTTCCTTCTGATGCTGCGTCTTTTTTTTGTGTCCGCTGTCCTTTTTTGGGCAATTCTTCTTTTACGTGTTCGTACAAATTGCGAAGCACAGGCATGGTCAACTCCTGCGTGTTATCACTCTCAGGCAAAAACGGAATTTTTACCAGTCCACTTTCAATGGCTTCGATCAATCCAAAATCAGATACCACCCACGGAAACAAGCTATAGGGTGTATAGCCGGATCCTGTTAGATAATATGGGGTAGCAGAAAGGTCATAGACCGCCTGTAGTTTGAATTTTTTGGCTATTTCTTTGAGGCCTGTAAACCATACCGCTGCTCTGGCGTTTTCATCCGCTTCTTCGTTATCAGTAGTTTTGGTTTTTGATTTGGGCAAATAACAATGATGCGCCTCGTCATTGAGTATCAAAATTCTACTCCCTGTTTTAAACTTGCCTAGGGTTCTTTTTATAACCTGTGCAAAATCCTCCTTATTACCAGTATCAATCTCTTTCCCATATAAATCTACCTTACCATCAAAGGGACTTTTTTTATTCCCTTGTAGGGTCTTTGGTTCAAACGTATGGTAATTGGTGATCACCAACCGGGCATTCAAATTTTGAAGTCGATGTTCCATATGAGCGGGTATAAGTCCTCTGACCCGGTAATAATCCTCTATATCATTGGGATTTTTGTTTTTGGTATCAACAAAGAGTACCCCAAGCCTGCTTTTGATAGTCACTCCAGGAGCTACTATCAGAAAATAGTCAGCAAATCGGGTATCATTTCGGTATTCCTGTCGATTGAAGTAATGATAACATATCAAACATGCCATCACCACCGTTTTACCCGATCCGGTTGCCATTTTAAAGGCTATTCTGGGCAGCTGATCTGCCGCATCAGCACTCACCGAAATCTGTGCATCTCTCAATAAACCCAGAATATGGTTGCCAACATTGGATTTTTCTGCCACTTCATTCAACCATATCGCGGTTTCTACTGCTTCCTGTTGGGCAAAAAACAGTTTTTTTACAGCGTGTCTTTCAGGGTTGGTAAACCAAAAATTCAGTAGTTCTTTTGTGATCCTAGTGGTATTGACATAATTTTCTTTTCTCCATAATTCCACTTCTTTTCTGCAGAGATTGATGATGTGGCTTGTATAATCTTCAGCATTGTCATTCCACTCAAAAATTTCTTTTTGCCCAGATTGCCTGGTGGGTAAAACAGCCAATTCGGTCTTAAATATCCGCCTCCCGTTTCGGATATCTTTATAATCCAATGCGCCTTCGCTATTGGTATTGTAATGGAGCAAAGGTTCGTGATATGGACTATTTAATATGGGATTATCTGTACTCATGACTATTTCGGTGTCGTTGTGGTGTATTCTGCGCTCTAAGTTAAATTATTCTCTTGAATTTAAGATAACAGGACCATATCGCTTTCAATTTGACAAAAATATCTTTGGAATATAATGTCATTTTATTTTGATGATGTAAAATTAAATTTTATACATTTGAATATTTAAAGCATTAAACAGAATATTGTTTTGAAAATTTCTTTATACAAATCCACGCCTTCCAACCACCATCATCCCCCCTACCATTTTCTATCAGCTTTTAAACCTTGACATAGGGGTGCTTATAAGCTTAATTTTGTCCTACAATTTTTTGTCATGAAAAATTCGTTTGCCTTAAAATCTGAGGGCATGGTTACGGTGCTTGGGATTTTGTTAGCTTTTATTGCCATCAACGCCTTTGGAGGGGGTAGCTATGGTATGATGAGTCCCAAAGAGCTACCCAAAGAATGGTTGGAGGGAAGTCCGTTTTCTACTTTTTTAATTCCTTCTCTGATCCTTTTTGTGGTGGTTGGGGGCAGTCATGTGACAGCAGCTTACTATGTATTACGAAATAAAAATGGAGCTTATAATGCGGCCTTATGGGCTGGACTTGTTTTATTGGTGTGGATATTGGTCCAGGTAACCATCATTGGCTTTGTCTCTTTCCTGCAACCATTGATGGCTGGTCTGGCGGTTGTGGTTTTGGTGATAACCACTCAATTAAAATCCCGTCTTGGTTAAAGGTTAGAATCTATAACCTAGAAAACACCCACCACATTTCCTGCGCTATTTCGAGACTTCGTTCTGCATACTTGGCTGTTTGTAGTTCGGTGCCATCAAAAGCTTTGGGGTCATCGTATTTTACCGGAAAACGGGCCTCTGCTCCCAGTACCATCGGACAGGCTTCGTCGGCACTGTTACAGGTCATGATGGCTGCAAAATGGGAGCTTGGATTAAAGGGATGATCATATGTTTTTGAAAAACAAATGATGGCAGCTTCGTTGGCATCGTACTTTATGGCATAGACAGGATTCTGCTCTGCACTTAGCATGTGTATGTGAAAGCCTTGTGAAAGCAGGGTCTCTGCTACTTTTGGAAATAGGGCAGTGGCCTCGGTACCACCTGTATAACAGCATACATTGGCTACTTCAAAATGATGTGCCATTACCTGGGCCCAAACTTGCGACAAGTGACTCCTGCGCGAATTGTGGGTGCAGATGAAGTTGAGTCGGATGGTTTGTTGCTCTTTCTTTTTGTTCTGAATGTAGGTTACCAAGGGCTGCAACAATGCTTTGCGCTCTTCTGTGATGGCAAGCGCATCAAAGGAATCTAGGTGAATCTTAATTTGCGGAAACATTTGGGTAGTATTTTTCTTTGAGGAATAAACTGGCTTTCACCAACAATATCAATACAGGCACTTCTACAAGCGGACCAATGACTCCTACAAAAGCCTGAGCTGAATGAATGCCAAAAACCGAAATGGCTACCGCGATGGCCAACTCAAAATGGTTGCCGGTTGCTGTAAAGGAAATGGAAGCATTTTTATCATAGGGCACACCCATGCCCTTGTTGATAAAAAAGCTGACAAAAAACATCAGCACAAAATAGATGACAAGGGGAATGGCTACTTTTACTACATCCAATGGCAGCTCAAGAATTTTATCTCCTTTGAGGCTAAACATCAGCACAATGGTGAACAACAATGCATACAATGTGATCGGAGAAATGCGGGGCACAAATTTTCTGTTGTACCAATCTGCTCCTTTGGCCTGTATCAAGTATTTGCGACTGAGAAAACCAGCTAAAAAGGGAATGCCCAGGTAGATGGCAACACTTTGAGCAACCTGCGCCATTGGTACATCAATAGCATAGGTAGCTAGTCCCATAGAGTGGGGTAGTACATGGATAAAAAGCCAGGCATAAAAGCTGTAGGTGATTACCTGAAAAACACTGTTGAGGGCTACCAAAAGGGCACCGTATTCGCGATTACCACCAGCCAGGTCATTCCAAACTATGACCATGGCTATGCAACGGGCAAGCCCAATCAGGATGAGTCCAACCATGTAATCAGGCTCATCGCGCAAAAACAGAATGGCCAGGACAAACATCAAAACGGGACCTATCAACCAATTCAATACCAAAGAAAGAGTCATGGCCTTTTTGTCTTGGAAAGCTTTAGGTAACAATGAGTAGTCTACTTTTGCCAATGGAGGGTACATCATGAGGATGAGCCCTAAAGCCAAAGGAAGATTGGTACTGCCAACGGATAATTGATCAAAAAGGGTTTTGATGCCCGGGAAAAAATAGCCCAGGCCTACACCGAGGATCATGGCCATAAAGATCCATAGCGTAAGATAGCGGTCTAAAAATTTGAGTTTTACTTGCATGTTTTTGGTTTGTTTTTTCGCTTAGACGCATATTTTACAATGGCGGTAAGTTGATAAGCCAACAGATGCCTAAATAGTATTTGTTGCTTGTGGCCAAGTTTTTTTTTCTTGAACGTCCGCTACTCTTCCTTTGGTTTTAATCACTTCATCGATCATCAACACCGGAGTAGTTAATACATTGTATTTTAAAATTTCTTCAATGTCTTCAATTTTTACTACTTCAACCTCAGCACCTAATTGTTTGACCGCTGGCGTTTGGTACATAGTTTTGCATTTTGGGCAACCGGTTCCCAATACTTTTATTTGTTTTCATTGCAAGTTTCATTAAGTGTAAACCAATTATTCGCAAATATACGAACAACCCAATTAATTCGCAATATTACGAACAATGTTTTTGGTCATTTTCACACTTTTCTGTCAGCTCAGTATTGGCTAATAAAAGATTAAATAGGTTTTTTGCTTTTTGCCAATTTTCCGTATGGATGCAATACTTTACGGTAGGTGGGGTGATATTGCCTTGAATCAAGCCGGCATCCTTTAATTCATTGAGGTGTTGAGAAAGGGTAGATTTGGCTATGGGCAGTTCTTCTGCCATATCACCATGATAACAGCAAGACTGAGAATGCAGCAGCTGTAGGATCGCTATCCGCACGGGATGTGCCATGGCTTTGGCAAAACGCGCTGTTTGCTCTTGTTCTATGGAGAAATTGCGTTTCTTATTCATTTTATAAACAGCTTATTCGCAAATTTACGAATAATTTTGTTTTTTGATATAATTTCAGAGATGGTCAAGTATTCCATCTAATTCAAATGGATTAATTTGGGATAAAATATTTGATATTTCCAATACAACACAAGTATCTTTGAAGCTGATTTTTTGATAACCTCAATGTTGAAAATTGGTTTCAGAACTTTAGAAATCAGTTCTTTAGACTATTACAGCTCAGATGTCAAGCTGTAATTAAAGGCAGTAATAAGTGGTAATCTCATCATTATTAAATAGCATTTTTCACTTTTTTTCCTTATTTTTGCACTACAAATCGGGATGTAGCGCAGTTGGTAGCGTACACGTCTGGGGGGCGTGAGGTCGCTGGTTCGAACCCAGTCATTCCGACAAAAAAAGGGGGGCCATTTAGCCCCCTTTTATATTTAATGTCATCCATTCAGAGCACAGCCCCGAAATATCGCTTATGAACAACAGCCTGGTTCACAACATGCTTTTTGAGCAGGTTTTTGAGCAAAAACAGTAATGCTGAAGATACCCGTATTGCCATTTCGGAAAGCGGTTAGCTGCTCTGCATTGAGGTATTGACTAAGGATGTCGTCTGGAACATGGATGGCCTTTTCTTTTTGTACCACCATGCCTTCAAAGCCATTGTCTTTAATTAGTTGCAGGTATTCTTGTTTTTGGATAGCGCCAGAAACACAACCGGCATACATTTCAGCATCTTTTCTCAATGACTCCGGCAATTCACCTACAAGCACCACGTCTGAGATGCTAAAGTGACCACCTGGCTTTAACACCCGAAAAATCTCTTTGAAAACATTGTTCTTATTAGGTACCAGATTGAGTACACAGTTGCTCACAATTACATCAGCCACATTGGAGGTGATGGGCATTTTTTCGATGTCGCCCTGGCGAAACTCTACATTGTTGTAGCCCAGTTTTTCAGCATTGGCTCTGGCTTTGTCGATCATGGCAGGGGTAAAGTCGATGCCGATTACTTTTCCCGCATCACCGGTTTCAGCACGAGCCACAAAACAATCGTTGCCGGCACCGCTGCCCAGGTCTACTACGGTATCCCCTTTTTTGATTTGCGCAAACTGGGTAGGCAGTCCACAGCCCAATCCGAGGTCGGCCTCGGCATTATAGCCTTCCATCCCGGCATAGTCATCGGTCATGATATTGTACACTTCGGTGGAGCAACAGCCGGATCCACAGCATGATGCCTGGTTGTCGGCCTTATCCTGTAAGGCAATTTCACTGTATTTCTGTCTTACAATCTCCTTGAGTTGTTCATCTGTTTGCATGGTATTAATGGTTTTATGTATGAATAATGTATCGTAAAATAACGATGAATTTTGACAAAAAAAATCAACAGCAGCTTTCTCTGTTGAGGTAGTACCCGCCAAATAGCTCATTCATGTATGTCTGAGCCTGGCTCCAGGCTTCTTCATCGATGCAATAGCAGATGCGTACACCCTCTATTTCACCTTTGATGAGCCCTGCTTCCTTCAGTTCTTTGAGGTGTTGTGATACGGTACTTTGAGATAAGGGGAGTTCATCTACAATATCGCCGCAAATGCAACTTGCCCTTTTGATCAGCAGCCTCAGAATCGCCACCCCTTGCCGGATGCCCAAGGGCCTTGGCGAACCTTGCCAGGTTGTTGTCCTTTACTGTAAACTCTTCACTTTTGGCTATTCCCACAGTTTTTAATATTTATCGCAAAATTACGATAGATTTATCAACTTGTCAATACCTGGTGTTATTTTTTTTCAGAATTGCCCAAAATAGAGGTATAAATTACCGATGGTGGATGCTTGCCCCTATGCCAGTTTACTGGTGTAGGGGTACCGATGATGGATGTACCGATATACCGATGATGGATGTACCGATATACCGATGATGGATGTACCGATGTACCGATATACCGATGTACCGATATACCGATGATGGATGTACCGATGTACCGATATACCGATGGTGGATGTACCGATGGTGGATGTACCGATTTACCGATATACCGATGATGGATGTACCGATTTACCGATGGTGGATGTTTCGGTGATGGAATATGAAGCGACGCAAATCATTGAGTCGCCACAGTTGTTTAAAAATGAAATATGGTAATATCCCTTCCAAATAGGGTCCCAACACAGGCTTTGCCGGCATAAGGACAAGTACCCCGTTACCTCGGTTTTCCTGACATCACCGCTTCTACACACTTTTCCACTCTTCGAAGACGGGTTTCTTCTTTTTTGGCTTCTAGGATGTGCTCAATGTATTCCCGTGTGCATTCATGAGATGACCTTTTTCATCTTTGAGCAAGCCACCTTGAAAAAACCAGATACATGCATAGTGTTTAAAGGCGGCCAGACCCAAGATGTTCTGACCGCCTTTGGTATAACATGGACCACCCCACTTGATCGTTTCCTCAAGGTCGGCTGATAAGACCAATTCTCTGAGCAGGATAATTTCTTCCTTCCATTGACTCAGACCATCGACGTACGAAGTGACAGTGGTGTTTTTTTGCATCTTACATTTTGTTGGGATTCATCAACTCGTAAAACTGATCCAGTTTAGGCAATAAGATGATTCGGGTTCTTCTATTGTTTGCCCTGCCATCTGCCGTGTTGTTGTCTGAAAGGGTGTTGTATTCACCTCTACCTGCAGCAATCAGTTTATTGGGGTCAACTTTGTAGGTGTTTTGCAGCATCCTTACAACCGAAGTAGCCCTTTTTACACTCAGATCCCAGTTGTCTTTGATACAGTCTGTGGCGATGGGTTTATTGTCTGTATATCCTTCCACCATGATGTCAATGTCTTTACGCGTCTCCACTATTTTAGCGATTTTGCCTAGCACTTCTTTGGCCTTTGGTGTCAGATTGGAACTGCCCGACTGATATAGCATTTTGTCAGACAAATTAATAAAAACCACCGTTTTGTCAACCTTGATCTCTATATCCTGGTCGCTAAGCCCATCGTTTAAGGCACTCTTCAGGTTGACAGCCAATGCAAGGTTGATCGAATCCGCCTTACTTTTGCCTGCTGCAATAATTGGATGTATTTATCTTTTTCTCCAACTGAGCCAGGGTTGCCCTCATGTTTTCATTGGCTGCCTTACTCATTACCGTAAGATTACCCACCTGTTCAAACTGCTGATCTCTTGTCTTTTTGGCATCTGCCAACTGGCCCCTCAAATCTGTTATCTGGTCATCTTTTTGTTGAGACGCCGATCGCATGTTTTCTCTCTCCTGCTCACAGGCCGATAATTTTTTCATGTACATGTTCAAATCTTCCCCACATTTACCCAGCTGACCATTTAAACTGGCCATTTCTTTGGCATGAGACTCTTTCATTGCGGTCATTTTTTTCTTACTTACACAAGAAGTAAAACTACTAATTACCAAAGTACCGGCTGCTAGCCACATAAATCCTTTCATACTCAAAAACTTATATATTTATTTGATTAGATAATAAAATACGTATTAATAACTCTTAAAATACTGCAAAAATTGTTCCAACTAGGGTATAGGGGTTAGGGGCTAGGGGATAGTAGGGAATAGGGATTAGGGGCTAGTAGGGATCAGGGATAGGGACTAGGGGATTAGGGTTCAATTTTGTCAAGCAATATCATCAGGAACCTAGTCTCTATAACCTAACCCCTAAAACCTATTACGAACTAAAATGTTAATTAAGAAAAACAAAAAAAATGAAATACTTACTGACATTGGCCATTGCGGCTACATTATTTTCTTGTAAACAAAAGGTGGAAGAAACCAAGGCGCCTGATTCCACCGCGACTGCAGATACTTTGGCCGTTCCTACCTTGACACAGAGGTGGGCAACAGATACCATTCTCAAAACGCCGGAATCTGTGGTTTTTGATGAAAAATATGGTGTGTTTTATGTTGCCTGCATTGGTGGGGTACCAACAGATGCTAAAGACAAAGATGGTTATATTGCCAAGCTGAACCAGAAAGGAGAAATTATTAAAAAAGATTGGGTTACCGGATTGAGTGGCCCCAAAGGTATGGCGGTTAAGGGTGATAGCCTTTACGTAACGGATATTGATGCTCTTGTGCTGATCCATACTCCGTCTGGAAAAATTATCCAGAGAATACCGGTTAAAGGAGCTAAGTTTTTGAATGACGTTGCCATAGATGACATGGGCCTCGTTTATTTCAGCGATTCTTATGCCAACAACCTACATAGCTGGGATGGTAAAAAAGTAGCAACCATTGCAACCGGAGAAAGCCTTGGAGGGCCTAACGGCATTTACAATGAAAAAGACAGATTGGTTATAGCTTCATTTGGCAAAGGCAATGTTTATACCTTCAATAAGGCCACGGCTGCAATTGAAAACAAAGTAGATACCCTTCCGGGAGGCGATGGGGTAGAAGCTTTCAGAGATGGCTACCTGATTTCCAACTGGAATGGTGAAGTATATTACATCAACAAAGATTGGAAAAAACAACTTTTGCTCGATACCAAGGCAAACAAAAGAAACGCAGCAGACATCGAGTTTGTGCCTTCTCAAAACTTATTGTTAGTTCCCGAATTTTTTGGCAATAAGGTGACAGCGTACGACGTTAAATAATAAATTACGTTTAAAGCTTTGATAAGCGGTCATAGGGCTCTCTCTATGACCGCTTTTGCTTTTTGTGCCAACTCCCCAAATAAGGCTTGCTCCACATTTTCAAAATTATCTTTTGAAAAATTCTGCTCCAGCTTGCCGCCTTTCAGCAAATGGATATCATCACAGATTCTCAACAAGGGGTCGAGGATGTGAGAAGAGATTAAAATTGTTTTACCCCGTTCTTTTAACAACGTCAGCAAAATTTCAAGCACATGGTTGCTCTCCAGATCGAGGCCATTAAAAGGTTCATCCAAAAGGTAAATGGGCTTATCTTTTTTAAGCATAGCCATAATGGCCAGCTTTTTTTTTCATGCCTGTTGAATAGTGGTCAATCAAATCATCCAATGGAAGTTGAAAAACTTCACTGAGTTGTTTCCCATCAAAGTGATAACGTGTTTGACTGAACAAAGAGAGGTATTCATTACCTGTAATATTGGGATAAAAATAGGGGCTGGTTTCAAGAAAAAACACATCTTCTTTTAAAAGGGTCCTCTGACAAAAATGTAGGCTGCCAGAAACAGGTTTTTTAAATCCAGCCACTGCATTGAACAGTGTAGTTTTGCCCGCACCATTGAGCCCGGCTATGCCATGGATGCCTGGTACCGACCAGGTGGCTGTCAAATCATCCAAAACCAGGTGACTGCCATAAGCAAGGCAAAGATTTTTTAATTCAATCATTGAAATAGACTTCCAGATTTTTGAGTGCTTTAAAATAATAATAAATGGCAAATCCTGCCGGTAAAACAAAGGCGAAGGGAAGGATGGCCAAAAGTGCCATTACCGCAGTAAAATTACTTTGTCTGATCCATTGATGCTCCGGCACATAATGGCTGTATTTGGCAAGGATGGCAAAGACCCACAAAACAACAATACCCGCCACCATGGTCACCACAATCCACACATTGTTTGGATTAAAAACCAGGTGGAGGGCTATGATGGGAAGAAAAAAAATCATAACCCACTGCAGGTGCAATTTTATTTTTTGGTGTAAAAAATATTTAGCTGTTCCGCCTTTGTCGGTAAGTATTGAAATGGATTCGTTGAAATCATAGAAGGAAAGACACACGGTGGTGAGCAGCCAAAGAAGCAGAATGCTGAGATAAGGCACCATGACTCCAGCCCAGGCACCAGCATAGAGCAGTGCTACAGGACCATAGATTTTTCTAAGTCCGCCCCTCCATTCAAAAAGAGAAAAAGGTATAAATCCTAGCCATGCATTCATTGTCCCCGATTTCAAAGCTGGCTGGTAATAGGGCAGGGCCAATGCCGCAAGAATGGGAAAACTCCAATAATAGGTGTAGCCACCCGGCAGGGAAGTAACTATAAATGGAAATAGAATGGCCAGGTACTCCACGCTTAAAATTATTTTATAACTTTCTACATGATGCACAAGAAAGGCAAGATCTTTTCTGCTAAAATGGATGTTGATCAGAATAAAGGTAAAGGCCGCAGTCACATAAATGGTAGCAGTAGCGTCTCTCTGGAAAAAGAGGCTAAAATTTAAAAAGACAAGGAAATCATAGAATAGCAATACCGCGTAAGCTCCCAAGTCAAAGGCGAGTCGACCCACCTGTTTGTACCTTAGAGCCACAAAAGCTTTTAATGAAGAGGGTACTACCATTTTGACCTCAGATAACTCACACCAAGCCCGGCCAAAAGTAAGCCGGAGACCGTCATGCTGCTTACACAAAGCAGACTTACCGTTTCATGCCAACGAAAGACAAAGGGCTCAAATATAAAAATGTCCAATAGATAAATGATAAAGCTGAAGGCAAAGCCAATGACTACCATTGACTGCCAAAAGGGCGATTGCCAAATGCCTTTGTGCTGTTCTATTCGGCGAATGAATTGGCTATACAGGTTATTGGAGCCATCCATTTTTTTCAATTGAAATAAGATGGATTTTGAGGCTTCCAGTTCTTCCAGGTTATAATGGGCCGCTGCTTTTTTGAAGAGTAAGAGTCGAAAGGCATCTTCACCATTGTGTTGGTAGATGTTTTCTTCTACCACAAATTCAATTAAAGCATCTACTTCATAAAGAAACTTTTCATACTTGCCTATTTCAAAGAGGGCCAGCAAATGATCAATGGCCATCTCGTTTTTTTCTTTGGTCCCTATGTAGGGATTGGAGCGAATGTAGGTATCAAAAAAAGAAAGCCTTTCCCTGTGGCCCAGGGTATAAAACTGTAGGTACAGTTCATCCGGTGAAAGGTTGTTCCAGTTGGCCATTTTTCATTTTGGCTTGTATAGAAAAACCCTTGATGGGGCTGCATCCAATTGAAATGAAGGTATTTGGATTTGAACCAGGTATTGGCCATCAACCACCTCATTGGACACATAAATCATTTCAGTTATCGTATGATTACGATTAATTTCCTGTGGATAATTCCAGAAGGTTTTATGGGCCAGCAGCTGCCCGCCATCTTCTTCGCGGTCTATGCTGGGCAGGTCGGTGAGCAGGTGTTGAATGCCGGCTTTTACCAGCAGCTCAATGGCTTCCGGCTCAAAATCAGTGGGATTACTTCCGGAATACATCCACCTGTTTTTTTCTTCAGGATTGGGCAGGGTACGAATCAACATAGCGGTTTCATCTTCCAGTTGCGAAGCTATTTCTTGCAGAGATTGAGCGGTAATAACCTTATCTCCATTTTCCAGCTTTTCCGGATAGATGCTGACCAGTCGGCTCCAAAACAAAGAATCTTTTAAAACATCGGCAATGGCTACTCTTTCTTCACTGATGTGACCCACACATTCAGTATGGGTACCGTTGCCATGGGGATTTAATTTTACATTGTAAAAATTGACGGGACTTCCCTTTCGGGTATCACCAATAAAGCCGCCACTGACCAGAGGAGATGCATCAAAAGGAGGGGCATAAAAACAATTGGGTCCTACTTCTGTAGCATCCAGACGCACTGACACCTCGATACCTTGTGAAGTATCAAAACAGAAACGTTGTTGCCCAATCAGCGTCTCGACAATCATTTTCCTGCTTTTGATTTGCGGAAGGCATCCAGCATGTCCCACATTTCATTGGGTATGGAAAGATAGCCATTAAAAGAGCCTGCACCCATCAGCCATTCGCCACCATCGATGGTAACATCGGCTCCGTTGATATACGCAGCGAAGTCACTCATCAAATAGGCACATAAATTGGCAAGTTCGGGGTGTTCACCCACCCTGTGCAAGGGTACCTTTTTAGTGGGATCTACCAGGTCTTTAACTGCATCTGGGATCAATCGGCTCCACGCGCCTTCGGTGGGGAAAGGACCCGGTGAAACGGCGTTGACCCGGATGCCATATTTGGCTCCCCATTCTACTGCGAGTGAACGGGTCAGCGCCAGCACACCTGCCTTGGCACAGGCCGAAGGCACCGTAAAGGCCGTACCGGTGAAAGCATAGGTAGTGGTAATGTTGAGGATGTTTCCTTTGATCTTTTCTTGTATCCAGTATTTTCCCAAAGTAAGGGTAAAGTTGACCGTGCCCTGGAGTACGATGCCAATGACACTTTCAAAAGCCCTGTGCGATAACCTTTCGGTAGGACTTACAAAATTGCCGGCTGCATTGTTGAGCAAAACATCTACACTGCCAAATTTGGCGATACTTTCTGCCAAAACCCGCTCAACATCTTCAATGTTGCGCACATCTCCGGCTACTCCCAATACCTGAGCACCTGTGGCTTCACTTATTTCTTTTGCTGTTTGTTCGAGCACTTCAGCCCTCCTGCCGGTAATGACAATATTGGCGCCAAGGGAAGCCAGGTAGGTGGCTATGGACTTGCCAAGGCCGGTTCCTCCTCCGGTTATCAAAACGGTTTTGCCTGTGTAGGTTCCGGCGGGTAACATGGATTTTAAATGGCTGTCGCTCATGATTTGTTAACGATTTTCTGATAAAATTTTTCGTAATGAGGCAGGATTTCATCAATGTGAAAACGTTTTGCCTGTTGTAAAGCATTTTGGCGGAATATGCCCAGCTTATGTTCATCCTGGAGCAATTCTATGGTTCGTTCAGCCATCTTATCAATATCCCCAATCTCACACATATAACCGGTTTCTCCATCAATATTGATTTCCGGAATACCACCCGCATTGGAAGAAATAACGGGCACCTCGCAAGCCATCGCCTCCAGGGCAGCCAGTCCAAAACTTTCGTTGGCAGAAGGCAGGAGGAAAATATCTGCGATGGCCAACAACTCTTCAATGGCATCTTGTTTTCCGAGGAAACGTACATCCTGGCAAATATCCAGCTCACGACAAAGATCCTCCATGGGCTTTCGTTCGGGTCCATCGCCAATCAGGATGAGTTTGCAAGGTATTTGTTTGCGCACCTTTTCAAAAACGTCGATCACATCGTCCACCCTTTTCACTTTTCTAAAATTAGAGGTATGGACCAGAATCTTTTCCTGATTAGGTGCTATGGCCTTTTTAAAATGATCTTTATCGGTTTTGCGAAACCGGTCGAAATCGATAAAGTTGTGGATGACCTCAATTTCATTGCTAATATTAAAATTGGCAAAAGTCTCTTCCTTGAGTTGTTGTGACACGGCAGTTACCCCGTCGGAATTGTTAATGCTAAACTCTACCACCGGTTTAAAAGAGGGGTCAGACCCCGTAAGCGTGATGTCGGTACCGTGTAAGGTGGTCACAATTGGCAGGTTAATGCCCTTTGATTTTAAGATTTGTTTGGCCATATAAGCTACGGCGGCATGGGGTATGGCATAATGCACGTGTAACAAATCTATTTTTTCGTATAAAACCGCATCCACAATTTTACTGGCCAGAGCAGTTTCGTACGGGGTGTATTCAAAAAGCGGGTATTCCATGGCACTTACCTCATGAAAGAAGACATTGGTGTTAAAAGCAGATAGCCTAGGAGGCTTGCGGTAGGTAATAAAATGGATCTGGTAGCCCTTTTTAGCCAGGCCCAGGCCCAGTTCAGTAGCAACCACACCGCTACCCCCATAGGTAGGATAACATACAACGCCAATGTTCATAAAATGCCAGTTAAATTGTTTGTGGTCAAAGTTATGGTTTTTTTTCAGTCCTCCGGCAGGAAGTGTCCCAACTGACTTTAACCTGATATTGTATAACAAAAAGTGAAAAATATTTAAACAAAGTTGATGGATTATTGTTATCAAATCATTCAAAATCTTACAACTCACAAACGTATAAATGGCGGTTTATTCCATAAATGACATAGAAAAGCTGTCAGGGGTAAAAGCCCATACCATCCGGATATGGGAAAAACGCTATAATATTTTGGCCAATCGCCGCACCGAAACCAATATCAGATACTACCTGGACGAAGACCTGGAACTCATCCTCAACATAGCCCACCTCAATAAAAAAGGCATCAAGATTTCTAAGCTGGCCACCATGACACCCGAGGAAATCAAACAAAAAATAGCAGATTCCTGTGAAGTGGATGTCATTTTTGAAAACCACATAGATGGTCTGATGCTCTCCATGTTTGAGCTCAATGAGTATAAGTTCCTCAAACTTTTAAATCACCACATAAGAGAGATTGGTTTCGAAAAGACCATGGACGATGTCATTTATCCCATGCTGGACAAGCTGAGTGTAATGTGGATTGCCGGGTCAGTCAAAGGGGTTCATGAAAATTTCATCAACAACATCATCAGAAGGAAATTGTCGGTTGAAATTGATAAACTGGACTTTGCTCCCAATGACAACGCAACCCGATTCCTTATCTTTTTACCGGAATATGAAGCACATGAGCTGAGTTTGCTTTTTGTTTATTACCTGCTCAAAAAGTATGGCGCCAACACGCTTTACCTTGGCACTCAGATCTCGTTGCCAGATGTAAAAGATGCAGTGGATATATTTAAGCCCGATTATATTTTCACCCTCTTCAACGATAGTTTTTCCGAATCGCCCCTGCAGCCTTATATTTCAGAATTAGCCCAAATCCAGCACCACGGCAGGATTTTAATTTCAGGCTATCAGACCGTGCAGCAAAAATTGGAGCTGCCGGTTAATGCCGAAATTGTATACAGCCTCAATGATATCAAAAAATACCTCGAATTGCCGGTAAGGGGCTACTAGTACCGCAACATAGATTCCGGACACAAAAAAATCACAAGTCTATATATTATTTATTTTCACCCGTAAAAAGCTGAATGTAAGTTCATTTATGAAGATATTCACCCCAGAATCCGTCGTGTGACTTACCCATATCTCAAAAAAATTTGACAGGTTGATAAAAATCCCAATATATTTGCCACATGCATTTGAACAAGTCTACTTATTTCTGTTTCTGGTCATTTTACTTTTACAATGAGTAAGAGGTGGACTTTTAGTAGAAATAATTAAACAAAATATACTTGAAAGGAGTCCGCCAAAAACGGGCTCCTTTCTTTTTTGGGATAATGCCAAACTATAAAAAGAGAGAGAGATGAAACAAAACATTGCCATTCAGGGTTACCAGGGTTCATACCGACGCAGCAGCAGCCTCGTACTTTGAAGACCAGGATTACAACATTTTGCCAGCACCCTCATTTGAAGTGTTGGCAGACCTCCTTCAGCATGGCAAAGCCGATAAGGCTGTTATGGCCATTGAAAACAGCATAGCGGGAACCATTCTGCCCAATTACAGGATATTGAGGGAACGCAATTTTTGGATTGAGGGCGAAATCTACCGACCCATCCACCATCAACTAATGGTCAATGCCGGAGTTGAACTGGCCGACATCAGGGAGGTACACAGCCATCCTATGGCCCTTCAACAGTGTTCCCTTTTTTTAAGCCAACATTTGCCCGGCGTCAAATGGGTAGAGACCGAAGATACAGCACTGAGTGCATCCATTTTGTCAGCTGATGGAGATAGGACCAGGGCCGTCATTGCCTCCCAGCGGGCAGCTGACCTGCATAACCTGTCTATTATTAGCCATAACATAGAAAACAACGCCCACAACTTCACCCGTTTTTTTATACTATCTGCCCAGCCGCAGGATATCAATCAGGTAGATAAGGTTTCGGCCTATTTGACTGTACCCGATGAAAAAGGCAGGCTGCTTCACGTGCTGCAACATATTTATGATCATCAAATGAACCTGAGTAAGCTTCAGTCATTTCCAGTACCCGGCAAGTTTAGGGCCTACTTTTTTCACCTGGACATAGAGTTTGATCTGCTTTCCGACTATTATCAATTGAGCTCGGTCCTGCGCACCATTACTACAGAGTACAAAGAATTGGGTATGTACAAAAGAGCCCATGAAGAGGTGGAGGCTCAAATTGAATCCCTACAAATGTCGATGTTATGATAGCGGCTGCACAACGATTGAGTCAGACAGAAACCTATTACTTTGCCCAAAAAATGGCTGAGATCCAGGCTTTGAATGACCAGGGCCATCAGGTTATCAATTTGGGAGTAGGCAGCCCCGACCTTGGACCTCATCCAAGTGTTACCCAGGCCCTCATGCAGGCGCTGGATCATGGACAGGCCCACAAGTACCAGCCATTCCGGGGCATACCAGGACTGGCGGATGCATTTGCAAGGTGGTATCAACAGCATTTTAAAATTGATAAACTCGGAAATCAAAACATCCTGCCATTGATTGGATCGAAAGAAGGGGTAATGCACATCTCCATGAGTTTTTTATCGCCGGGTGATACCGTGCTGGTACCGGATCCCGGCTATCCTTCTTACAGTGCGTCTGCCAGACTGGCGGGAGCTGAAGTGATGTATTTTCCACTCAAGGCAGAAAACCACTTCCTTCCGGATTTGGAGGAACTCTCCAACCAGGATTTGTCGCGGGTAAAACTCATGTGGATCAACTATCCCAATATGCCAACCGGAGGCAATGCCGATCTTACTTTTTTTGAAAAGTTGGTACTGTTTGCCAAAAAACACAAGATCCTGATTTGCCATGACAATCCGTATACATTTATATTAAATCCGGATCCCGTTAATATTTTTCAAGTGGAAGGAGCCATGGACTGTGTGCTGGAGCTGACCTCCTGTAGTAAAAACTACCACATGGCCGGATGGAGGGTGGGGGCAGTAGCTGGCAATCCCAGTTTCTTGCACACCATTGCCCGTTTCAAAAGCAATGTAGACAGCGGCATGTTTTACCCCATTCAACAGGCAGCCATCAAAGCACTTCATTTGGGGGAAGATTGGATCCAATCTATCAATGAGATTTATAAAGAGAGAAAGGAAGCAGCTATCCGCTTTCTTTCCGCACTTGGCTGCGAGGTAAATCCACAAGGTGCGGGTATGTTTATCTGGGCCAGGGTTCCCGGCACCTTTGCCAATGGCGATGCCCTGAGCGACTGGGCATTAGAACATGTTAAAATTTTTATTACCCCCGGACGGGTATTTGGGGAGGAAGGACATCCATATGTGCGATTATCATTGTGCAGTCCGACCACAGATTTTGAAGTGGCTGCACAGAGATGGCAAGCAGTGATGGAGGAAGGAAGAGCAGGGGTAACAGCATCTCAAAACGAAGCACTATGAAGGTAGTAATTGCAGGGTTGGGCTTGATAGGAGGATCAGTGGCATTGGCATTGAAGCGGCAAATCAATGTAGAGCTCAAAGGCATAGACATGAATGCGGCTCATGGAAATAAAGCATTAAAACTAGGCCTGGTACCCGAGGTCACCAACTGGGCCAGCGGTTTGGAGTGGGCCGATGTTATCATTTTGGCCATTCCGGTCAATGCCATTGAGGACCAATTGTCTGACCTATTGGACAGGGTTCGTGCTGATCAAACCATCATTGATCTTGGATCAACCAAGGCTGAAATGGTGAACAGCATAAAAGGACATAAAAACAGAGGTAGGTGGGTGGCTGCCCATCCTTTGGCAGGTACAGAATATTCCGGCCCGGAAGCGGCTGTTTACGGTCTATTTGAAGGCAAAAAAAACATTGTATGTCATCCGGAGCAAAGTGATGCCGATGCCCTTAAAACAGCATATGACATTTTTACAGCGCTGGGACTGCACACCCTTGAAATGGATGCGGCAGAACATGACAAACACCTGGCCTATGTATCGCATTTGTCACACGTTTCATCCTTTATGTTGGGATTGGCGGTGCTGCAAAAAGAAAAAGACGCGGCCAACATCCTCAATCTGGCCGGAACGGGTTTTGCCTCTACCGTTCGTTTGGCCAAAAGTCTGCCAGCAACCTGGCTCCCCATTTTTATGACCAATCGTAGCCATGTGTTGGAGGCTTTGGACACTTACCAGCAGTGTCTGGATAGTTTCAGAGTAGCCCTGCAAAACAACAACGCAGAAGCATTGATGCAATTGATGAATGACGCCAATGCCATTAAAAAGATTTTATAAACCAGGAGAATTGTTTTAGCTTTAATACCAGTAAGATGAAGACCACACATTTATTTGAAGAAAAGAAAAGGCCGCTTTTGATAGCCGGCCCTTGTAGTGCAGAAACGGAGCAGCAGTTGGTGGAAACCGCCACCCGGCTCAATCGCACCGGCAAAGTAGATATGATAAGGGCAGGGATCTGGAAGCCCCGCACCCGTCCGGGTAGTTTTGAAGGTATCGGAGCCAAAGGACTGCCCTGGATGCAGAGAGTCAAGGAACAGACTGGACTGCCAGTTTGTACCGAGGTTGCCAAAGCCTCCCATGTGGAGATGTGCCTGGAGTTTGGCATCGATGTGCTGTGGATCGGGGCCCGTACCACCGTCAATCCATTTGCTGTTCAGGAAATAGCCGAGGCCCTCAAAGGAGTGGACATCCCTGTGATGATCAAAAACCCAATCAACCCGGATTTAGCACTTTGGATTGGAGGTGTCGAGCGACTATCCAACGCCGGGATAAAACAGATTGCAGCCATTCACCGGGGATTTTCTTTTAGTGGTGAAAAAATATTCAGAAATCGCCCACACTGGCAATTGGCCATAGATTTTAGGCAGGAATTGCCCCAGATACCCATGATCAACGACCCCTCACACATTTGTGGTCGAAGAGACTTATTGAAAGATGTTGCCCAAAAAGCCATGGATCTCAATTTTCATGGGCTCATGCTTGAATCGCACATCACACCAGATGAAGCCTGGAGCGATGCGCAACAGCAGATCACCCCGGAAGTATACGGGGATATGATTTCATCATTGGTAGTCAGGCATGAGGTGCCAAGCGACCCCGGCAAGCTAACCTTGTTAGAACAAATGAGAAAACAAATTGACCTGATCGACGACGAGCTCCTGCACATCCTAGCATCCAGAATGAAGATATCGAGAGAGATAGGCAAATACAAACGCGACAACGACATCACCATCCTTCAGCAAAATCGATGGAAGGAGATCCTTGACAAGTTCATTGAAAAGGGACGTACCTCCGGCCTTAGCGATGATTTTGTAGCCCGATTTATCAAGGCCATCCACGATGAGAGTATTTCTCAGCAGGAGGATGTGATGAAGGGGTAGGGATCCGAGTAACCGGCAACGGAGCAACCGGCAACAGATACATGTTCCTTAGCGAGTTTTTTTGTGTATGGACTTCGATGAACCGAACCCTACAGCGGTATCGCGGCATAGGGATCCATGTACCGATATACCAATTTTTTGATGGATCTCGATGCAAATGCTTAATTCCAATGAAGGAGTTTGGGATATTTTTGAAACATTAAGGTAATGGAGGGAATTAAGAAACCTATCCCTTAATTCTCTAAATTCCCTTAATGTTGAACAAAATTCACAAATCTCATTTTAACGAATAAAGTCTTTATATGGGATTCACTCTTAAGTATGATCCCTCAAAAAGACATTTTGCCAATAAACGAGATTAGGATATTTTTGAAACATTAAGAAACATGAAGTCACATTAAGTTTTAAGAAAAAATTCAGACCTAAATGCAACTCAATGCTCTTAATGTTTAAATAAAAAAACCTATCTCTTTCTAACGAATAAAGTCTATGTGTGGGATTCACTTTGAATTATGACCCCACAAAAAGACATTTTGCCAATAAACTAGATTGGGATATTTTTGAAACATTAAGGTAATGGAGGGAATTAAGAAACCTATCCCTTAATTCTCTAAATTCCCTTAATGATTAGTAAGAAAACACCTATCTCTTCTAAACGAATAAAGTCTTTATATGGGATTCACTCTTAAGTATGACCCCTCAAAAAGACATTGCCCTAATTAACGAGATTGGGAATTGTGCTCTCTACTTAAATCTAAAAATGAGTACAATTTAATTCCCAGGCTGCAAAATTCCGTTATTGATTAAATTTCCAATGACAACATTGGCTCCTTTAAGCGTTCCAAAATTGATAATAGTGCCATCAAAGTTGTTGGTTAATACCATCGTCTCTCCGGAAATAATAGTTACAGTCACAGTATTGATATTGTTGGGAGGCACACAACCATTTTGCCAATTGAGTGGATTAGAAAAGTCGGTACCGGGTCCAATAAATTGATAGTTGGATGAATTGGCGGGCTCTGTGACAATGGCAGAAGCAGTCTGTGTACAGCCATTCACGTCGGTCACTGTTACCGTATAGGTACCGGCAGATAATCCAGAAAGATCTTGCAAGTCATCATCCACCATTTCAGCGCCATCGTCATCCCAGTCATAGGTATAGCTGCCAGCCCCACCAGAGACTGTTAAGTCAATAGAACCATTGTTACCTCCATAGCAGCCAACATTGATTTGAGTGGTAGAGGCCAAAATAACTCCTGGCTGGGTGATGGTAGCAGAAGCTGTTTTAGTACAGCCATTGGCATCAGTTACAGTCACAGTATAGGTGCCAGCAGATAATCCAGAAAGATCTTGCAAGTCATTATCCACCATCTCAGCACCGTCGTTGTCCCAGTCATAGGTGTAAGCTCCTGTGCCTCCAGATACAGAAAGATTGATAGAGCCATTGCTACCACCAAAGCAGCTACTATTTACCTGCATAGTTGAGGTTAAGATGTCGGTTGGCTGGGTGATGGTAGCAGAAGCTGTTTTAGTACAGCCATTGGCATCGGTTACAGTCACAGTATAGGTGCCAGCAGATAATCCAGAAAGATCTTGCAAGTCATTATCCACCATTTCAGCACCGTCGTTGTCCCAGTCATAGGAGTAAGCTCCTGTGCCTCCAGATACAGAAAGATTGATAGAACCATTGTTGCCTCCAAAACAGCTACTATTTACCTGCATAGTTGAGGTTAAGATGTCAGTTGGCTGGGTGATGGTAGCAGAAGCTGTTTTAGTACAGCCATTGGCATCGGTTACAGTCACAGTATAGGTGCCAGCAGATAATCCAGAAAGATCTTGCAAATCATTATCTACCATCTCAGCACCGTCGTTGTCCCAGTCATAGGTGTAAGCTCCTGTGCCTCCAGATACAGAAAGATTGATGGAGCCATTGCTGCCACCAAAGCAGCTACTATTTACCTGCATAGTTGAGGTTAAGATGTCAGTTGGCTGGGTGATGGTAGCAGAAGCTGTTTTAGTACAGCCATTGGCATCGGTTACAGTCACAGTATAGGTGCCAGCAGATAATCCAGAAAGATCTTGCAAGTCATTATCCACCATCTCAGCACCGTCGTTGTCCCAGTCATAGGTGTAAGCCCCCGTACCCCCGGATACAGAAAGGTTGATGGAACCATTGTTGCCTCCAAAACAGCTACTATTTACCTGCATAGTTGAGGTTAAGATATCAGTTGGCTGGGTGATGGTAGCAGAGGCTGTTTTAGTACAGCCATTGGCATCAGTTACAGTCACAGTATAGGTGCCAGCAGATAATCCAGAAAGATCTTGCAAGTCATTATCCACCATCTCAGCACCGTCGTTGTCCCAGTCATAGGTGTAAGCCCCTGTACCTCCGGATACAGAAAGGTTGATGGAGCCATTGTTGCCTCCAAAACAACTTATATTGTTTTGTGATGTAGTGGCCGTGATGGCCATAGGCTGAGTAACCGTTGCCGAGGCAGTTGCGGTACACGCATTACCGTCGGTTACTGTTACCGCATAGGTTCCGGCCAATAATCCAGATAACACATTGGTAACCGATACAGTGCCGGTAGTGTTATTACCGTTTGACCATACATAGCTGTAATTGGTGACCCCATTGGATGCAGTGACGGTAAGAGAACCATTACTGCCTCCGTTACAGCTGACAGGCGTATTGCCAGTTATGGCGGCCGAAAGAGAACAAGCACTGGCGCCGGTACCACTGATGGCAAAGTCATAGTTTCCTTCGTTACAATCGCTATTTGTTATGGTAATGGTAGCATTTTTCATACCCACTGAGGTGGGGGCAAAGGTTACCGTAAAATTAGCTGTACTCATTGAGGGTATAGGAGATGCTGGACTCAGATTGCCTATAGTAAATAAAGCCTGGTCTGGACCAGATTTAGCAATTGAGGTTACAATAAGGCTCGAAGGCCCTGTATTTTGAATGGTGTATGTTCGAACAAGGTTATTTCCAACATTGACGGTACCAAAAGAAGTATGGTTGGTGAGCGAAGTAGTGAGGTCTCCATCTACTATGTTGGCGAGAGGTGAACCACCCTGAACATTGATTTCAGGCAATCCGGCGGAAACTCCTTTTACTTCTACCAAATCAAAGGCCAGTTCTTCCGTTCCACCAACCTGATCAAAGTCAAGTTTTAATTGTAATGAGGCACCACTATAGGGTATGGGAAAGGTATATTTGGTAAGTGTGGAAATGTCGCAGATGGGTGTTGATTCAGAAGGATCTACTACACCATTGAGATTGGCATCAATAAGTAAGTTGCCTCCAAAAGGCAGGCCACCAAAAAATCGGCCTACGGTGCGAAAAGGGCCACCATCAATACTTACTTTGATGTTGATAGAATCTGCTGCTTCCCATCGTACATTGTTGTTATTGGAGCATGCCAGGTATAATGAAGCTTCAAGATTTGAATAGCCACAGATGTTGAATGGAACAAAAGTCATATCGCCTGGTGGCAAAATGCCAGGAGAAGACATGATGTCTTCACTTGCCCAATAATAGCTGCCTTGTATATTGGTAATCGCTGTGCCATGGCCGATGGTGCAATCTGGCGGCATATTCGGATTTGCAGGTGTAATATTGGTACGAAAGAAAAAATCTTGTTGGTTGGGGCCGGTGCACAGGATGTAATGACTTGAATTGTATCGGATACCCTCTCCATCAGTTTCAAAACTTTCTGATAAAAGGGTCGTTTGAGCCTTCGCATCTTGAAAAAACAGGTTCAAAAATGTCAGTCCAAGGATAAGGAATCCAACCTTGTTATTTAAAATAAGGCATACTTTCATTGTGGAAAAATCTTTACGTGCGCGTAAATGTATAGCCGATGTCGGCTTGTTTAACCACCAATGCACAAAAGGTATTAATTAATGTATAAGCGGTGGCTCTATAGACTTCAAGCAGCCTTGTTATTCGGTATGGTCTAAACTATCTTCAAACAAAATGTAAATGTTTTGATAAATACAAAGTAAGGTACCTTCCAAATACTGAGATGAGCCATCTTAAAAATAAAAGCCATGAATAAAATAATTGTAGTAGTTAGCTGTATATTATTTGCTGGATGTCAAAATCAGAAAAGTGAATCTGATCATAACAACACCTACGCTGCACATCCGGCGCAGGTAGATTTAGTGGAAGGAATCGAAGTAGCACCTCCTCGAAGTACGGACCCTTCCGCACCTCCGAAATTTGAATTAAAAGCGGGTAGTAAAATGGTTAAAACGGGCGACCTGCATTTTGAGGTTACTGATCTTGGCAAATCAAAGGCACAGGTGGATTCCCTTGTTAAGTCACTTAACGGATTTATTGTCAATGAATCTTATTTTTCAGAAGGCAATCAAAACTCTTATACACTGATCATAAGGACCCCTAACAAAGAGTTTGATTCGTTAATGAGTGGGCTGAATTCAGGTTTTGGCAGGGTGCTTTCGAGCAATATCAATGTAAGTGATGTTACAGAAGAGTATGTGGATTTAAACATCAGACTGAAAAACAATCTATCTTATTTAGGTCAGTACCGTGTTATTTTGAAAAAGGCAAACTCAATCAAAGAGATCCTTGAAGTGGAGGAAAAAATAAGGGAGTTGGAAGAAGAAATAGAGAGCAAAGAAGGAAGATTGAAGTATCTCGATGACCAGGTAACCTATTCAACGTTAACGTTAAAAATGTCTGAATGGAAAAGTACAGTAGCGGCAGCTGATCCCATCTATACGATCAGAATTTTGAATGCTTTTAAAACCGGAACCCAATTACTCTTTGAGTTTGTGCTTTTTTTATTTAAAATTTGGCCCTTTGTTTTGATTGGACTTATGGTTTTTTTGGCAAGGCGATTTTTATTTAAAAGAGTATTGTTAAAGTAATAACCAATGCTTTTTATTTAAGGTCTGGTGACGCTCGGGAAAGCAGGTTTTATTCAACAAAAAGGGTAAATTGCAACTCAATAAGCTGATTGAGATTGTGAAACGGTTGCATACTGCTTTCTTTTTGTTTTTTTTTAATGTGGTGTTATCTGCCCAAACAGAGCCTGCATTAAGTATGCTTTCGGTCAATGAAGGCCTTTCTCAGGGCATGATTTTTGACATAATTCAGAGTAGGGAAGGATATATTTGGTTTGCGACCAAAGATGGTTTGAATCGTTATGATGGGTCCAGATTTAAAGTATTTACTCCAGATCCATTCAATCCCTTCGCCCTTGGAGGTAGTGAAGTATTGAGCATTTTCGAAGATAGCAGGGCTTGGATTTGGCTGGTAACTCAAAATAGTCTGGATGTTTTGGATCCAGCAAGCGGTCTTTTTTTTCATGTTTATCACAAGGGCAAGCCACTTTTCAACCCTGCGGGTAAGTTGGCAGAGACCCCCGATGGTTCCATCTGGTTTTCAGACAATGACAAGATTTGGAAAATAAAATTTCAAAACAATTTACTCATAAAAGCTTCAAAAGGTAAAACTGCCAATATCGAGCCGATTTGCAAGCCCATTTTTATGAACCTGAGAGCGACAGGGAGGAGTAAAAAGCTCAATGCCGGCGATCTACTTTTCTGTCAAAATAATAAATTGCTGGTAGGCACTAATCACGGCTTATTTCGCGTAGATCTTATCAGGGATGAAATTGTGCCGGAGCTAACCATCGACGATTGGTCTGTTAGAATTATCGTAGAAAATGAAAAAGGTGAAGTTTTGGGAAAGGCAATTACCCCAGACAATTCGCGTCACTGGTTCTGGATAAAAGAAGATAAGCCTTATTTTTATAAAGATCCTTCTCCGCTGATTTATTCTGCCTCCAGTTTCTCCTTTGATGCCGGGGGTAATCTTTGGACATTCAGGTACAGGACCATTCAAAAATGGAAATTACCAGTTTTTTTTAATAATGGAAAACCAGAATTAGAGATCAGGTCAGATTCTATATTTTCAAATCAAAGGGCTTATTGCACTAAATTTATTTTTGACAAGAGTGGCGTTGGTTGGGTGGGACTCAATGGCTATGGTATTTTTAAAATCAATCAGAAGGCAGGTAAATTTAAGAATTACCTTGTGAATGCTTCACACCACCATATATTGGAAACCCCGGATGCTGGAATGATTAGTGTTGAAAAACCGCGTATAAAATACCCTGGAAAAAATTTTACAAAAGGATATCCCCATTCAGATTATTTTTCTGATCTCGAGTTAGAAAAAATTGCTTTGGGCAGACTTGCGGTGTGTTTTGATGATGCCGGTAATGGTTGGTCATCGTTCAGAGAAGATTCACTCTTGTATCGCATGGATGCGGTTACCAAGTCTATAAAATCATATCGATGGAGAGGTGATGGCCTTCTTTATGATCGTTCCGGAATGATTGTGAGTGTCAGTGAGGTGGGGCTACACAAACTTGATCCACAAAAAGAAACCATAGTAACTCATCCATTTCCAAGACCCCAAAAAAGAGTTTCAGAGTCCTCTCATTTTTTGTTTGAAGACGTTAGTGGGCACATCTGGATTTTTGGGTTTGAAGGTTTAACAAAGGCAACTCTTCAAGGCCAACGCTATCTCTTCACACAATTTGTCAACAATCCTAAAGACCGCAGCTCACTTTCTTCCAACATTGTTATGAGTGTTGCCGATGATCCCGTAGAACCAACAAGATATCTTTGGGTAGGAACCAAAGGAGGAGGACTAAATCGGCTGGACAAGGCAACCAATAAATTTAAATTATATAAAACGGAACAAGGTCTGCCTGATAATGTTATTTATGGAATTTTGGCCGAAAACACACCCAATAAATCAAACCTAAATAAGAAGAATAGCAGCCATATTTGGATGAGTACCAACAAGGGTCTTTGTAGATTTGATGTGAGATCAGAGCGGACCAAAAATTTTAAAGCCTCGGATGGAATACAAGACAATGAATTCAATAGTGCCAGCTATCTTAAAACAAGAGATGGCACCATGATATTTGGAGGGGTAAAAGGCCTGACCCTTTTTCATCCGGATAGCTTGAAGTTTAATGAAAACATCCCCCCGGTCCAAATAGTGGATCTTTATGTCAATAATGTACCCCTACCTGAATCGTTTAAGTCTTCAAGACTTACACTTGCTCATGACCAAAATCTGCTCACATTTGATTTTGCTGCACTTGAATTCACCAATTCTGCACAGAATCAATACCGCTACCAGCTGGTGGGTGTTGACAAAGATTGGGTTTCTTTGGGAAACAAAAACAGCATACAATTTGCGAACCTAGCCCCTGGTAATTATACTTTTAAAGTGGAAGGCAGCAACAATGATGGTACTTGGAGCAAAGAAGCCGCCTCTCTTGAGTTTACCATTCGTCCCCCATGGTGGTCAAGTTGGTGGGCTATTGTTTGTTATATTTTAATATGTGTTTTGGGAGCTCACCAGTTTTATCGCTACAGGCTGCAACAAAAACTCGAACACCAGGAGACAATACGACTTCGGGAAATAGATGAATTTAAAAGCAAGTTTTTTACCAATATCACCCACGAATTCCGAACCCCTCTGACGGTTATGCTTGGCATGAGCAATCATTTGGAAAATAGAGAAGACAACCTCGAAAAACGAAACTATATTCATTTAATTAAAAGAAATGGAGAAAGTCTTTTGCGTCTCATCAATCAGATCTTAGATCTGTCAAAGATTGAATCCCAGGTTTTAACCATCAACTATATCCAGGGTGATGTTTTGGCCTTTATCAAATACCTTTCAGAGAGCATGCATTCCTTAGCCAATGCCCAAAATCTCATTTTAAGAGTTGAAAGTGATCAGACAAAAATTGTAATGGATTATGATCCGGAACGATTGCTACAAATTGCGCACAATCTGATATCAAATGCCATTAAGTTTACACCTTCCGGCGGCATGGTAGTGATCAAAGTTAGTCAGAGTGACAATTGGTTTTATTTATCGGTTGCTGATACAGGCCCTGGAATAGCAAAAGAAGAGATAAGTAATATCTTTGATCGTTACTTTCAGGCCAACAATCAACAACACGCAAAGGCCGGAGGGACGGGCATTGGACTTTCGTTTACCAAAGAACTGGTGAAGGCCATGAAGGGTGAAATTAATGTTGAAAGTGAGGAAGGGAGGGGAGCGATATTTAAAGTAAAACTACCGGTAACGCATCATGCCGTTTATGAAGAATTTAGGCCGGATCCGATTTATGCTCAAATCAACAAAACTACCAACCTGGTGGCTTACCAGCATATGCCGGAAAAAGGCTTGACCAGTGAATTACTCGATGGACATCCTGCACAAGTATTGGTGATAGAAGACAATGCTGATGTGATGGACTACATCCATACTTGCCTTAGAGAAAATTTTGAGTTGATCTATGCCTACAATGGCCATGCAGGAATCGAGATTGCACTTGAAAGACTTCCGGATATCATCATTAGTGATGTAATGATGCCTAATAAAGACGGCTTCGATGTACTAGATATGTTGAAAAATGATGAACGTACCAGCCATATTCCCATCGTTTTACTTACGGCAAAATCTGATGTACAAAGCAGACTAAAAGGATTGAGAAAAGGAGCAGACTACTATTTATCCAAACCCTTCCATCGCGAAGAACTCCTGGTCACCATCCATAATTTATTAGAAACAAGGAAGAAGCTTCAAGTCAAATATGGTCAAATGGTACTTTTCCCGTCAGTTCAAGCTTCTATAGTACCTGATCTGGATGATGGGTTTCTGCAAAAAATTTATAGCATTGTAGATGCGCATTACCAGGATGATGCCTTTGGCTTAATGCAACTATGTCAAAAGATAGGTATGAGCAGGTCCCAGCTGTTTCGCAAAATGAAAGCGCTGACAGATATTGCACCCTCTGATCTTATACGTAAACATCGACTAAATAAATCTAAAATCTTGCTTCAAAGCGGAGGGGTCAATGTTTCAGAGGCTGCATGGCAGGTAGGCTTCAAAGACCCTTCTTATTTTTCTAAACTATTTCAAGATGAATTTGGAGTAGCTCCAAGTGCAACTCGTAAACGGCAATAAATCAGTTGATTACATTTTTTTATTTCCCATGTGATGCAACCTTTTTACCCTTGGTTCACAGTAAAAGCGACCCAAATTACCATAATCTGGGACGGATTTACCCACCATAGATAACACCCAAGTCTATATTTGGCTCATACTTTTTCAATCAATTTTAAAGTATGAAACCCAAGTCTTACAACTCCATTATTTATCCTATCAATGATAGCACCCTCGCTTCTTATCTGCTGAGTGGTGGTGGCTTTTTATACTGCGAAGACCAAAAAACGCTGAAGGGATATATCATGGACATATTCCAAAACATTTGGTTAAGTCTTTTTTGGAAAAAAAATCTGGGGTCATTTGTAGACTTGCCTCAATATTCAAGACAGACTTTTGCTAAAAATTATTCTTTCTTAGTGAAGAAGTCGATCGCATTCAAAAACAAAATAGCATTAATTAACTCATTTATTTAAAATCAAAATTTTGATTATGAAAAGAACATTTTTATTTTTCACTACCCTGCTGTGTTTTTTATTTTTTATCTCTTGCAAACAGGCTCCGGCAACAGTAGCTGAAGCACCGGAAACAACAAAACCTGATATGACGGTGCTCAAGGCTGAAATTCAGGCATTGAATGATACTTGGGCTAAGGCTACCAACGCCAGGGATGTAGCAACCATCATGGGTTTTTATGGTGATGACATCATATCAATGCAGGATGACAAAGCCACCATTACCGGAAAAGCTGCTGTTGAAAAAGATGCAGCCAGCTGGTTCTCTGAAGCCAAAGAAGGAAATGTAGCTATGTACGAAACACTTGAAGTTTTTGGAGATGACAAAATGTTGACTGAAATTGGCAAATCTACCACAAAAGATGCTTCAGGCAAGGTGGTCAATTCCGGAAAGTACATCGCTGTTTGGGAAAAGCGCAATGGCAAGTGGGAGTGCATTCGTGAGATGACAAATGATGATATGAAAAGGGAAGATAAATAAATACGATCCACCTTTTAGAAACTGCTTTAAAGTTATTACTATAACTCAATGAGGCAGTTTCTTTTTCATTTCGAGGTTCCAAGCGAGATCTTCCTCTCGTTTTTTTTCAACAAAATGTAATAGGTAGAAATGTATAGCCATTTTAGTTTTCCTACCTTTTGTAATAATCATTTGATAGATTCCTTCAAATAGCGCAATCGCCGTTTGACTCTTTGGAAGCTTCAATTCAAAGACCTACATCCAATCATTTACCTTAATTAAAACCAAAATTTTCATGCAACGGAGAGATTTTATCAAAAACACCAGCCTTTCGGCTTTTGTATTGTGTGCACCCGGCTATATCCACTTTAACGGACACCATTTTATTGGTGATTGTGAAACAACTTCAGATATATTAGGTCCTTTTTATCGACCCAATAGCCCGGTAAGAACCAATTTGGTAATAACCGGTGAAAAAGGAGATCCAATAGAATTGTTTGGCAAAATTGTTCATGATGATTGTGTCAGTCCCTATAAAAATGCCAAAATTGAATTGTGGCATTGCGATGGAAGTGGGGTTTATGACAATTCAAGTGAAGACTTCAAATACCGCGGTACGACATATACAGATGAGTCTGGCGCTTATTCCTTCCAAACAATTTTGCCGGTACCCTATGATGTTGGAGATAGTTATCGTCCGGCCCATTTCCATATGATGATCACAGCCGCAGGTTATCAACCTCTGGTCACTCAACTTTACTTTCAGGGTGACCCATGGATACCGAAAGACAACAGCGCCTCTTCACCAACAGCCAAAAGAAGAATCCTTGAGGTACAGAACCTGAAGGGTGGGTCAAAAAGTGTAGAATACAACATCAGTATGGCCAAAAAGCTGGCTGCAGAACCCGCCGCCCTCGACCGATTAATTGGCAACTTCACCAGCGAGAAGGATCCTAAAAATAAGATGGAACTGTTTAAAAAGGATGGCCAGCTGTGGATGAAGGGTGATCCTTTTGGGATCAATTTTGAATATGGAGGCAATAATACTTTTCACATGTCAGGTATAGCACCTGAAAAACTATCCTATGTTTTTGAAATTTTGGCAGCAGGAGGGTTGAATGTAACAGAAACTTACATCAACGATAAAGGTGAAAAGGAAATCAACATATATAAACGCGATTAGAATATAGGCATATCCGCGGTTAAAAACCTAATAGCAATATAAAAGAGGAAGATGAATGGACTCATACGTCATTAGCTCTTTTGGTTTTGAATTGAATGCAAAATAAAACACACTTAACAATTTAATAAATCACAACAAATGAAAGCAACTAAAATCTTCCCCGCACTGATAGGCATTTTGCTACTGGTTTCGGGAGTATTTGCACAGACCAAGCCATCTACTTTTTTTATAGTGGAAACAATGAAAACCAAACCAGGCATGTCTGATGAGTATGTAAAGTCGGAAATGGAAGTTTGGAAAAAAGTGCACCAAGAGCGCCAAAAACTTGGCAAAATAGCCGGTTGGACCTTGTATCAGGTTAGGTATCCAGCCGGAACATCAACGGCTTATGATTATGTAACTGTTACTTCTGTTAATGGGTGGGCAGGAATTGGAGAATTTTATACAGGTTGGGACTTTGAGAAAATAGGCAAGGGACTCACAAAAGAACAAATGGCAATTGTCAATAAAACAGAAACCCTTAGGGATCTCACTACCCATCAGGTTTATTTTTGCGAGGATTTTATCAGCGCACCTAATTTGGGCACGGTTATTCCAACCTATTTGTGGGTCAATTACTTTAAGGTCCCATCTAATCATTGGAGCGAGTATTACGACATGGAAACCAAACTTGTAAAGCCTGTGCATATAGAAACCATGGCTTCCGGCAAAGGAAAATCTGCCTGGGGATTTTATAGCAGGGTTATGCCTTATGATCCGTCTACTTATCCAGACAATGCGGTTACCATAGATTTTTTCAACAAATGGGAAGATATGGATGCCAATATTGATTATCAGGCAGCTCTTAAAAAGGTACATCCCGGTATGAGTGAGGAATACTATGGTCGCCAGATAGAAGAAGCCCGCACCATGCTGAAAGCAGAATTATGGGTGAGATTAGATGGCATATAATTAGTAAGTAAATTTTCATTTTATGTTTATGCGATCGGTTTTAAGTGGTAACCCCAAAAGATAATTGAATATGTTTCTTGAATTTATTATTTTGTCTGTTAATTCCAACACAAAATAATTTCTAACATCAATTATGGCATTAGGCATCGCATCAACAACCAAAAGCATTGATACCAGGACCATTCTTATCGGCATGGTTCTGGTATTTTTAATCGTGCATACAGGCTTTGGGATAACCTACTTTCAGTACTTTCCTGACTTCCAACAATTCACCTATATTCATCACATCCATGGAGCTTTGATGGGTGCCTGGGTAATGTTGCTGGTGGCTCAGCCATTTTTAGTACATTATAAGAAGTTGAGCATCCATCGGGTTTTGGGTAAAATGAGTTGGCTGTTGGCTCCTGCTATTATCATAAGTATGATTTTAGTTGCAAGACTCAACTACCAGGCAGGAATCAAAGTAAACTCATCTATAGAAGTGTTTGCCAAACAATCCATCACCTGGACACAGATCTTATTGTTTGTACTGTTTTACGGTTTGGCCATGGTGTACAGAAAACAGACATTTCAACATTTGCGTTTTATTGTAGGAACGGCCATCCTTATGTTAGGGCCTCCCTTGGGGCGAATAATACTGAATTGCTGGGGGCCATTTTCCATACCCTATTTTGCAATTCTTCCGCTGGTAATTAAAACTTTGATTGCTGCCTTATTGTGGACCCTGGATATTTACAGAAAGAGGGATGGACGTCCCTATTTCATTGTCTTACTAGCCTTTCTATTCGCTGATTTGGTTTATTATTTCCGATTTTCAGAAGCCTGGCAGGCCTTTGGCAGGCTTGTTATTAACATACTCTACTGATAAGTTAGCAGTAATTACTCATTTCCATCAACTTTTTGTTGCCAGATACAGCATCCCAAGCTTGCTTGCATTTCTATGAATAGGGAAGAATTCACCCATTATTTCAACCTGAAATTAGGTTTTCAATATACAATAGGGTGCTTTGTGTCAGGCCTTGTATATCTTTGTTGAAATTTTATTTTTTCCAGTCCTATGATTTACAAATTCAATCATTTTATTCCGGTTGTCGACCCCACTTCTTTTGTTCATCCACAGGCAACGGTAACGGGCAATGTCATTATTGGTAAACACGTATACATTGGCCCGGGGGCTGCGGTGCGTGGTGATTGGGGGCAGATCGTGATCAAAGATGGTTGCAATGTCCAGGAGAATTGCACCATCCATATGTTTCCCGGAGTGACGGTGGTGTTGGAAGAAGGAGCCCATATTGGGCATGGGGCCATCATCCACGGAGCCCACATCGGCCGCAATGTAATGGTGGGCATGAACAGTGTCATCATGGATGAGGTGCACATTGGCGATAACAGCATCATAGGTGCCCTGACCTTTATCAAAGCGGGTGAAACCATTCCTGCAAAAAGCCTGGTGGTGGGTAACCCTGGGAAAATAGTAAAAGAGGTTACCGATGAAATGATAGCCTGGAAAAGCAAGGGAACTCAACTCTATCAAAGCCTGCCCAGCCAGTGTTGCGAAGGCCTGGAAGCATGTGATCCTCTTACAGAGGTAGAAGCCAACCGTCCCTCTCAGGAAAGTCAGTACCAGACCTGGAATGCCATCAAAAACAGTTGATTACCGCAGCTCTCTTCTCAATATCTTACCTACATTGGTTTTGGGCAATTCGGTGCGGAATTCAACCGCTTTTGGCACTTTGTAGCCGGTAAGGTTTTCTCGTGAAAATGCATACACTTCATCCTCCGTCAGTGAAGGGTCTCTTTTGACTATGAATACTTTTACACTTTCTCCCGACTTGTCATCCTGCACACCAATGGCGGCTGCTTCAAGAATCTTGGGGTGGGTTACCAAAACATCTTCTATTTCATTGGGATAGACATTGAACCCTGACACCAGGATCATGTCTTTTTTTCGATCTACAATTTTGAAATAGCCATCCGGTTCCATGATGGCAATGTCGCCTGTATAGAGCCAGCCATCTTTAACGGTTTTGGCCGTTTCTTCGTCTTTGTTGTAATACCCCTTCATGATTTGAGGTCCTTTGGCAATCAGCTCTCCGGCTGTACCCAGGGGCACCTCCACGCCATTGTCATCTACAATTTTAATGTCGGTTGACGAAACGGGTAGGCCAATATAACCTAAGCGTGCGTTTTTGCCCAAAATATTGACCGTGAGCACAGGCGAGGATTCTGTCATACCATATCCTTCGCTGATGCGGCAACCGGTGACCCCCTCCCATCTTTCCGCTACTGCTTTTTGGAGGGCCATGCCCCCGGCAACGGTAACTTTTAATCCACTGAAGTCTTTGCCAGCAAAATCAGGATGGTTGAGCATGGCATTAAACAAGGTATTTAGACCTGAGAATACTGTGATTTTATTTTTTTCAAACTCCTTGATGACAGATGAAATATCCTTGGCATTGGTTACCAATACGGTTTTGGCACCGAGGGCAGTTAAAGCCAGACAGTTGACCGTGAAGGCAAAGATGTGGTACATGGGCAGAGGACTCAGTGCTACCTCATTGCCGTCAGAGAGGGTAGTCTCCATCCAGGTTTTCATTTGCAACATGTTGGCGATCATATTGCGGTTGGTCAGCATAGCGCCTTTGGATACTCCGGTGGTGCCTCCGGTGTATTGGTGAATGATTACATCGTCGGGTTTGCTATCCAGGGGTTTTACCGTAAAGCCCTGGCCCCCTTTCAGTGCCTCTTTAAAACAAACGGTATTGGCTATGTTGTATTTGGGCACCATTTTTTTTACATGTCGCACCACCAGGTTGACAATTGTACCTTTTACAGGGCCCAACAATTCACCAAGTGATGTAGTGATAACTATGGATATTTTGGTGTGCCCAAGGATCTGCTCCAGGTTATGAGCAAAATTTTCCAGGATGACGATGGCCTTAACATCGCTATCGCTAAACTGGTATTGCATCTCCCGAGGTGTGTAGAGCGGATTGGTGTTGACCACAATGAGTCCTGCCTTAAGGGCACCAATGATGGCAATGGGATACTGCAAACAATTGGGCATCATCAAGGCTATCTTATCACCGGCCACCAGGCCCCTGGATTGCAGATAGGCGGCAAAATAATTGGATTGTTTCTGGAGATCGGTGTAACTAAGTCCCTTGCCCATTGACTCGAAAGCAATTTTTGAGGCATGTTGATCCAGGGTTTCAACAAAAAACTGGACCAGGTTTTGATAAGCGTTGTCATCTATATTGGCAGGAACTCCCGGCGGGTAACTACTTACCCATACCCTTGCTTCACTCATGGCTTAACGATGTATTTTGTGCTAAAAAAAAGGTAAGATAAAACGCTTTATTCACTAAAAAAAGAGGTTGCCACCTGCTGCTGGGTTTCATCAAAATGCAAAAGAAAAATGACAGTAGAAAATTTTGTCAATAAGGCTTATAGGATTAGAATCAGATAAAAAATGAAGTATTTTTAATTAATGCAATATTTTATTCTTCAAATTAAAGAAAAATATATATTCACCAATTTTTAATGGCTTGGCTAATCACCGCTGACCAAATAAAATTTTACTTCTTTTTTGAGGTCTTTTTCTCGCTGATGTCCATCACTTCAAAATCACCCATTTTAGAATATTTTTCAATCCTGGTAGTGACGCGATCATCGGCCTGCATTTCCAGCAGAAGCTGCAGTTCTTTTTTGATGTGTGATTTTAGGGTCTTGGCCATTTTTTCGGGATCAGTGTGAGCACCGCCAACAGGCTCTTTGATGATTTCATCGATCAGACCAAATTCCAACATATGTTCTGCCGTAAGTTTTAATGCTTCGGCTGCTGTTTCTTTGTAATCCCAGCTCCTCCACAAAATGGAAGAACAGGATTCAGGGGAGATGACCGTGTACCAGGTATTTTCAAGCATAAAGACCTTGTCGCCGAGACCTATTCCCAGGGCACCGCCCGAAGCACCTTCACCGATGATGTAACACAGAATGGGCACCTTCAATTGGGCCATTTCAAAAAGATTGCGGGCAATGGCTTCTGCCTGACCACGCTCTTCTGCTTCGAGACCCGGATACGCTCCCGGAGTATCAATGAGGCAAACTACCGGGATGTTGAATCGCTCAGCCATCTTCATTAATCGCAGGGCCTTGCGGTAACCTTCAGGGTTGGCCATACCAAAGTTGCGGTACTGTCTCATCTTGGTATTGATGCCCTTCTGGTGACCCATTACCATCACGGTTTGACTGCCCAACTTGGCCAGGCCTCCAACAATGGCTTTATCATCAGCAAAATATCGATCTCCGTGTAGCTCTGTAAAACGCGTAAAAATCTGATCTATGTAGTATAAGGTATAGGGTCGTTCAGGGTGTCTCGAAAGCTGTACTTTTTGCCAGCCGGTGAGATTCGAATAGATTTCTTTTCTTGTATTCTGTATCTTTTTCCAGTTCTTTGATCTTATCGGAAACATCGATTACGCCCCCATCGCCGACCTCTTTGATCTTGTCGAGCTGTTCGTAGAGCAGTTCAAGGGGTTTTTCAAATTCCAGAAATACCATGTTGCTTCGATTGGTTGTAAAAAATCAGAGGGCTAAATTAAGGCAAACTTAGCTTAAGCGGGCAGCTGGCCCTGTATTTGTGAAAAAAAATATATAAAATTCAGACAGACAGCTAACTATAAATTTTTACTAAGCTGAATTTGAAGCCATTTGTGGCCTGAAATGTTGGTAAAGAACAGGGCTTTTAATCACCCCTGGGGTGGCAACCGAAGCAAGATTGACTTTCAAATTTAAAGCCGGATACATCGTCGTGTTCCTTGGCCATTTCCTGGGCATTGTTGTGCTCGTGGCAGTCAATGCAACTGAACGACTTATAATTTCCTGATTGCATGTGGCAGTCTGTACATTCATTCCACTTGCCCTTGTGTTCTCCAGAATAAATGGGAAAATAAGAGTCGTGGATGGAAAAACTGGCAGGTTTCCAGCCGGGAGCAAGGGTATGGCAAAGTTTACAATCGTTTGGAAAAGAAGAGTGGTCTATACTTTGAGCAGGATTGATGGCCTCAGCATGACAGCTGATACAGTTGGCATCCAGGCCCTTAAATGTATTGGGCTGGTGACATGCGGTGCAATCCAGGCCCCCATGGCTTTGTTCTAAAGGAAAAAAACTGTGCAATATCTGACCGTTCATCCAACCATTGCCTGTGAGTTGATGGCAGACAGAACAATCAGTAGAAAATTGATTGGTTACATGATCGGGAGTCTTTGCGTTCAAATACTCTACCCTATGGCAGTCGAGACAGGTTACTCCCGTGGGTTTAAAATTGACCAGCGAGGCATCTTGATGGCAGGCAGCACAATCCTGACCGGCATGAACACCCATCAAGGGAAAAGAAGTTCTTTCATGCATCAGGGTAAGGTCTTCTACAATCCATGATTTGGATGTATGGCACCGGGCACAATCATTGCCAACCGTTTGTTGGTGGAAGTCGGTATGACATGAAATACATGCTGCCTGGACTTCAGCAAAATTTAAGCTTTTGTGACATGATAGACATTCCAATGATTTATGTTGACCCCAAAGTGCAAAACCGGTCTCTCTATCATGGTCAAAACTGGCGGACGTCGAATTGTAAGTCCAACTATCTGGAGAATGACAACTGGCACAATCAATAGTCATGGATTTGCCATGAGGGGATTGAGCGAAGGAAGTAAAACCGATGCTGAACAAAACTGTTAATAGGGCCGGTATTTTAATATGGAATTGCATAAAGCAAATTAAAACATGAAATTAGTCACAATATCTGAATATGAAATAATAAACATAACCCAATCGGTCAATATTCGATCACAATCATTACTATAAGGAAGTGACAAATGGTTCAGTAGAAGTAGAGAAGGCAACCAGGCTGTGGCTAAGACAGATGAATGAAAAGTAGACGAAATATTAGTAATCGCAATGAAGATCAATGCTAATTAGTTGATAAAATCGATATAATTCATTATATTTACCATATATGGATATATGCACGAAATAAAGATTGGTGAAACTTTATATCAAATATATGGTTTCTATTCGCTGTAAAATATTGGTGAAAGCTGCCTTAGATGGCTTAGGAATCAGATATGGAGCAATAGAATTGGGTGAAGTAGAGTTAAAAGAAAGCTTGACACCGGAGCAAAAAGTGGAATTGCAAAAATTGCTCAAGAACGCAGCACTAGAGTTAATTGAAGACAAAAGGGCGGTCCTGATCGAAAAAATAAAAAAAGTTGTCGTTGAAATGGTTCATTATTCCGATGAGCCACCCAAAAGTAATTTTTCTGACTTTCTGACAGAAAAACTGGATTATGACTACAATTACTTAGCGGGTTTATTTTCAGAAGTTACGGGAACAACCATTGAACATTTTATTATATCTCATAAGATTGAAAAAGCCAAAGAACTGCTGTTGTATGATGAATTAAACCTCACAGAGATTTCATATAAACTCAACTACAGCAGCGTTGCCCATCTTTCCAACCAGTTTAAAAAGGTTACAGGCCTGACCCCAACTTATTTCAAAAAGCTTAAACAGCACAAAAGCAGAATTGAACTCGAAAAATTATAGCCGGGTACTCACCTTAAAAGCCGACCCAATGAAAGAGATTAAGTCGATACGTTCTAGCTGCTAATCATTTTTCCTCTTTTTCTAACACGAACAATTGATCTAGGTTTTACAGGCTTTTGATGCTTTTCTAATACACCCTATCTAATCAGTGAATGTTATAAACCTTTCTACTAATTGTATAATGAATTTAAAGCTAATTGGGTCTAATTTTGTATTATAAATTTTTATTAATGAATTCTTCTTTCTGTAAGAATATAAACTAGAACAATGAACAAGACAGTAGTTAAAGGTAATTGGGATGAGCAAAAAGGCAAGCTCAAGCAACAATTTGCAAGCCTTACAGACGACGATTTGTTATTTGCAGAAGGTAAAAAAGATGAAATGATGGGAAGGTTGGAAATTAAATTAGGCAAATCCAAAGAGGAGCTTTATAAATTAATTTCATCACTCTGATGTATTTCTAAAGGTTTAGGTGTTGTTCATTTTTTATCAACGGCACCTAAATCCTTGTTTCATTTTTCAAAATATCAAAATGTCTGTTCCAAATAATCCGAAGTTAAACTCTGATACTGCTGAAGTTGAAAAAGCGAAATCATTCATCATGGTAGAAATCATAGAATATGTGCCCAATTCGGTGGTCATTAAAACCATACTTAAAAAGTCAACGGGAAATATCAGTGTGATGTCGGTTGATAGTGGTGAAGGGTTAACGGAAAAAACCTCACCTTTTGACACTTTTGCCCAAGTTATTGACGGTACTGCAGACATTGTCATCAATGGCAAATCCAACAAATTGAACACAGGCCAAGCTATAGTAATACCAGCCCATGCCCCCAACTTGATCATGCCCAATGAAAGATTTAAAATGATTCTAACAGTCATCAAGAGTGGTTACGAATAAAAAGAATAGATACCTTATAAAGCACAACCATTAATTGCCTAGATAAAATCAATCATGGAAAAAAAAGAGAGTGAAAAAAAATTAGGGGTCTGGATGGACCATGCTCAGGCATATTTTATAAAATACTATGAGAATGGAAACAGGACCCGAGTAAAAACGATTAATAATCCTCACCATGGAGAAGCAAGAAGTCATAGACAAGGTGAAAAAATGGAACACAACAAGGAACAACAAGATCAAAAAGCATATTTCAAGAGTCTTACGAATGAGATGATGACGTATGATGAAATCCTGTTATTTGGCCCCACTGATGCGAAGGTAGAGCTCTTAAATAAACTTCGGGAGGACCCCCATTTTGATCAAAAAGAAATTCACGTTCAACAGGCGGATAAGATGACAGATAACCAGCAACAAGCCTTTGTTTTCGATTTCTTTTCTCCAAACAAAAAAACGAATGAAGGTGAACAATAAGTAAATAAACTTCATTTTAAATATTATTCATTTGGTATCTGCTCCACAAGGATACTTAGGTCTGACACATTCCTAATAATCATGGTCTTTGGTAATACTCCTGTGTAGTATTAAAGCATGCATTTTAGCCTGAATAAGATTTCCTGAATTCAACAATTTAAATTTTCAAAACAATAATATATCATGTCACTATTAAACATTCTTTTCCTACTTATCGTGGTAGGTTTTATTTTATTGCTTATCAATAAGTATATACCCATGGACGCCAAAATTAAAAATATTTTTAACGCTGTAGTAGTTATTGCCACTATTTTTTGGCTGCTGAGAGCATTTGGAGTTTTAGATTCCTTGGCTCAAATTAAAATCTAATCAAATCTTATCTCAATATGGCTTAGAAAAGATGAAAGCCAGATAAATGAGAAAAAGGGCAAAATAATCTTCTTTTCAACTTTTAAAAATTATTTATGAACCTGGTTAAAAAAAATTCCACGCATAAAATATCTATGACATTTATCTTGGCACTGACACTGCTTCTTATTGCACCATCATGCAGCAGAAAAATAGAATTTGAAAACTCAAATGTTGTACCGGCGGCTCGAGGAACTGTAAAAGTGAAAACGGATGACAATAAAAACAATGCCATAAAAATTGAATTATTAAATCTGGCAGAACCTGAAAGACTTGATCCACCCCGCCAAATGTACATGGTTTGGATGACCACAGATCAGGGGTCAACTAAAAATTTGGGTCAAATCAAAACATCTACCCATACATTTTCTAAAACTTTGAAAGCCTCTTTTGAGGCTGTAACTACTTTCAAGCCAACAAAAATATTTATTACGGCTGAAGACAATGCCAATGTTGAGACACCCGGATGGCCTGTTGTTTTAACCACCAGTAAGTTTTGAGCCCGTTGAATACAATAGAAATCAGGTAGACTCATTTTTTGATTTATTAAGTAATATTTAAATTTTGCAAACTCTATTATTTTGAATAAATAAACTCCCTTTCAAAGTTTAAGTCAAATACGAAGCTGCAATGATATTTATAATTTATATGACTTAGTGCAATAAACAGAAAGGAACATTACTGAAGTGAATAAATTACAGATTAGGCCGTAAATTGTAGCCTTATAAATAAAGACTCAATTTGGCTTATAAAAACCTTTTGAAAAACATAAATAACAGCAATCCCACGAACGGGAGCAATCGTTCTTTCTTATTTGAACGTTGCTCCTTTTTTTTAAATGACAATTCGGAATCTAGGAGCCTTGATGACGAAAGAAGAAGTTCTGGAATCTTTTATTGCATAAAAAATTTTAAATCATACCCATTATGTCAATTCATAGCAATGACCGCAGTATAAACAAATATATACGATCAGCTCAGAATGATGAGCTAATAACCAAAATACCATTTGCAAGGCCGACAAATATCAATGAAGGTATTGATAACAGCAACATAAAAGACAAAATTATAAAAGAATTTAGAGAAAATTTCAGACTAACCGAAGGTATCCTGGTGATTATTGTGGCCTTGATTTCCGGGTATTTGGCAAAAAAGAAATTTATAGGACATTCCAATAATCCAGTTAAAAGATTTTTTGGTGAAATGCTTCTGATTGGTATTACGAGTTTTGTAGCCAATCATCAAGACGAGATAAAAAAGGTGCATAATACACTTACCCTTTGGGTTCAAAAAATGCGAGGTGAGAAGATCAACGAGAATAGAAAAAACTTGTCTTAAAACAATTCGTCATAATTATAATTTTGTTTTATTTGTAGTCTTTGAGAAATTTAATTTGGATCTCACTTTTTTTATAATATAACTTAATTTTTAATGAGAGAAGAACTAATAAATATTTTATTTTTTAATGACCTCAATTATGTAATAAGTAATATTAATTCTGTAACACCTTAATATCAATTGTTTGCCATCTTTGAGGAGTAAAATATATTTACTGATGTGCCGCCATTTGCGGATTAATACAATACAATGAATAAACTACTTTTAACACTACTCATCGCATCAATGGCTTTTGGCATTGTTCTTACAGGCTGTAATAGTGCTTCCAAAAAAGCTGAAAATGCTGAAGAAAACCTTGAAGAAGCAAAAGAGGATTTGAACAAAGCGCAACAAGAATATCTTGTAGACGTCGAAAACTATAAGTTACAAACTGCGGAAAGAATTGCCACTAATAACAAAAGTATCGAGGAATTTAATGCAAGGATAGCCAAGGAGAAAAAGGAGGTTCAGGCTGAGTACAGAACTAAAATTGCTGAACTGGAACAAAGAAACAGCGATTTGAAAAAGAGAATGGATGAGTACAAGGCAGATGGAAAGGATCAATGGGAGGTGTTTAAATCGGAATTCAACAGAGACATGGATGAATTGGGAAAAGCATTTTCTAATATGACAGTAAAAAACAATAAATAAGAGGTCACTTGATACTATAGCTGTGTCTCTAAAATAATTGTTACATTCATTAATCATCAATATTTAACTTTGAAAAACACTATTATTAAATTTTCTTTATTACCCTATTTGATCCTTTTTGTAAATACATTGTATATTTCTGCTCAGGAAAACACCGCAAGTTTTCACTTAGGTATCAAAGCCGGTGTCAATTTTGCTAATGTTTACGATGAGCAGGGAGAAGACTTTCAAGCAGATGGCAAAATAGGTTTTGCAGGTGGTGCTTTTATGACCATCCCAATCTCAACGTGGTTAGGTGTTCAGCCTGAAATTTTGTTTAGTCAGAAGGGATTTAAGGCCACCGGCACTTTATTAAATAATCCATATACACTTACTCGCACCTACAATCACTTTGATGTCCCTATTTATTTAGCAATTATGCCAATTAAATCACTTACACTTTTAGTGGGTCCCCAGTTTTCATTTCTCACCAGACAAAGGATGTGCTAGAAAATTCAGCTCATAGTTTTGAACAGATTCAGGAGTTTAACAATGACAACCTAAGGAAAAATACCCTTGGACTATCGCTTGGTTTAGATGTAAATGTAAGCAAGATAGTGGTTGGTGCAAGAGGAGGCTGGGACATTACCAACAATCACGGTAATGGCACATCTTCTACCCCGCGTTACAAAAATGTTTGGGCACAGGCAACCATAGGCATTAGATTATTGTAGTATCATCAAAATCTATTTGTTGTGACAAGGCGTTTCTAAAAAGGAAAAGGCCAAACCTGGATAATGGGTTTGGCTTTTTATATTATTTTGTATTCCACGGGTCAAAAGAATTGGCATTAAATTCTTAGAATACTGCAAATAATAGCCTTAATTGTATAACTAAAATGGATTAATTGTTCCCAACTTTGAAAAGTGAAAATACTTTCATCAATTAAATAAATAGTAATGAGTAAAGATAAAGGTCAAAAAAACCATAAAAAATCACCGGCAGACAAATCGTCAGGTAAAACCAAAGCTGGTTCTTCTTACAAACAAGAGGGTAAATTACTGGATAAGCCTATGGGCATAGATGTATTTGCACCAAAAACGGGTAAACCAGGAACTGTACACAAGATGTAAGCTAGAGTAATGCTAATCTTTTGTAAAGGATATCTCTTTTAAGGAGGGATTTCCTTTTTTGCTTTAATGACATCATGATATCTGAGAACAAAGGGAACCCTATAAAATTTTATTCTACTTTTCATCTTAGTAGAAAGTGAAGCACTGAGCCACCTTAGGGTACCTAATTAAATTGAATATTCTTTTTATTCTTTTTACTATCATGCTTCTCAATGTTACAGCATCTTATGATTTCGATTCACAAACATGGTATAATTCTTCAAAAATCACAGCGTGAATTTGAAAATGATGGAGTACTTAATCCAGCAGTTATCTTTTTTCAAGGCCGGATCCACTTATTTTATCGGGCAGTTAGAAATGGCAATCATTCTACAATAGGCTACTGTACGCTTGACACCCCCCTTACTATTTCCTCCAGAAATGAAGAACCACTTTTATTTCCTGAATTTGAATATGAAAGTCAGGGTGTTGAAGATCCTAGAATTGTAAGAATTGATGAAGTATTTTATTTGACCTATACAGCGTACAACGGCATAAATGCAATGGGCGCTTTAGCCACTTCGGTAGATTTACTTCAATGGCATAAAAAAGGAATTGTTGTTCCTCAATTTGTTTATGGTGAATTTTATAGAATTGCCGAAGCAAAGCAGCCGTTGAACGTGAAATACATGCGTTATAATGAGTTTAACAGGCATGGAGAAGATGGCTTTAGTAAAAATCATGTATGGGATAAAAATGTATTATTTTTTCCCAGGAGGATCAATGGAAAATTGACTATGCTGCACAGAATCAAACCCGATATTCAAATAGTGACCGGCATTGATAAGATTGAAGAACTGACGCCAGATTTCTGGAAAAAATATTTGGAAAAATTTGCTGAAAACATTGTTTTGGCGCCTAAATATGCGCATGAGACAAGTTATATAGGGGGAGGATGCCCTCCCATTGAAACAAAAGAAGGATGGTTGATTATCTACCATGGGGTTTGTGATAGTATCAATGGCTTTGTTTACTCAGCCTGCGCAGCCTTGCTGGACCTCGATCAACCGCAAATAGAAATAGCACGCCTGCCATATCCATTATTTGCACCGGAAATGCCTTGGGAGGTAAATGGGGAAGTAAATAACGTATGTTTTCCTTCAGGAGCTATTCTTATGGACAACCTCTTATATATTTACTACGGTGCAGCCGATGAAAACATAGCATGCGCTTCTATCGAGCTGGATCTTTTATTAATTGAGTTAAAAAAATATAATTGTCATTGAAAAATTTAATTGAAAATAAAACAAGGAATATAAATATCACTGATGGGAATCTGAAATCCAGATATCATTCCAATAATCTTCATTCTCCTGTAGCATCAAAATCAAAACAGGCTGAAATTTTATTAATTTCTTCCTATCCTCCCAGAGAGTGCGGGATCGCTACCTATACCCAGGATCTTGTTCTTTCCCTTAAGAGTAAATTTGACCGCTCTTTTGGAATTAGCATTTGTGCCCTCGAATCGTCCAATGAGCAACATAGCTACTCATCTGACGTCAAATTTGTCCTTAATACAGACAGCCCTACATCTTTTCAAGAGGTAGCCGGTGCCATCAACAATGACCCCAATATAATTTTGGTCATGATCCAACACGAATTTGGTTTTTATGCCGGCAAAGAGGAAGAGTTGGAAAAATTCATTCAATTGCTTAATAAACCGGTGTCCATTGTTTTCCATACTGTTCTACCTGGACCTGATCCTGTTTTAAAAGATAGGGTTATGCAACTTGTCCAATTGGTTGACTCTATTGTGGTAATGACCCAATCATCTGCCAAAATACTCACATTGGAATACGATGTACCCATGGAGGCTATTCAGGTCATTGCTCATGGCACCCACCTGGTCAAACCGGCCGATAAACAGGCACTTAAAATGAAGTATGGGCTCGACGGAAAGATGGTACTTTCTACCTTTGGTTTTTTGGGTACTGGAAAAAGTTTTGAAACAACGCTGGATGCCCTACCTAAAATTGTCGAGGAACATCCTGAAGTCATCTTTCTTATAATTGGAAAGACCCACCCCTCTACCCTAAAACAGGAAGGCGAAACTTACAGAAATTTACTGGAGGCGAAAGTTGATGCAATGGGACTTAGGTCACACGTTTTATTTATCAATTCTTTTTTGCCTCTTGCCAACTTACTTGAGTATTTGCAGCTCACTGATATTTATCTTTTCACGTCAAAAGATCCCAATCAGGCAGTGAGTGGTACCTTTTCCTATGCCATCAGCTGTGGCTGCCCCATCATTTCTACTCCCATTCCCCATTCAAGAGAGGTGTTGGGTAAAGATGCGGGCATTATTATTGATTTTGGCAGGGCCGATCAGCTTTCCCAGGCAGTAATAAGATTACTGAACAACGATCAATTGCGCAATGACATAGGCTTAAACGGCTTGCACAGAATGACATCTACTTCATGGCAAAATTCTGCCATTTCCCATGCTCAACTTTTTATGAAATTGACAAAAACAGATACGACCCTATTGTACAATTTGCCCGAAATCAATCTTTCACACATAAATAAAATGACCACCCATTTTGGCATCGTACAATTTGCCAAAATTGATCACCCTGACATTGAAACAGGTTATACTTTAGATGACAATGCCCGGGCAATGATCGTAATGGGTCAACATTATTTATCGGTAAGGGACAAATCAGACCTTTACCTCATAGAAATCTACCTGAATTTTATTGAGCATTGTTTACAGCCCAACGGTGCCTTCCTTAACTATGTGGATAAATACTATCAGTTTACCCCGCAAAATCAAGAAACCAATCTGGAAGACTCCAATGGCAGGGCAATATGGGCTTTGGGTTATTTAATTTCCTTGCGCGATATTTTACCCGATCCAATAGTTGACAAAGCAATTGGAATATTTAATGCTGCTTTGGTCCAGGCAACTGCCATACATTCCACGAGGGCGCTGGCATTTATTATAAAAGGGTTGTATTATGCGGGTAAAAATCAGTCGGGTACAACTCACCTTGATTTGATATCACAACTAGCCAACCGGCTCGTTCAAATGTATCGCCACGAAGAAGATCAGGATTGGCATTGGTTTGAATCCTACCTTACGTATGGCAACAGTATTTTGCCAGAAGCTTTGCTTTGTGCCTGGTTTGCTACCGGTGATAGGGTGTATAAAGACATCGCCAAAAAATCATTTGACTTTTTACTTTCAAAAACGTTTACAGGCACGAGCCTCAGGGTCATATCCAATAAGACCTGGCTTCATAAAGAGAGACGCCATGATGTGAAAGCCATTGGTGGTGAGCAACCCATCGATGTAGCCTATACCATTTTGGCCTTAAAGAAATTCGCAAATGCCTTTGAGAATGATGAGTATTTCCAAAAAATGAAGTTGTCATTTAATTGGTTTTTAGGAGACAACCATCTGCATCAGATTATTTACAACCCATGTACCGGAGGCTGTTATGATGGCCTCGAAGAACACAACGTAAATCTAAATCAGGGAGCCGAATCAACGATAAGTTATCTTATGGCCAGATTGACCATTGAAGATTGGTGGCAGAATGATCAATGGGAAAAGAAATAAGCTTTCTTAATTTTGTTACTGGGCTGAACACATAATGTTCAGCTCTTTTTTTGTTTTATACCTAACAATGGTCCGGATACCATTGGTTCATAAAATCTATCTTAATTGCATTGTCCGAGAGCCATCCAGATGATCACAAAAACGATAACTGTTCCTACACAGCCGCCTCCCAGTTTCATTGCCCCGTATCCCGAAATTATTCCTTTAAACAGGTTGTTCATGATTTTTTATTTAATGAGTTTATAGATTAGATGATAAGTAATTTTTCTAAAGCTTTGTATTATCTTTTTTAGGAATTCCTGTTTGATTGTTATTGCGTTCTATGTGGGTTCTATAGGTTTTATCAGGATTAGCGGATTTGGTTCTCATTAAACGATGCTCAACATCATTCATTTCTTCTCTGTTTTTATAACCCTGCCTCTCATTCGGGTTGTTTTGATCCGGCTCTTTTAATGGAGCATCTGGTCCATATTTTAGATTTTTTGGATCTGCTGCATTAGGCCTCAACTCCTTTGGACCTTTGATAAGAGATTGACCATTTTCTGAATTTTGAGTATTTAAAAAGCTCCTGTCTTGGATGTCATTTTCTTCGGTAAAAGGACCCTTTTTTACCGGGTTGTTTTCTGTCTTTTTCATTATTGGTTGTTATTTAGAGTGTGAAAAAATTTCATTTAGGGTTCAAGATTAGTAACTTAGAGACAATACTTAAAATGGCATACTGCTTTATATTTGAGCATGAAAAAAAGTCACCATCCGAGCTGAGAGGCTACAGATGCTGACTTTAATTTCAAATTCTTCAGATGGATCAATGCCCCTTGACCATAAACTTAGTTTCCTACCGGAAAACTCAAGCCTACACCCACTTGAAGGGCATTGTTTTTATAATTTTCTGTGGCATTATCTGTCAGGTTAACCATGCTGGTGGCATAGCCCAGGTCGATATTTAACCAGGTGCGATCCGCAACAATAAGATTGATGCCCAGGCCTCCCAAAACACCAACATCTAGCTTTTTAAAAACATCTGTTCCATTGGCATTGATGATGTCATTGCCATCTCCATCTTTGGCACTTAAAAGAAAGCCAGCGTAGGGTCCTAAAAATACTTTAGGCCTAATCTTATTTCCTACACTTCCAAAATAATAGACAGCCGTCAGAGGTAGCTGGATGTAATTCAATCTGGTTTTTCCTTCAGAATTTTCATATCCGGTACCCAGCTGTGAAAACAAGGCTTTTATTCCCAGTCCAAATTTTTCATTGATGCTGTAGTTGGCAAATGCTCCTGCTGCAAGTCCGGTCTGGTACTCCGCATTGGTTATATTGCTGATCTTACTATAATTGATTCCTGCTATGGGGCCAATGGATAAGGTTTGAGCCTTCATAGTTGGAATGATGGCTAAGGCCGGTAATAAATAACTTATAATGTATTTTAACATTTTCTGTTTTTTGGTTTTGTTCATGTTGAACATACAAAGTTCTTTCATTGATGCCTTCCATCGTTATACAATTGTTACTGTATGTTGCAGGATTCTGGTATAAATGGTGGTGAAGGATTAACAAAATCCTGGGTTTAACATTTTAGAACCATTGAAGACTCCTCTCCTTTGGGCGACGATACAAGACTCATTTTTCATTGTTTAATCACCTGACAATCTGTTTTTTTATGGTTTTTGACCCAATTTTGTCGATAAAAGACCGTTTGTCATCTATAATTCAGCCTATCAGAACCCAATTAGACTATTTTTGTTTGTATAAAAAAACCTTATAAATGAAGAAATTTTTCAGCTTATTGACATTTTTGGCAGTGGTTTTTACTCTATCTGCCCAAACAGCAGACGAAATCATTGACAACCATATTAAGGCCATCGGTGGGGCTGCAAAGTGGAATGAACTCAATTCCATGTATTCAGAAATGACCACAGATATGGGCGGAATGAAAATTCCAATCAAGATATGGCAGCAACACATGAAGGGCATGCGTGTGGAATTTGAAGTACAGGGCATGACCGGCATCCAGGTAGTTACCGACAAAGATGGTTGGTCCTTGATGCCTTTTATGGGTCAGACCAAACCTGAGCCTACCAACGAAGAGGCCCTTAAATCAGCCAGAAGCCAATTGGACATCAGAGGCCAGTTGTTGGACTATAAAGGCAAGGGTTCAAACGTTGAGTACCTGGGAGAAGATGAAGACGAAGGGGTAGAAGTCTACAAAATCAGATTGACGGATAGCAACAAGACAGAAACCACTTACTTTATTGACAAAGAAAGCTACCTATTGATCAAAGCTGTTTCAAAGGTCAACTTTCAGGGTCAGGAAATTGATGCAGTTACCAAAATGTCTAACTACAAAGACGTAGGGGGTATTTTGATTCCTCATAGCGTTGACTCTATGTCTACAGGCAAGATGGAAATTGTGAAAACCGAAATCAATCCGGCCATCGCTGAGGATAAATTTGCCATGCCCAAACAATAAGATCCATGGTGAAAAAAATAATATTTTCAGCGTGTATCACCCTTTCCGCACTGGCTGCAGGACAAGCTCAAAAGATTAGTTCAGCTACTATCGGCGACGTGGCAGCCAGATCAATAGGTCCTGCTGTTATGGGTGGTCGTATTACCTGCATTGAAGGTGTCAACACAAAGCCCAAAGTGGTTTATGTGGAGCTGCCGGAGGAGGTGTATGGAAAACCGATGATGCCGGCGTAAGTTTTAAGTCCATCTTCGACAAATACTGCCAGTCAATAGGCGACATTGCCATTGATCAAAAGCATCCTGATACCTTGTGGGTAGGAACGGGTGAGAGCAATATGAGAAATACGGTGTCCATCGGAAACGGTATTTTTATGAGCAAGGATGGAGGAGAGAACTGGCAGCAGATGGGACTGCAAAAAACAGAACACATCAGCAAGGTCATCATCCATCCGGGTAATTCCAATGTTTTGTACGTGGCGGCTCCAGGTCCACTTTGGAGCGATGGTCCGGACAGGGGTATTTTTAAAACCACCGATGGGGGAAAGACCTGGGAGAAAATTTACTATATCAATGAACGAACCGGTTGTGCCGATTTGATCATGGATCCACGAGATCCTGAGACCCTGATAGCCACCATGTGGGAATTCAGGAGAAAGCCTTTTGCCTTCTCATCCGGCGGACCCTCAAGCGGGATCTTTAAAAGTATCGATGGAGGTAAAACGTGGAGACCCATCCGCAAAGGACTTCCGGAAGGAGACCTCGGAAGGATGGCTGTAGCCCAGGCACCCTCCAAGCCCGACAGATTGGTCATGGTTTGTGAGTCAAAAGAAACCAAACTTTATCTCTCTGAAGATGGTGGAGAAAATTGGAAAGAGCAGGCATCTACCTTCAATGTAAAGGCCCGTCCTTTTTATTTCTCAACCCTCGAGTTTGATCCCAAAGATGCTAACCGCTTATATCGTCCCGCCTTTAACATGTCTATCAGTGATGATGGGGGGTACTCTTTTTACGATGCTCCGGGAGGTGCAGGTGTTCATGCCGATCACCACGCCTTGTGGATCAATCCTGAAAACACCAGTCAGATGTACCTGGGTACCGATGGCGGAGTTTACATGAGTGTAGACAGGGGTAACAACTGGCAGTTTATCAGATGCCTGCCTGTATCTCAGTTTTACCATGTAGATGTAGACAACCAGCAACCCTATTACAGGGTTTACGGCGGTCTTCAGGACAATGGTTCGTGGATGGCGCCAAGCCAAAGCCCGGGTGGTGTTGAAAACAGTGATTGGGTGTCGCTCTATGGAGGCGATGGATTTTGGGTAGTACCCGATCCAAAAGACCCCAACTATGCTTATGCAGAATACCAGGGTGGCAACATGGCCAGGGTCAATCTTAAGACCAATACCTCAAGATCAATCAAGCCCTTTGAAGAGCCGGGAGATGAAAAACTCAGGTGGCACTGGAATACACCCCTGGTGATGTCGCCCAATAGAAAGGGAGCGCTTTATACAGGTGCTCAATACCTCTATCGCACATCGAATCAGGGTAAATCGTGGGTAAAACTATCACCAGATCTGACTACCAACGACAAGGAAAAACAAAAACAGGAAGAATCTGGAGGCTTGTCGGCAGATGTTACTTCTGCAGAAAACCACTGTATCATTTACAGCATAACTGAATCACCCCTCGACTCCAATACCATCTATGTAGGTACGGATGACGGCAATTTGCAGGTGACCAGTGATGGTGGCAAAACCTGGAACAACCAGGCAGCGAGCTATGCCGCAGCGAGCATTCCCAAGGGTACCTGGGTATCCAGTATTACTGCTTCAGTACATGACGTCAATACTGTTTTTGCCACCTTTGACAACCACACTTATGGTGACCACAACACTTATGCTGCGGTCTCCAAAGACAAGGGGAGGACGTGGACTCGATTTACAAGCAATGAATTTACCGGCTTTGCCAATAAAATTCTGCAGGACACCGAAAACCCGTCTCTGCTCTATCTGGGCACTGAAATGGGCTTGTTCATGAGTTTTGATGCCGGTCAGTCCTGGGTGCGTTACAAAGCCGAGTTTCCATGGATGGCCATGGTGCGTGATTTTGTAATTCATCCGTCTGGTGATCTTGTGATTGCAACCCACGGCAGAGGTATTTACATCATCGATGATTTGGGACCCTTGCGTGAGATCAACAAGGCAGATCTGAGTCAGGATGTATTGTTCCTGGAATCAAGAGAAGCCTATTGCTCCTCCGGCAGAATGGGTGGCAACCAAACCTGGAATGCAGGTGAATACAATGGCGCTAATTATACCGATAATGCTGTCATAACGTATTACCTAAAAGACAGGATGGCTTCAGGCGATGCCAAGATCATTATCCGCGACAGCACCGGTAAAGTTATCAGAGATCTACCGGCCGGCAAAAGAAAGGGAATCAATAAATTGGCATGGGATATGCGCCTGGCACCTCCTAAAGTGCCTGAAGGAGGTACTAAACTCAGCTTTGGTGGTTTTATGGGTCCATTGGTATTGCCTGGAAAATACTCGGCAGAGTTAAGGGTTGGTAATCAGACATACAATCATGATTTTGAAATCAAGGCCGATGATCTGGTGGATTACACACCTGAAGAAAGGAAGTCGCAGTTTGACTTGTCCATGAAACTATTCAATCAGCTCGAGCAGCTGGCAGCCAGGATGGAAGAAATAACCCTCTATCAGGAGCAGGCAGATAGTTTGATGAAACTGGCTACAGACGCCAAACTGAAGGCATCGATCAAAATATACAGGGACTCTCTTGAAAACATTAGAAAAGACCTGGTTCCTACGAAACACACCTCTATTTTTGCCGACGAAGAGCGTCTTCGCGAAAAGATTGTAGATGTGTACAGTCAGGTACTTTCTTATGAAGGTGAACCTAATAACTACGTTTACAAAAGAATGGAGGGACTGAAGATGGAAGTGGAGAAATTAGAAAAGAGACACGAAACCATCAATCAGAAACAACTGGAACCATTGAACCAGAAATTGGTCAAAAAGGGATTAAAGCCCATTGAAAAACCCATAAAAGAAGTGAAACCTTAAAATTAAAAAGGCCCCAAACGGGGCCTTTTTTTATGGAGCTTATTTTATGAAAACCAAGGTTGAAATACCTCCGTTGCCCCCGCTCACATTCCGTAGTTCGAGTTTATTGGCCGTTTGAGATATTACCTCCCAATCGTCGTTGAGTTCGTCTAATTTGGCTGTGACCGGAAATTGGAATATCATTTTATTTTTTCCACTGTCAATTATGGAACTCCAGTTACCTGTAACCGTGCCGCTGTTGGTGGTAACACTGATGGTTCCATTGGTGTTGAACACAAATCCAAAACCACTGTAGTAGGAGGTGCGGTCCCGGTCCTTATCTACATAGCTGGATACCTTCCACGATCCTACAGGTGCGCTGATGGTAACATCATTGCCCGGACTTGCTACCGGTAAGCGACCAAAGGTGAGCAGGTCGGTACCTCCATTGCCTCCACTTACATGTTTGAGTTGGATGATGTCCTGGTTTTGCAGTAAGATTTCCCAATCTTCGTTCAACTCGTCAAAAGGTGAAACATTGGGAAAGGTAAGCACCATTTTGGTTTTACCGCTGTCATTTAATTTCTTCCAGCTTCCTTTTATCTCTGTGCTTCCTTTAACCGCAGTGATAGTGCCGTTGGGCTGGAAGGCAAACTGGTAGTTGTAAAAACGAGAGGTCTCTACCGTTGCGTCTTCTGAAAACAGGGTAACATACCATGTACCGGAACTCACCGGCATGGTGCTATTGAGGTTGTCGGTGGTTGAGGCATCGTCGTCACTTTTCTGACAAGAAATCAAAATACAGAGGCATAGGACCATCAGTCCATGAAGAGTTGTTTTCATGATGAATCATTTTAGAAATTAAAAAAGGAAAGTTTTTGTTTCGATCGGTATGAGTTAGTCAATCGAAGCATGATCCAAATGTATACGTAAGTAGGCGATACAAAAAGTCAAATGGCTTGTAACGGCAATTGTTGGCCACTGAAGCAGTAAATAGGATTACTGAAATTGACTTAGACATTTTGAAAAAGCTGTTATCAGCCGGATGGCTTTGTTACCCGATATATGTTGCGCCTGGTTTCATGGCAGATCATAGGCTACCGAAAGGGCCAGGTTAAGCTCCCGATTGTCCAGTCTTCTACCGGCCAATGAAAATGCCAACTTTGGCTTGCCCAATTGCAAACTTAAAACACAGCTATCCGTATCCGGCCCATACCAAAACAAGTCCATGCCGCTGATGCGCCTGAAGCTGCCCACCATCAGGCTCCATCTTTGATAGGGGGTGGCGTCATAACTAATCCTTGCTTTTACATCTCCAAAGAATCGATTGCCCTGTGTTTGTTCGGCAGCAATTGATACAACATAACTGTACCTACTGCCCAGCTTGCGTTGCCAGTCGAAGAGGAGGTCTCTGGCAATGTTGACCCAGGCCAGGTTGCGGATTAAAACGGAGGGATCTACCGTCATAAGCCGGATCTCCTTGGCTATGACAAAACTACGATTCTGTAAAGTCAGTGTAGTGAGTTGGGTTTTATCATCAGAAGGCCAGGTCACCTTTACACCCTGGTGCAGTAAACGCCGCCATCACCTGAAGTGGTAAACTCGGCGTAGTTTTGGTTTTCGGAAATAAAGTGCTGGGCATTGACAAGGCCTTCCAAACTGGCCAGGCCAAAAAAAGACAGCTTTGATTTAGCCAGAAATCGGATCGGTCGGGTTTGGATGCCTGCCATTAAACGGGGCATCACCAAGGTAGCCTGTGAGGTGGTAAAATCGTAGCCTGGGAAAAAAACATTCTTTTTGTTTACATCATTGTATTGCAGTGCCTGCAAAGCAAAGGCTGTAGAAGTTTGTAAAAAATGACGGTTATTTTGCCACCTTTTAAAGAAGGTCAACACCGTAAAAGTCTGGTCATTGGCCATTTTACCTGTGGCAAGATCGATGGCAGCATTGTTTTTTCTACGGGTAAAACTGGCATAAGTATAACTTTCTCCGGGGTCAATACCACTTAACCTGGTTTTTTCTTCTGCCTCATAGAAACGTTGATCCAGCACATTGCCCAGGCTCGTTTTTTTAAAGTCTATGGGCCTGATCCAGTCGGTATTTTTATCGTACTGCCAGACCCTGTAGACATTGCCGTAGTTGCGACCATGATCGTAACCGCGAATATTTTCTTTTTGAATCAACCTGCCCCAATCCAATTCAAACTGTTGCTGGGGTTGTAGTGGATTTTGGGCGATCAGGGTCACGTGATGCGAACTTTGGGTTACCCATGATACAAGATAGAGGTAATCATCCATTTGGATCGACTTGTCGGGATACTGGTATTTAAAATAGGCATTGCCCATTTCAAGGAGCAACCTTAGCCCGGTGTCATGGATGTCTCTGCACACCCCGGCCACACTGGTCGTATCAAAGGCCCTGAAGGTTTTAAAAATATCGGCAACGCCCAGCACATCACCTGCACTGGGCATCGATGGCTTTACCCGCTGATGGTCGTAGTGATAATCATAATGTTCCTCCATCAGCAGGGTTACAAAGTAGAGGTAGTCCGTCCAGTTGAACTTTTGTTCGGGTAAAAGATAATCCATGCCATATTTTACGGCTGCAGCCAAATCTTCATCTCGTTGGATGTTGACCAACTTAGTCCTCCATAGGCCCAATATCAAACTTTTGTCATCCCTTTTTTTTAGATCATTAGGGTTGCAATAAAACAACTTTTGAAGATAATCCATATTGGCTGCAAAGGGCAGATTCAACCGATCCTTTGTTTCAAGTGCCTCCTGGATCTTCCAGTTGTATGGGATCAGGTATTTGTCATTGCTCAGATCGCTAACAAGGTGATAGCGATCCAGTGTGCGGTAGATATCGGGTGTTTGCTGATAAAAAAACTGTAATCGGGTGACATCCATTTGGGAACTGTCTTTTCCCATAGGATACGCAAAGGACTGCGCCCTTGCACTCTGACAAAGCATCAATATCCAGGCTAAGATTACAATTTTGGTATACATCTTTTACGCAAACCTCTTGTACAGTAAGGTCTGCTATCCTGATCAGAAGATCAATGATGCAGGTCATAAAAGAAGAAATCGCTTACGGCTTACGGCCTACGGCTCACCGCTCACGGCTTACCGCTTACGGCTTACCGCTTACGGCTCACCGCTTACCGCATATCTATCTGGCTAGCGCCAGTTAGACAGGCTGCTTACGGCTCACCGCTTATCTACCTGGCTAACGCCAGTTAAGTTAGACAGGCCGCTCACTGCTTACCGCTCACTGCTTACCGCTCACTGCTTACGGCTCACGGCTCACGGCTTACCGCTTACTGTTCGGCGGCCCGCGATAGAATTACTTTAATGAACTATCCCGAATTGAAATGCACACAATCTCGGACAAGCTTGAACGTTGCCGTGCAAAGCTTTGCACGGTTCCCTCATTATCGAGTGAAATCTTTCACTCGATTTGCTCCAAAGTCGCAACCATTCGGTCATGCCCCGCGCTCCGCCGCTCCACGCTCCGCGCTCCGCCGCTCCCGCTCCGCCGCTCCACGCTCCGCCGCTCCACGCTCCGCCGCTCCACGCTCCGCCGCCCCGCGCTCCGCCGCCCCGCGCTCCGCCGCCCCGCGCCTTTCAGAACTTCAAAAATCAAGTTGGAAGGTCAAAATAGGAGTCAAAGTGCTTTGGCTGCGATAGGCCCAGCGCAGGCTTTCTTTTTTGAATTCGTAGGCGATGTAATCATCGTTTTTGCGGTTGATTACATTTTGGATGTCCAGGGCCAGCCACCAGGAAGAACCGGCCTTGTTTTTGCGCAAAGCCAATCTTAGATCCGGTCTCAGGTAAAAAGAAATTCTGTCAGTCATTGGCGCGAATGGTCTAAAATGCTTCTTTGCCATCTGTGGCTTCAGATCCGGGTAGGAGTGGTGTTATGGGCATACCGGCATTGTAAATCGTTCTGAAGCCCATTTCCAGGCTTGTAGTGCGATTGAGTTGCCAGTTTTTCCCGCCGGAAAAAGTGAGGGCATATCGGCCATTGTATCGCGTATTGTAAAACTAAACCCCCTTTTTCCGTTTGAAAAGTAGAGCTGTACACCGAGCCGCTGAGGATAAAAAACGAGCCTGATTGAAATGTTTTTTCGATTACGGCATCGATGCCATAGTTTCTACCCAGGCCATCGGGGCGGAGGGTTTTATTGGTAAACCCTCAAAAGTATTGAGGGCCCAGAAAATTTGGTTTTGGTCTGTATTGACCGGAACATTGGAAAGATTTTGGTGGTACCCTTCCAGCTGAATTCTTAAGCCATTTTTAAATAGATGGGTCAGGGCCAGCACCCATTGATCAGAATGGATCAGGGGCAGAGACCGATTGGGAAAATCGATACCGTCAACGCTGGTAAAATAAATTCCCGGTGTTTGCATCGAGCTTTGCCTGCCCCAGGCCAGGGCCACATCCGTCTGATCGGTAAATCTGTACTTCATTGAAAACCGGGGGTCGATGGCCTTGCTTTCATTCATGGATAAAGCCATGCCGTGGACACCCAGGTTGAGCATCAGCCTCGGATGTGGGTGGTAGCTGAGCTGGGCATAAGGCTGCCATAAAATACTGTTTCCTGTTCCCTTGATCGCTTCAAGAAAAGTATGGGTGTTAAAATTTAACTCCCTTGAATTGAGATCAAACCACAGTTGGGTAGCCAAAAAGCCCAGCTTAAAACTTGTTTTAGTACCGGGACTCCACTTATAGAAGCCGCTCAGTGAGAGACGGCTGTTGTTGATTTTTTCTTCTTCATAATTGGTAGCAGTTTCCGTGCTGTTGAGCGTATCCTTTACCATGTGTTGGTTTTGACCCATGTAGGCCAGGTTGAGTCGGATGTAAGCTTGGTCGTTGATGAAGTAATTGTAAGAAGCACCCACCACTCCCATGCGCGTGGTAAAATTGTATTGGCTATAATCGCTGAAGGTAGTCCTTGGGGAATCCGCAGGTCTGAAACTTTCTACACTGTTTCCCCCGATACCCCATAGGCTGAACTGCGATTTTTTCCCTTTGTGAAAAATTTTGAATGAGAAGTCCTGAAAGTTGTTGCCTGTGCGTGGCCCAACCAGGTAGACGCCCATTGCATTGAGGATGCCCAGGGTAGAGTAGCGAAAGTTGGCCAGGTAAGAAGACTTCCCCTTTTGGATGGGCCCTTCTGTGGCGATGTCGAGTCCTAGAATACCGGCCCTCAGCGTGTGTTCTTTGGTATAGAGGTTGCCGTTCCTGAATTGCATATCAAAGACGCCGGAAAAGGCATTGCCATACTCCGCCGGAAAGGCCCCCATTGAAAAATCGGAACTGCCCAACATGGTAGCACTGAAGATGGTTATGCCTCCACCGGATCCGCCCCTGGTAGCAAAGTGATTGGGATTGGGAATGTCGATGCCTTCGAGTCGCCACAACAAACCCTGGGTAGCATTGCCGCGGATCACGATGTCGTTGCTGTTGTCTCTGGCAGGCTGCACACCGGGGAAGCCCATGACCAGCCTGCCCGGATCATTGGCAGTGGCGGCATGGTATTGGAGTTCTTCGGGTTCCAGTCTGCGGGTGCTGGCTACCGCCAGTTGATTGACAGCCTGATAACTGCGTTTAGTATCTGTTACCACAACCTCACCCATTTCCACACCCGGAGAGAGGGCCATTTCGATAAAATACTCCTTGGCAGAATTGAGCAGGATGTTGTCTCTTTCAAACGAAGAATAACCCGTGTACCGGCACACCACCGTCCTGCGACCTACCGGCACTTGCTCCAGGACAAACTTCCCTTCGGCATCCGAAACCGTACCTATGATTGGGTCAATGCCCATAACATAGACCTCCGCCCCGATGAGTGGCTCGCGATTGGTAGCATCGACAACAACACCTCTTATGGTTTGGGTGAGGGATTGGGCAAACAGCCTGTTTACTGAAAGGGTGGTTAACAGAAATGAAAACAAGAGGAGATTTTGGTATCTATTTCCTTCTTTCATAATGCTGAGATTGATTAAATAATCAACTAAATTAATATAAAAATAGGAAAGATGAGAACACAAATCCTTATATGATTGGGTAAGCCCTAATATCGGAGTGAATTAGATTCAACCCCATACCTTAAAAATTCTGACCTACAACTTGATAAAGGTAATTATTCCAATCGAGGGCAATCTTACAATATTGTCAAGGTTAAATTCTATTCCGGGAAAAGGCACAGGAGGCCTGGCTTTAATTGGTGTGGTTTCTTCAGAGAGCGTAAAATTTATTCCTCCGTCCAGGGCGAATCCGAAGGATTGGGTTATGTTGATTTCCCTGCCTAAGCGCATTCCAAATAATCTGATGTTGTTTTTTTCATATTCATTTTTCCCCTTAAAATAATAATAATTCCATTTGACATACCAGGGTTTGCGGCTGGAGAGTGAGGATTCTTTTCCAAAATGGAATAAAATATGGGCATTGTAAGATGAATAAGATTGACCGCCGAAGCCTACACTCGCTCCCCAATGGCCTTGGTCTATAATATACCTTGCCCCTATATTAAACAATTCAGGGTATCCCGCACCTGCTATAAGGTTAACGGATTTTTGAGCATAAAATGGACCGGTACTTAGAAAACTTAAAAGAATTATAAGTAAAAAGTGTGTTACGGGTTTCATGGTGTATAATTTTTTTTAAGTGTTGAGTTTCTTCCTCAATTGAACCTTTTGTTTTTCACAAGGAATTTATCTACCGGGAGGTCCGCAAGGTTTCTTTTTTCTAGAAGATATAATGTAAATTTGAATCTAAAGTGACATTGCAGGCGCAAAACACAATTTAAATCAGTGATGGAATTATTAATTTTGGCATTGTGCATGTAAAATGGACCCATATTAATTGTAGAAAAAAAGCGTCTTCCAAATTTTTTTAATGCACTGATTAACAAGTAAATGTAATCAATAATAAGGAAGTCAAAATAGTTTTGCTATTGCTATCCATCCTTTTATTACATTAGATGTTAAAGTTTTCAAAAATTATTTTCCTGATACGATTTGGGGACTTGAAGTGATATTTTTAGAGGGTAAAACCCCCAAGATATTATTTGCGAATGTGAAAAGGATGGGGCACGAGTATTGGGCCAAAGGATAATGGCCGCATTAGTAAAAATGGCCTATGAGATGCCAGTATTACATGTTTTAATAAAACAGGGTTTAAAATTTATAGAAAGAGTGAATGCCAATAGCAGGTAAGACGATCTCAAAAAACCCCAATCCAAAGTTGAAATTCCACCCCGATAAGGGTTTTGGCTTAATCAGAATAGTATCTTCATAGAGTCGAAACACCAGTCCTGCATCCAAGCCTATACCGAATGATTTAGTAATATTTAACTCCCTGCCGATGCGCATGCCCAAAGTGTGGGTCTTAATAATTTCGTATTCATCTTTTTCTTTGAGGAGCGTATAATTCCACCTCATATACCAAACCTTCCTGCTGGAAAGCGAAGACTCCTTGCTATAATGATAAAGATAATCAGCTGTAAAGGTCGAGGCAAAATGACTTGCCAAGCCCAAACTAATTCCAAGTTGTGATTGTTTTATTTGGTATCGGGTACCCACGTGATACAATTCCGGAAAACCAGCGCCTACTATCAAGCTAAGTTTTTTTTGAGCAAGGATAGAAAATGTGACAAGGATGCTTAAGAGCAGTGATATGAAAAACAGTTTGATAGATTTCATGATGGTTTTTTTACCCAGATTTAAAAACAATCTCATTGTGCTATGAATTTAGTTTAATTTGTTTTTTAAAAGGCTTCACATGGATTTCAAATCAATTTTGTTTAGACAAAATGTAAAAGATAAGTGTAAGTTAATATTAGGTCAAAGAAATTAATAGTGATAAACGTCATTAATGAAATAGATCATTTGATTATGGTATGAAATAGAAGAGGGCGAATCTTATAAAGAAGAAATAAAATCTCCAGTTTAGGTGTTTTAAATTTCATAAGTTCTCTAGAGTGCTTTATAGCCTCAATAGTTTGAGATTTTAAATCTGATATGTTATGACATGGGTTTACCCTAAATCAATCAAAGTACCAAGAATAAAACTTGGAAGGACCATTTTCAACGACAATAGCATCTTTATCGGCTTGATTCAGACCTTTGATTCTTATATCTGAACTGGCGCTGTTCCAATCAACATAATATTGGTAATTGGCCATTATGGCGCTGCCATCTTTTGACCAGTGGGGATTTATGGCATTTTCCCAAAAGAGTCGCTTATTATGGCCGGATATATCCCAGATATAGGTAGAAAATTTTATCCCTAATGTGTAAAAAGCAATGTTTTGACCGTTTGGTGATATTTTAATACTTATAAAAAATTCAGGATTATATGTTATTTCAGCATATAGGGTCTGTAAGTCCTCACCATTTGGTTTAATTTTAAATATACTTGTTTCATGGCTCAATGAGTCAAATAGCGTAAAATATATTAAATCTGAGGGTTTGTAATAATCATGTGCCTTGCCTATTTTTTGTTTGTTGGTGGATTTAAAAATACTTTGAAAATCTGACCCATCAGCTTTAATCTTACTGATGTAATTTTCCTTATTTTTATTATTTTCTGCTGAAAAGTAGATGTAATTATCCAACGCTGACCAGAAAATAAAGTAATTAAATTTAATATTCTCTGGTAGATTTACTAAAACATCCTTAGATGTGGATAAATTTAGAATTCTGAATTGATTGAGTTGTGTTAAATATAAGGCCAGATATTTGTCATCAGGCGACCAAAGACATAAATTAAAGGCGGATAACACACTTTTTTTATAGACAACTTCTGTCCCTGAAAAATTGGTAACCAGCACTTCATTGGATTTACAAAATGCTATCATAGTTTTCGAATTAGAAAGTAAAGGGGCTCCAGGGCCAGTGCATGTAACAATTTCATCACTAGCTAAATCTTTAATAAAGTAGGTCGGCCCACTGTTATACGTATAAATGAATTTTCCTTCTATGCTATTTGAAATATCTTGCGTAGGTTCTTTTGAGCAACTGGCTAGTTGGAAAAAACATGTATATATTATGAATAATATAATTTTAAATCTCATAATAAACCTCATTTAATCACCTTTAATTTACGCATATGCAAAGTAAAATAGTGAGATTCTGAGCATTATGATTTATGACAAGGGTCATGTTGGGTCCTAAAGCTAAATATTAGTATTTTTTAATCAACAAAGGATGGATAAAAAAGACACTAATGAAATTTCCAGCTATACTTAAATCATCTAAACATATATTTAATGTGAATACCTTTGTGTTACCGCAGTAAGTAGATAATATGAGGTGTTTGATATTGTGATTCAAGAAAAGAGATGTTGATGATATAACAGAAAGTTGCTTTTTTACTTAAACTCGTCACAGAATAAATTTAACCAGGCCATATACATGACAAATTGTATTTAATTGCCAAAGCAATGACACAAATTAAACCAGGCCAAATGCTTAGCTTGCATTCAGCTCAACCCAGTTGCTTATAAATCTGTAGTTACAGCTTATAAAAAACATTTATGCCAACCGCGGGCAACAACAGGTTAAAAATGCCAAGATCCACGTCAAGTTTCCAGCCTGAAGAAGGCCGTGGCTTTAGTTGAGTAGTATCTTCATCAAGTCGAAAAATGAAACCTCCATCCAGGGCGATGCCGAAAGTTTGGGTTATATTAAACTCCCTTCCAATGCGACCGCCAAATAAGCTGGTGTTGATTTTTTCATATTCATTTTTTTCTTTTAAATAGGTATAGTTCCATTTGACATACCAGGGCTTGCGAGAGGAAAGTGTGGATGCTTTTCCAAAATGGAATAAAAAGTCGGCATTATAGGAGGTGAGTGCTTGACTTGCAAATCCTATACTCGCTCCCACCTGGCTTTGTTCTACCTGATACCTTGCACCCACATGGATCAATTCCGGTAAACCTGCACCTGCAATGAGGCTAACGGATTTTTGAGCGTAGATAGGTCTGGTAAATTGAAAACATAATAGCAATGCTAATAAAAAGTGTGTTACGGGTTTCATGATGTTTAAATTTTTCAAGTGTTGGGTAGCTTTCATTCGGGAATAAAATTCTTTTGCTATGCTCTAAGATTTTTTTTATTCAAATCATCAGAGCTGCTAAAAAATTTCAATTCACTAAAATGAATGAAACAAAATTATGCGTAAAATGAATATGCGGTCGGAAAAAATGATTGGCATCAGCTAAGGCTAAAACAAATTTACCTAAGATCAGGAAAAATGAAACCCATTCAAGAATTATAATCATTATTCACTTTAATGTTTAAAGTACTGATTAACATGAAATTGGGACTAAAATAAATCGACCAAAGAGGGGTCGTTATTTACCTTATTTCCCCAGCATTTGTAAGATGTTAAAGTTTTCAAAAATTATTTTTTTGATACGGTTTGGGGATTTGAAGTAATAAATTTTGGGTATAAAAACACGCAGGATTATAATTGGCATTGTGAAAAGCATAGTTACCAATAGTGCCGGCAATAAGATAGTGCCAGCACCCGTATAAATTACCTTTGAGGTAGCGGCATATTAAATTGGGTGTTAGAATTTAAAGAAGGAGTGAATGCCAATAGCAGGTAAGACGATCTCAAAAATGCCCAATTCAAAGTCGAAATTCCATCCTGATGAGGGCTTGGGTTTAATCAGAGTAGTATCTTCATAGAGTCGAAACACCAGTCCTGCATCCAAACCTATACCGAATGATTTAGTAATATTAAACTCCCTGCCGATGCGCATGCCCAAAGTACTGGTCTTAATATTTTCATATTCATCCTTCTCTTTGAGGAGCGTATAATTCCACCTCATATACCAAACCTTCCTGCTGGAAAGCGAAGACTCCTTGCTGTAATGATAAAAATAGTCGGCTGTAAAGGTAGTAGCAGAATGACTAGCCAAACCCAAACTAATTCCAACTTGTGATTGCTTTATTTGATATCGGGCACCAAGGTGAAACAATTCCGGAAAGCCAGCACCTGCTACTAGACTCAGTTTTTTTTGAGCAGAGCTCGAAAATGAGATCAGGATACTTAAGAGCAGTGATATTAATATACTTGTTGTTGGTTTCATGAAGCGTATTTAAAAAAATTAATTTTGTTATAAAATATTGTAGCCCTTCTTATCTAATCTGAATTGGATCAAATGCTTACAGAAAACTTACATTTAGTTAAAATTTTTATACAAATTTAAGGGCAAGATTAAGCCATGGAGGGAAATAGTGATTTAGATCAGCAGTGAAACATACGAATTGGATCCAGCAAGATTGAATAATGAAATTTCTGGTATTGGAAAGAGTTGCCCTCAACTGTTTGAATTATGAAAATGCAAAGAAGGCACCAACAATTATTATGTCATGTTGCTTTTTCAAATTTAGTGACGAACAGAAAACAGGGGTTAATTGAATTATTCGATCATCTGCTAAAATATCATAGAATAATAGTCCAAAATATTTTTGCGACATATTTTAAAAGTAAAATATGACTCCCCATTTTTGTGTTGTTTAAGTCTAAGGGTGGGGTGTGTGTTATAACCCTTGTGAAAGTCAAGTCAATCTGACTTTGGATGATGTAGACGTAAAAATTCATAGCAAAGAGAATTGGGCAAAAAAAAAAAGAGTTGACTCACATCAACTCTTTTTGCGGACTTCCCTACATTCCTTCGTCCTATCGTCCTCAGGAATATAGGGATAAAGGACGGGACTCGTCCCTACATTCCTTCGTCCAAACGTCCGAAGGAACGTAGGGATAAAACACTGAAAAAGTTAGCTCTAGAAAATGAAATAAAGGACAGGGCTTGTCCCTACATGCAGTCAGGTATGTAGGGACGGCATTCTAACCAAGAAGATTTCCGTTATTTGAAAAGAAAGAATCAAGGATGTTTTTATCAGAATTGATAAGAGCAATCAACCTTTTATGATCGTACTTTTTAATTTTTTTTCAAAGATGAGAGCTTCAGATTTGGAACTGAAAGAAAATAAGGCAATAGGAATCCAAGGGATTTTAGAAGAAGTGAAAGCTGCCTCACCATTGTTGTGTTGCTGAAAACGGATAAAAGGCTGAGTAGAGAAGCCTTTGTAAAAAGTCAAATCAATCTGACTTTGGATGATGTAGACGTAAAAATTCATAGCAAAGAGAATTGGGCAAAAAAAAAGAGTTGACTCACATCAACTCTTTTTGCGGACTTCCCTACATCCCTTCGTCCTATCGTCCTCAGTGATATAGGGATAAAGGACGGGACTCGTCCCAACCAAGAAGATTTTCGTCACAAAGAGGGCAGAGTCCGAAGAAGGAAGCGTTGTGTTGTGGATAAAACACTGAAAAAGTCATAATCTGACTCTAGCAAAGAGAATGAAAAAGTGACCCACAACCCTGGTTCCCCCTCGTCCTACGTCCTCAGTGATATAGGGATAAAGGACGGGACTCGAACCCGTCCCTACATGCCTACAGTATGTAGGGATGACAGGACGGCATTCTAACCAAGAAGATTTTCGTTATTTGAAAGGAAAGAATCAAGAATGTTTTTATCAGAATTGATAAGAGCAATCAACCTTTTATGATCGTACTTCTTAATTTTCTTTTCAAAGATGAGGGCTTCGGTTTTAGAACAGAAAGAAAAGAGGGCAACAGGAATCCATGGGATTTTAGAAGAAGTGAAAGCTGCCTCACCATTGTTGTGTTGCTGAAAACGGATAAAAGGCTGAGTAGAGAAGCCTTTGTAAAAAGTCAAATCAATCTGACTTTGGATAATATAGATGTAAAAATTCATAGCAATAGAAATTGGGCAAAAAAAAAGAGTTGACTCACATCAACTCTTTGCGGACTGGACGGGACTCGAACCCGCGACCTCCGCCGTGACAGGGCGGCATTCTAACCAACTGAACTACCAATCCTTGCTCTTTTCAGCGGGTGCAAAGATATAAAAAAACGGTTTCTATGCTACGTTTAGCGAAATAATTTTTTTATTCATTCTGCAATACTTTGTGAATCAAGCAACTATGCCATTGAATCAAAAAATATTGAACTTTTTGAGGATTACCCCTATATCATGTCTTCGGCCTTGACCCACTTGTCGAAGTCTTTGTCAGACACATAACCCAGGGCCATGGCGGCTTGTTTGAGGGTCAGACCTTCTTTGTGGGCTTTTTTGGCTATCTCTGCAGCTTTGTAGTAACCAATCTTGGTATTTAAAGCTGTTACCAGCATGAGGCTGTTGTCGAGGTTTTGTTTGATGCGGGGCAGGTTGGCTTCGATGCCTACGGCGCAGTGCTCATCAAAACTCATACAGGCGTCGCCGATGAGGCGGGCCGACATCAGGAAGTTGTATATGATGACGGGCTTGAAGACGTTGAGCTCAAAGTGACCACTCATGCCGCCGATGTTGATGGCTACATCGTTGCCCATCACCTGTGCCATGGCCATGGTAAGGGGACAAAGGGGTGGCCGCTGAGTTTGACAATGTGTTTGGCCACCAGCACGTCGTAACCTTTGGGGGTATTGAGGCCGGTGCCTACGGCTGTACCACCGAGGGCCAGTTCAGAAAGATGTTTTAAGGTATTTTTGATCGCCACCATACAATGGTCTAGCTGGGATACATAGCCGCTCAGCTCCTGACCCAGGGTAAGTGGGGTAGCATCCATAAAGTGGGTACGACCAATCTTCACCACGTTTTTGTATTGTTTGGCCTTCTCGTTAAGGGTGTCTCTTAGCTTTTGAATGCCGGGCAGGGTTACCTCTACTACTGCTTTATAAGCCGCAATGTGCATGGCTGTAGGGAAGGTATCGTTGGATGACTGCGACTTATTCACATCGTCATTGGGATGGAGGTACTTTTGCTCGTCCATCAGCTTGCCTCCCTGCACCACGTGTCCTCTGTTGGCAATCACTTCGTTGAGGTTCATATTGGATTGCGTACCGCTACCCGTCTGCCATACCACCAATGGAAACTGATCGTCGAGTTTGCCCTCCAGGATCTCATCACAAACCTGGCCTATGAGCTTGGCTTTTTTAGGATCCAATACCTTCAATTCTGCATTGGTAATGGCCGCCGCTTTTTTCAGTATGGCAAAGGCCCTGATGATCTCTACCGGCATCCTGTGGCCCCCTATTTTAAAGTTATCTGCTGAACGCTGTGTTTGGGCTCCCCAGTACTTATCGGCGGGTACGTTGACGATACCCATGGTATCTTTTTCTTTCCTGTATTTTACTTTAGACATGGTTCTTATTTTTTGCAAAAATAAGAAAATGTTGTCGCTTCGCTGCGCTTTGCTCAAATGTATCGCTGCGCTCAAATGTTATCGCTGCGCTCAAGTGTTATCGCTTCGCTGCGCTTCGCTCAAATGTTATCGCTTCGCTCAAGTGTTATCGCTTCGCTCAAATGTATCGCTTCGCTCAAATGTATCGCTTCGCTCAAATGTTATCGCTTCGCTCAAATGTATCGCTTCGCTCAAGTGTATCGCTTTCGAATTTTATTGATTAGCTGCGCTTATCTCAAATTTTCAATTCGCTCAAATGTTTGGAATTTTATTAATTAGTATTTATCTCATTTTAAATGGCATTTTGAATACTTTGAACATTTGCAACATTTTCCTACCTTCGTCCATTCTATTAACATGAAAGACCGCTTTAGTTCAGAAGAGTACATTGAGGTGACCGGAGCCCGGGAAAACAACCTCAAAAATGTGAGTGTGAAGATTCCCCGCAATAAGATGGTGGTGATAACGGGACTGAGTGGCAGTGGTAAGTCATCACTGGCGTTTGATACCATTTATGCGGAGGGCCAGCGGCGGTACATGGAGACTTTTTCGGCTTATGCCCGGCAGTTTTTGGGTACGATGGACAGGCCGGAGGTAGAAAAAATTGATGGGCTGAGTCCGGTGATTTCGATTGAACAAAAGACCACGGCCTGGAACCCCAGGTCTACGGTGGGCACTACCACAGAGATCTACGATTTTTTGCGATTGCTCTATGCCCGGATCGGGGATGCCTATTCCTACGAGACGGGAGAGAAGATGGTAAAATTTACCGAAGAGCAGATCCTGGAATTTATCAGCGAACACTATAAAGGAAAAAAAATATCTATCCTGGCACCCCTGGTAAGGGGTAGAAAAGGACATTACCGCGAACTTTTTGAACAGACGCGCAAGAAGGGCTTTACCAAGGTAAGGGTAGATGGGGTAGTGGTGGACATTGAAGCCAATATGCAGGTGGATCGTTTTAAGACCCACGATATAGAGGTGGTCATCGATAGGCTCAGGGCCGATGATGACAAACAGCCGCGCATTGCCGCATCGGTGGCTACGGCCTTCCGCATGGGCAATGAGCTGATTTTTATCGTCGATGACGATACGGGAGAGGTAAAGACCTTTAGTAAAAAACTGGTGGATCCGGTTTCGGGTATATCGTATGAAGAGCCATCACCCAATAGTTTTTCCTTTAACTCACCTTACGGTACCTGTCCAGAATGTAAGGGCCTGGGAGAGGTGTTTCAGGTCAATTACGACAAGGTAATTCCCGATGACAGCAAGTCGATCAACGAAGAAGGCATCCGACCCTTTGGTCCGGTAAGGGACAATACCACCTTCGACCAGCTGAGAGACATTGCCAAAAGATTTAAATTTACTTTTTCTACCCCGGTCAAAGACATGCCCAAAAAAGCACTGGAATTGATCTTGTACGGCGGTGAATCGACCGGTAAAAAAGCCTACCAGTACGTCATCCACGACTTTGTTTACGACCTAGGCACCGAAGGGCTTTTCAACATGCTCAAGCGGTGGTACGAAGATACCAGCTCAGAACGCATCCGCGCCTGGGCCGAAGAATTTATGGAAATTGCCAAGTGTTCCGGCTGCGGGGGTTATCGCCTGCGCAAGGAGTCGCTGCACTTTAAGCTCAACGAAAAACACATCGGTGAGCTGGCACAGATGGACATTGCTACCCTCTATGAGTGGATAGGCACCTTAGAAAAAAAGCTCACCAAAAAACAATGGGCCATTGGCCAGGAGGTCATCAAAGAAATTAAACTCCGCCTTGGCTTTTTGTTGCAGGTAGGACTCGACTACCTCTCTATCGACCGACCCACAAGGACACTTTCGGGAGGTGAGTCGCAGCGCAGCAGGTTGGCCACCCAGATTGGCTCACAGCTAACAGGCATCACCTACATCCTGGATGAGCCCAGCATCGGCCTACATCAAAGGGACAACCAGCGACTGATCGAAGCCCTCAAAGACCTCACCACCATTGGCAATACCGTGCTGGTGGTAGAGCACGACAAAGACATCATGCTGGCCTCTGACTACCTCATCGATCTGGGGCCGGGAGCGGGCAGCCATGGTGGCGACATCATCAACCAGGGCACGCCCAAAGAGTTTATCAAAAAAGGTGGCATCACGGCTGATTACCTGAGCAACCGACAATCCATAGCCGTACCCACTTCCCGCAGAGCCGGCAATGGAAAATTTTTAGAGCTAAAAGGAGCTACCGGCCACAACCTCCAAACGGTAGATATTTCCATCCCCCTGGGCACCCTCATTTGTGTTTCAGGCGTATCGGGCAGCGGCAAGTCGTCGCTCATCAACGAGACCCTCTATCCCATTTTGAGGCAGTATTTTTACAACAGCGCCAAAAAACCCCTTCCCTACAAATCCATCAAGGGCATCGAACACATAGACAAGGTCATCGACATCGATCAATCGCCCATTGGTCGCACCCCGAGGTCCAATCCCGTGACCTACACCGGTGTTTTTGACGACATCAGAAAATTGTTTGCCGACCACCCCGAGGCCAGGATCCGGGGCTATAAGCCGGGCCGCTTTTCATTTAATGTAAAGGGCGGAAGATGCGAAACCTGCGAAGGTGCCGGCAAAAAAGTAATCGAGATGAACTTTCTGCCCGATGTGATGGTAGACTGCGAAGCATGCAATGGCAGGCGCTACAACCGCGAGACCCTGGAAATCCTGTACAAGGGCAAGTCGATCTCCGACGTACTTGAGATGAACGTAGAAGACGCCGTCACCTTCTTCCAGCACATACCTGCCATCTACCGCAAGATGCATACCCTCAATGATGTGGGTCTGGGCTACATCACCCTGGGCCAGCAGGCTACTACCTTATCCGGAGGTGAAGCCCAGCGCGTAAAACTGGCAGAGGAGCTCTCCAAAAAAGACACTGGCAATACCCTGTACATCTTAGACGAGCCCACCACCGGCCTCCACTTCCAGGACATCCAGCACCTGCTCGACGTGATCCACAAATTGGTAGACAAGGGCAACACCGTCATGATCATCGAACATAACCTCGACGTGATCAAGATGGCCGATTACATCATTGATGTAGGCCCTGAAGGCGGCAGCGGCGGCGGCACGATATTGTTTCAAGGCACACCTGAGGACTTGGTGAAGGTGAAGAAGAGCCATACGGCGAGGTTTTTGAAGGGGGAGTTGTGAGGATTCAATTACGAATTATGGATTAAAAATTACGAATTTAGGGGGCAATTTCGAATTAGGGATTCAATTACGGATTACGAATTTAGAATTACGGATTGAGAATTCAATTACGGATTAAGGATTGTGCGTTGTGCGTGCATAAAATAGGTTGCAATAAAAGTCAATCATAATGGCAAAAAGAGATAAAAATGAAATGTTTGACCTATAAAAACAAGCTTTTATCTTAGATGAAAATTCAAAAAAGTCTGTAATTTGTGTTCTTTAACCGATCAAATTAATAAAATTTAAGTATTTGTGAATCAAAACCCTGAACAAATAGCACGTGATCATATCGACAAGCTTTTGCTTGAATGTGGTTGGCATATTCAGGATAGGGCAAAAATCAAACTTAGTGCGGGACAGGGCATTGCAGTTAGGGAATATCTAACAGATGTTGGACCGGCTGACTATGTTTTGTTCGTGGATAAAAAACCAGTTGGAGTGGTTGAAGCTAAAAAGAAGGAGGCTGCTATCAACTTGGTCACTGAGACAATACTACAAATTGATTGGCTTCATTTGATTAAGGATTATGTAGCCAAAAGTTTTTATATAGACAGAGATGGTTTTGACCTATGTCTTTTTATTTCCAAAGGTGGTCTAACTAAAATGCGGAACCTGTTCGGTGGAAAAACGGACGTAATAATTCGTATATTAAATAAGGCTCTAGCGGCATAAATATTTGAGAAATGATTAAAAATTGGATTTCAAGAGCCTTTGCCTTATTAGATAGTAGTTTATCAAAAATTCCAATAGAGTTAAACGAATTGGATTGGAAGGAAAATATTTCTCCAAATCCAAATAAGTTAGCACAACACATGTCAGCTTTTGCTAATTACCCTGGAGGGGGTTTTATAGTCTTTGGAATTAATGATAAAACTAGTCAGTTAATTGGAATTGACAGAGACAATGCTAACAAAATTGTTGAACAATTGAGCTCCGTTGGAAGAGACAGCTTAGAACCTGGAGTAGCTATAGACCATAGTGTTGAAGAGTTTAAGGGGCATTATTTACTTTTTATATACATAAAAGAAAGTTCGATAAAGCCAGTTTACTTAAAGAATAAAACTATTGAAGATTGCTATATTCGATCTGGAGGCTGCACACGCAAAGCTTCGCGACATGATTTAGGGGGATTGATGCTAAATAGTAAAACTCCAAATTTTGAAGAACTTCATGCGACTAAACTATTGAATGAAACACAAGTCTTATCATTATTGGGCTATAGAGAATTGTTTGATTTGTTAAAAAAACCAGTTCCGTCTAGTGTGCCTGAAATTATTTATGTTTTAAAAAACGAACGAATCTTAGTTGATGAAAGTGCTGGTTTTTATATTACAAAATTTGGTGCATTGTCTGCTGCCTTAAATCTAAATGATTTTGATAGTTTGTCCAGAAAAGCGATCAGAGTAATACGATATAAGGGGTTAAACAAAAATGAGACTATCCGGGAATTTCCAGGGTCTAAAGGATATGCTATAGGATTTGAAGGTCTTATTACTTTTGTTAAACAAATGCTACCAGGAAGTGAAATAATCAAATCTGCCTTCCGTGCTGAACAGTCAATTTTTCCTGAAATTGCATTAAGAGAATTATTTGCAAATGCATTGATACATCAAGATTTTACCATAAAGGGAGCCGGGCCTTTAATCGAAATTTTTGATGACAGGTTAACCATAACCAATCCAGGTAAGTTACTGCCATCAAAACAATTAGACCGAATTATTGGTACTACTCCTGAAAGTAGAAATGAAATTTTGGCTTCTTCTTTTAGAAGATTCGGTATTTGTGAGGAACGTGGATCTGGCTTTACCAAAATAATTTCTGCTATTGAGCTTTTCGGACTTCCTCCATTAAAAGTGGAAGAATTGGAGAATGCATTCAGAGCTACTTTGTATATGCCAAAACCTTTTGCTAAGCTTTCAGAAAATGAACGAATAGAAGCTTGTTACCAACACAGCATTATTCAGTATTTAAGCAGTGGTGCTATGAATAATACTTCTTTACGAGAACGTTTTAAGATGAGTGAGAGGCAAAGGCCTCAGATTTCACTGGTCATCAAAAACACCTTAGCTGTTGGAAAAATTAAACTAAAAGATCCTGACAACAATTCAACAAAATTTGTAGAATATGTGCCATATTGGGCATAATTTTTCCTTCATTAGAAAAACGACACATAATGCAATCAACTGATTATCAGGCACTTTTTGCTTCATTAGAAAAACGACAAACATTGTTTGCACTGTGTAGGATACACAATTTTCTTCTTTAATTAGAAAAACGACATCTGGTTCAAGTTATTGATTATCAAATGCTTTTTGCTTTATTGTAAAAATGACACAACAAACTCTAAACGGGTTATAGGATAATTCCATAGCAGATCTAGATAACCTTCCCGACCCTTATATATAGGCAGCAGAAATCATTGAAAATTTGGAAGCAGGATTAGAGAGTTTTAAAACCATTGTAGCGGCATTGAATAAGAAATAAGGCCAGGCAAATAGTTAATTTATGCTAATAAAAATAGTTGATGTTGATTTAGATTTTTATTAAATCACCATACCATTGTTAGGATTAGCTTCTTGTTTCAATAAAAACAATGAGGTAAAATCCATTTTAAATGGTCAAGTTGGAGGTAAATATCTTAAATGCCTCCACCCATCACCCCACCCCTCCTCTCAAATCCAACACATAAAAGAAGTAATCCTCTGATTTGAAGTTTTCGTCGGTGAAGGTTTTCCAGAGTTTGAGCATGGGAAAGCGGCGGTCTTCGATGGGTTTGTTGCTTACGATGATGAGGCCGGTTACTTTTTTGTAGCGGGCAAAAAGGATGAGTTCGGTTTGGGTGGGGACGTACACTTTTTGGAGCCAGTGGAAGTAGGTAAAGGGGGTACCGGTGGGCAGCTCGTACATTTTGCGGCTGGCGTAGGCGGCAGCGGCGGCGGTTTCAAATTTATTGAGGGATACGATGGGTACGTTTTCGGGTATCTTTTCGGTGATGAAGGCACCGGCGACTTTGGCGTTGGAGAAGGGTAGCTTGATGTCTGGCTGATGGCTTTGAGGTTGTGCAGGATGGGGGGCAGGCAAAGGATGACAATAGCAAAGGTTTGCCAGCGGGCGGGGATGGAGGCCTGGCACTGTAGCAAACGCAACAACATAAAAAGCACAAACAGCATGCCCCATTGGCGTACGCCTCCGTTGAAGATGAGGGTGCTAAAGAGTACAAAGCCGGCGGCGGCTAGCAGCCAGGTGATTTGTAATTTTTTATTGCCCGCAAAGAGGTAGGTGGTAAGTCCGAGGGCTACGAGGCCAAGCAGGGTGCCCAGGGCGGAGTAGCCACCAAAGGAGGTATCGGTGAATAAGCCGATGCCAAAGGTATTGCCCAGCATGCCCTGGAAGGCGAGCTGGAGTTTTTCAAAAGAGAAGCCCCCTTGTACATAGGCGCGACTGAAGTCGTCTTCGTTGCCGCGGGGATAGACGGAGATCACAAAGGCCAGTAAGCCGGCTCCGAGGGCGATAGAGTTGGTTTTGTGTCTTTGCCAGCCTTCTTGCCAGACGAGGTAAAACATCATCACCAGGGCCATGAGGGTGCCGTACACCTCGGTTTGGCAGAGCAGAAACAAGGCTGCTGCCATGGCATAGGTCTTTTGTTTGGGCAATGAGTGGATAAAAAACAGGGCGGTAAGAATGACCAGGATATAACCTCGATTAACAATGCCGTATTCAAAAAAAAGGAAGTAGGTAAGAGCCAGAGCCAGCTTTTCTGCAAGGTGGAGGCTTTGATTTCTGAACAATAAAAAGGTACTCACCGAAAGGGCTGCCATGTGGGCCAGGCCCAGGAGGAGGTCTTCTCTAACTACCGAAGCCAAAAGGGTCCAGGGCTTGAGGTAGAGGTACCACAAGGCGGGGTGGCCTTCGTAGTTGAGAAAGCCAAAGAGCTGCGACAGCGACATGTCTCTGGCTACCAGCCATGCCTGCCATTCGTCTTTCCAGAGTTCGTGAAACTGAAACTTGATGACGGCAGCGGCAATCAGCAGCGCAAGGGGTAAGAGGTCCTGTCGGTTGAATTTCAAGGCAGTAGATTTTCAGGGTAAAGATAGGCATTGTATTATTTTCGACTCGACCCATGACAGGGTAAAATGTAAATCATAGTTAATATTTCATTAAATGACTACAGACACCTAACTCAAGCCAAAAACTTGCGTTATTTGTATAAAAAATGAAGATGAAAAAATACTTTTTCCTGGCCTTCCTGGCTTTTGGTGTAATGACCGCTCAGGCACAGTTTGGCAAGATTCTGGACAAGGCTAAAAAAGATGCGAAGGCCATGACCGGTCAGGGCGATGACAATACCGGACTGGGACTCAAAGAGGCCCTCAACAAGGGGGTAGAGTCGGCCGTAAACCAGCTGTCTGTAAAAGATGGTTTTTTTGGCAGTCCTTATAAAGTGCTGATCCCCGAAGATGCACAAAAGGTGATCAATGTAGTGAAAAAGGTACCCGGCTTTGAAGATACCGAGACCAAACTCATAGCCAAAATGAATGAAGCGGCAGAGATAGCCGTAAAAAAAGCCACCCCTATTTTTGTAGACGCCATCAAGGGCATGACCATCAAAGATGCCTCTGCCATTTTGTTTGGCAATAAAGATGCCGCTACCCGTTATTTGGAGAGCAGCTCAAGGGCATCACTGTACGCTACCTTCCTACCCGTGATCCAGGCCAGCCTCGATGAGGTAAATGCCAGGAGCTACTGGAAAACGGTGGTAGATGCCTATAATAAAATTCCTTTCCAGAAAAAATTGAATCCTCAGTTGGATGACCACGTCAACAACAAGGCCCTGGATGGTTTGTTTTCTTTGATTCAGGTAAAAGAAGAAGGCATCCGTACGGATGTAGGCCAGCGCACCAGTCCGCTGTTGCAAGAGGTGTTTGGGAAACTGAAGTAGCCGTCGACCGACAACGGTCAACCGGCAACCGCTGACCGACAACATAAGCCGGCAACCGAGCACCTGCCACATGCCTAGGAACTGGGGGCAGGGACCGGGCCACGGCCGACCCAAACCAAGGGGGAGATGATCGGGATCAATTTAGTGAGGGCACCGCGTGCTAATCACGCGGCATCGACATATCTATAATAATGACAACCAGCATCTGACAACCGCTGACCTACAACGGACAACCGACAACCGCTTACCGCCAACCGGGAACCGACAACGGTCAACCGACAACCGCTGACCGACAACATAACTGAACGGTTTTGGCAGAGCCAAAAAAATTGATCGGCAGATCAATTTAGTGAAGTGCTTCGGCAAGCTCAGCATCGTTCGATTTAGCAAATCAAGATTTGCAATCTCACGGAGAACCGCGTGCTAATCACGCGGCATCGACATATCTATAATAATGACAACCAGCATCTGACAACTGCTGACCGACAACCGACAACCGACAACGGAGCACCTGTCCCTACGCCAGGACACTGGTGTAGGGAACCGGCAACGGTCAACCGGCAACCGCTGACCGACAACCGGGAACCGACAACGGTCAACCGGGAACCGACACTTGTCCCTCAAATGGCTATGCCGGTGTACGGAAAGAAATGGGCACTCGAGGTTTTAAAACCGTTACCAAAATAAAAAGCCCCGTCCGTGGACGAGGCTTTTTTATTTGGGATGCGGCAGGAAATTATTTCTTTCCGGCTGCTTTTTTCTCTTCTGCTGCGGCAGACTTGAGGGCTCTTGGGATCTCAACGTTGGCAATTGGAATGCTGGCGTTGGCCATGATCTCAACTCCTTCTGGAAGTTCGATGCTTTTAACCCTTAGTACTCCACCCAGGTCAAGGCCTGAGATGTCAACTTTTACTTCGTCGATCAACATATCCGGAGTGGTTTTGATGGTCACCTTACGTACCAACTGGATGAGTTTACCACCCAATTTAACACCTGGTGAAGTGCCATAAAACTTAACAGGTACATCTACCTTTACTTTTAATCCTTCAGAAAGTTTTAAAAAGTCGATGTGTACCAACGCATCGGATACGGGATGAAACTGAGTGGCTTTGATGATGCACCTATGAGTAGTACCATCAACGGTTAGCTCAGCTATTTTGAAATCCGGTGTGTAGATGATGTTTTTCACGTCCTGCATGGTCACATTGATGTGAATGGGATCGTGTTTTTGACCATAAATAACAGCAGGAATCAAACCACTTCTTCTGTCTAATTTTGCCTGCTTGGTGCCGACATCGGCTCTTGTTTTCGTAGGTATGGAGATGCTTACCATGACACTTTATTCTTATGAATGTTTAAAAAGGACTGCAAAGATAGCTCTTTTTTGTAAACTGGCAAGTTGAGGCTACCAATATTTTGAAAGTGAGCCACGTATATGAAAAAATATTATATAAGTAAATTGCCTTTTTTGCCCTATTTTTTTACTATTTTCCAAGAAAACTCAGGCTTTTGCCAAATAATGTTTGTTGAATTGCTGAATTGAAAAGATAATACAATGGATAAAAAATGATTTAAACCGATGATAGTTAATAGCTTAGCAGAAAATACTTGCGTAAAAAAATGTAGACATTTGGTAAGAATCAATATTTTCCCTATTTTTGCACTCCATTTTGAAAAAGTTCTTTTAAATGAAGGTTTTGGATCATTTTTCCGTTCCCTATCAGGGATTGAAGAATGGAATGCACACTTTTCATTTCCAGGTAGATGATACATTTTTTGAATGTTTTGAATCTGCGCTGGTAAAAAAGGGGTCTTTTGAAGTAACCCTGGATATAGACAAGCGGCCAGACATGGCTGTGGCCAGTTTTATTTTGGAAGGCGAAGCAGAAGTGACGTGTGATCGTTGTCTTGGGGAGTTTATGCTTCCGATGGATACCGAGTTTGTGCTGCACATCAAGTACGGCACAGGCGATGACTCTGAAGATGAAGTAATGTTTATCGATGAGGACACCAGCCAGGTCAATTTTGCCCAACCCATTTATGAATGGATTTGCATTTCACTGCCCATGGTTAAGTCACATGATGATGTGGCCGACTGTGACCCGGAAGTGATCCAAAGACTAAAAGACAGTGGGGATGACAGTGATGACAACAGTCCCTGGTCTTCATTAAAAGACTTACATTTTGAATAATTATTGAACCAGTAAAACAATAAAGACATGGCACATCCCAAGAGCAGGGTATCTGCACAGAGGAGAAGGAAAAGAAGGACGCACTACAAGATTGGAACTCCACAAATTGCAACATGCAAAACAACCGGAGAAGCTCACTTGTACCACAGGGCTTATGTCCACGAAGGTGCATTGTACTACAAAGGCCAGGTAGTTATCCCTGCAAGAGAAGAAGCTGTAGCTGAAGAGGCCGACGGCGAATAAACCTACTTTGTATCAAAATAAAACGAAAAGCTCCTCAACACCTGGGGGGCTTTTTGTGTTTTTATTGTATTGACCCCGCTATTTCTCAATCTAAGCTATGAATTAACCCTTTACATATATGAAAAATTTCCAACCATGCAAAATGTACCGAACACCTCTGCCATTAAAAACTGGCACGAACAAGACCGGCCCCACGAAAAGGCCATGCACAAGGGCTTAGACGCCCTCTCCGATTCTGAAATCATAGCCATCTTACTAGCTACCGGCACCAAAGACCGAAGTGCCCTCGATCTGGCCCGAGACTTGCTGGCCCTGGCTGATAACAACCTCGACCTGTTGGGCAAAAAGCCACTGACAGACTTTTGTAAGATTAGGGGCATGGGTCCTGCCAAGGCCCTGGTTCTGGCCGCCGCCATCGAGTTGGGCCGCCGCCGCAGTGCTGTGCTCCCCGATCCTGTTACCATTTTTACCAGCTCAGCAGAAACCTACCGCTTTTTGGGAAGCAGGCTCTGCGATCTGTCACACGAAGAGTTTTGGGTGCTCTACCTCAACAAGGGCAATCGGCTCATCCAAGCTGTGCAACAATTTAAAGGGGGCATGGCTTCGGTATCAACCGATGCCAGAATCATCATGCGCAAATCCATAGAAGTAGGCGCACAATGCATCATCCTCGCTCACAACCACCCTTCGGGCAGGGCGGTACCGAGCCAGGCGGACATTGATTTTACCCGCAAGGTCAAAGAAGCGTGCAGCGTTTTTGATTTTATCCTGCTCGACCATGTGATCATTGCCGGTAAAAACTACTACAGCTTTGCTGACCAGGGGATCTTGTAAATGTAAAATATCACAGGTTTGGGGTAAAATACAGGTTAAAACACCGGACTCTCTTTCGTTTTTCCAAATTCATGCCCCCTTTTTGCCCGGTTTAGCCAAATCTTTGGGTAGATTTTTTGTGTGCTGACCTCAAATTGTATCTTTGCCCCCTTTATAAACAGGAGACATGGACACATTTTCACAATACAAGCTGCCGTATAGTATCAATAAGAAGTACAATACAAAGGTCGCTTACTTTTCAATGGAGTTTGCCATCGACCAGGCTTTAAAGATCTACAGCGGCGGTCTCGGCTTTCTGGCCGGCTCTCACATGAGGGGAGCGTATGAGCTGGGTCAAAACCTCATTGGTGTCGGCATTTTGTGGAAGTATGGCTACTACGACCAGGCACGCAACCAGGACCAAACCCTCCAGGTGCAGTGGAACGAAAAATCCTACAACTTTCTGGAAGATACCGGCATCCGTTTTCAAATCGACATCCACAATGCACCGGTATGGGTGGCGGCTTATTATCTGCCTCCTGACGTATTTCAATCGGCTCCTGTATTTTTATTGTCAACCGATCTTCCTGAAAACGACTACCTGGCTCAGACCATCACCCACCGACTGTATGACTCCAACACCGCTACCAAGATAGCGCAGTACATTTTATTGGGCATTGGCGGTGCCAAGCTCATCGATATGCTGGGCTTTGATCCCGAGGTTTACCACCTCAATGAAGCCCATGCTGCACCTTCGATTTTTTATCTGTTCAAAAAATATGGCTCACTTGCTGAGGTGAGGAAACGCCTTGTATTTACCACCCATACTCCGGAAGAAGCCGGCAATGAAATCCACGACCTCTATCTGTGTGATAAGATGGGTTATTTTCTCGACATCCCCATCGAACAGGTGAAAATGGTGATGGGCATCGACAACGATCAGTGTAACCACTCTTTGATAGCCCTTCGCTCGGCCAGGTACGCCAATGGTGTTTCTCGCCTGCATGGGGTAGTGAGCAGGGAAATGTGGAGCAGGTACAACAATATATGCGAGATTACTTCCATCACCAACAGCCAAAACTGGAAGTACTGGGCCGATAAACAGCTCTACAAAGCCATGGAAGATGGCAACGATGAAGAGTTTATCGACAGAAAGAGGTGGCTGAAAAAAAGGGCCTTCGACATCGTAGCAGACCAAACCGGTAAATTATTTGATCCCGATGTATTTACCATTGTGTGGGCCAGGCGTTTTGCCGGTTACAAGAGGGCCAATCTCATCACCCGCGAAATAGAAACATTTACCCAGCTGTTGGCAGACAGCCAGTATCCCGTACAGATCATCTGGGCCGGCAAACCTTATCCGCTGGATTATTCGGCCATTGGTGAGTTCAATTCATTGGTGCACCTGAGTAAAAAATACAAAAACATGGCCGTATGCACAGGCTATGAACTGGCGCTGAGCAAGCGACTCAAACAAGCCTCTGATGCCTGGCTCAACAACCCCCGGGTGCCGCGCGAAGCCAGTGGTACCAGTGGTATGACCGCCGCCATGAATGGTTCTGTCAACTTCAGCACCGACGATGGATGGATCTGCGAATTTGCCCGCCATGGTGAAAACTCCTTTATCATACCCCAGGCAGATTATAAAAACACCAACATCCACCAGCAAGACGAACACGATCTCTACCACATGTACCGCATCCTCAAGGATGAGATCTTACCTACCTATTACAAAGACCAGCCCCGCTGGCGCAAGATTGTACAGGAGGGCATGAAGGATGTGGTGAGCGGCTTTGAAAGTTGCAGAATGGCCAGAGAATATTACGAGCTCATGTACCACTCAACTCACTACAGAGGGTAATTTTTATTTGTAATCGTGGATGTAATCAACGATCCATGGTGCATAGGCTTCAAACTCCTCCTCTTCGTGGGTGGTAAGAATGACAACGGTATGCATGCCTGCATTGACGGCGCACTCCACGCCTTTGGGTGTATCTTCAAATACCAGACTTTGAACGGCATCAACGCCAAGCCTTTGTGCGCACAGCAGAAAGGTTTCAGGATGGGGCTTGCTTTTGGTGACATCATCGGCAGAAACGATGGTATCAAAATAGGATCGGATGTCGCAGCCATCCAAAACAAAGTCTACATTTTCTCTGATGGCGGCGCTGCCAATGGCCATTTGTTTTTCTTGTGCCCTGTAGTATTGTAAAAATGAATGGAGACCGGGAATCAGGCCCAGCTCGGCTTCAAATTCTTTGCGGTAGAGGGCTTCTTTTTTCCAACCCATCTCGGTTCTGATGGCCAGTGGATAAACACCGGGCATGACCCTTTCGATGACTTCTTCATTTTTGCCATAACACTCTTTTTTGGTGTCTTCGTAACTGATGTCTAAGCCCAGGGAAACAAAGATCTGGTGCCAGGCCCGGGTGTGGTAGGGCATGTCATGTACCATGGTACCATTGAGGTCAAATAAGAGTGCGCGGATGTTTTTTTGTACAATAAAATCGTGGACTTTTGTCATAAACTAATTTACTATCTAACTTTTAATCTTCTTCCTCCAATAATTCAAATTCCAGTTTTCTGGTGGAAAGATCGGCGTCGAGGAGCTTTACTTTTACCAGGTCGCCCATGCGGTACTCGTGTCCTGTGTATTTTGACATGGCTTTCAGCTTACTGACATCCATTTTATACTGGCCGCCAAAATTGGCAAAGGGTATGAGGCCTTCTGCCTTGGAAGCGGGCAGCTCAACAAAGATGCCTTTTTCGATCATGCCTGAAATCTGAGCCTCAAAGATATCACCGATGTGGCTCATCATGTATTCTACCTGTTTGTATTTAACCGATTCACGTTCTGCCTCCGCCGCCTTTACTTCCTGTCTGGAGATGTGTTTGCATTTTTGTTCGAGTGATTCCTGGTCAACCCTGTAGATGGCATCGCCCAGGTTTTCAAAAAGGATGCGATGCGCTAATACGTCGCTGTACCTCCTGATGGGTGAGGTAAAATGACTGTAGTATTCAAAGGCCAGACCGTAGTGTCCAATGTTTTTGGTGCTGTATTCTGCCTTGGCCATGGTTCTGATGGCCAGGGGACTCAAGATGCGAAGGGTGGCATCCTGTTCTATTTTTTTAGCCAGGGAATTGAAAGATTCGGCTATGTTTTTGGGACTATCCAGTTTCATTGTATAGCCCATTTCTTTGGCAAACAGGGCGAAATCTGTGAGTTTGGCGGGATCTGGCAGGTCGTGGATCCGGTACACATACGGTACCTGCGGACTGGTTTTTTTGGCTACAAACTTGGCTACCGATTTATTGGCCAGCAACATAAAGTCTTCAATGAGCAGGTGGGCATCTTTGCGTTCTTTGACGGTCATGCTCACGGGCTTTTTGTTCTCATCAAGCACAAATCGCACTTCTTCGCTTTCAAAGTTGATGGCCCCATTGCGGTAGCGGTCTTTTCTCAGCTTGTGGGCAATGGCATTGATTTTTCTAAGCACCTCTGCGTGTTCGCCCTCACCGGTCTCCAATCTCTGTTGGGCTTCTTCATAGCTGAATCTGCGATCAGAGTGGATGAGGGTCTTGCCAAACCACTCGCTGGTAATTTTGTGTTTGTCGTTAAAGGTAAATACTGCCGAAAAGGTAAACTTATCTTCATTGGGATTGAGAGAACACAGATCGTTGCTCAATTTTTCGGGCAGCATGGGCAGCACCCGGTCTACCAGATAAACGGAGGTAGAGCGATCATAAGCTTCTTTGTCGAGGGCAGAGTTTTCTTTCAAAAAATGGGTCACATCGGCAATGTGGACACCGATTTCTGTTTCTCCATTTTCCAGCACTTGATACGATAGGGCATCATCAAAATCTTTGGCTGTTTCAGGGTCGATGGTAAAGGTGAGGATCTTTCTGAAGTCCCTGCGTTCCTGAATGTCTTTTTTGGTGATTTTACCGTCGATGGCTTCACTTTCTTTGATGACATTATCCGGAAAATCAAGGTTAAAGCCGGCACTCAACAGGATGGTCTGCATAGCTACCTCGTTGTCATCTACCTCATGCAAGACAGATGTAACTTCACCCCAAATGGCCTTGTTTTGACTATTGCCCCAGCTGGTGATGAGGGCTACAACTTTGTCGCCATCTTTGGCCTCTTGCAGGTCTTCTACCTTGATGAGCACTTCCGGAAAGCGGGAGGCAGCATCGGGGAAGACGATGGAATAGTGGTGAAATACGCGGAGAGTGCCCAATACATGGGTAAGTGAGCGTGTGATGACTTCCACAATTTTTCCCTCCGGCCTTCGTCTATTGCTTCTTTTGGGTACTTCTACCTTGACAATGTCGCGGTGCATGGCATTGCCCGTATTGCGTTCTGGAACAAAGATGTCGCTTTCCTGGCCGTCTACGATGACGTAAGCAGCCCCCGTGCGGGTGAGGTCAACCCGGCCTGTGAAGTAGTCGTGGCTCTTGGATTTGACCGCCAGATTGAGGTTTTCTTTGTTCCACTGAAAAAAATCATCCTTGTGGTGGACCAAAAACGATTTTCGGCCCAGAGTCTTGAGCACGTGTAAGACAGCATCCTTGGAATTGCTGATTTTGAGTTTTTCAATAATTTGACGGGCGTTGTATTTTTTACCCGGATGGGCTGCAAAAAGGTTGAGAGCCTGGTTGCTGAGGGTGCCGGGTGACAATTTTTTTCCTCTGTTGTTTTTCATGGGATTACCTTAATGTGTTAGTTCAGAGATAGTTTCGATCTTCATCTCTATGTATAACGGGATTTAAGCCCCGCTTGTTTTTATAAATCCAGGCTACTGCCACACCAAATACAAATCCTCCGATATGGGCCCACCAGGCTACACCTGATTCCGCCTGTTGAGCCAGGGCACTGGTACTGCCTATGCCGGCAAATAGTTGTTGTACAAACCACAGTCCCAAAAACACCCAGGCAGACACATAGATGCTGGTAAAAAAGATCAGTACAAGCACTTTGATTTTGGATGATGGAAATAGCAGAATGTAAGCCCCCATAACAGCAGAAATGGCTCCGCTGGCGCCGAGAGAAGGGATAAAGCCGGCACACATCGCAGGCCCGTCGCAGCCATCACAGGGCATGCAGCAGGGCAGGGTGTCGGCAGCAGGTGTGCCCAGGTAGATATGAGCAAGACTGGCTACCACCCCACCGCCCAGGTAAAACAACACAAACCGAAAATTGCCGATCACCGCCTCGATGTTGTCAGCAAAGACCCATAAAAACAGGAGGTTGCCGATGATGTGCATGTAGCTGCCGTGCATAAACAGGCTGGTCAATAAGGTGTATAGGTGGGTGCCGTTTTTAATGTTTTCGGGCATTACGGCGAATTCGCAGATGAGGTTTCCCGGCTGGCTCACCTGTAGGGCAAATATCAGAATATTGAGCACTATGAAGGTATACGTAAACAAAGGCTTGTGGCCTCCCTTTACCTGCGTATCACCAATGGGAAAAATCATGAAATGTGATTGATTCTCTCAAAGATAAACAAATAGGGTCAACTCAGCTGTTTAAGGGTGCTCTCTCTTCTTCTACGATGAGGAAAAAGCCATCTTCTCCCATTTTTTGGTAAAAAGGCATGAGGATCATGGCGTCTTGGCGGCAATACACTGCTTCGTCGCCATCATGGGCAAGTAACTGCCCCTCCTGCACGCGGTCAAAACTCTGGAAGCCAGGCAACATCTCAAAATGGCCCGAGTGGCGAATGCTGTATTTACCAATCAATCGGTTGACCTTGGGCAGGTTTTTCGAAAAATTGATGAGCATTTCATCGTGTTTATTTTCTACGTCGCCGGCATTAACGCAGCCAATGGTACGCATGCAGTTGATAATGGCTGCAATGGCGCGGTTTACGCTTTGGGGGTCTTCGTGTTGCCCGCTTTCAAAGGCGATGGCGGTGGTGCTTATGCCCATGTTTTCACCATCAAAAAAGTGGATAGAAGAGCCGCTGATGTTGTCGAGCATGCCCATGATGACGGGAGCATGGAGTTCGATGGCCATGCGAATACTCATATCGTCTTCAGAAGTAATGGAAAAAATTCCTCCGTGGGCAGAGGTGGTGTGCAGATCGAGAACTATGATTTCTTTGGGTGCATGGGCCTCTATTTCTTCTCTTAAAGCACCAATGATGTCCAGCATTTCCTGTTGCTCTGCATTGAGCTGGTCAGAAGGCAGATTTTTAATGGATTGGTACACCGAGTAGTCCCACGATCGGTTGAGGTCTTTGTCGATAAACCGGCGCTTTTGTTCAAAGGCTTTGAGGTTGCCAATGAGGCCTAAAAAGGTGCCCTTGAATTCAAATTCCGGCTTTATTTTTCTCATGGTCCAGCATTTCAAAACCAGTACGGATGGCATTTACCCCGGCCGGTTCATTGCCATGCATGGCACCGATGGCCACCAACAGGGGACCATCGATGTCTTGACTGTATCTGCCAATTACCCGCTGCAAGGGGTTCTATTTGGTGAAGATCAACACTACTCCCTTTAAAGCACCTGCTTGTGGCACATCAAAGGCAAAGCTCTGCTTGTTTTTTTCATCTTCAACGCGGGTCCAAACTTCTTCATCACTTGCGCCGGGATTGAGGGTAAGGGTATTGTCACTGGCCGTAAAGTTGAAATTGCCGGAGAGGCTAAACTGGGTTGCACCTACTACATAATCGATGTCGATGGTACCGGTTTTATCATTGTTAAAAACCAAAGTGCCACCAACAGGGCCCGCATCTACACCATCAACCGTAGAATCGGTCAGGGAAAAGGTACCTTTGAGGTTGGCATAAGGATCATCGTCCTGGCAAGAAGATAAGGCCAGGGTCATCAGCATAAAGATGGCAGCAAACTGTAAAAAACGAGAAAACTTCATATATAGAATTTAATGATTAACAAATCAGGAAAGGTACTTACCTACAATGGGCATTCTTCTGCCAGAGCCAAAGGCCTTGGGGCTTACCCTCAAAACAGGAGCGGTCTGGTGGCGCTTGAATTCGCTGGTATTGACTAGCTTCAGCACCCTCCTTACCGTAGCTTCATCATAACCGGCGGCAATGATGTCTTGGGGATCCCGGCGCAATTCGATATACTCGTATAGTATCGGATCCAGGATGTCATACGGCGGCAGTGAATCTGAATCTTTTTGATTGGGTCGCAACTCGGCAGAAGGTGGTTTTTGGATGGTATTGAGCGGAATGATTTCTTTATCCCGGTTGATGTGGGCAGCCAGCTTGTAAATTTCGGTTTTATACACATCGCCCAAAACAGAGATGCCGCCGCAGAGGTCGCCATACAAGGTGCCGTAGCCCACCGCCATTTCACTTTTGTTGGTGGTATTGAGCAGGATGTTGCCAAACTTATTGGAAATGGCCATGTTGAGTGTTCCCCTTACCCGGGCCTGGATGTTTTCTTCGGTTACGTTAAAGGGCAGGTCGCCAAACAAAGGTTGAAGCTCTGCCATAAAAGCTTCGTATACATTTTTGATGGGTACGATGTGGTGCTGGATGCCCAGGTTTTGAGCAAGGGCCAGGGCGTCATTGACACTGTGGTCAGATGAATACTGTGAGGGCATCAACAATACCCTTACATTATTGGCACCCAGGGCTTCTGCCGCCAAAACAGCCGTGATGGCAGAGTCAATACCACCCGACAAGCCCAAAACTGCCTTGGTCAGGCCTAGTTTTGAAAAATAGTCCTTGATGCCCAGGACCAGGGCGTTGTGGATCAGGCTGATTTTATCCTTGGCTTGTTCGCGGTTGACCCCTCCTTTGATTACCTCGTCGAGGTCGTAGTGTCGGATGCCTTCTTCGAAGTAGGGCATCTCGTCAAAGATGTTGCCATCGGGAGAAGACACCAGGCTACCCCCGTCAAAGATCAGTTCTGTTTGAGCTCCAACGTGGTTGACATAAAACATGGGTATGCGGTAGCGCTCCATATTGGCCTTTACTGTGGCAATGCGACTGCGAGCGTGGTCGTAGTTGAACGGTGAGGCGGAGGTATTGATGATAAAATCGGGATTAAAAGGCATCATTCGGTCGCAAGGTACAACGGTGTACATTGGGTCATTGGTGCCTACATCCCAGATGTCTTCGCAAACGGTGAGGGCTATTTTTTTACCTTTAAACTCCACCACCCCCCATTCTCTGGCTGGTTCGAAGTGGCGGTATTCGTCGAATACATCGTAGGTGGGCAGCAGGGTTTTGTGCTGGATGAATTGAATTTCTCTTTTGTATAAAAACAGGACCGAGTTGTGCAGATTTTTGCCTTCCGGTTCCGGATTTTTGGTAGGACTGCCCAGCACAATGGCTATATCATCGGTTTCCTCAAGCAAGCTGTCTACACTTTTGTACGCCAATTGTACAAAGTCGTCAAATTCCAGAAAGTCGCGCGGTGGATAGCCACACGTGGCCAGTTCACCAAAACAAACGATGTCTGACCCCTGATCACGGGCTACGGCCACCGCCTCCAGCATCTTTTTGAGGTTGCCCTCAAAGTTGCCAATGTGGTGGTTGATTTGGGCTAGGGAGATTTTCACGGTTAATTTTTACTATCCTGCTAATCGAAAGATATCTTCTCATCAAAGGTAACAAAAAGTGCACAAAAGGTGTTTTAGCCTGATTGTATTTCTAAACCATTTTTAAAATTATCACCAGATTTTTTAGCAAATAGAATCTGGATTGAACTCCAGCAGCGATGGCCTGGATGTAAGATTGCAATATTTTAGAAGAAAATACTTGTTGAAAACATTAGTGATTTTTCCATTTCCTTTATTCTTTAAACGCTCAATTTTTGACAATAGGATAAAAAATTACTTACGAGTTTATTAATGAAGAAAAAAGGCACTTTCAACCTTTCCAAATAGAAGTTAATTTTGGTTTTAGAATTGGATTGATGTGCTAGATTTCTGCTCAATAAGCGAACTTAAATAATCTGATATATCATATGTTTTATTTATGATAATCTTTTGTTGTAGGTAATAAAGTCTGTCTTTAAAACCGAATGATTTTTTATTTCATATTAGCAAAGTCCACTTCCACCACACGGGCATCTTTGGATTTAATCAAGCCAGTTTGGACTACGAACATGTATAAGTGATTATTAAACCTACCGCAGGTTTCTGTATAGCACCTCAATTCTTTACCTTTTAGATTGATAGAATAGGATTCAGAACTTCCATCTTTTTTCACTTTAGTAATAACGGCGGTGCCATCATAACATGTATTCCTTTTGTCTTTCTTGGGTTTTTTCAGATTTTTTTCATCATCGTTATAAAACAGGTACAAGTCATCTCCTATTACCAAACTGGACATATTTTTTTCATGGCTGTCCTCATCGAACTCGATGTTTTTTGGATAATAATTGACCGTCTCAACTTGGTAGTCAGTGTTGAATGAGAAAACAAACACATCTTTGTTTATATAAGAGGTGTAACTAATTCTTCCCTGACCGCTTTTTTCCAAATAAGCCAACTCAAAAGCCACCATCATTTTACCATCACTGGTTCTCCAGGTCTGGATGGGTCTCATGAAACGTGACCATCCTTTCTTTTCATCGTATTTATTATCTTCGACTACTTCATCCAGCAACTCTGGTTTTATAAAATCGGATTTGATTTCAATTACAGCTTGATTTCGATCTAATTTGGTTAAAGCGGGGAATTCGTATGCATCATCTTTGGTGAAATATTGCATCGATGCTAGATAAATATCTCCATCAACTTCTGAAAGGCTGATGTTGATGGGAAACTCAGGTGCTTTAATCTCTGAGTAAGTATCAGCCTTATTATCCAGGCAAACATATTCACCCAAACGATATTTATTTCCCGCTTTTTCTTTGTAAATAAAAAGGTGAAGTGAGCCTTTGTTGTCAAGCAAATATGTTACAATATCAGCTCTCCGCTGAGTGTATTGCAGCTGTGTCTTTTTATTCCACAAGGCATTGACTCCGTTTTCAAATACTATGGCTTCAACCATAAGGAGATCATTACCATAGTCGGCATCATTTGAGTGGACCAAGGCTACCTTACTGTTGTCTTTTGAATACAAGATTTCAAATTTGTTATCTTCATCTGCCACACATATTTCTTTCCTTCCCACCTTGTTTCCTCTTAAGTCAAAAATGGAATAGTAAAAGGTATTGTCGTCTTTATTGTTGGTATAAGAAATGAGATAAATACGATCATCGTATTTATACATATCTACAAACTTTTCCTTTTTTTCTTCTCCTTTTAGTTCAAATTTTTCTACAAAATCTAGGCTGTCATTGTATACAGCGACACCAATTCCCTGGGCTTCAATCTTGCCAACCTGAATTTTATCTGTTATTATCTGATAGGAAAAATAGTGGTTGCCCGCTTTATAACCCATATACTTATTCGGAAGAAAACTGAGATCAACCTGCAGTTTATCACTGTAATTTGCATAGGATTGGGATTTTAAGTGCATTGAAATCAAGGCAAATAAAACCAAGAGAGTTAAATTTTTCATTTGCTATTTTATTGTAGTTCAGCAAAATCTTATCAAAAGATTTAAACACTCAAATATAAGAATTTAACCATTATCTTTGCGCTTCAAACCGCAAAATAACTTTGAGCAAATTTGTAGTTTCTGCACGTAAATACAGACCGGTACGTTTCGAAGACGTCATCGGGCAGAACCATATTGCCAGAACGCTGCAAAATGCCATCCAGACAGACCAGTTGGCCCATGCCTTTCTTTTTTGCGGTCCCCGTGGTGTGGGTAAGACCACCTGCGCCAGGATCCTGGCCAAGGTCATCAACTGCGAAAATCCGGTCAATAAGGTAGAGCCCTGTAATGAATGTTCTTCGTGTAAGTCGTTCAATGAGAATGCTTCTTTCAACATTTTTGAACTCGATGCGGCTTCCAACAACAGTGTGGAACACATTCGTACCCTTATAGAACAGGTGCGGTATCAGCCTCAACACGGCAGCCACAAGGTCTTTATCATAGACGAGGTACACATGTTGTCTACCCAGGCCTTCAATGCTTTTTTGAAGACCCTGGAAGAACCCCCTCCCTATGCTATTTTTATCCTGGCCACCACCGAAAAACACAAGATCATACCCACCATCCTGTCGAGGTGTCAAATTTTTGATTTTAAACGAATTCAACCTTCTGACATCGTATTACAGCTCGATAAGATCTGCAAAGAGGAACACCGGGAAGCAGAACCTGAAGCCTTGCACCAGATTGCGGTAAAAGCAGACGGTGGTATGCGCGACGCCCTTTCGATCTTTGACAAGGTGGCAGGTGCCTCAGGCGATACAATTACGTACAAGGACGTAATTTCCAACCTCAACATCCTCGATTACGAGTATTATTTCAGAATGGTGGATGCCTTTTTAAAGGTAGACCTGCCTTCGGTACTCAATATTATCGACGAAGTAGTTCGCAACGGCTTTGATACCGAAAGTTTTGTACAAGGCCTGGCCGAACACTTCCGCGAATTATTGGTAGCCAAAGATGTCAATACCATTGGCCTGATGGAGGTCAGTGAAGCCGTCAAACAACGATATTTCAACCAGGCATCTCTTGCTGAAGAGGGTTTGGTGCTCACTGCCTTACAAATTCTCAATACCTGCGACCTTACCTTGGGCAGGGCTGCCAACAAAAGACTGCACACCGAAATAGCATTGAGCAAGCTTTGTTATGCCAAACAAGCCTATGCAGCCGACTTTTTTGCCCCTCAGGGAGACGGCGTTAAAAAAAAAATGATGTAAGTCAAAGCGATGAGGTTTTTAACAACCCTTCGGCCTTCGAAAGTCCAACCCCAAAAGAGTCACCTGCACCAGCGCCCACGGTTACCAAATCGGTTGAGACCTCTGCCAAACCCAATATAACAGCTCAGCCTATCACCAATACCCCCGGACTGTCGAGTGCCGACCGGATCAGGGAAGCCATTCGCAAAGAACAGGCCAGTAAAAAGGCGGCAGAACAAGACATCACAGACGACGCCATTACGGCTCTTTTTAAGACCTACGCAGATCAACACTCTTCCAAAAGCACGCGCAATGCGCTGATGAATACCTTCATTCAGTTGGAAGGCAAGACCATAAAAGTAGCGGTACCAACGCTGTTTATCAAAGAACTGGTTTTGCATGAAACCGACCTAATTGCAGAAATAAGATCTAAATTCCAGGCCGAAGATCTGGTGCTGAATGTGGATGTTAAAAAAGAGCTTTTTCCCGAGTACGAAGAACTCAGCGCCATCAAAACAAAGCTTACTTCCAGAGAGATTTATCAAAAAATGGTGACCAAAAATCCAGCCCTTAAAGACCTGGTGGTGACCCTGGGCCTGAAACCCGAAGGAGAATAAGTACAAATAGGAACAAATTGAATGTGTAAATCTGTGTTCAACTTGAACTTGTGTAAAATTCTGTGACCCTCCCTATTTCTGGTGGGTCTGCCAAATTTTTTGTAATTTTGCAGCAACTAACCAAATTAAATTTACTTTTTCAATCATTTTCAGATGGCAAGAGTTGACCTGGTAATGCCCAAGATGGGAGAAAGCATCATAGAGGCCACCATCCTCAAATGGAATAAAAAAGTGGGCGATAAGGTTGCCCAGGATGAGACCATCCTTGAAGTAGCCACCGATAAGGTGGATTCTGAGGTTCCCTCTCCGGTAGAAGGGGTCATTACTGAAATTTTATTTCCTGAAAGTGCAGTTGTCGCTGTGGGCAAGGTCATCGCCATCATTTCTACTGAGGGTGAATCTGCGTCAGACCCGGGACCTATAAAAGTGGAAATGGAAGTCGCTCCGAAAGAAGCGGCTCCACTTGTTGAAAAAGTAGCAGAAAGTGTGGCTGAACAAGCTACGAATATTACCGTAGCCAGATCTGGAGACCGTTTTTACTCCCCACTGGTGCGCAACATTGCGAAAGAAGAAAATGTTACCACCGCCGAACTGGATGCCATAGCCGGCACCGGAGCAGAAGGAAGGGTGACTAAAAAAGACATACTGGGTTTTGTAGCCCAACGCCAGCAAGGAGCTCCATCGATTCAAATTCCGGTTGCTCCGGCAGCTTCTTCGGTATCAGCAACAACCACCAGTGCAGCATTTGTACCTGGACCGGGTGTGGAGATCATAGAGATGGACCGCATGCGAAAGCTCATTGCCGACCACATGGTGATGTCAAAACAAACTTCACCCCACGTTACTTCTTTTGTGGAGGCCGATGTGACCAATCTGGTGAGGTGGAGAGAAAAAAACAAAGACGCTTTTGCCAAAAAATATGGAGAAAAAATAACGTTTACACCCATTTTTATCGATGCGGTAGTGAAGGCCATCAAAGATTTTCCATTGGTCAATGTTTCGGTAGAGGGAAGTAAGATTCTGGTTAAAAAATCGATCAACATTGGTATGGCGGCGGCCCTGCCTACAGGCAACCTCATTGTACCCGTCATCAAAAATGCCGATTACCTCAATCTGGCAGGACTGACCAAGGCAGTGAATGACCTGGCCAACAGAGCGAGGCAGAATAAATTGAAGCCGGAAGAAATCCAGGATGGTACCTTTACCATTACCAATGTGGGCACCTTTGGCAACCTCATGGGTACTCCTATTATCAATCAACCGCAGGCAGCCATTCTTGCCACCGGTGCCATTGTAAAAAAACCAGCGGTCATTGAGACCGAACACGGCGATGTAATAGCCATCAGGCACATGATGTTTCTTTCTCTTTCTTACGATCACAGGATCGTTGATGGTTCTTTGGGAGGTGCCTTCCTCAAACGCATCTCTGATTATTTAGAAGCTTTTAAAGGAGAAACCATTTGATGAAACGATTTGTCGTCTTGGCTGCATTGATCTTTGCCGGGTGGACCAACACCACCGCAGTAGGGCAAAAGGTGCTCAAAAAACAGGCAGTGGCCTTGTTTGATAGAGAAAACTATTCTGAAGCCATCAAGGCCCTCGATGCCTACGACAAGTTGAAAGAAGATGCAGAAGCTCTTTACATGAAAGCGGTCTGTGCCTACCATTTGCATCAGCCACAAGCCTGCATCGATCTCATGAAGGAGGCCTTTAAAAAAGGGAAGCAGCCAAAAGACATTTATACCTATGTAGCCAAAAGTTATCAGGCCCTGGGCAACTATGCCGAAGCTGCGGTTTCTTTTAAAAATCAACTCAAGGCCCTGGGCGATGCAAGAGGTGCAGAAACAGATGCCACCATCATGGAAATCAAGCGCTGTGAATTCAGCCCCAAATTGATTCACCTGCCCCAGCTTGCCTACGTAGACAACTTCGGCAGTGCAGCCAATTCTGCATACGATGAAATATCACCGATCCAAAGTCCTAACTTTCAAAATAAATACTACTACGCCTCCAACCGTGAACAGTCGGCCGGTGGTCCGAGGAGTAAGTCGGGCGCTACCGATGAATTGAGCAATCGCTATTTTTACGACTTGTATGCCGTTGAACTGGCGGGAGGCAATTACTCTCCCATTCAAGCCTTTGGCCCGGTGCAAAACACCACCCAAAACGAAGTCATCCAGGATTTCAGCAGGGATGGCTCTGTGATGTACTACCTCAGATACGCCCAGGGATCGGCCAGATTGATGACCGATACCTTCAAAGAAGCCGAGACCGAAGTGCTCGCTATTGGCAGCCTCATCTCTCCCTTTGATCCAACCTTGGGCGACAGAGACCTGAGGGTTTTTAACGACAGCACCCTGGTGTTTGCCAGCAATCGACTTGGGGGGTATGGAGGATATGATATCTATGTTTGCAAATTTAAGGGAGGCCTTTGGCAGACTCCTGTCAACATGGGCAATGGCATCAATTCGATTTACGACGAAAAGGCTCCCTATCTTACCAAAGGAGGCAGTGTTTTGTTTTTTAGCTCAAACCACATCAACGGCCTCGGCGGATTTGATGTTTTTGCATCCCGCTACGACCTGAATACGGGTAGTTGGACGGACAGGGTTCAGCTAGGTCAGCCCATCAACAGCAGCAGGGATGACATCGATCCCATGGTATCCAACGATGGCAATCAACTCTTGTTTTCAAGCAATCGCACAGAAGGTTTTGGGGGATATGATATCTATGTTGCCTATTTCAAAGAACAAATTACCGATCAGTTCAATTACATTGAAGACCTGCCTATGTTTGCAGATCGCAGCATGGAAGCACCGGTAAAAGATGAAAACCCGGTAAAACAAGCTACTTCGGTGGGGGTAAAAAGTTTTGCCATTGCGCCTTTGTACTTTACCAACGACGAAGATGTTTTGTCGCCCAACAACCAGATCATGCTCAAAACCATTCGCAATCTGATGGAGAGTTTTCCTGAGACCAGATTGACGATCATTGGGCACAGTGCGGTTGACAAACAGAAAGAAACAGCCCTGTTTTTCACCATCAAAAGAGCAGAAAGGGTAGCCGCCACCCTTGTGAGCACTGGCATATCGCCTGATAGAATTGATGTTTGTTCTTATGGATCAACTTTTCCCATGGTGATCAACGATTCAAGATACAATACGCGATTAGAATTATTGCCAGGCAATGTCAATATACTTTCTACTGAAATTATTGAAGACCTGCCAGTGCTAAACCAGGATGTAAAAAGCCCGGCATATGCTACTTACATGGAAGGCAGGAAATCGCTGGTATACAAGGTTAGGTTTACAACAGCCCGTCAAATGGTGCGCAGTGATGTGTTATTGGAGTATCCCCACATGTCTGTCATCAAAAACAGTCAGGGTGAGTATGAATACCTGTGCGGCTATGAAACGCGTTATGAAGACGCCCGTTTGTTGAAACAAAAGTTACAGGAAAAAGGATATACGGCTGCGAGGGTCGTTCCTTTTGAAGGCCACCGTGCTCTTAGTGCTGCGGATGCTGCCCTGAGGGTGCAGGTATATCCGGATCTTCAATCATTTCTTTCTTCAGAAAAATAATACCATTGAAAAGTTTTGAAGCCTTGTTGGGCTACTTTCCGGAAATCACCTTGCCTGTTACACTCACAGACGAATCGGCTGATATCATCAACGGCAGCAATGATCCTTTGCCAGTGACTCTGACTACTGAGTTTATTCAGGTGTGGGAAGGAGGCCAGGAGGCCGATGAATTTACTGAATACATGCCCTGCTTTCGGTTTAAGCCATATAAAGACATAGTGGCTATGGTTTACTGGAAGGCCAGCCTGATGCGCTATGAGTTTATCATGGTCACTTTAGACGAGCAACACACCGTAATATCCAGAAAGACCATTTGTGGCACCATTGTAGAAGGCGACATCATCAAAAAATCGGTAGCCCGAATTGATGAAGAATCCATTATCCATATAGCAGCCGGTGCCCACCACGCCGACTCAGAATTTTTAGCCCAGCAAAGTCAGCCCTTTGCCATGGAAATCATGGCCAACGGTGAAATTGCCTTTATGGCGGGCGATGATTGATTTTACATCAGATTCTTAAATCGTGGGCGCTTTGGAGAAACATTGCCATATTTTTCCAATTTCATCTTCTCATAATCTGAGAAGTTTCCTTCAAAATAAACAACCTGGGCTTCATCTTCAAAAGCGATGATGTGGGTTGCCAAACGATCTATAAACCAACGGTCGTGGGAGATCACCATGACACAGCCGGCAAAGTTTTCGATGGCTTCTTCCAGGGCACGAAGGGTATTGACATCGATGTCGTTGGTAGGCTCATCGAGCAGCAGTACGTTGCCACCTTCCTTAAGCGTTATGGCCAGGTGGAGTCGGTTTCTTTCACCCCCTGATAGCACCCCAACCTTTTTCTGTTGGTCGGATCCGCCGAGGTTGAACTTAGACAGGTAGGCCCTTACATTGACTTCGTTGTTGCCTACTTTAATGAGTTCATTGCCGTCGCCTGTAACCTCAAATACGGTTTTTTCCGGCATCAGGTCTTCGTGGCTTTGGTCAACATAACTCAGGTTAACCGTATCACCAACTACTATTTTACCGCTATCGGGCTGCTCCTTGCCCATGATCATTTTAAACAAGGTAGACTTACCCATACCGTTGGGGCCAATGATGCCCACCACCGCATTTTTTGGGATGTTGGCAGAAAAGTTATCTATTAAAACCCGGTTGCCAAAGGCCTTGGAAACGCCCTGAATGTCGATCACCACATCACCGAGCCTGGGGCCGGGTGGTATAAACAATTCGAGTTTGGCTTCTTTTTCCTTGCTCTCTTCATTCTGGAGCTTGTCATACGCATTCAACCTGGCCTTTCCTTTGGCCTGGCGGGCCTTGGACCCCATGCGGATCCATTCCAATTCCCGTTCGAGGGTCTTTCTTCGTTTGGATTCGGTTTTTTCTTCCATTTCCAATCGTTTGGCCTTTTGTTCCAACCAGCTGGAGTAGTTGCCTTGCCATGGGATGCCTTCTCCCCGGTCGAGCTCCAGGATCCATCCGGCCACATTGTCCAGGAAGTAACGGTCGTGGGTCACGGCAATGACGGTACCTGGAAAGTTTTGTAAATATTGTTCCAACCAGTGCACGCTCTCGGCATCCAGGTGGTTGGTAGGCTCATCCAATAATAAGATATCGGGCTGGCTCAACAACAAGCGACACAAGGCCACCCTTCTACGCTCTCCTCCGGATAAAATATTGACCGGGGTATCACCCAAGGGGCAACGCAGCGATTCCATGGCCGTTTCCAGCTTATAATCGAGCTCCCATGCATTGTAATGATCCATTTTTTCCATCAGCTCTCCCTGGACCTCGATGGCCTTCATCATCTCATCATCATCCATAGGTTCTGATAACTTCATATTGATGTCGTCATAAGCCTTTACGATGTCTACAATGTGCTGCACCCCTTCTTCTACGATCTGGCGCACCGTTTTGGTGTCATCGAGCTGTGGTTCCTGCTGCAGAAATCCAATTTTATAATCTTTGTCAAAGGTTACCTTACCCTCATAGTTGGTATCTATTCCGGCAATTATCTTGAGCAAGCTGGACTTACCGGATCCGTTCAGACCCAGCACCCCTATTTTTGCCCCATAAAAGAAAGACAACCATATATTTTTTAATACCTGTTTTTGCGGTGGAAAGGTTTTGGTAACCCCCTCCATGGCAAAGATGATCTTGTTATCAGCCATAATTTGTGTTTGAGGTGCAAAGGTAAGGTTTTCAAATGTTCGAAATGTTCAAAATGTTCAAAATGTTCAAAATGGCTGTGCCAACAAGACGTAGTTTTGTTGGTATTCGAAATGTTCGAAATGCCTGTGCCAACAAAATGTATTTTTGTTGGTATTCGAAATGTTAACGCTTCGCTCAAATGTTTAAAATGTTGACGTCCCTCTTGCGAGGGCCTAAATGGGAGAAGAAAGGGCCTTTGACTATTTATTTAATAGTTAATTAATTACTGGAATATTTTTTCTACCAAATATTAAATCCTGGTTAAAATTTTATTTCCAACTTGACAAGCCTGGATTTATCATACAATTTGCGTGAAATCGAATGTTATGAGTGTTATAGTGAAAAAGTCCTACAGCTTTGGTCTAAGGATAATTGAATTTTGCCATATCCTGGAAAAAGAACAGCGGTATGTTGTGAATTTTCAACTTTACAAAGCGGGTACTTCCATTGGTGCCAATGTAAGGGAAGCGCAGAATCCACATTCAAGGTCAGATTTTATCTCAAAGATGGTTATTGCTATGAAAGAAGTGGAAGAAACAGAGCATTGGCTGCTTTTATGTCGGGACAGTCCCCATTTACCAGATCCCGGCACCTTGATTGAAGAGCTATCAGAAATAAAAAAGATCATAGGAAAAATAATACTTACCTCAAAAAAGAATGCCCGGGTTATGGGCAAGTAAGATATTAAAAATTCAGGCACATAAAGTTGTTTGGGCTATCATTTTAAAATCTGATTTGTCCAATAGCTAAACAAATAAAGCATACATTTTTTAATTTCGAACATTGAAAGATAATTTTTGAGTTGCACTCAAAAGTTGTCTTTCTACATTAAGCCCCGAATTTAGGGGCTAACCATTTTGAACATTCTTTAACGAAGCCAAGCCTCGGGATTGAGTTTGGTCTTATCCTTCCAAAGTTCGAAGTGGAGTTCTGCATCCCCGTTTTCGTCAGCAGTGATGCTGCCAATGCTTTGCTGGCCGTTTAACTTACTACCTTGTTTTACGGATACAGAGCTAAGGTTGGAGTAGACGGAGTAATAATTGCCGTGGCGCACGATGACCATGTAGTTGTAACCCGGCACCTTGGTGACGCCAACTACCTCGCCATTGAAAACACATTTAACATCTTTGCTTCCTTTTCCCGTGATGTCTATACCGTTGTTTTCGATGGTTACGCCTTTGATGGTGGGGTGGGCTTGTACGCCAAAACCAGAGGATACAAAGCCGGAGGAAATAGGCCAGGGCAGTTTGTTTTTATTTTGACTAAACTCTGCCGCCAGTTTGATGGAGGCATCGTCGAGTTTGGTTTCTTTTTTATCATTTTTGCTATTGCCGGTGTTGGCTGAAGAACTGGCGGATGCTTTTTCGCGTGCCAGTCGGAGTTGCTCGTTGATGACGCGCTCGATGGCAGCATTGAGTTTTTCTCTTTCTCCTTTTTTCTTCTCCAATTCTTTTTTGAGGGTGGATTCTTTAGAAGAAATTTCCTTCAGCATCTTGTCTTTGGCCAGTTTTTCTTTTTCAAGGGTGGTGGCTTCCTTTTTTTCCTGTTCCAGCAACTTGCCTTTTTCTTCTTTTACTTTGGTAATTTCAAGGGTGTTGCTTTGAATTTCGGCCTTTAACTGATTGATTTCGGCTTGTTTTTTTTCGTTGAACGATTCAAATTGAGAGCTGTACCGCCACCTCAGCAAAAAGGTATTGAGGTTGCCCGATGAAAGGAGGTAAGACCATTTGTTGTTGCTGAGCTGCCTCAAGTAGGTGTACCGTTGCATCTGCAGGTATTGCTCATTGAGGCGACCCAGGTTGATGCTAAGAGAGTCTATCTTTTGGTTGTTGTCTTCTATTTTTCGATCGGACGCTGATATTTCCCCGGAGATGGTAGTGATTAACTTTTTTCGGTTGTCGACCTGAGCACTGATGGCTTTTAGGTCTTTTAAGGTTGTTTGTTTGGACTTAACGGTGGAATCGAGGTATTTTTTGGTTTTTTCTATTTCCTGGATGAGCTTTTTGCGTTCTTTTTCCAGCTGCTCTTTGGATTGGGCAAGCAGGATTACCGGCACAAATAAAAGTAAAACAAGACTTAATACATATCTCATATCCGCAATCTATCGTAATGCGAAGGTATGTTAAAATTGACAGATTTTGCAACGTTGAGTTCAACCTCTTCTATTTTGATGTCCAGAATACTGGTTTCATTGCCAGGCTCCCGAAAGGTATATTTGCGGTCATAGGGCAAAGAAGGCAGACTCTTTATCTTTTTATAATTGCCCAGCACCACTTCAATTTTTCTTCCCTTCACATCTGTAATATCGACCGTATTGAGTTGCAGGGTGCGTGCATCCAGACAATACACAATGCTGAGATTGGCCATTTGCGTGGTAAGGATGCACTTATCTGAGTTTTGCGCAAAATAAGTACTGTCATTGGGGTCGGGAAGGAACATGTTGCCTGCCAGCAGGTGTTGGACATCTTCAAAATTGAGGTCGATGCCAAAGGTATGCGACAACAAACGATTGTCTTCTGCGTGGTAATACTTTTCCAGTCTATTGACCATAAAAAAGGAATCCCGATTGATGATCGACCTAAAGCCTTCGATTGAAAATTTTTTACCTGTCATCCAAACCAGGCTGTCTTTGCGAATGCGCAATTGAAGGGCGCCGCTGCCTGACAAGGCACTGCTTTCAAAGTGAGCATCCGCTTTGGCTGTAAACCAGGTAAAATCAATGTTGTGTGAAGACAAGGCCTTCAACACCTCTGCCTTTTCTCTTTGCGGTGCGGGGCCCCTTTGCAAGGCAGAGGTGGTCTTGCAGGAAGTGGCCAAAAGTAAGATGTAAACAAATAAGCAGCAGGGGGCAAAAAGGCGATGGATCATCTATTTGGGTACTTGCAGCTTTTGTAATAGTGAACGGTTGAGATTGCCCATATCTTTTGATTTTTGCCACATAATCTGGGCTTCTGCTGAATTTCCCTGAACCTGGGCCAGGTCGCCGGCTGCTTCGTAGGCGAAGGCATATTTTTCTTTACTAATGGCCATTGCCTTATCGATGGCTGTTTTGGCGGCTACGAAGTCGTTTTTTCCAGCCAGTCCCAAGGCCAGTCCTACCTGGAGTCTGGCGGTATGAATTTCATTGCCACCTGCCACGATCAAACCTTCGTTGGCCATTTCTACGGCAGAGACAAAGTCTTTTTTCCAGGCAGCAGCAACGCTGTTGTAAAAGTAGGCAGAGGGTTGGTTGGGGAAATAATCTATGGCATCGGAGCTTAATTTGCCGAGTTTGGCAATATCATTGGTTTCAAAATAGGCGTACATAAGTTGGTCCCACACCGAAAATATCTTTTTATTGCGCTGAAGGGTTTGCTCGTAGCGTTGAATAGCCCCTTCCATATTGCCGGTGTGGAAGAGCACATCGCCATACAAGCTGTAAGCACGGGCATCTTCGGGGTGGGTGAGGATGAGTTTATTGCCAATTTCCAGTAAGGCTGTTTTTACCTCCTGGTTGCCACCATTGGCCAGGTTTTGGATATAGGGCAACAGTTCACCAATTTTTTTATCAAGATCAACCGATGGGTTGCCCATCACAGGCATGAGGGCCATCAGGTAGGCATTGGGTTTTCTTTATCTTCCCCTACACTGAGCACCGCCAGGTTGGCATCGGTATCTTCTGGGTCAATGGCCAGTACCTCTCTGTACAGGGCCAGGGCTTCCTCTTTTTTGCCCTGCTCTCCCAGGAAGGCTGCCTTTGTTTTGAGATAGGTTTTTTGTGCAGGGTTTTTGCTGATGAGGGCATTGAGTTGGGCTACGGCAGCCTCTTTAGCTCCTGTTTTGGCATACAATTCAAATCGGCTGAGGTAGATCTCGGGATCCGCACCTAGGCTGCGCTCCATGGCATCATAAACCAGAATGGCTTCCTTTTCCTTTTTGTCGAGGAGCAGGTTATCCACCCAAAGCTGATAAAACTCTCTGTCATAAGGGTAGTCGGTAGCCAGTTTTTGGTAAATCAGGGCTGCCTGTGCGGGACGACCGGTATCAGAGAGAAAGGAAGCAAAAAAAGCGGCCATCCATCGGTTGGTGGGGGCTTTTTCGGTAGCCAGTTTGGCATATTTTTCGGTAAGCAGCAAGTCTTTTTTCTGGTAGTATGCCTTGGCCAATTCAAAGGCCACTGCTGCATTTTCGCGGTCTTCGCGGTAAAGTTCTTCGTAAATGGTTATGGCCTTATCAGATCTTCCGATGAGCATCTCCCGCTGGGCATTGGTAAATTTTTCCTCTGGATCCTCAGGGGCCTGGTCACTTAGCCGGTGTTGGGCCGAAAGCGGCAGAGCACCAAGAGCAAGGGCAAGAAGGCTATATAGGGTGAATTTTTTCAAGTTGCAAATTTTGACAATGTAAGAACGCAAAAAAGGGGTAAAAAGATTCATTTTTGGGAAAGAAAAGCAGCGGAGGGGCAGGATACCCAACACCGTTTCAATGGTAGAGGCTGGTAAAGCCGGCGTAGAGATCCGGCAATAAATACCTGGCCATACAGGGGGGGTAGAACAATGGAATCTATTACCCATGGGGTGGAACTCTAGAAACCTTAAAGCAAGTTTTAAATTATTTTTGTTATATTGTAACATATACCCCTTAACCACGACACTTTCACTGAAAAACCCAATTAATGATCCGCTTTTCCAATGAAACATTGTTGCCGTCTGCTACAAGTGTTTTAATATTTGGTGTTTACCTGTCGGTGGTGGGTCTTTCTGTGTTGCTGGTACCCAATCTTTTTTTATCCATCATTGGGGTAGAAAATACAGATGAAGTGTGGATCAGGCTATTGGGCTTACTATTGACGGGACTATCTGTGTTCTACTATGTAGCTGTTAAACATCTATTATTTGTCATTTTTAAGGTTACTGTCATTATTCGCTGCTCCATTCTATTTTTTTTTGCCGGATTCGTGTATTTGAGGATGATGGAACCGGTAATTTTGTTAATTGCAGGCATTGATTTTGTGGGAGGGGCCTGGACTTACTTAGCCATGAAAAAGGAAGGGCATTGGTAGGGATTAACTTGATTTTAAGATTTCAAAACCGAAACAAATATTACGAAAATAAAGAAAGGGGAGAAATTTAGCATCATTGTAGGTTTCATTGTAAGGAAAAATCAAATATTATGGGATATGTATCTGCATTAGAATTTGATTGCAGTTGATAAACAACAGCCCTGACTTGAATGATCGTGTATCCCTATTTAAATATATTTGAATACCAACCAAAGTTTTGGAAGATGGATGATAGGGGGTCAAAACCCAATTCCTAAAAAGCCTATTATTTTTGTATGCAGTGTTTAAGTTTAATTTATTGAATCCAAATATTGTATTGTCAAAATTATATTATTTTATAAAATACAAGATAAATATTGAAAAATCAATAATATCAAAATAATATATTGAAGTTTAATTTTGGGAAAAATATCCGATGAATTATTTGGATATTTAAGGTCTCGGAAAATTGAAATTCTGTACACTAATCAACTTATTCAAATTTCATATTTGGATCCATGATTACATGAATTAGATTTAACACCATATGACCACAAATCAACAAATCCAAGCCTACCTCCAATCTCAGCCCGAGCCAAAACGAAGTGACATGGTTGCCTTACACGATATTATTTGTGAAATGATGCCTGGGGCTTAGCTGTGGTTTTTGGATGGAAAGGATGAAAGTGGTAAAGTGGTATCCAACCCCAATATTGGTTATGGATCTCAAACGCTTACTTATGCAGATGGCAGTACCAAAAATTTTTATCAAATTGGGATCAGCGGTAATTCAACTGGAATTTCTGTTTATATCATGGGTTTAAAGGATAAAAATTATTTAAAAGATAATTTTGGAGAAGACCTTGGCAAGGCGAGTGTTACCGGCTATTGCATCAAATTTAAAAAATTAAAAGACATACAGGTGGACGTGCTTAAATTAGCCATTAACTATGGTATAGGACAAACTGAAAGGTAAGAGCTTCTTTCTTTTTATTATCTCTAAGGAATCTTTTTTAAATAACTCAATTAGTGTATTTTTGAAACCATAAAAACTGAACCATGGGCTTATTTGATTTATTCAAAAAAAAGGAGGTTGTTGCTGACAATAAACAAAGTGAAGTCTTGCTGGCCATGCCCTTATTTACGCAAGGCAACAGGTATCAACTCAATGCAGTGCTCGATGATTTAAAAAATCACTGGAGTTTAAATGTTTCTTTTGTACAAGGGGATGATGATTCAGCAGTGTTTGCGATGGATGGTGAGAACATAGCCCTTGCATTTATGTCTGTGCCAATACCCGGTGATGAAGTAGCTGGATGTGCGCAACTGGCCTATAATTGGAAAACAGCGATGGAGGATTTAAAAGAATTTTCTGGTCATGCCATTGTAAGTATATTGGCGGGTAAAAAATCTGCTATGGAAAGAGCTGTTTTATTGACCCAGGTTTTGTCCTCTTTACTTAGGACCTCAGAAGCGGTTGGTGTTTACCAGGGCAACCAATCATTATTGATTCCCAAGAACCAATACCTGTCCAGTGCTGAAGAATTGAAAGAAGGAAGTCAGCCTATTGACCTTTGGATCTACCTGGGCCTGAGAAAAACAGAATCGGGCAATTCGCTTTATACCTATGGCTTAAAATCATTTGGCAAGGTTGAAATGGAAATCATCGATTCGAAGTTGGGATTGGATGAATTGTATGGCTTCATCACCAATATCTGTTCCTACCTAATAGAAAATGATGTTACCTTCAAACACGGCGAAACCCTTGGGTATACCGAAGATCAGAAAATAAAGATAACTCTGTCCAAAGGCCATTTTTTAGAAGGGCAGACATTGAAGCTCGATATGTAAGTTGATCTTGTTTCTTTTTTTGAACATCAAAAGGGTAAACAAAAGGTTTATTTTTCGGTAAGCAAGATTAAGCTTTGGGTCGGAAATGTGTTTATTTGAGGTCAACGGCATATGGGTTGTGCAGATTGGTCGATAAATCTCAAATGGCAAGGTTTGGCGACTTACATTTACACGAAAGCAATCTTTATATTCAATGCTACAAATTGTTGCTCTAATCGCTGTATCATGGTTGATCCTATGGCTAACCGAACGCGAAAATTTATCTGTTTTGGGTTTAACTCCTACCATTCAGAGAGTAAAATATGTTGCCATACTCTTTTCGGTTTCGGCTATTATATCAGGTTCCGCCTATTTATTGAAAATGTACTTTGCCAAAGAGGTTTATGTAGTGGATGGCACCCTTACTCCCACAGGCTTTTTATTAGAATCCTGGTACCAGATAAGGACGGTGTTGACGGAAGAGTTGTTGTGCAGAGGTGTTATTTTGTACATCATGATTAAAAAATGGGGAAAAGGCCCTGCGATTCTTGTTTCCTCGATCTTATTTGCGCTACTGCATTGGCTGAATGCCGGGGTTTGGGGCAATGTGGTACAAATGGCACTGGTTTTTGCCTTTACCTTCTCCATGGGTTTGCTGCTGGCTTATGCCTATGCTAAGTCATTTTCCCTGCTGCTTCCCTTTGCCATCCACCTGGGCTGGAACTGGATGCAGAACTATGTTTTTCCTGATAATCCAATAGGCAACCATGTTTTTGTGTTGGATGGGCCGCCTCCGGTGGTGACCATTTCTTATGTTGCTTTTTTTACGATGTTGTTATTGCCCAAGATAGCAGTGCTTGTGGTGAATTATGGGATTGTGCGAAGCTATAGAAGTTAATTTTAATTTATTGAACAACATTAAATCGACCCTATTACGCATTAGATTTTTTTTGGCAGGAAAATATGTAGTATTGTTGTAGATTTGAATGATTTTTATGCTTAAGTCTAAAATCATTTAAGTGACAATTTTTACCATCATTTTATCGGCATTCATTACCTCCCACTTTTTTCATCAGGATGTAGAAAGTAAAATTTGTGATTGCCTGGAAAAAAATTTTAAACAGGCGGGCTTGGATCATGGCCAAATTTTAAATGAAATAGAAATAGATTTAATACGAATTGGAATCATAGATTCAACTTTTGAATCGCGGAAAAATCAGTTGATAAATGTTGCCAAGAATGGGATAATTGGCAAGCCCAGAAATTATGAGAATGTAAAGTTTGAGCAATTAGGTTTAAAAAGTCTTAAATATTGTACGGAGTTAGCAGTCTATGCTGGTGAAAATGATAGCCCACCACCTATCTACAATTTGTTTAAGGAATTAGAGAATATTTCCTTTAAGGATCAGGAAAAAATTGATGTGATGTCTATTCGCAAAGACATTGCGAAAATTCTTTTGGATTATGCTGATGAGTTTGACGAAAATTCAAAATTATGGAAAACCATTGAACTTACTTATCTATATCATTTTTCTGAGCACATTGATTTTTTTGATCTGCCGGTTTTACCACCATTTGAGGAGTTAGAACAGGAAACATCACAAGCTGCCCAGTTTCACATTGGTGGCAAAGACAAGATTATGTATGAGGGAAATTCAATTCAGTTTTCTCAACTTTGTGATCTCGTTCAAAAATCTCTTGTTGAAAAGAAGAGCATTTTTTTTACAAATGAAAAAACAACGCAATTAAATTTTTATCTAGGGGTTTACAATGAAGTGAAGTTATGTGCGGACTCCTTTAGAGATGAATATTGCATGAAAAAATTCCAAAAGAAATACATCGAACTTACCAAGGAACAACGTAAAATGATAGATGAAGATATGCACATTATCATCAAGGAATCACAGCCAAAATAAGTTGTTGCAGGCAATTTATAGTTCGGCACCTTCGTTCATGTACCTAAATCAACTCCATGACAAAAACCAGCTTCTCATTTTGGGCAACTTTATTTTTTATTTTATTAGGTCTTGTACAATCGGCGTGGTCCTGCAGTGGTTACAAGATAACTGTTGGTGATAAAACCATAGTTGGCTGCAATGAAGATGCTTGGAGGGCAACACCCCATATTTGGTTTGAGAATACCGGTCGATTTGGTGCAGCGTTTACCGGTTCTCGATTCGATGGGCCCCACGGATATGCTCCGCAGGCCGGAATGAATGAAGCCGGACTCGCGTTTGAAAGACTGGCTTCTTATCATCCCAAAATTTATAAAAAGTCTGGCGAACTGGCCATTATTAACCCCACTCAATACCTAAAAGACATATTACACAAGTGTAAAGATGTGGAGGAAGTCAAGACTTACATAAGTGAATTTGACTACAGCTATTTTATTGAAGATGTGTTTATGTATGTAGACAAATCGGGCCAATACCTGATTGTGGAACCTTATAAGCTGACTTTGGGCAATGATACCAGTTATGTCATTTCCAATTTTTGTCCTTCGATAACATCAGTACAGCAGGCTCATCATTTGGCCCGGTACCGCAATGGGGTAGACTTACTTAAACAGAAGACAGATACCAGCCTTGCTTTTTGTACTGCTTTGTCAGATACAATGCATGTATGCAGAAGTAAGATCGGTGATGGCACCTTACTTACCACTATCTGGGACCTAAAAGAAGGGAAGGTCAATCTGTATTTTTACCATGATTACAAGCACGCAGTTGAGTTTGACCTGAAGGAAGAATTGGAAAAAGGAGATCATTTGATACCAATCCAAAATTTGTTTCCACCAAACAATGAGTTCAAAAAACTGGAAAATTTCAAGACGCCTAAAAATTATCTGCCCATAGGTATATTTATTGTAGCGTCGGGAGGTTTGTTTTTGTTTACCTCTCTTTTTTTTAGCATTTTATGGGTTATCCGGAAAATATCCAACAGGTATGGTAATGTACAATTGGCCATGATTCCGCTCAGCCTACTGTTGTTAAATTACATGTATGTGTTGAGTGGCAGTATCAACGTTTTTTATTTGCCGGCTCCATATAAAGAAGAGGGCAATTTTTTGGTCAGCATGAGTTCTTATTTGCCATTTTTACTACTAATGCTGACCGGTCCATTTTATATCATTAATTTCAAATTGTGGAAGGGACATTTATGGGGCCTGTTTGCCAGGTGTCTGTTTACGTTTAATAGCCTGGTGTATTTCGTGCTCATAGGCTTTTTTTTCTATTGGCACTTTTATGATGTATTTTAAAAATATTTTATATCCTGTTGGCAGGTCTATATTCTGAGTGTATTTTTTGTCTTGCTAAATTTGGGTTGTATTGAGGAAGTTAATCTTTGGAACTTGTTATTTTCATAGAATATCTCTATATTAGCTTAATATACTTTTGGCAGCAATTGAATCATTTTAATATTAAAGGATTGAATCAATGAATACTATGACTCTGCAAACACATAAATTGATATGGATTTCTATACTGCCTATCTTGTTGATTTCTTTTCTTGATAAAAACGCCATTTTTGATATTCAGTATCACGACACCTACTTTATATTTCCCTTATTACATTTGGGAATTTTGTTTTCAATTGTACTTGGTATAATAGGTTTGATATATTGGTGGATATCAGATAGGCCTGTCATCAATTGGATGAAGCTTGTGCATATAGGGGTGACCATTGGGTTTATGTTTACCTTTCTCATCACCAATCTCGTAAGGAGTAAGTTGTATGATCTGGGTTTTGTGATCTTAATGGATATTAATTTGACCTATGCTATTTTCATACTGATATTTGTGGGATGTCAATTGTTGTTTCTGGTGAATATATTCAAAGGACTTGTAGGGAGTAAGAAAAATTAATGGTAATTCGAGATAAATTAGTGGTGGATTTTACCACAAAGTGCACAAAGGATGCACAAAGTTCACGAAGGAATTATAGTGTCCTTGGTGAAGAGCAAAGTGTCATTAGTGGTTAGAAAGAGTTTTATTACCACAAAGTGCACAAAGTTCACGAAGGAATTATAGTGTCCTTTGTGAAGAGCTTAGTGTCCTTAGTAGTTAGAAGGAGTTTATTTTACCACAAAATGCAAAAGGGAGACACAATGTTCACGAAGGAATTATAGTGTCCTTAGTGGTTAGAAGAGTTTTTTTTACAACAAAGTGCATAAGGGTTGCACAAAGATCACAAAGGTTTTACAGTGCGCTTAGTGAAAATTTTGGTGTCCTTAGTGGTTAGAAGGGTGTTTTTACGACAAAGTGCACACGGGCTGCACAAAGAGAATGAAGGAGCAATATTGTGTAAATGGAAAATTTGTACATCATTTCAGAAAGCCAGATTAAAAAGTATTAATTTATTTAAAATATTTTAATACCCTTGATTACAGATAGTAAATTGTAAACTAATTCATTTGGGGTTTTTTGAAATAAATCGTTATTTTTGATAAAAATGAATTATCTATGAAATCTTTGTTACTAGGTTGTCTTACATTTTTAGTGTCTGTTTGCGCTTTTTCTCAATCTGATTCCAGCAGCTTTAAGAAAGAAAAATTGGCATGGGGGCTTTATATGCGGCTGATATCATGCCGAAGTTTCAAAATTATGGGTGCTTATATAATGTTGCCTATAGCCAAATTATTGGATATAAGATTAAACTATACCAGATCAATAGTCAGAGGCATTGGGCTTGAACCTTTGCAACGTTATACATCAGGGGGGGAATTAACTGGTGCTTTAGTGGAACCTGTTTATCCCTTACGAAATACACAAGGATGGTTTCCATCCTACAAAACCACTATTTCAACTTTTGAGATTCAGGGCCAAATTCAGCTGCTTAGAATTGTCAATAATAATTTACCAGTTGATGACAAGCATGATTTATATTTCTTTGGAGGCTTTGGTTTAAGTTACTTTCGGGCAAAGTTAGATTTATTAGATACAGATAATGAACCTTACGAAAATGTGATTGCAAAAACAAATTGGTCATTTGACAAATTTAACACTACCGAGGGGAGAGAACAGATTAGAACTGCCATCAAATCATTGTATGACCAAAATTATGAGTCGGATAGTCCAAATGATAGTAAAGGAATTCCCATTAATATCATTTATGGAGGAGGTTTATCCGTTATAGTCGCAAAAAACGTTAAGCTTGGTTTTGAATATAAAACCATGTATTTTAAAGGAATGGAATATGTGGATGGGTTAAAGTTTAGAGATTCCGGATTCTTAATGTCCAATAAAGTATCAGCACAATATTTTCAAATTGGACTGGAATATTTTTTAAGATAATTTGAATTAAATTTTATGCAGTTAAAATAAAGCATTCACATTATGAACTAGTTTATCATGCCTTGTCAAAAGTAGTTGGTGAATGTGTTTTTCTTACCACAAAGTGCACAAGGGATCTACAAAGATCACAAAGGTTTGATAGTGTGCTTAGTGAAATTTTAGTGTCCTTGGTGGTTTAAAAAAATGAGCTATTGTAGCTCTTTTTTTGCATCATCTCTGGCATGTCTAAATATTGCCAAATATTAATTGGTAGTCTGAAATAAAATTTATTTAATATCATGGTTTGTTTGGCTGAGGTGACCAATTGAAAAATTAAATTTTAAATTTTCTTTTTAACTTTTATTCTGCCTTACATTTTTTAAATTTAAATAAAAATTATCTCTATGTCATTGTTCAAAAAAGCGGAACCTAAAAATGTAGAAATATTGGGAGAGCCTCTGATCTGCCCAATTTGTAAAAACGATACATTTTATAATCGTGAAGCACTGCTCAACACGTCTATGGCTACCTTGTTCAATCTAGATTGGGCCAACAAATCGGCCACCTGTTTTGTATGCTCAAAGTGTACTCACATCTCGTGGTTTTTGGGAGAATAGTGGATTAGGAAGTTTCACTTTTTTATTAACATAATTTAATTGAGAGTACTTTGTTAAGACTCTTTGACACTATATGGGATGTTCATTGAAAGAACTGCGACCATAAAGGTAATTGAAAAGATCTCGTTAGCTTCGCGATAAGTTTTGTGACTTTGCTTGCTGAGAAATACAGACCTATTCGAAAAAGGCAGAGTTGGGAGCGACCTACATAGAAAAAACCAAATAATGTTTGGAGAATGCGAGAATCTGGTATAAATAATGAACAGTTGTTTTGTATTTCATCACTTTGGTGGCATTAAATTTTGCGAAAATAAATTTAACTTTTGACTGAGTTGGAGCAGTTCCAAATATTGAAAATTAGCTTCAGCGTCTAAAAAAATTATGAGCAAAGTTCGGTTATTTGCGTAACTTTGTTTTAACACCCATATAAACGTTTCATCAGAATTATTGGCAAGAAAATTCTTTTAAAAATCAGAAAGAAGAATTTGGGCAACCATAGGTTGTGTAGTGACATAGACAACTTGATTTATGATTTGGAAAAATATAATCCAGGAGATAGTAATATAACTGATATTAGAAGTGATGCTGATTGTGTTCATAATGATGGATTTTATTTTTTTAACCTAAATGTCCATCGAACCTTGATATTGATTGAATTGGACGAAGAGGGAGAAGCTACCATTGTATGGGCGGGAACTCATCAGGAATATGAAACAACTTTTAAAAACAACAAATTAACCATCGAAAAATGGTTAAGAAAAAATGGTTACGTTAATTGATGAAAACACAATTTGACATAGATACAGTTGTAGAAAAGGGTATAATTCAAAATGAACTTGATTATGACAGAGCTCTTATTGCCGATAGAAAACTGAGGCTACTTGCAAAAGACAATCCTTATTTCAAAAGTTTAAGAAAAAAATTGCGCTCTATAATTGAAATATATGAATCTTCAGAATGGAAAGATGTAGAAAAAATAGACCAGCATAAACTTATAGAAAGTGAGAAAGCAGAACGTGCAGCAGAAGAAGAAAGAAAATTTTTAGAAACCAGGAAAAATGCAATTAGGACCAGACTCAAAGAATTTGATTTAACGCAAGAAAATTTAGCCCTACTATTGGGACACAAGAGTAAAACTTATATGTCTGAACTTATGAATGGAATTAAACCCTTTACATTAAGAGATTTGACAATTATAAGTTGGGTCTTAAAAATTGAAATCAAGTTGTTGGTACCCGTTTTTCTTTCGAATGAGGACCAGATTAAAGTTAAAGAAGCAGCCATACAATTGGCAAATCCAAAATTAAAAATATCCAGAAAGAATAAAATAGTTATTTAGCGAAAGGTTTTACGCATTAGCGCATCGGATCTACACCCAGTAATTCATTAATCATTTCCTAACAAGCCACCCATGTCCAACACCACCATCCATAGCACGCGATGCTTATCTGCTCCCATAGATCGGGTGTATGAGGCGTTTGCCAATCCACAGTATTTAAAAAGAATGGTGGGGACCGGAAGGATTCACCAATACCATCCACGAATTTGATTTGAGGGTTGGAGGAAAGTGGCGACTTACTATGCACGGACCGGAGAAAGGGAATTATGAAAATGCGGCTGTCTTTATTGCGGTGGAGCCGGGCAAGAGGGTGGCGTGGAAAAGACAAACCCAGCCTTTATTTGATATGGAAGTGGGCTTCGAAAAAGTGGCGGATGGACAAACGGTCATCTCTTTCACGATGGTGTTTGGTACCGCTGAAGAATGTGAAAAGATGAGAAAGTTTGTGGAACCCAAAAACGAGGAAAACTTTGATAGGCTGGAGAGGGTTCTTGTCAAAATGCAGGAGCAGGGATTGTAGCATTATAATAGGTAAAGATTGAAGAGAAAAAATGAAAGAAACTAACAAGAGGACATCGGTATTTGCCCAAACTTATTTTCATGGCACGAAAGCAGATTTGAAGGTTGGAGACATGATTGAGCTTGGCTATAACAGCAATTACGGCGAAGGAAAATCAGCTAAATACATATTTTTAACTGCCACCCTGGATGCGGCCATTTGGGGGGCAGAACTGGCCCAGGGTGAGGGTAGCGGACGCATTTATTGTGTAGAGCCTACCGGTCCTGTTGAAAACGATCCTGATCTTACGGATAAAAAATTTCCCGGTAATCCCACGATGTCTTATCGCTCTGAACACGCTTTCAGGGTAGTTGCGGAGGTCATTGGCTGGGAGGGGCATGCAACAGAACAGGTGATGGCCATGAAAGAGGGGCTAGCCCGACTCAAAGAGCAAGGGATCCGGTCGTTGAATGAATAGGATGCGGCGAATAAAGCCCTTATTCGATGCAAAAAGTGCAACGAAAATATGAATTTCAATAAATAATACCTATATTCGTTGCAGATAATGCGTTAAATAAGCATGATTTACCTATATCAAAGAGAGGATTGGCCAAATTTCACATGGAAGGAGGATAAAATTATCAATCTTTTGGCCGAAGTCAGGAACTTGCAGGGTCGGATTTTGGGAAGAATGGAATCTTTGGGTTTTGAATTGCGACAAGAAGCAACTCTAGAAACAATCACCCTTGATGTATTGAAATCAAGTGAAATTGAAGGAGAAATTCTGAATCCAGCACAAGTCCGGTCCTCCATAGCCAGAAGGATTGGGATGGAATTGGCTGGAGTCGTTCCATCAGATAGAGATGTAGATGGAATTGTTGAAATGATGATAGATGCTACACAAAATTGCTACGACCCCATTTCAGCAGAAAGATTATTCGATTGGCACGCAGCACTTTTTCCTACAGGTAGGAGCGGTTTGTACAAGATCAAGGTAGCCGACTGGCGTTTAGATGATGCAGGCCCAATGCAAGTAGTGTCTCGAACACTTGGTAAAGAGAAGATCCATTTTCAAGCACCTGATGCTATTTTGGTGGCAAATGAAATGAATCAATTTATTGATTGGTTCAATTCCCAATTAGAAATAGATGGTGTTTTGAAAGCAGCAGTTGCCCATTTGTGGTTTATAACCATCCACCCCTTTGCAGATGGAAACGGTCGAATTGCCAGAGCTTTAACCGATATGTTGCTGGCACGTGCCGACAGAAGTAAACAGCGATTTTATAGTATTTCTGCTCAAATTCGTACAGATAGGACTCCATATTATGAGATATTGGAACAAACCCAAAAAGGGCAAATGGACATCACTCTCTGGTTACTATGGTTTTTAAATTGTTTAAAAAGTGCTTTCTATTCGACCGATGCAGTTTTAGATAAAGTATTATTCAAAGCTGATTTTTGGAAAAAGAATATTGCAGTCTTAATGAATGAAAGACAGCAGAAGATGATCAATAAAATTCTGGATCATTTTGAAGGAAAACTAACCTCTGATAAGTGGGCAAAACTGTGCAAATGTTCTAAGGACACTGCTATCAGAGATATCAACGATTTAATTGAGAAAAATATATTGTGTAGGGAAGATGCAGGAGGCAGAAGTACTCATTACGTTTTAAATAATTGAAGCTATTCGAATCAACAGAATCACTAAAATAAAAAAGATGGGTTAGCTCCAAAAAATATAGTGACATCGAAGTCTTATTAAACAATAACGGCTCTCATTAAACCTTCCTCCCTTATTTTTGTCTAATGTAAAATCAAGAAATTATGAGACCTTCTTCACAGCTTACCCTGGCACTGATTTTTATGGTCGGCATGGCCGTTGCCCAGCCCTACAATGACCCCAATTTTCCAAAACCTACGTCTGGATATGGGTCGGATGGAAACTTTACCGTTGCGAAGCTGGAATACGATCACCCTTATTTTTCGGGTGAAACCATTGAGGTATTTTATCCCAAAGAAAAGGCTGGCAAGGTTCCTACTATCTTTTTCTGTCACGGTTATGGTGGGGTCAATTCGCTTTACATCAATGGCATGATCCAGTTTTTAGCCAAAAAAGGATACGCCCTGGTTTATGTACCTTATCCCACTACTGGTGTAAGCATTGAGGAGCGGTACGACATTTTAAGAGAAGGTTTCCGACACGCAGCCCGCAAATACCCGCAAATCATCGATACCACAAAAGTTGGCTTTATGGGCCACTCTTTTGGAGGAGGGGCTATGTTTGGAGTGAGTCATGCCTGCTTTACCCAAAACAACTGGGGAAGTGAGGGTCGGTTTTTGTTTTCAATGGCTCCCTGGTATTCTTACCAGCTCACTCCGGAGCAACTCAGCAGCTTCCCAGACAATACCAAACTCCTTATGCACGTATACGAAGAAGATGTGCTCAACGACCACCGCATGGCCATCGACATCTTCAACAACATCAATATCGCTAAAGAAGAAAAAGACTACATCTACGTGCAGCCCGATACCATCAATGGCACCGTCTACCCTGCGGGTCACAGCCTGCCAGGCACCTATGAGGTTTATGATGCCATGGACTACTATGCTTTTTACCGACTGCTGGATGCTATGTGCGATTACGTATTCAATGGCAATGCGGAAGCGAAAAAAACTGCCCTCGGCAATGGCAGTGCAGAGCAGGTGACCATGCCCGGCAATTTAAAACCCCTGCTGCAAAGCGATGAGCCAGGCCCTCTTTTTGATCAAAGCTTTTACGAGTTTCCCTGCGATGCCATCCTCAATCCCAGAAGAATGTTTTGTGGGCTAACCTCCACAACTGATGAAAAGACCAGTAGCACTTTTATAATATACCCTAATCCTGCGCGAGATCACGTTACCCTATCCAACCTGCCTTCCCAAAACACAACCATTACGATTACAGGAATTCTGGGTCGAAAGATTCGAACTATGCACACTGAAGGAAAGACTACTATTGACATCGACATATCAGACTTTCGCAAAGGGATTTACCTTGTAACCGTGGATGGGATTAGTAAAAAAATGGTGGTTTCTCACCGATGATGGATGTACCCTGATGAATTTACCAATGTAAGTGTACCAATGTACCAGTGTACCAGTGTAACAGTGTAACAATTTACCTATGCACCTTGTAAAAACGAAACAAAATAACTATGCGCCTTAGTTGTGACTCAATGCTATATATCCATTTTCTATGCGAAATAAGAGAACATTTTTAGATGAAAAACAAGAGCATCGGCAGGTATTAAAATAAGTGGCTCTTAAAAGTTATCTGCAATACAAGTTGAAATAATCCCATGCAATTGTTTATCTTGTGTAACAATTAAATTAAAATTGGAATTAGAGAACTTAAAATGAAAATCTTTGAGTAAGTTTGACATAATACAATGGGGTAGAAGTAAGCTTAAAGAAATATATGATCGATCAATCGAGACCAATTCTCAAATTCGTATTCAGTTATTTCAATTTTTTCCTTTTTTAATTGCTTCTGTACTTACAGGTATCATGGCTTTTTTTTACAGCAGGGTTTTTCACTATGCTGAATCGCTTTCATTTTATATTTATGAACAACACAAGGCCACCATATTTATTACTACCCCGCTGGCCTTTGTCATTTCCTGGTGGTTGGTGCATGTTTATGCCAAATTTGCGAGAGGAAGTGGTATTCCGCAAGTCATGGCTGCGATCGAATTAACGCAACCCGCAAAAAAACATTTGATTCCTCTTTTTATTAGTCCACGAATTATATTCATCAAAATTATTTCAAGTGCCATAAAGGTCGTAGGTGGAGGCATTGTGGGAAGAGAAGGTCCAACCATACAAATTTCCAGTTCGATCTTTAATCAGGTGTACAAAAGATTGCCCAACTGGTGGCAGCCCATTTCGCAAAAAAACATTCTGCTTGCCGGTGCTTCATCCGGTCTTGCTGCGGCATTTAATACTCCCTTAGGTGGAATCATATTTGCCATAGAAGAATTGTCAAAATTTCATATTCGTTATTATCGTTATCCTTTATTTATAGCTGTAATTATTGCTGGATTGACAGCTCAGGGACTAGGAGGACCATATCTTTACCTTGGCCACCCTAAAACAAATTTTAGCGGAATGCTGATTTATGCTGGTATATTGATTACTGGCATACTCAGCGGATATCTGGGCGCTTGGATGTGTTCATTTATGCTGCGTTTTATGAATTTTGTCAACAGACAAAAAAAGAGAATGCAACAATTGTCTATAGTATTGTGTTGCGCATTGGTGGTAGCTGTAATAATTTATTTTTTTGGAACAGAGGCAATGGGATCCGGAAAATCAATTATGGAACGAACCTTGTTTACCGACCAGAAAAAAGTAGAATGGTACCTGCCTCTCATTAGGATTGTAGGTTTGGTATTTTCTTTTTCTTTTGGTGGGGCCGGTGGTGTATTTGCTCCTTCCTTAAGCATCGGTGCCAGTATTGGTGCCGTTGTATCGGATCTCTTACGACTTACAGAAGGGAATGCCAATTTGCTAATTTTGGTTGGGATGACGGGATTTCTTACTTCTGTTACCAGAGCACCCTTTATATCAGCCATCATTATATTTGAAATGACAGATCGCCACTCTATTATCTTTTACTTACTTTTTGGAGCCGTAATCTCAAATATTATAGCCAGTATTTCGAGTCGAAAATCGTTTTATGATGCCATCAAGGAATCTTATCTAAAAGAAGTTGGTGAGGCAGAAGAGCGAACAGTTGTTAAAAGTTGATTTGAGATAAAGTAAGAATTATTATTTACTGACTAATGATGTTGAGTTGCAATGCACATCCTCAATTCTACCGTTTGTAGGGACAAGGATTGTCGTTACTTGACAAAGTGACCTGGGTTACACACCCTTCAGAATAAAGAGCCCATCTTTAGCTTTCAATTCAAAAACCATGGTCAGATCTATAGTTTATATTTTGTTATTTGTTGTATTGCCAATGGCAGCACAGGAGCTTCCATTTTCGGTTAAGTTAAACGCGGTGGAGATAAACGGGATGGGAGGTATCCAGTCTTTTGCCTTTGGTCAACACGATGGAAAATGGTTGATTGCAGGTGGCAGATTGGATGGTTTACACAGGCGGCAGCCCTTTGCTTCCTTTGATTTGGCGGGACATAACAACCAATTAATAGTAATTGACCCAATCGAAAAAAAATTCTGGAAAGCATCCTTGCTTGGTTTGCCTGCTGAAATTCAGGAGCAGTTGTCTTCCACCAACATGGAGTTTATTCAGGAGGGTAACATGCTCTATTGTTTAGGTGGTTACGGTTACAGTCAACTGCAGCAGGATCACACCACCTTCGCTAAAATCACGGCCATTCAGGTGGCAGAAACCATCAAGGCCATATCAGAAGGCCAACCTTTTGATTCCTACATAAGGCAATACAACGAGCCAATATTTCAAGTATGTGGCGGGCATTTGCATAAAATCAACGAAACTTATTATTTGTTGGGTGGTCAGAAGTTTATTGGTAGATACAACCCCATGGGGCCCGATCACGGGCCAGGATTTATACAAGAGTACACCAATGAGATTCGAAAATTTAATTTAATTGATGACGGCTTAAACCTCAACATAGAGCACCTGTCGGCGTATAAGGACGTAGAAAATCTGCACCGAAGAGACTACAATGCCAAAGAACAAATTATGCCAGATGGAACGGAAGGCATTACAATGTTTTCTGGTGTTTTCAGGTCCGACGCTGATCTTCCTTATCTCAACGCAGTCAATGTAGATGCAAGTGGTTATTCGGTCAATGATTCCTTTCAACAGCTATTTAACCATTATCACTGTGCTACCATGCCCGTCTATAATGCAGTAAATAATGAAATGCACACTGTATTTTTTGGCGGTATTGCGCAATACTATATGGAAAATGGACAAATTGTAAAAGACGACAATGTACCTTTTGTAAAAACCATTGCAGGAGTAACACGACATGCCAACGGACAAATGAAGGAATTTGTATTCCCGGTTACTATGCCTGCCCTTTTAGGTGCCGGTTCTGAATTTATTCCCGGGCAAGATGTGGCTACCTATCAAAATGGTGTTATCAAAGCAAACGAACTGGAGAAGGACACCACTACAGTTGGGTTTATTTTTGGGGGCATCAGCAGTTCCGCGCCTAATATTTTTTTTGTCAACGATGGCAGCCAGAGTGTGGCGAGTACTACAATATTTGAGGTACAAATGATAAAAAATAAAACAAGCACTACCCAGCAGCCATTGCAAACAAACAAGACATTGTATGACTTGCAGCTTTCACCCAATCCTGGCTCGGGCAGTTACCAAATAAAATTTAAACTGAGACAATCCGGAAGTGTAGACCTAAAGTTACAAGACCTTGGAGGAAGATTGGTAGATGAGAAATCAAACCTACCTGGCATAAGTGGAGAAAACAGACTGCATTATGAGGTACCCGGCCAACTCGCTAATGGGAGTTATTTATTGAGTGTAACATGCAACGATGTGACCATCCATGTAAAGCTGGTTTTGAGTCACTAAGAGATAGAAGTAAGGAGGCTATCGGAGTTAGTTTTTGGATTCAAGATTGTGACCAAACAAGAATTGCATTCGTTGGGCCTCCAACTATTATCAATGCACCAAAGTGATGAAATAAGACAACACATTATTCAGGTTTTTTAGTTGCCAACTACAATTTACTGTGTATATTTGGTTTCAAACCAGTAACATTGAAAAACCTTGCCTATATTTTTCAGGCGCTCTTAATTTCTGTTTGGTGGCTAGTCATGTTGCTCGACGATGCGTTTAGGGACGCCTTTTCATATAAGAGTGCTGATGAGCATTTGATGTCATTTTTTATATTTCCTGATTTTATAGTACTGGTTTTATTGTCATTGATCAGGTCATATAAAAGGCAAAATTGGATCGAGTATGTTATACTTGGTGGTTTTGCCTATGCCAGCCTGTTTTGTCTTGCATTAACTATAGTTACGAAAAGTGGATTCCTTCCAACAGGTACGATGCTATTGGGTTTGGGCTTTAATGTATTTATTGTTTTTTCCGATCAATTATTTGTTGAATCACGACACAGCGATAAAAGGATCAATGCCCTAAAAACATTTGTGCAGATTGTCCTGATTTGGACGCTCACCTTGTTTGTGATCCCATCTTTATTATTAAATGCAGCAGGTAAAAAAGTTGAGTTAAATTTTGATTATTTACAAATAGGATCAGCTCTGCTTTTCATTTTATTTTCTTCATTAGGCTTGTACAGCTCCTATCATTTGGTAAAATATGGCAGTGGTACTCCGCTGCCTTTGGATCAAACACAAAAATTGGTGATCAGCGGACCGTATGGGCATGTAAGAAATCCGATGGCGGTAGCCGGAATTGGTCAGGGTTTGGCGGTGAGTTTATTCAGTGGTTCTTACATTGTTTTGTTTTACGTCTTGTTAGGCGCATTTGTCTGGCATTGGTTTGTAAGACCGATGGAAGAGGAGGATATGTACAAAAGGTTTGGAACACCCTACGATCAATATAAGAAGTCGGTAAGATGTTGGATTCCCAGGTGTTGATTTTTTTGCACCTTGTTTTTGGGCTTTCAGGATTTTGATCGGTAATCATCATTACTTCAAAGTTTTCACACAATTGTCAGAAAGCCCTTATCTTGTCTTAAATTTCAGCGTAATGAAGACAAGATTGTGGAATATATTTTTGCTCATTTTAGTGTTGGGCACGATCTCATGTAGTTCTACTAAAAAGGGGCAAAAAGAAAATGAGGGCATTGAAAACTTTGATCAGTTTTACAACCGCTTCCACAGCGATGAGGGCTTTCAGATGTCGAGAATCCGTTTTCCCATTGAAGGGTTAAATATCGACGGCAATAAGACCACCACCTGGAATAAAAACAACTGGGATGTGCTCACTGTGCGCATCTTTGATGTAGACAAAAAGAAATTTAAAACTACCCACAAAAAGACTGAAAACAGTTTTGAACAAAAGGTGTGGATAGAAGACTCCGGGTTTTTGGCCGAGCATAAATTTAAATTGATAGGAAAAAAATGGTACTTGGTCTATGCGTATGACCAAAACCTGTAACAACCGCCATCAATGGTTTACATTTGTTGAACCATTGATCTGTATAAATGTCAAAATACAATAAATCTGCTATTACCATTTGCCTGTTTTTAGGTATCATTTTGTTTTACCTGGCCACCCTCCACTATCCCGGGGGATCCAATTGGAATAAAAATTCTATCGGCTTTGACTGGCGCTACAACTACATCACCAATTTGTTCAATCCTATTGCGGTAAACGGAGACAGCAATGGGTCTGTGCCTTGGGCCATTGCCGCTATGGCCTTGCTCTGCACGGGTTTTGCCTTGTTTTTTTGTTGACACTGCGCAAAAAATCACAACACCCTCTTCCTCCAGAATTATCAAGTGGGGGGGTATGCTGTCTATGTTGTTTGCCTTTTTGGCAGTCACGCCCTGGCACGACCTTATGGTTACTGTTTCCAATGTACTGGTGATGCTCAGTCTCTTTTACGTCACGGTCCACCTGTTTAAATCAAAATTGTTTGTTTACGGTTTCCTAAGTGCTTTATGTCTCTCCTTCATCTATTTGGGGTCCATAATGTACTATACCCAACTCTGGCTTGATTGGTTGCCGGTGGTCCAAAAGACTGTTTTTGTTTTAAAGATTGTTTTAATCTTGTCTTTGACCTGGGGTCCTACTACTATGAGGTAATATCCGACAACGTGGTATTTTGCAATAAGGATGCATCTAGATTGATATGAACAAAATGATGCAACAACTTATTTTTGCTATTGAAGGCTAAAGAAAAATTGTTTTTGGTTAGCAAATGCAAATATGCAAGCCCTGCCCATTTTCCAAATAATCCTATCTTAGCCTTTCAAAACATTTTGTAATGATCAACCCAGATATCCTAACTTACAACAACAGCCAGACCGAAGAGGATGTGGCCATTTGTCATATACTCGCAGAGGAAATTGACAAAAACCTGAAGGGAGCTGAGAACAAGATCTGGCACCGACACCCGGTATGGTTTTTGGATGGTAATCCCATTGTTGGTTACAGCAAATTGAAAGGGGGCATCCGACTGATGTTTTGGAGTGGACAGGCTTTTGAAGATGATCGGTTGAAGCCGGTAGGGAAATTTCCGTCTGCTGACATCAATTATACAAGCCAAGATGAGATCAATAAAAAAGATCTTAAAAATTGGTTGAAATTGGGTAAAGAAAGACAGTGGGATTATAAAAACATTGTCAAACGCAAAGGAGTGCTCGTAAAGTTGACCGATTTTTAATTGTCCATTATGAAGTCAATTTTAACGGATCGACTCCTGCTAAGGCCTTTTACTGATGAGGATGCTACGGCACTTTTTGAAATGGACTCTAATGCCGAAGTGCACCGCTATCTGGGCAACCAGCCAATAAAAGATTTTGATGAAATAAAACGGGTGGTCACCTACATTCAGCAGCAGTACCATGACTTTGGCATTGGCAGATGGGTGGTAGAAGATAGAAGTAACGGCGCTTTTATGGGTTGGGCAGGACTCAAGTGGATAACAGAAGCCATCAACAAACAGGTGTTTTACTACGATCTGGGGTATAGATTTATGCCGGCTTATTGGGGCAGGGGTTATGCCACAGAGGCTGCAAGTGTCTGGGTGGATTATGCCAAAGACCAGCTGAAGGTTGAAAAAATATTTGCCATTACAGATGCTCAAAATGAGGCTTCAAAGAGGGTCTTGCATAAGCTGGGTTTTATCACCAAAGAAAATTTTGTCAATGACCGCAAAGTCCATCTTTGGCATGAGAAATATTTTTAAAGTTATAGCACAAAAATCAATATTTTATTGGGTTTTTGTTGCAAAATGACTTAATAAGCAAATATAATTTTTAGGGTTGTTTTTAAGGTAAATGGGTTTAAAACAATTTGGACTCATGGTTTTCTCTATGATTTCATACATTTTTATGGGAGAATTATATCTGCTGACGTATTTAGAATAATTTTGAAGATATGAAAACCAGGATTTCCATTTTTGTCACTATTTATTTTTTATGTGTGGCCGTACTAAGCGGTCAAAATCGTTATTGGGTGGGAGGCTCCGGCACCTGGCATGATGCGGCTCATTGGAGCCTTACCTCCGGCGGAGCTGGTGGTGCCAGTGTGCCAGATTCAACCAACGACGTTTTTTTTAATGCCCAATCATTTAGTGCAGATGGTCAATACGTAGCCAACCTAACCACACAGCTCGATTTGTATTGCAAAAGCATCACTTTCGCCAATATCGATGATAGCATTGACTTCAACTTTTCGGCCGGTACTCCCGGAGGGATTTACACCCAGGCTCGATTGATAGCTTATCAGCACGTAACCTTAAGTGACAAGGTAAGCTTTGATTATGATGAAGGAAGGGTGGTACTGGTAGGTGACCTCGGCAGACAGGTAACATTTAATGGATGTATTGTGGGCTATTTTGATATTCAGGTAGATGAAAATGTCAATGTTGTTTTTGTAGATCAGGTCAATGCCAATAAAGGGGCCACAATGGAAAGTGGCAATTTGTTTTTGAATGCAGATATGATGGCCGGTTATTTCAACACGGTTGTCCACGATACAGCCACCATTGACATTTTTTTTGGTACGCGCAAAATTCAGTGCGGGTGGTGGAATAGTGTAAAATATGAAGCCCAGCCCAATACCGTCAACTTGCATTATTCCACTGGATACATTGAATGCAAAAGGATAAGCCCTGGCAGGTACATAGACTACCCTCGGGTGGTGATCAACACCACCATTCCCAACTTACTGGTGGGGTCACCTGGCATAGACTTCAACAACAATTCCACCTGGTGCAACAGCAACCGGGATGTTACCTTTCAATCCCTCGCCTTTGTTTCCAGCGGCATATTACAAGTGCTGGGCAACCCCGAGGTTTTAGACAGCACTACCGTTGCAGCTGGGGTCGACCTCAAACTAGGCGTAGGAGATACCCTTACTTGTCCACAGTGGCGTTACCTGCCTTCCGGCTGTGGTGGAGGAAGTTTTACCCTTAGATCGGCAACCAATGGAAGCCAGGCCTTTATTTATAACAATGGCATGGATAGTATATTTTTATACAATGCTACTGTCAAAGACATTTATGCCACAGGGAGTCCTGCCAAGGTGGTCAATGGCATCAACAATGGCAACAACACCAATCTTATTTTTGGAGCAGGGGCTGTGTCAGATGTATTTTACTGGGTAGGAAATGGAGGCAATTGGACCGACCTCAACCATTGGTCGATGAGCTCAGGTGGTGCCTCAGCAGGGTGCCTGCCAGATGCCAATGACATAGTCATGTTTGATGCCGCCTCCTTTACCCTTGTGGGCCAAGTAGTGGAAATTCCCCAAGGTATTACTTCTATCAAGGATATGATCTGGACCCAGCCATTGGACACAGTGTTGATCCGATTTTTGGGCTCCGCTAGCAATGCGTCCATTTTGAAAGTGTATGGTTCCGTTACCCTGGCTAGCAAAGTGAAAGTTGCCAGAACAGGAACCATGGAATGGAATTTTGTTGGCTCTGGTCCCGTTACCCTCGACACCAAAAATGTTGATTTGCTCTACGCTGTTTTTGAGGGCAGTGGGCAGTTTACCTTAAATAGTGCTTTCAAATCCTATGAACCTTTTGATATCAACCAGGGCTACATACTTTTTAAACAAGGCAGTCTTATATCGAATGGATACAATTTAACATGCCGTTCCTTTTTTGTTTCAACGGGAGGTACCAAGACATTTCAGTTGGGAGCCTCGGATACACTCACTACCATCAGTTTTAGAGCTGTTGACGCATTTACTTTTCCTTACGCGACCCATTGTATCATCGCCAGGGATTTTACGCTCGACTTTGCCACGGCTAACACCATCATTGTACATAAGCTGATACTGTTGGAAAACGACATCCAAAATGTAGCCTCACTTTCCTTGAGAAAAAGAGCACAGTTTCATTATCTTGAAATTAGTTTTCCAGGTGTTGCAAGGGTAGAAGGTGATTTTACCTTGTTGCAGGATCTTAAGTTTAAGTACAAAACGGGAGGTTTTAAGTTTGATGATTTTCCGGTAGCTCCGACAGGGGCAGACACCATCATCATTCAAGGTAATGTTGTTTATCCTGTAGGTGCCTGTGCCGGGAGTTACAGCATTTTTACAGAGTACATCGATCAAAAAGTTTATTTTTCAAAACCAAGTGGCACACTTACGCTTCAGAATACATTATTGCGCAATGTACATACCCTGACAACAGGAGCCACGTATAATGCCCAAAACTGCACCTTAGCCGGCACAAGCCAGGGCTGGACCCTCACCGCAACGGCCACTCCCATCGTCTACTACTGGAAGGGCGGTAATGGAGACTGGGACGATCCATCGCATTGGAGTCTTGTCAGCGGCGGTGTTGCCAATCCAGGGGGCTGTGTTCCAGGTATTGCCGATAAGGTGATATTTGACAACAACTCCAATTCCGGACTCAATCCTTGTAATATTTATTTCCCGGTTTACCACCAACCGGTGGTGGCAGATGTTTTTGTGCTGGCCAACAATAAAAATATCAATTTTCAAAACGCTGTTGGTTCGCAGGTTTTTGTAACCGATACCCTTTGGTTTACCAATAAGGCTACTTCCAATGTTTATTTTGACATGACCGGAACCCAGCCGGCAAAACTCATCAACACTGATGAGGCCCTTACTTCGACGATGGATGTACTGATATCCAAGTACAATACCCATGTTAGCCTGGATAGAAAACTCAATGTAGGTAGCTTAGCCATACAGTCCGGTGAGTTCAGGACAAATGATTTTGACGTCAATGCCTCTTCTTTTAACTTGTTTCCCTATACCAATACAGCCACGGCAAATTTTGGTACGAGCAACATTGTGGCTGCCACCTGCAGTTTTGGCAATGTCAATGCCATACTAACAGATACTCCCTTTAAGTTGTATGTAAGTTCTTACATGTCTTCAAATACAAGCAGGTACTTGCCTTGGGTACAGGTCAACAATACCGCATCACTCAATCTCAATTCTCTGGCTGTAGGCCTCACCTTTGGCACCCTTAGACTGATGTCTACCTTTGATGTGGTAATGTCTGCTGGTAATTATACCATCGAAGATTCACTTTATTTTGGGGTACCGGGCTCCAAATTAAAGGTAGCTCCTGCGGTTAACCTAACACTACAAGGTCAAATTTACAGCGCAGGCATTGCAGGTAATTTGTGTTTTCTACAGTCGTCAACAGCAGGGTCGCGATTTGATTTGATACACGATAATAATCTATGTGTATCTTATTTGAATGCAAAAGACATTAACAACCAAGGCCCCGGCATTATGAATGTAATCAATGGCACTGATGGTGGCAATAATATTGGCATTGATTTCAGTACGCCCACAGATATGGACAAGCTGTATTGGCGTGGTGGTTCAGGTGCATGGAATGTGGCTTCCAATTGGTCATTTCGGTCGGGCTCTTGTCCGGCCCCCAGAAGCCCGGCAGCTACAGACGATGTTTATTTTGATACCAATTCGGATCTGGATCCATATACCAATGTGATCATGCCGCTAAATGAGACCTGCAAAGGTTTATATTTTTCATTGTTCCAGGATACCGTGGCATTGGATCTGGGCAATACCTTATCATTCACATCATGCGAAATCAACCAGGCAAAAGCGGTTTTAAAAAATGGCACCGCTGTGAGTAAAAAACACATAGTGGTAAATAACGGAAGCCTGGGACTGGTTTCTGCCATTGCAGCCGTAAACCAATACCCTTCAATGGCAGACAGCATCGGTTTTAAAATTGGGCCTGCTTCTACCTTTCAGGGATTCAACAGCAACGTTTTGATCATGGGAAATAAAAATACCAATAACTTTCCAGCACTGTATATAGATCCATTGGCAACCCTCAATACGTTTAATGCTGATTTTACCATCTATCCTCCTTTTGCAGGCGAGCCCATCAATGAAATCTTCCTCTTCTTTGGAGGTAAGGTAGTTACCGGTGCGTTCAACATGGTATCAACCCTTTCACCTGCTCAGAAAGTGAGGTTTATGAACAACGCTACCTTTACTCAAATCAGCACTGTTTCAACAGGAGAACTGATCATGGCTGTTGGTACCAATGTAAGATTTGAATAGCAACTTGAACTCAATCAATTGTAATTTCAACTCAAAATAGCTGTTAGATTAAATTGAGAATTGTCTATTGTTGGTAAAGTTTAAAACTGAAAATAAATAAATGAACTGGTACTTTCCTGGCTGAGGATAAGCATCACCAAAAGAAATGTCCAAACCAGACCCACACTCCACCATGGCTTGCTTTCGGCTACTGTGAGCACTTTTTTGTGTCGCATCTGCCAGTGTACGATGATCATTCCGGTTATTACCACAGAAACCTTAAGGATGTCAAGGTAGTTGAGCACCACTTCTTTGGGATTTCCAAAAAAGAACATGGATTTTAATAGGGACCACGCGGTGGTAAAATCCTGGGATCTAAAGAATACCCACGTGATGTTGACCAGGAAAAAGGTTAGCATGGCATGGGCAAAATTGGGTTTTAAATGGGGGTGAGGACCAGGCTCATGAGAATGCGCTTTTCTTTTGTCTTGTATATATTTTTCAACAGCAAGATAGAGGCCATGGAGTCCACCCCAAACCACAAAGGTCCAGCTGGCGCCGTGCCACAAACCACCAATGAGCATGGTAAGCATTACGTTGATATAAGTACGAAGGATGCCCTTGCGATTGCCTCCAAGGGGTATATACAAATAATCGCGGAGCCAGGTAGACAAGGTGATGTGCCACCTTCGCCAGAAATCGGAAAATCCAATGGCAGCGTAAGGATAAAAAAAGTTGTCGCGGATGGTAAATCCCAGACAAAGTGCAATACCAATAGCGCACGTGGAGTAGCCTCCAAAATCAAAAAATATTTGTCCAGAGAAGGCAAGCACACCCATCCAGGCATCAATAAAATTCATGTCTTTTCCGGCACTGAATACCGCATCTGCTGAACCGGCCAGGAGACTATCGGCAAGGACCACTTTCATAAAAAGACCCAGGGTGAGCAGAAACATGCCTTGATTGAATTGCAGCCAGGTGGCCTTCACGGGAGATTTAAATTGGGGTATCAATTCATCCGGTCGTACAATCGGGCCTGCAACCAACTGTGGAAAAAAAGTAACAAACAGGGCAAAATCCAGGAAAGACTTTTCGGCTGCGTACTTTTTATTGTACATATCCAGTGAATAAGAAAGAGTCTGAAAGGTATAGAAAGAAATACCGACCGGAAGTATGATGTCAGGTGCAAGCGGATGGAAGTCAATGCCGGCCACATTGGCGAGAGAGACAAAGTTCTCCAACATAAATTCACCATACTTAAAATAGGCCAGAGGACCCAGATTCCCGACTAAACTGGCAGCCAGCCACCATTTTCTTTTCACCGGATTTTGTTCGACACTTAGATTTTTACCTACATAAAAATCAAGAAAAGTAGAAAACAACAGCAACAGAATAAATGGAGGATTCCAAACTGCATAAAACAAGTAGCTTGCCATAAGCAGGTGCACTTTTTTAAAAGTCCATTTTAATGGAAGGTTGTGCACAAAAAGTACTACTGCAAAAAAGACAATGAATGTATATGAATTAAAAACCATTTTTTACGATTTTAAAGTGCGGAATTATTGATTGATCGCTTTGAATTTCCAACCTATCTCATTGGATAAAAACCCTATAGTTTTTTGGGTGTAAATCCTGGTGTCTGACTGTCGGAGGTGAGAAAATTCAATACAATTCATTCGGCTTAATTCCGGATAATCCGAAAAGTGCATTCCTTTACATCCGGTAACGGTGAGGATTTTTTCCCAAAATTTATCTCTGGGGAATCCCATTTGTTCAGCCTTCCAAAGTGGACCTGAACTCGGGGGGCGCAAGAAGACCACTTCTCCTCCACGGGCTTTTATTTTATCCGTTTGTAATTTAACGTCTCTGATAAATGAATCAATAACAGGCTCTGGTGTAGGAGGCGCTTTGGCGCCCATTGCTACCAATTGCATCCATATATCCTGCATCATTTTTACACCCTTCTGATCATGATCGACAAAACGGTCTGACATCATGTGGTTGCGGTCAAAATTCATCAATGAAAATTCAGTAGGATATTTTGGAAAATCCATCTTGCCAGGACGCGGGGGAATTGGCAGATGTTCCAACAGGGCACTGAGGGCAAAATTATCCTTATCCAGAAAAACGAAATTGGATTCCAATAGTGTATTAATGTGAAAGCTAAAACGTTGGGCAGGCGTTTCATTTTTACTAAAATCCAAACACTTTTGTGGTCTTTCGTACGACCTGCCTGACAGATCAAAAAACAGTCCTTCAGCAACATCAATTAATAGTTTGCCTTTGAACATAGAATCGGCGGCCAAAGCTTTGAGTACAGGAATAGGGCTGCTTCCAACATTGGCCAATTGGACCGGTGTTTCTCCTGTTAGGTTGCGCCAAACCTCCGTATTCAAATCGTACTTCATTCTACTTGAACCCGTGAAAACGCTAGCTTCATTGGTGGGCAGATAAATTTTCCTTTTTTTATCTGCAAATAGGCTCTCACTGTCATCGTAGGAAATGGAGTGCCCAAGGTATCTAAGGTAGAGTTCATAACTACCCAATAGAATAGTGGTTAGGGAAAGCACCATAAAGGCGGCTTTCCTGAATTTATCGGATTGCATAATCGTGTTATAAAGGTTTTGTTTGCTAATAATTCACAGAAAACAATTCTGTCAATCAAGGATAAAATTAGAATTTTATTCTAAACCACTAGTTGTTTCTTTGTAAATATTTTGTTTTCTTAAAAATTGGAGTCGGATGCACAATAGTTCATTGGGTCAGTTCAATGAACTATTAGCCCAACAGAAGTGCTGTCCGGAGGTAGGAAAAATGAATTGATAAAATTAAGTCTTAAAACTCAGCACTGCCCGGGAACCTTGGGAAAGGAATCACGTCTCTGATGTTGGACATGCCGGTTACAAATTGTACCAATCTTTCGAAGCCCAGGCCAAAGCCGGCGTGTGGACAGGTACCAAACTTTCTGGTGTCCAAAAACCACTGCATTTCTTCCAGCGGGATGTGCATTTCTTCCATTCTGGCCATCAAAACATCGAGCCTTTCTTCCCTTTGTGAGCCACCCACAATTTCACCAATGCCAGGGAATAAGATGTCCATGGCTCTTACGGTATTGTTGTCTTCATTGACCCTCATGTAAAAGGCCTTGATGGCTTTTGGATAATCGGTGAGGATAACGGGTTTACCAAAGTGTTTTTCTACTAAGTAACGTTCGTGCTCACTTTGCAGGTCGGCGCCCCAGGCTTCGATAGGGTAGTTGAATTTGCCCTTTTTATTGGGGGTGCTATTTTTCAGAATGTCGATCGCTTCGGTATAGGTGAGTCGCTGAAAATCGTTGTTGAGGCAAAACTGGAGTTTTTCTCTCAGGCTCATTTCTGATCTTTCGTTTTGAGGTTTTTGTTTTTCCTCGTCCAGCAATCTGCCTTCCAAAAACTCCAGGTCTTCGGCGCAGTGTTCTATGACCTGACCAATGCAATATTTCAACAAACCTTCTGCCAGGTCCATATTGTCATTGAGGTCGGCAAAGGCTACTTCCGGTTCGATCATCCAGAATTCTGCCAGGTGCCTTGAAGTATTGGAGTTTTCAGCCCTAAAGGTAGGGCCAAAGGTATAAACTTCGCTCAGGGCCAGGGCTGCCAATTCTGCTTCCAGCTGACCGGATACGGTGAGGTTGGTAGATTTACCAAAAAAGTCTTTTTTGAAATCAATGTGTCCCTCTTCTGTTTTGGGCAACTTGTCGAGCGGCAGGGTAGTAACCCTAAACATTTCACCTGCTCCCTCTGCATCGCTGCCCGTGATGATGGGAGAGTGCATGTACACAAAGCCTTTGTTGTGAAAAAACTGATGGATGGCCATGGCCAGTTGGTGCCTCACTCTGAAAACCGCAGAAAAGGTATTTGTTCTGGGCCTCAGGTGGGCGATCTCGCGCAAAAATTCGAGGCTGTGTTTTTTGGGTTGAAGCGGATAAACCTCCGGATCACAAACACCCAAAACCTCTACCTCTTTGGCCTTGATTTCGATGGCCTGGCCCTTGCCCTGGGAAGCAATGACCTCACCCACCGCCTTGATGGCCGCACCTGTAGTGATTTTTTTCAACAATTCTGCATCCATGTTTTCAAAGTCAACCACTATTTGGAGGTTGGTCAAAACAGAACCGTCGTTGAGTGCAATGAACTGGTTATTGCGAAAAGTACGCACCCAGCCCATGACCGTTACTGTATCACCCAAGGTGTAGTTGGCCAACAATTCTTTGATTTTTACCCTTGAAAACATGTTATTATTTTTTTTATGAGCTACAAAATTACGAAAAACAAATAATATTCCGCTTACGGCTTACCGCTTACGGCTTACCGCTCACGGCTTACGGCTTACCGCTTACCGCTCACCGCTCACCGCTCACGGCTTACCGGGGACGGCTTACCGCTCACGGCTCACGGCTTACGGCTTACGGCTCACCGCTCACGGCTTACGGCTCACCGCTCACCGCTTACTGCTCACGGCTCACCGCTCACGGCTTATCTACCTGGCTAACGCCAGTTAGACAGGCCGGGGACGGCTTACCGCTTACGGCTCACGGCTCACGGCATACCGGGGACGGCTCACGGCTCACGGCTCACGGCTCACGGCTTACGGCTACTCTCTATGAGGCAGGCGGGGGGACGGCTTACGCGCTCACGGCTTACCGCTCACGGCTTACCGCCAACGGTTAGCGGACAGCGGTAAGCGGACAGCGGTAAGCGGACAGCGGACAGCGGTCAACGGACGGTTAGCGGTTTTTATAAATCATATTGTCGATCAGACGCACATCTCCGGCCCAGATGGCGGTGCAGGCAACTACATAATCGTGTAATTCAGGATTTTCAACGGGTTTCAGGGTGTGGCCGTCTACAATCGAAAAATACTCGGGTTGAAAGTCGGGGACTTCCATTCTTTTTAGGGCCCATTTTTCTACCTCACTGACTTCCATGGTTTTAAGCTTTGTTTTGGCGGCCTTAAGGGTTTTGTAAATAATGGCAGCCCTGGCCCTGAGATCGGCATTAAGCCTTTCGTTGCGCGAACTCATGGCCAGACCGTGGCCTTCTCTCATAATGGGGCAAACCACCAGCCTAATAGGCAGTTTCAGGGTTTTGATCATGTGGGCCACGATGGTAAACTGCTGAAAGTCTTTCTGTCCCATGTACAAATCATTGGGCTGAACGAGATCGAGGAGGCGTTTGACCACCTGGGCCATGCCCTTGAAGTGGCCTGGTCTAAACCTGCCTTCCATCATCTTATCCAGTCCTTTGAAAGAAAAATGTACTTCGGTATCGAGTCCCGGGGGATAAATTTCATCTACTGAGGGAGCAAAGAGGAGATGGCAGCCCGCTGTTTCCAGCAATTGACCATCTTTTTTCAGGGTTCTGGGATATTTTGCGAGGTCGCTGGCGTTGTTAAACTGGGTAGGGTTGACAAAGATGCTGCAAACTACGATGTCATTCTTTTTGGCGGCTTGTTGGATCAGGCTCAGGTGGCCTGCATGGAGGGCGCCCATGGTAGGAACGAAGCCAATAGTGAGACCTTGTTTGCGATAAGTATTCAATGTGCGGTGTAGGCTATTGACAGATGTAATCCGTTTCATAGTGTATTGCTTTGACAATTAATGGTTTGGAAAAGTTATTAATTCCTTTGGAGGCGAAAGTAGCCCAAATTTTAAAGTTTCGGAAAAAAATGAGAAATTTGCGTACCAGATCAACCGTCTAACAAAAATATGAGAAGAGTTGTAGTAACAGGAATCGGGGCACTTACACCCATTGGCAATGACATGGCTGCCTATACAGAAGCGCTTCGCCAGGGAAGATCGGGAGCAGGTCCCATCACACGGTTTGATGCAACCCACTTTAAGACCAAGTTTGCATGCGAAATCAAAGGATTTGATGCTGAAAAATTTATCCATAAAAGAGAAATTCGCAGAATGGACCCTTTTACCCATTATGCAATGGCAGTGGCCGACGAAGCCATGAAAAATGCCGGACTCGAGGGGGTAGAGATCGATTTCGACAGGGCAGGGGTCATTTGGGGAAGTGGTATTGGTGGTTTTGAAACCATTGAGCACGATATAGAAGAAGCGGCTGCATGGGTTGGTGATCCTAAGTATTCACCCTTTTTGATTCCCAAATTAATTGCCGATATCGCCCCAGGCTTGATTTCGATAAAATATGGGTTCAGAGGCATCAAGTATGCCACCGTTTCAGCATGTGCATCTTCCACGCACGCCATTGGCAATGCCTTTGATTACATCAAAATGGGTAGGGCTGATGTGATGATTACAGGTGGTTCAGAGGCAGCCGTCACCAAGGCAGGAATAGGAGGTTTTTCATCTATGAAAGCATTGAGTGAAAGAAACGACGATCCAACCACTGCCAGCAGGCCCTTTGATAAAGACCGCGATGGCTTTGTACTCGGAGAAGGAGCAGGATGCCTGATCCTCGAAGAATACGAGCATGCCAAAAGAAGGGGTGCCACTATCATTGCTGAAATTGCAGGAGTAGGTATGACCGCTGATGCTTACCACATGACTGCCCCCCACCCGGATGGACTGGGAGCTACCAATGTGATGAAACTGGCACTAGCCGATGCCGGTATGCAGCCAGAAGACATCGGGTACATCAACGTTCACGGTACTTCAACACCCTTGGGTGATGTGGCAGAAAGCAAAGCCATACTCAAAGTTTTTGGAGATCACGCTTACAAGCTCAACATCAGTTCCACCAAATCTATGACCGGCCACCTCTTGGGTGCTGCCGGCGCCATTGAAGCACTGGCCTGTATCGTAGCCCTGAGGGATGGCTTTATTCCTCCTACCATCAACCATTTTACAGACGATCCGGAGATCGACCAAAATCTGAATTTTACTTTCAATACAGCCCAGGAAAGACAAATCAAGGCTGCGCTGAGCAATACCTTTGGATTCGGTGGGCACAATGCATCAGTGATTATTAAAAAAGTAGACTAGTTTTGGACATATTAAGGCGTTTTTACAACATATATTTTTCATCGGAAAAAGACTTTGCACGCAAGATCAAACCTTTATTAGGGTTTACTCCGGTGAGATTGGGTGTTTTTAAACAAGCCTTTTACCACCGATCCATGAATGTGGATCAGGGCAACAAAAGTTTCAACAACGAACGGCTCGAATACCTGGGTGATGCCATCCTGAGTACCATTGTAGCCGAATACCTGTTTAAAAAATATCCGGGCAAAGACGAAGGCTTCCTCACCAAAATGAGGTCAAAAATAGTGAGGCGATAAACCCTCAATGAAATTGCTGATAAGATGGGACTCGACCTTATCTTGTCGGAATACTCGCAGGGAAAGATGAGCAATACCATGCTGGGCAATGCCCTGGAGGCCATGGTCGGCGCCCTTTACCTGGAGTTTGGTTACCAGCGAACCAGTGCTTACGTGATCAAACAGATCCTGATGCGTTACCTGGATATCCACGCCCTTGAGCAGCAGAATGACAACCATAAAAGCATTATTCTTGAGTGGTCGCAGAAGAATGGCCATGAAGTAGAATTTGTGCAGATGAGTAAGGTTAAAAACGATAAACGCGATTATTTTAGAATGGCCGTCATGGTCGATGGAGACAAGATCTCTGAAGCAGAAGATTTCAATAAAAAAGCAGCGGAGCAGCGGGCGGCCGAATTGGCCATACTGGAGCTCAACATATAAGCCCATCATGCATATACAAACCATTGGTTCATGGATTCACTGACACAGATCATCCTGGGAGCAGCAGTAGGCGAAGTTTGCCTTGGTAAACGAATAGGCAACCGGGCCATGCTTTGGGGAGCCATTGCAGGTACCATTCCTGATCTGGATGTCATCTCCAATCTGTGGCTAACACCGCTGCAGGGCTTGGTAGCGCACAGAGGCATTACCCATTCTTTGTTTTTTGCCATTGTATTTTCCTTTATCATAGCCTGGCTGGTCAAGAGGTATTACGACTCCAACCTTTATACCCACAAAGGCATTCGCAGGCTTTCTGCCTTGCTTGGAAGTTTGGCGGTAATCAGCTTTTTTGGTGGGCTAACCTCCCTCTTTTATGTATTTGGAGTAGGCAGTCTGCTGCTGGCCATTGCAGGTGGCCTCCTGATGGGTTTTGCCATCTATGTCGTTTACCGCACCTGGAAAAATTATGGGCTCATAGAAACGCCAATAGCAGTAAGAGAGGGCTATTGGGCCTGGTACAACTTTTTTTTCTGGACCATCTTTACCCATCCCATTTTGGATTGTTTTACGGTATATGGCACCCAGCTGTGGGCACCTTTCGACCGCACAAGAATAGCCTGGAACAATGTAGCTGTGGCCGATCCGGGATATACGGTGCCCTTTGGTATCCTGCTGATTGCCGTATCCATGTACCACAGAGAAAGCAAGCGCAGACGACAGCTGACCTGGGCTATGATGATTTTCTGTTGTGGGTACATGGCCTTGACCTTTGTAAACAAATCTTACATCAACGGCATCTTTGAAGAAACCCTAAAAAAGGAAGGGATTGTGGCCACGCGGTACATGACCAATCCCACCATACTCAACAACGTACTGTGGTCAGCAACAGCAGAAACTGATTCTGCCTTTTTTCAAGGCTCGTATTCGCATTTTGACAAAGAAAAACGATTTAAGCTGGTGCGCATACCCAAGCAGCATGGACTGATAGGCGAGGCACTGCAAACAGATGAAACCCTTGGCATATTGAGGTGGTTTAGCAATGATTACTACAGCCTGCTCCGAAGAGAGGATGGCAGATTGCAATTCAACGACATGCGCTATGGAGTATACAATGCAAGTAAGGCCGGTGTAACGGATGACGACTATATTTTTAAATTTATAGTTAAAAAAGAGAGCTCCGGGCAATACCAGTTGGATGGTGATGCGGGCAGGCCTCCCAAGGGCAAGGAACGCGAAATGATGTCATTATTGTGGACAAGAATTAAGGGAATTTGACGGCATGCTGAGTTTCTAAGCATTGGTTTTCAGTACATTATACATATTTTTGGCCCAAAAAGCACGAGAAATAATTTTTTTCTTATCTTTGCACTCCCTTTTAAATTTTATAAACAATTAAACTTCAATTAATTAATGAAACATTATGAAGTAACTTTCGTCGTCGATCCCGTTCTGTCAGGCGACGAAATTAAAGCGACAGAAAAGGCGTACGAGGACATGCTCAAGAATGAGGGCTGTGCCATAGTACACGTTGATGAAATGGGACTGCGACAGTTGGCATATCCGATCAACAAAAGATCATCGGGTATTTTCTACTGTATCGAGTTCACTTCTGAATCGGGAGACATGATTGGCAAGATGGAATTGACCATGAAGCGTGATGAGCGTTTGATGCGTTTCCTCACCATTGCCTTAGACAGACACGGCGTTAAGTACAACGCTGACAAACGTGCAGGTCTGATTGGTAAGGTGAAGAAAAAGACCAAAGGCAAGGCACAAGAAGAAACAGCAGCAGAGGCAAAAGCATCAGAAGCGAAAGCAGCTGCAGAAGCCAAAGCAACTGAAGCTGCTAAAGCAGCCGCAGCAGCAGCCGCTGAAGAAGTTGTGACCAATACCGAAACAGCCGAATAATCATTACAAAACCTTTTAAAATTAGACAGAAATGGCATCAAAAGACGATATAAAGTTCTTAAGCAATCCAACGATCGGTAAACAAAGCAAAAAATACTGCCGATTCAAGAAGTTTGGCATCCGTCACATCGACTATAAAGATTCAGACTTCCTTTTGCAATTCATCAATGAGCAGGGTAAAATCCTTCCAAGAAGGATTACAGGTAACTCATTGAAGTATCAGAAAAAAGTAGCTGTGGCGGTAAAACGTGCCAGACACCTGGCCATCCTTCCATTCGTTACTGACCTTTTAAAATAACCCTTAAAAACAGTACACAAAATGGATATCATTTTATTGAAAGATATGGATAAATTGGGTGACAAACACAGCGTTGTTAGTGTTAAGCCTGGTTATGGAAGGAATTATCTGATTCCACAAGGAGTAGGTGTAGTAGCCAATGCAGTAAATCGCAAGAAGCTGGACACACTTATTGCTGAAGAAGAAGCCAAAGAATCTGCAAGATTGGAAGAATACCGTTCATTGGCTCAGCAAATGGAAGGCAAAACCCTGAAGATTGGTGTTAAAGCCGGTACAACAGGTAAGATCTTCGGTAGTGTTACCAGCGTACAGGTATCACAGGCACTGAAAGATCAGTTGGGCCTCGATGTTGAGCGTAAAAAGATTGTTCTTCCTGAGGAGGTAAAGGACCTGGGTACTTACCAGGCTACCATCAACCTTCACAAAGAAGTTTCAACCAAGATCGAATTTGAACTGATCGCCGAGTAATCGGTTTTCATTCACATACAACAAAAAGCCCTCATCGCTATGGGGGCTTTTTGTGTTAAATAGAACTTGTACCGCTCATTTGGGTTATGTTTTTCGCAAGAACCATGAGCAACATCACTCACCCGGTTTGTTTTGTGAAAATAGTTTTTTTGAAATCGTTATTTTGAGGCATGGGAAGAAGGAAAAAAAATAAGCGCGTTGTCGAGAATATATTGATCACCGGGATTGCAGATAAGGGCATGTCGGTTGGTCGAAATGAAGAAGGTGAGGTGTTTTTTATTGAAGACGCTGTGCCGGGTGACGTAGTCAACGCCGTGGTGATCAGAAAGAAAAAAAGCCATAGCATCTGCAGGGTCAAAGAGACCGTGACTTTGTCTCCGGAAAGGACCACTCCCTTTTGTAAACACTTTTACCATTGCGGAGGATGTAAATGGCAAAACCTCAAATACGACTCACAAACCAAGTACAAGTTTATTAAAATTGTCAATGCCATGAGGCGGATTGGTAAGATGGATACCGAAGGCATTATCCATACCGTTCGTTACAGCAAAGACATCCGTTACTACCGCAATAAGCTGGAGTTTACTTTTTGCGACAAACGCTGGCTTACACCCGAAGAGATTGAAACCAAGGGCTTCATCGAAACAGAACCGGCTTTGGGCTTTCACAGACCCAACTCCTTCAACAAGGTCCTCAATCTGGATGAATGCCATCTGCAAAACGACTTATCCAACGACATCAGAAACCATCTCAGGGATTTCTGTATTGAAAAACAAATTTCGTTTTACAATCCTTATACCCACGAGGGCGTGATGCGCAATATCATCATCCGCAACACCCTGGAGGGCGATTGGATGTTGCTCATTGTATTTGGGAAAGATGACGCTAAAAAAATAAAGGTAGTCATGGAAGAGATGAAACAAAAGTTTCCTTTCATAACTTCATTGTTGTACACCGTCAACCCAAAGTTCAACGACACCATTTATGATCTCGATGTCCACTGTTACCACGGCCGACCCTTCATCATTGAGCGACTGGGAGACGTGCGTTACAAGATTGGTCCAAAGTCCTTTTTCCAGACCAATAGCGAGGGTGCCAAAATTTTATTTGACTATGTAGCAGAATATGCCGACTTCAAAGGCCATGAAAATGTGTACGATCTGTATACAGGACTTGGCAGTATTGCGCTGTACATTGCCCACAGCGTGGGCAGGGTTACCGGCATCGAAGAAATTCCGGAAGCCATTGCAGATGCAAAAGAAAACTGTGCTTTCAATGGCATCGAAAACGCCTCTTTTTACGCCGGTGATGTCAAAGACATTCTCAACGATGATTTTATCAGAGAACACGGTCAGCCCGATGTTGTGATCACCGATCCGCCCCGGGCAGGGATGTCAGAAAAGGTAATTCAGACCCTGTTGGCCCTCGCAGCACCCAAAATTGTGTATGTGAGTTGCAATCCGGAAACCCAGGCCAGGGATGTTTTGATGCTCAGTGAAAAATACAAAGTTGTTAAAATGCAGCCGGTCGACATGTTTCCGCATACCAATCATATCGAAAATGTGGCTTTGCTCGTTTTGAAACCATAAAAGACCTTGTGTTAAAACTGATCACCTCAGCCAATCCCAGAAATTATTGGGCCTATACAGCCATCTTATGTCTGTTTGCCGGCCTCATATTTTCGCGCTCTCTATACAGCGTTGGCTTGTTGTTGATGGCTTTTTATTGGTTTTTACATGAAAACAAGACCGGTCTGTGGCGCAATGTCTGGTTTGTATCCATGCTTGCCTTTGCTGCCATCGTTCCGATCTTTGACGTGATCAATGGTACTTCGATCGACGGGTCATTTTTTATAAAGTTGTCTTTGCCCCTTTTTCCCTTGTTTTTTTTCTCCTGGAGGCCGGGGAATAAAGAGATCACCATAATGGCCATGATTATTTTGATGGTTTTGGGTCTAACCGCCCTGCATGCTGTGATCACCTACATGGCAGACAGCGAGGCTGCCAACATAGCTTATGGTCAGGCCAGAGTCATGCAAGTAGGTCTGTACCATGATCACATCAGGATCAGCGTAGCCATGGCACTGAGCATAGTCTTAGCCATTTATGCCGCAGGAAAGCAAACAAACAACACCCTTTCTTTTATCTTTTGGGTATATGGCGTCCTCATGATCCTCTTCCTCCATGTATTAATGGCTCGAACCGGCCTGGTGGTCTTATATATTTCACTTGCGGTATTGGTGATGGGCTTGATGTGGCAAAACCATAAAAAATGGGTTATTACCACTTGGGCTGTGTTGGTTGTGCTTCCCTTTGCGGCCTATCAACTCTTGCCATCTTTCAAACAACGGATCGATTATGCCCGGTACGACTATAGTTATTACAGCAAGATGGAATACCGCACGGGATCCAGCGATGGTTTTCGGTTTTATTCCTGGATGTCGGGCTGGGATGCCTTTGCCAACCAGCCAATCACCGGAGTGGGATACAAAGGACTGCACCACGTTAACAAAGAGTGGTTTGTCAAACATTTTCCCGCCATCCAGGCTGAAGAAATCATCCAGCCCAGCAGCGAGTTTTTATTAAATGCTGCAGCTGCCGGAGTTGTGGGCTTACTTGTATTTATGGTCTTTGCACTTGCCCCTTGGTGGGATGGCAGGCTTAGGCTCCACCCCATATTTATCGCAGTTTATTGTGCACTGGCAGCGACCTGGTTGTTTGAAATTTTGCCGGAAAACCAGTATGGCATCTTTATTACCGGCTTTTTTCTATCCTGGGCATGGTGGGTAGCCGACGGAAAGGAAGAAATAACGCAACATTAAGTATAAATTAAGAAACTTATAGGCCCCTTAGTAGGTCATGAGGATAGATAAAACATTGGAATGCGCTATATTTGAGCGTTTTTAATAAAAACAAAAAACCATTAAAATGAAGAAGTTATTGTTTTCGTTTGCTTTTGTGCTGACCCTTTACGTAGCCGATGCCCAGCGCATTGCTGTGGCCGACATCAATGCCATACTTACTGAGATGAATGAGTACAAAGCAGCTCAAAAAGAATTGGATGAAATTGCTTCCGGCTGGAGACAAGAAATATCCAAAGAGCAAGACAAGGTAAAATCACTTTACAACAAATACCAGGCAGAACAAGTGTTGCTCACCGATGACCTGAAAAAACAACGTGAAGAAGAAATCGTTGCCAAAGAAGGAGAGGTGAGAGAAATGAACAAACGCAGATTTGGTCCTGAAGGCGATTTGTTTAAAAAGCGCCAGCAACTGGTTGCTCCAATCCAGGACAAGGTATTTGCTGCTATAGAAAACTATGCCGCAGAAAAAGGTTATGACCTCATCTTTGACAAAGCCGGTGCTGCAGGATTGTTGTTTGTAAAGCCGGAATTTGATAAAACAGAAGACATTAAAAAAAGGGTTGCCAAATAAGGGGCAACCACAAATCATCACTATAAAATGAGAACCACACTTATCGCTTTTATTTTGGTTGCACTGGCAACAACAGCTGAAATAAAAGCCCAGACTTTAAAAATTGCGTACATCAATACGCAGGACCTTATTTATGCCCTGCCAGAAGTGAAGGCCGCCAACGACAGTTTACAGGCAGCGAAGGCCAAAATCGAAGGTAAGATCAAGGGCATGGTCGACGAGCTCAGGCTCAAGGCTGTGAACCTTGAAAAGCGCAAAAGTGAAATTGCTCCTGTGCAGTATGATAAAGAAGTTCAACTATTGCAAGCCGAAGAAAAAAAGATTGCAGAATTTGAACAGCTGGGCCAGCAGGAATTGACCATCAAGTCAGAAGGTTTGTTTGATCCCATACAAAGCAGGGTCAATCTCATCATCAAGGAGGTGGCTGCTGAAGAAGGATATGCTTATGTCATTGATGGCTCTCAAGGTACCATTTTGTATGCAGACCCGTCTACCAACATCATTGAAAAGGTAAAGGCAAAGCTGCAGAAAAAATAACAGCATGCGCTACCAACTCCTGTTTCTGGTTTCCTGGCTGGTCATGCCCCTTGCAGGGTATGCTCAATATAGCTATCAGCCTGTTTTTCCGGAACTGACAGGAGAAACGCTGGCCAATGAAGTGCGCAGCGCTTTTCGGCCGGATGTGGTGATACCTTATACCACCGCCCGCGATACCTTGTTTTTGAAAATTGATGCTGTCAATAGAAACCTGTCGTGTATCTACACCGGACTTACTCTTTACATACCCGAAGGGCAAGATCCTACACAGGCGGTATTTTTGAACGGAGCCGCTGATGGTATCAACACCGAACACACCTATCCACAAGGATTCGGACTGGCGGATACAAAGGCCGAGAGCGATATGCACAATCTATTTCCCTCAAGGGTAAAGACCAATAACGACAGGGCCAACCGCCCCTTTGGAGAAAGTCCGGACCCCTCAACCACCAGGTGGTACTTGCTCAATACAGAGCTTACTTCTATTCCGGGATCAATGATTGACAAGTACAGCGAGCTGGGATCTGCCGGTCAGTTTGAGCCAAGAGAAGAAGTAAAGGGAGATATAGCGCGTGCGATGATGTACGTGTATACCATCTACCGCGATCAGGTAGTAGCCGCCGATGCCAACTATTTTCCACTGCAAAAAGATTTGCTGTGCCAATGGCACAATCAGGATCCGGTAGATGAAAAAGAATGGAACAGGACCTTAAAAATAGCCTCTTATCAATCGGGCAAGGCCAATCCCTTTGTTTTGGACTGCAGCCTTGCCAATCGTATGTATTGTCAAAATTCAAGCGCCGCTATGTCGTGCAGATTGTTATCGACAACAGAGAGCCAGGAAGCTCATTTGTATTTTAATGCTTCCAGTCAAAGCCTTGAATTGCCTGAGGGAACCGTGGCATTGTGGGTCTATGACACCATGGGCAAATTGATTTATCACGAAAATAACGGCAATGCCTGCGCTGAAAAGAAATGGCAGGCAGTTTTGTATCCGGGCTTATTAATAGCCAGGGCTGTATCGGCCAATGGACAATGGTCCAGCCTTCAGTTTGTACCACTGAGGTAGGCCTTATTTTTTCTTATCTTCTTTTTTCTCCTCTTTTTCTAACTTCTCGTTTAGGAATTCATTGAGCTTTTCTATGCTGAAATTGCTTTCCATTTCTCCAAAAGAGTTGATCCTTATTTCAAAGCCCTTGAGTTCCTTGTGGACATCGGCTTTGTCTTTGTTGCTGAATTTTTTAGGCATTAGCTGAGTAGGTTATGGATGCGTAAAGCGGAGTCTTTTCCACCCAGGATGGCAAAGGTGTCAAATAGATCGGGTCCCTGCATAGTGCCGGTGAGGGCCAGGCGAAAGATGGGAAACAGGTCGCCAATCTTGAGTCCGTGTTCTGCGGCATACCCTTTTACCAATGACTCAAAGTGGGCTCTGTCTGCATTTTCTTCCTGAGCTACCAGATCTGCTATGGCCATGAAATGGGACTTAAGTTCTGTCTTGTATTTTTTATTGAAAGTCTCATAATCGATGTCATGCGGCTCTGCAAAAAGGTAGTAGCCGGTGCGAAGGATGTCTTGTAAAAAATATACCCGTTCTTTCATCATTCCGGCTGCGTGGGCCAGTTTGTCTGCACCTGCTTCGATGTTCATTTCTTTGGCCAAAGGAGTCAGTAGTACAGCCAATTCTTCATTGCTCATGGCCATCAGGTATTGTTGGTTGTACCATTTGGCTTTGTCGTAATCAAATCTTGCCCCTGATTTTACAATTCTATCCAGCGAAAAGAGTTCGATCAAATGAGCCCTATGCAATATTTCTTCGTCGTTGCCCGGATTCCAGCCGAGGAAGGCCAAAAAGTTGAGCAGGGCATCGGGCAGAAAGCCTTCTTCTCGGAAACCCGGATAGGGTTCGTCACCATCGCTGCCATCCCAATTGATAGGGAAGACCGGAAAGCCAAATTTGGCTCCATCCCTCTTGCTTAATTTGCCCTGGCCTGTAGGTTTCAGGATCAAAGGTAAGTGAGAAAAACTGGGTGCCTGCCAACCAAAAAACTCATACATCAAAACGTGATGTGCGGTGCTGGGCAGCCACTCTTCACCACGGATGACGTGGGTAATTTCCATCAGGTGGTCATCCACAATGTTGGCCAGGTGGTAGGTAGGCATGCCATCACCCTTAAGAATGACCTTGTCATCCAACTCGCTGCCGGCAAAACTTACATCTCCTCTGATCTCATCGGTGATGTGAATACTTTTATTTTCCGGTACCCTGAGGCGGATGACCACGTTTTCATTTTTATCCAGCAAAGCCTTCCATTCGGCTTCTGGCAGTGAGAGTGAATTTTTTAGCTGCCCCCTGGTTTCGTAGTTGTATTTAAAGCTGTCGCCCCCGGCTGCTCTGGCAGCATCCAGCTCTTCTGCGGTGTCAAAGGCATAATAGGCATGACCATTTTCAACGAGTTCGAGTGCGTATTGACGGTAGATGTCTTTTCTTTCAGATTGGCGATAGGGACCAAATTCTCCTCCAAAGCCGGGTCCTTCGTCTGGCACCAATCCGGCCCAGGTCAAAGAATCGATGATGTACTGCTCTGCTCCCGGCACGTAACGTTGCTGGTCGGTATCTTCAATTCTCAGAATAAAAGTGCCACCGTGTCTGCGCGCAAAAAGAAAATTGTACAAAGCTGTTCTGACGCCTCCAATGTGTAGGGGTCCTGTAGGACTGGGGGCAAATCTTACCCTGATCTTATTCATTATAGTGTGGTTGTAATTTCGAATCCGGAAGTGCAAAATTACTCGAAAAAAGCTAAAATCCGGCGATTCCAGGCAAACCAAATATTATTTTTTACAAGCTATTTACTTGTATGAAATACTGATTTTTTATAAAATGCCTAATAAAATTTGATTTCAATAAATAAATACCGATTTGGCCGAATTTTATTTGTTTGGTCAAAAGACAAGATCGTGTTCTCAGATTTATACTTAACCGGCAATTGATCTAATAGCTTATCTAACAGGCTATCAAAAGCTTGCTTACTTTTTAATATTTTTGAGAAAAAATTTGAATGGTCCTCGACCCCACCATAGCTGCTTTTGATAAACATGCCCAGGCTTATCAGCAAAAGTACATGGACCAGGCCCGATATGCCGGGGGACTCAACCGCTGCTGTGAGTTGGTCCGTGATGAGCATGGCAGCTTATTGGACTTGGGCTGTGGTCCCGGCAATGTGAGCAAATACATCCTGGACCAAAGACCTATGTTACAGGCCGAGGCCATCGATTTATCGCCCTCTATGGTGGCTCTTGCCGGCATCAACCTGCCAGAGGCGCAGTGCAGCGTTGAGGATGTGAGACTACTTAAAAACAGGAAGGGTTCCTACCATCTGATACTAGTAGGTTTTTGTATTCCCTACCTCAACAGAACCGAAGTCAAAGAATTGGTAGAAGCCGCCTCTCAACAATTGATATCCGATGGTGTATTGTACCTCAGTTTTATGGAAGGTGAATACGATCGTTCCGGCTTTCAATTGAGTAGCGACGGGCAAGACAAGGCCTACATTCACTATTATCCGGCAGAAGAAATTACGACGGCCCTGGTGGCAAACGGTTTTGTCATTGACACCCTTTTGCGTACCGACTTTGAAAAAGCGGATGGGAGCAAAGATGTGGATGTGCAGATAGTGGCAATCAAAAATTCCGGTACAAATCACGATTCAAATGACAGTTTATGTTAGGCCCCTTTGATGTATTTCCCCGACTGAATACTGACCGTTTGGTATTGAGAAAACTTTTGCCAGAAGACTTGCCAGCCCTGATCAAAAATGTGAACAATCCCAAGATCGCAGCCAATGTGCTCAATATTTCTTATCCTTATGGAGAGCCCGATGCGGCATTTCGCCTGGCCTTCGTTCAACAAGGATTTGTGCAGCAACATCGGGTTGTTTTTGCATTGGCTAAAAAAGATACCAATGAGGTCATTGGCGAAGCCGGCATTCATTTCAGCAAGGACAGAAAATCAGCCGAAATTGGCTATTGGCTAGGGGAGTCTCATTGGGGCAAGGACTATACCGCCGAAGCAGTGAGCGCCATTCTTGACTATGGTTTCAGGGTCCATCATCTTGAAATGATGTACGCCATCTGTAAGGAAGACAATGTCAGTTCGCATCGTGTTGCCGAAAAGAGTGGTATGCATGTATATTCTTGTGGTGATGGCATGGTACGGTATACCATTCAAAAACAAGAAAATCTGTAATTATATTTACTGTTTAAAAATTAAAAATCATGGAACAACAGTTTCTTACAGGCCAACTGGCCCGCCATCTAAGGGAGATGCACTTTGGCAACAACTTTACAGGTCCCTGTATGAAATCTTTGCTGGAAGGTATTGACTGTAAGCTAGCCAATACCAAAGTCCACGATCTCAACACCATAGCTGATTTGGTTTTCCATATCCACTACTACATCCGGGCCGTCATCAAGGTTTTTGATGGTGGACCGCTGGATGCGCGTGATATGTACAGTTACGATCGCGAGCCCATCACCACTGAAGCTGAGTGGCAAAGCATGCTCGATGAGGTTTGGCAAAACGCTGAGCGACTTGCTGTTCAATTAGAAGCAATGAAGGACGCAGACCTATATGAACCATTTGTCGATGGAAAATACGGTTCCCTTTTTCGAAACATGCATGGATTGTTGGAACACAGTCATTACCATTTGGGGCAGATTGCCCTGGTAGGTAAGATGGTTCGTCCCGCATTGTAAAAACGCATTGCAATGCGTTTTTACAATGCGGGGATCCATTAAAATGTACAGACGCCTGGTGACAGGGTGCCGTTGTTTGCCAATTTTCCTGCTACATTTCCATTTCCGTACAAGGTGCCGGTGTTGGTAAAGCTACCCAGGGGATCTACAGTTATTGAACCCAGGATACAGGATGTACCAGTAGCGGTTACTGAGGTATTGGGTGATATGATCAGGGTTGCACCCAACGGAATTTCTATTTGACCGGTATAACTTCCAATATTGATGATCAAAGTTTCACCTGGCATTAAGCTGTTGATGGCCATGGCTATGTCGCTATAACAAGTCATGGTGGATTGGTTGTAAATAGGAGGTGTGGATGTGTTGACATTGACAGCTTCAGTATCGGTACAACCATTGCCATCAGTAACCGTTACGGTGAATGTACCCGAGGTGGTGACTATTATACTTTGTGTGTTTTCCATGGTTGACCAGCTGTACATTGTACCTCCGGAAGCCATCAAAGTGGTATTGGCGCCACCACAATCACTGCTGCTGGTGATTGAGGCGATAGGAAGCGCGTTTACGGTAATGCCTATGGTGGAAGTATTGGTGCAACCATTGCCATCTGTAAAGGAGTAGGTAATGGTGTGGGATCCTGATCCGGCAGCAGAAGCATCAAAGTTGTTGCCGCTAACACCGGGTCCTGAGAAGGTGCCCCCTATAGGAGAACCCACAAGGGTGAGGGGTGGTTGCACTAACGCATTGTGCTGCATAGCTTCCCGCATTAACCATTGGCAAGCCGTTTACGGTAATGTTAGTGGTGGCTGAATTGCTACAACCACTGCCGTTGGTAAAATTATAAGTGATGGTGTGCATGCCAGTACCAGCAAGAGAAGCATTGAAGTTATTGCCACTCACTCCTGGTCCTGAGAAGGTGCCCCCCATAGGTGAACCTGCAAGGCTTAGCGTTGTGCCATTTACGCATTGAGCAGGATAGGTACCCGCGTTGACTACTGGCAGCGCATTTACGTTGATGGTGGTAGTAGCGCTGTTGGTGCAGCCATTGCCATCGGTATAATTATAAGTTATAGTGTGCATCCCTACGCCGGCGACAGAAGCATCAAAATTATTTCCACTCACTCCTGGTCCTGAGAAGGTACCTCCCATTGGAGAACCGGTAAGTGTCAACATGGTGGATGTAAAACATTGATCAGGGTAGCTGCCTGCGCTTACCACAGGTAGGGCATTTACGTTGATGGTGGTAGTTGCACTGTTGGTACAGCCATTGCCATCCGTATAGGAGTAGGTGATGGTTTTTGAACCGGTACCGGCCACTGATGCATTGAAGTTGTTTCCGCTAACTCCCGGACCTGAGAAGGTACCGCCCATAGGTGAACCGGCAAGGGCCAGGGTAGTAGCACTCACACATTGTGCAGGATACATGCCTGCATTGACCATAGGAAGCGCGTTTACGATTATGTTGGTTGTGGCTGAATTGGTGCAGCCATTGCCATCGGTAAAATTATAAGTGATGGTATGAGTAGCTGCCCCTGCCATAGAAGCATTAAAGTTATTGCCACTTACCCCTGTACCTGAAAAGCTGCCCCCCATTGGACTGCCACTAAGGGCCTGGGTGGTAGAGCTCACACACAAAGGACCGTAGCTGCCGGCATTGACCATAGGCAGGCTGTTGACCGAAACAGAAGTGGTTTCAGTATCGGTACATCCATTGCCATCCGTAACGGTAACAAAATAAGAGGTGGTAGAAGTTGGATTTACGATTCTTATGGCATTGGTGGTCATATTGTCCCACTGATAGCTGGTACCGCCAGATGCGGTTAAGGTGGCCGATGCTCCGCTACAAATGGTGCCATCATTGATGGTGCCCGAGTTTTCACTAACAGAAATGGCAGCTGTTGGCAGCGGGTTGATGGTCACCGTCATATCAACAGCAGGTCCGTAACAAAGGCCATCTGTGGTGGCGCTAATGGCATAGGTTACCGTGCCGGGATTGGATGTTGTATTGTACCAAACTTCAGGCACTGTAATGGGAGTGCCCAGGCCGGGTGCAGGGAAAAAATTAGGTATCTGCGATGAAAAAGTCATCGTTAAAGGGGTATAGGTCCTTGACTCTGCCCTGTAAGCATTGACGACTCCGGAAGCAGCACTTGGTAAGTTGACGCCCCAGGCCACGCCACTGCACCTGGCAATAACTGCCGGTGTATTTAAAACGGGCACTGCATTGTAAGCATTGGTAGCGCTGCCTGTAAGACCAGCCATTACAGCTGTACAATCATCATCTGAGAGTGCAGTGAGGGTGTAGGTTCCCACTGGAGCTGCTGTGAGTGTATAGGTAGTTGTAGGTGAAGTTGCATTAAACGTATTACTGCCATCCGAATAGGTAAAATCAAAGGGAGCAGTACCGGTAAATGTAAAAATAACATCGGGCAGGGTGCTTCCCGGACATACACTGCCGCCTCCGCTTACGGCGCCAGTTGGACTGTCAATAATAATGGCATTTGTTGTTTCAATATCTATACATCCATTACCATCGGTAATTTGCACAGTGTATATTCCTGCAGCAGCTGACGTAACATTGGTAATGGTTGGATTCTGGTCATTGGAAGAAAACATATTGGGTCCACTCCATGAATAAGTACTACCTCCGGATGAAGAAAGATTTAAGGTGGTTCCTGCACATTTGGGACCGTCATTAGCAGCAGTGGCAGTAGCCATATTTACAGAAATAGTTACAACGTAGGTGGTATTTCCACAAGCATTAGCAGCCGTAACCGTATAAGGTGTAGCAGCTGAAATCATGGTTGGAGTGCCTGATATCTCGCCGGTTGTTGGATTGATGTTTAAGCCGGTTGGCAAGGCAGGCATAATTGAGTAACTAAACGGTGAACTACCAGCTACGGAATTAACATTATTGCTGTTGGCTGGAACATCGATACAAGTGGTCATCGTATTGGTTACATAAACCAAAGCGGAAGGTGGAGTACAATCGGACTCTCCTATCCTGAAATCGCTGAAAGAGGTTTCTCCTGTGATTTGTGTGCTGGTAGCTGTTCGTGTGCCAACAGTTGGATTAGACCAGGTACCACCTGAATTTTTACCTACGATGAATACATTTGGATCTCCACCCCCGACGATATCCCCGGCTTGGAAATTAAAAGTTGCATTGTAATTGTTAAATGAAATGCCGGTATTGGTTAAGGTCCATCCTCTGGAAACATACTCTGTCTGGCTGATACCTGAACCAGCAGGTATAGACCCACTGGCGGGCGCCAATAGTGAACCATTGGCAAAAGCCAATAAGTAACCACCAGAGGACACACTTCCGAAAGATACAGAGCAAGGAGTGTATTCATTTGAACTACCAATATCAAAGGTTTTAGAAGTGGCTCCTGTATTGATGTATTGTTCTAAATTGCCATTTACCCAGCCATTGGTTTTGCTTACACTACCAGAAGAAGCGATGATCACTTTATTGGCATTGGTGGTAATGGTGCCATTGGACAAGGTAAGTGTTTGGTTTACGGTGATATCATTGTTTAGTTCCAGGCTGCTGGCAGATTTATCTACGATCAAATAATCAAAGGTTGTAGCACCTGTGATGGACTGCCCGCCTGATGGACTGTTAAAAAAAACAGCTCTATTGTTAGGGCTAAATGTTCCACCTGTTTTGGTCCAATGGTTATCTATTACCATGTCACCTCCGACGGAAGATCCCAGCGAAAGGTTACCTGCCATAAAAAAACTTCTACCTACGGTAAGATGAACGCTACCCCCTCCATAGTCAGCGTAAAGACTACTACCAGCATTGATGGTTATGTCACGGTAGCTTGCTCTGGGAGTATTATCCCCATTGGGAAGGTTGAGGGTAGTATTGTTGCTGATTACCACCGAGCTGGGGTAGCCGGGTGTTGAGCCTATAGTACCCACTCCATTGGCACTCCATTCATTGCTTCTTCCGTAAGTGCCGCCAGTATTGTAAGTGAGGGTAGAATTTGTGCCATAGATTGGACTGGATTGAAAGTTACCTCCATTGATCAGGACATTGCCATTGAGCTTAAGTGCTGTACCTTGTACTGCGTTGGTGCCGGTAACCAGCGTGAAAGTGCCACCTACGGTTCTGCTTACACCCATGATGATACCACCTCCATTTTGAACAGATACATTAATTGGGCCGCTCGTTGGTGGCCAGTAAACATGATTGCCATCAATTGGGCCATAAGGGCCACTTGAATTATTGAAAATTAAACTTGAGCCTGAAGCATAATTCCATGTACCTGAGGATCCGGTCCATGATCCTTCATTGACTTGGAAATTGCCACTGATGGAAATGTTTCTACCTGCACCCACCAGTGAGCCTGCCCCAAAATTTGTATTGTTGGCCAGGGTTTTGCCAGCGGCGATGGTCCAGTTTATTCTATCGTTGTTTAAATACGTACCTCCAAGTGTAATGGATACATTAGAAGACGAACCCCTGTGAAATTGATTGTAGTCCCAGGTGCTGCAGTACTTCCTTGCATTATAGTACCACCCATGTTTTGTATTAAATTGCCGCCAATATTTATAGTAGCCAATGCGGTTCCATTGGTAAAATTTAAAACTCCACTTGTAATATCAAGATTGCCTCCAATTGTTAATGAAAAATCACCTGTATTACCGGCAAGTCTAAATTCTCTTGTAGCTGTATTTTGTAAGATAAAGTTGCCCTTAATATTGGTCAGGTTGCTACTTTGATTCCAGGCACCACCAAGTGTTGTTACATTGATTATTAGATTTCCAAAACCTCCTGCCGGGGCGGGGATTGAAGTTCCGTTGTTAAAAGCCCAGATTTCAAAAGTACTGTTGGTATCAAAATTTTCTGTTCCGTTAAATATATTACTGGAAGGTGCTGTGACATTGTTGTGAATGTAGGTACCTCCATTATCAATTTGAAAAGTTCCGTTGTTGCAACGCTGTTGAGCAGATTGCCGTCAAAGTCCCTCCTGATTCAATTTGTGAGTTTGAACCAGATCATACTGTCCAGGCTGACTGGTAGACATATTGTGGCCATTCTGAATCACAAATATATCATTGGCAATATTAAAAGTTAGAAGGAGAAGAACCTCCCCCGCCCTAGTTGCTGTTCCAGTTGGTAGTGCTGGGAGTGACACTTCCCTGAGAATAATAGATTGCTCCAAACAAAGTACTAACTAAGAAAGCAGAAAAAGTAAGCACCATATAAATTCTGGCAAAGGTGGACTTCATAAATTGGATTTATGGATTTTTAATGAATTTTACCTGGTTCATCACGTGTCTATGGAACGTGATGTCAAATTTTGTACAAAATTAGGGTTTAAGCCTAATAAACACGAAAAACCGTGCCTTATTTTTACTTTAATTTCTATGACATGAAACAGGTCAATGGAAGCCATTTCAATTAGGGGATTTCAGATAAAAGAATGTCTTACTTTAGAATAAATAATTACATATAAATAATTAATAATCAGATTAATAAAAATTATAGAATATTATATGTTACTTTTGTTGACCCTGTTTTTGAAGAGGGCCATTCATGTCTTTAAAATCGAGCTCTAAATGGCTGTTAATCCTCACCTAAAATTTGGTTCTATTTAAATATTTTATGTCTTTTTTGGGGTCTCCCCCCCTGTCGTTTGTCCCTTAGTTACACTACATTTCACAACTACCATAGTTATATATTAGAAAAAAGTAATATATTAGGGTTTCCTCTTATATTTACGTTACTCAATTTATCTAGAAATATATATAACCATGGTAAAATCATTACAACTCCTCTTTTTATTGCTGTTGACAAGTCAGCTGATTGATGCCCAGGAAATTATGTTGTTAAAGACATCGGGTAAGGTAGTAATAGGCGACACCTCCCAGATAACAACACCGGGCAATTACAACTTGTACGTACAGCATGGCATCTGAACCGAAAAGGTAAAGGTTTCATTAAAAAATACTGCGGACTGGTCAGATCATGCCTTTATGCATACTCCGGACTTGGGAGAAGTCAAAAAATCAATCGAACAAAACAGTCATTTGCCTCAAATGCCTTCTGCTACAGAGTTGGTGAAAACGGGCTACGATGTCACTACCATGGATGCCAAACTACTGGCTCAGATAGAATGGTTGTGGCAGTACACCCTAAAGCTGAACGAAGAAAATGAGGCCCTGAAAAAACGGATCAAGGCCCTGGAAGAAAAATAAGATTTTCTCAGCCATCTCTTCACTTCACACTCCGTCATAATGAGTAAGAACTTTGTATTGATCATTTACCTGCTGTGCACTGTTGCACTTGCAGCCCAGCCCGATACCGTTACCATCGGCTTTGGAGAATACCACGGTGTAATGGTGAGCGCCAGTAGCAGTCACAATTATCCGCCTGAAACCACCCTCAAGCAAGATGGCTACCTGCCAAACCTCAATGCTTCATCCCGCTTTTTGGGCCAGGCCACACTTGGCTACAATATGGAAGACCTGCAAGAGGTTAGCGAAATGGGCATCGAAGACTGGATCGACAGTCAGTTTGTAAAACCCATTCCCTTCTCCTTAAAAAACAAGGTCAAGGATTACCACAACTTTGTGAAAACAGCCACCAATACACCTGCCGCCGGTCAAATTTACCGGATGTGGTCGTATGCCTGGTGGCAATACCACATGGCTTCAGCCGATGTACTCCGTCAACGGGTGGCCATGGCCCTCAGCGAGTTGTTTGTTGTGTCGGATAAGTCGGCATTTGGGGGCAATTCTTATGCCTTGTCGAGTTATTACGATGTGATGCTCAACAATGCCTTTACCAATTACCGCGATCTGATGGAAGATGTAACCTTCCACCCTGCCATGGGGGTGTATCTTACCTTCCTCAACAATCCCAAATCCAATCCGGCTACCAATCAGTTTCCGGATGAAAACTATGCCAGGGAGTTGATGCAGCTGTTTACCATTGGTACTTCGAAACTCAATATGGACGGCAGCTATGTTTTGGGTACCAACGGACAACCCATACAAACATACAACAATACCGACATCGCCGAATTTGCCAAGGTCTTTACCGGCTTGTCGTGGGCAGATCGGACCACCTTTAACCGAAGTGCGGCCAACGATACCAGCTATACCCTGCCTATGATCATGTTTAACAGCTCGCATGAGACAGGCGTAAAAAATCTGCTCAATGGCTTTGTAGTGCCCAACAGAGTGCCAACCGATGGCATTGCTGATATACAAGACGCGATTGGCAATTTGTTTAACCACAGCAATACGCCACCCTTTGTAGCCAAGTTTTTGATTCAGCGCCTGGTCACCTCCAATCCTTCGCCGGATTACATTGAAAGGGTGGCCAATGTTTTTGTCAACAATGGCCAGGGTGTAAGGGGTGATATGAAAGCCATCATCAAAGCCATCTTGTTAGACCCGGAGGCTAAGTCGTGCAAGAGTGGAAACGACGTAGAATATGGAGCGCTGAGAGAGCCCTTTGTTCGTTATGTACAAATCAACAAGGCCTTTGACGCCAGCACCGCCAGTGGCAATTACAGAAATGACATGGATTATGTGTACCGATTTGTACAACAAAAGCCGTTGACCTCACCCAGTGTATTCAATTTTTTCCAACAGGAATATCAGCCCATTGGACCCATAGAAGAAGCTAACCTTGTTGGTCCCGAGTTTCAAATCACCAATGCGCAGACTATCATGGGTTATGTAAACAGTCTCTATCGTTTTGTAATCCAGGAAAACGTAGCGGATGAATACGATTTATACACCAATGAAGACGATGCCACCTATGCCAACGAGGTATCAACTATAGACCTCAATGACGAGGTATTGCTCACCGACAATAATAAGTTGCACATCCTGCTCGACAGGCTCAATTTATTGCTGGCTCAGGGCAGATTGACAGCCCCCTCATTGGCCATTATCAAAAATGTGGTTACCGAACTACCCAATGGCACGGCCACAGAAAAAAGAGACAGGGTCAGACTGGCCATCTATCTCATCATGTCATCACCAGAATACCTCATCAACAGATAAACCAATATGAGCAAGCGAAAAATATCAAGAAGGGCGTTTATAGGAGAAGCCTCGTGTGCAGCACTGGGATCCATGACGTTGTACAACTCATTGGTCAATCTGGGTATGATGACCACTGCTGCCACGCGACCCCACATCATCAGCACGCCATCCGATTACAAGGCGGTGGTGTGTATCTTGCTGGCTGGAGGGGCAGATAGTTTTAATTTTATTGTGCCAACAGAAACCTCTGAATATGCCCAATATGTGGCTACACGGGGTTCACTGGCCCTTAGCAATTCAGCCACCCCACCTCAGCTTTTGCCGCTGAATTACAGTAACAATGGTCGTACTTTTTCGATCCATGCGGGCATGTCTGCGGTACAAAACATGTTTAATACAGGTAAACTCTCTTTTGTCACCAACATTGGTACCCTGATTGAACCCATAGCCAATAAGACAGAGTACAATTCAGGAATGAAAAAGGTACCACTGGGCTTGTACAGTCACTCAGACCAGATCATGCAATGGCAAACCTCGGTGCCTCAGAGCAGGAGTGCTGTAGGTGTGGCCGGCAGAATGGCCGATATTTTACAAGACATGAATTCGATTCCGGAAGCTGCCATGAACATTTCTTTAGCCGGGAAAAACAGGTGGCAGTCGGGCAATGAAACCAATGAATTTTCGATTAGCAATTCATCAACAGCAGCAACCATTGGGTATAGCAATTACTCTTCCGGCTTATCTAATGCTGTTTACCTCAATGACCGGAAAAACAAGGCCCTCGACAGTCTGGCAGCCCAACAGTATGCCAATCTCTTTCACAAGACCATCGGGGATCTCAATGTTACCACATCAGAAAGCATAGAGGTATTTAAAGTGGCCATGTCCAATTTGGTACCGTTGACTACCACGTTTTCGGCTACCAACCTTTCGAATGACCTAAAAAAGATAGCAGAGCTCATCAAGGTGAGGTCTTTTCTGGGGGCACAGCGACAAACTTTTTTTGTTTCTTACGGAGGATGGGATCACCACGATGATGTGATCAACAACCAAAATGTTATGTTGCCCATAGTGAGCAACGCCCTCAATGAATTCAATAATGCCATGACAGAGCTGGGCATGCAAGACAATGTAGTCACGTTTACCATCTCAGATTTTGCCCGCACCCTTACATCCAATGGCAATGGATCAGACCATGCCTGGGGAGGCAATAGCATGATCATGGGAGGCCCCATTGATGGAGGTAATATTTTTGGAGAATTTCCTTCTCTCAGTCTTACCTCACCCCTCAATTTGTCGAACAGGGGTTTGCTGATTCCCACTACATCGGTCGACGAATTTTATGCAGAGATTGCACTATGGTTTGGGGTTTCACCCAACGACTTGTCGTACATCCTTCCCAATATCTGTAATTTTTATTCACCCACATGCCCGGCACCGGTACCATCCGGATTTATGCCTATTGGTATGTTTTCATAAAAGGCAGAACATGAAACGAATACTAATTGCTATTATCATTCTTTTTAATGTGGCCCTGGTTGTGGAGGCCCAGCAGGTATGTGTAGGCACTCCGGGTCAGATTACCTGGCAGGTGTACAGGGGCTTGTATGATGACGAGGTCAATGAAATGCTGACCTGGCCGGACTACCCCTACCATCCGTATGACACAAAGACCCTGTACAATTCAAAGTCGGATCTCAATTATGACAATTACATGGGTGCTTCTATTAGGGGCTTTATCTATGTTCCTCAATCGGACTCTGTTACTTTTAATATTACCGGAAATGAACAGGCCCGTTTTTACCTGAGCACCGATGCCAGCCCTGCCAACAAGGTGTTGAGGGCCTACCTCAATGCCAGCACCAATACTGAAGAATATGCCAAATATCCCACACAGACCTCGGTGAAGTTGTATCTGCAGGCAGGTATCAACTATTATTTTGAAATACTATACGTGGATGGTACCGGCAGTGATTTTGCTTACTTATGGTGGAAGGCCCCTTTTGTGGACATCAACAACTGGAAGACCATAACAGCTGATTACCTGAAAAACGTAGCCTGCCTGCCTACTGAGTGTCCGGAGAAGGGCACACCGTGTGACGATGGGGATGCCACTACCACCAATGATGTAGAGGATGGCTATTGCCACTGCACCGGAACCAAGGCTAGCACCAATAATTGTGTAGGCGAGCGGACCAGGTTGGAAAACTATCGATATGACAATATCACCGGTTCGGAGCTCAATGAATTGTACATCAATCCGGCCTTTCCGGCGATGCCTGCATTTACAGAGGTGCTGCCCCTATTTGGTAGGCCTTATTCATCGACGCTCACCAACAATGGCAGGCTGACCCAGGCCTTTTTAAAGGTTCCGGTATCGGGCAACTATAAATTTAATGTTACGGGTGATGATCAGACTGTGCTTTACCTCAGTTCTGATGATGATCCTGCCAATAAACAGGCCCACCAGTGTTTGGTAAGCGGGTATACCAATCCCACTCAAAACGACAAATACCAGTGGCAGAGTACTGCCTTTATTTATCTCGACTCCAGTCAGTATTATTACATTGAGCTCAACAGTAAACAAGCTACCGGTGGCTCCCACTTTGGTGTATTCTGGCAAACCCCCTTCACCGAAGCCGGGGTTTGGAAAAGATTGCCTGCTACCTTCCTCTATAATTATGATTGCACCCTGGCCTGTATGCCTCTGGGATCGGCGTGCAGCGATGGCAATGAATTTACCAATGATGATGTGTATGATGAGGATTGCAATTGCACCGGTACACCTTGCACAGGAGTTGATTGCGACAGTCCAATTGCCTCTTATGTACCTTTTGAAAAATGCAATGTTACCGATCAGATCGACAATCGCCTTGACAACAACTGGCTGAGCTGTAAAAAATTGGTCAGTCCCAACCCGGCCCGAGACAGCGGCCATTGGATCAAATACGATTTGGGTGAGATACACAGAGTATTGACTACACAGGTGTGGAATTACAATGTACCCAATCAAACCTCCAAAGGATTTCAGTCAGTAGCTGTTGATTATTCGGAAGACGGAGTAAGCTGGCAAAACTTTGGCAACTTTACCTGGCCACTGGCCAGTGGTGAAGGAAGTTATGGTGGCTTTGCTGGTCCTGATTTTATGGGACTTTCAGCCAGGTACATTCTTTTTTCCAGCCTTGATCCGGGCATCGATTGTAAAGGCCTGGGCAAGGTGGCATTTAAGGCTGTGTACTGTCCCAATCAAGGTACTGCTTGTGATGATCACAATCCGGCTACTACCAATGATCAGTACAATGATGAATGTGAATGTGTAGGCATCAATCTCCTGGAAAATTTATGTGAAGAACAGTTTGTCATCCTGGGCGACAGCATGCTGATACCCAATAATTACAGCGCCATTCAATATGTGCAGTCCATGAGTCAGATTTCATCCAATCAAGCCACCAGCTTTATTGGTGGCGCCTATGTAGTGATGAATCCGGGCTTCGAAAGTGAAGAAGGTGCGGTTTTTATTGCTGCCATTGACACCTGTAGCAGCACAACAGCCAATGGTTCCAGAATTGCAGCCAGAATGGCCAAGAGGCAGGCTAAAAAACCGGTAGATCAACCAGAAAAAATGATGACGGTACTGCAAAATGCTGATAACGACATCGTCGATGTAACGTTTTATGTACCTGGCAAAGCAGATGTAAAACTTGAAATCCTCGATGAACAATTGAATCCCGTAAATGTAATCATCCAACATGAGTACACCAACATGGGGCATTACAGCAAACGATTCCGCACCAAAAAACTGGATTCCGGTTTATACACCATGGCCTATCATATGGGAGGCCAGACCTATTATGAAAAGTGGTCAGTAAAATAGAATTTAAAGAAGCTTGAAAATTGGGATTTAGGCAGGCCTTTACTTTCCTTGTGAAATGATTACCTTTGGTAGATTAAATTTCATGGATGGAAAATCTACTATACAGGCCTTATCAAAATGACAGTCTAGACTTCATTTATAATTTGATTTTTGTGATCATCTGCCACAGCCAACGGAAGATGATGGAGGCCCCTATTTTAAAACCCTACTGGATCCTGCCAGCACAGATGTCGCAATCAAAGAATTGGCAGAAGATGAAAAATTGGAAAGTAGGGTTCGATTGTTTGCCTACCGCAAGCTGACCGAAAGAGGCTGCACCGGCCTTGGGCAAGAGCTATTGGGTGTGGTTGTAGAAATAGGGCTGCCGGGAGGGTTGGATGTGTTGGCATGTTATCAGGATCATACCGCGCGGTACATCAATTATTCCGGAAAACTCATCATCTGGGAGACTCCCGATCATGCAGAGGTCAGAGAATTTAACACCGAATTGTTTGAACACAGTCGCCACATCATCAGCCAGATTGGCCCCTGGGAAGAAGAGCGAAGGAGTCCACCACCACAAGGCATGTTGCGCATTTCATTTTTGGTAGCCGATGGTCTTTATTTTGGAGAAGGCCCTGCTGATGGTATGTTTGCCGATGGGCTGGCAGGACCTGCCTTACATGCTGCATTGGATATCATGCAAGTCATTACTTCTCATAACCCCGATTAGTAAATTATAATTATGAAAGAAAACGATGCCATATTGGCAGAAAGGATTGGAGATGCCTTGATGTCGAAAAACATAGGTTATGACCACAAGCGCATGTTTGGTGGCCATTGTTTTATGGTGGATGATAAGATGCTCATGGGAACCTACCAGGGAGGTCTGATGGTGAGGGTAGATCCGGATACGATGGACGACCTTTTAAAAAAGAAAGGAGTAAAGCCGATGATTCATGGGGGCAAAACCATGAAAGCATTTCTTATGGTAGAAGCCGGCCTCGTTGTTGGTGACAGTGACCTTGAGTTTTGGATTGACCGATGCATGGATTTTAATCCGAGGGCGAAGTCGAGTAAAAAATGATTTTAAAATAAAGATAACAAGTTGGGGCGCATTGCATTGCGCCCCAACTTGTTTTTGACTGATAAAATTGTATGTTGGTCGAAATAGGCAGCGTGGAAGAGTGAAAGTTTATGTAAATTTGCCAATAGTCAGAGAGTAGTAATACATTAGTATTCATTAAAACAATAAACCATGTTGTTAACGAAAATCAAGTGGATTCATCTGGGTCTTGTAGTAAGCTTTCTGATAGGATATATGGAATGGGGCAAGGACCAAAAGATGTTTATTTTTCAAGCCTTTGCTGACATTTTTGAAAAAGGATTGGCAGATCCGGTTACTTTTTTACATCCCTTTATACTGTTCCCGCTGGTAGGCTTCTTAGGCATTTTGTATGCTTTATTTAAAAGCAAGCAGTCCAGAACACTCACATTGTTATCGATTGGGGGTATGGCGTTGATTATGCTGTTTATCTTTTTTATCGGTGTGTTTATGGGCAATGTAAAGATGATCCTTTACAATCTTCCGTTTATGGTGTTTATGGTGTTGGAGGTGCTTGCACTTCGTGCTTCGCGCAATAAGCCTTCGGCTTAGTTCAATACGCGCTTCGCGCTTAGGATGACTGAACGGTTTTGGCTTTGCCAAAAAAATTGATCGGCAGATCAATTTAGTAAAGGAACCACGCGCTAACCGCGTGGCATCGACTAATCCTATTTATTTTTGTCGTTGCCGTGCAAAGGGTTGCACGGTTCCTCGTGAGTCAGCAAATTTATAATTTGCGTTAACGAACGATGCTGAGCTTTTCGAAGCATTCACTTTTGATTGCCACCGGCAATCAAATTGCTACTTCATAGCAAGCGTTCAGTCATGCTTAGGGCAATACTTGCGCATAACGCTTAACAGTGATTTTATTGGTTTTTGAATTTCGAAAGCACAACAAAAACTTGGTTTTTATTGGGAGAGGCATTTATATTTGTGGTAAATCAATCAGAAGATGAAGATTCTTACTACGGCTATTTTGTTGATGCTGACCTTGATTGTGGTGCCGGCGTTTTCTTATTTTTCGGGTGTTGCTTTGACCATTGAAGGCAATGTATTGTTGGTGGAATTGGGGATGATGGCGTTGGTGGCGGCAGGGTATTGTTTTTTTGTATCGGAATTCACCAAAAATTATTCGCAGGTGGATAAGTTGTGGTCGCTGTTGCCAATTGTGTATGTGGGTTATGTGGCGTGGAAGGGTGATTGGGATTCGCGACTGGTGGTGATGTTGGTATTGACTGTGCTTTGGGGCATCCGGTTGACGGGAAATTTTGCGTTGAAGGGGGCGTACAAGTGGAAGTTTTGGGAAGGAGAAGAAGACTACCGATGGAGTATATTGAGGGCCAAAAAAGAGTTTCAACCGGGGTGGAAGTGGAGTCTTTTTAATTTGTTTTTTATTTCAGTTTATCAGAATGGGCTCATCCTGTTGTTTACTTTACCGGCGGTGATTGCTTTTGATCAGAGTGGGAAGGACATTTATGGCTTTGACTACCTGGCTGCGGGTTTGATGTTTTTATTTATTGTGTATGAGATGGTGGCCGACTGGCAGCAGTGGCAGTACCAAAGCGGCAAGTGGAAGGCGATCAAGAGTGGGGCCCAGCTAACGGCAGATCAGCAAAGGGGGTTTTTGAATAAAGGATTATGGGCTTTGAGCAGGCACCCCAATTATTTTGCAGAACAAAGTATTTGGATCAGCTTTTACCTCTTTTCCGTAGCGGCTTCCGGACAGTGGATCAACTGGAGCCTGACAGGGGCCTTACTGCTTGTGCTCTTGTTTCAGGGCAGTGCCGATTTTAGCGAAGAAATCAGTGCGGGTAAATATCCTGAGTATAAAAAGTACCAACAAAAGGTTTCAAAGTTTATACCTTTACCTGGAAGAAACTAACATCAAATGCAGGAAATCAAATCTATCTACGTCAATCTCCCGATCAAGGACCTGGAAAAAACCAGGGCTTTTTGGGAAGGCCTGGGCTTTGGCTTCAATGCTCAATTTAGTGATGAAAAGGCGTTGTGTCTGATACTTAAGGAAGAAAGTATTTATGCCATGCTCTTGCACGAATCCTTTTTTAAAACCTTTACCGACCGCAAGGTAGCCGATGGTAAGTCGACCCAGGTGTTGGTGGCCATCCAGGTAGAAAGTAAGGAAAGGGTGGTAGAAATAGTGACTAAGGCCCTGGCCAGTGGCAGTAAACGCTACAAAGAGGCAGTGGATCATGGTTGGATGTATTATGACTCATTTGCAGACATCGACGGCCACCAATGGGAGGTGATGCACATGGGAGAGCCAGCCGAATAAGCGCTATGTCATTACCGGAATTCACCTTCACAAGGGAAGCAACCAATTACAAAAACTCAGGCTTACAATTTACGGTAGCCATTGTGGTGGTCTTTTTGGCAGCATTTCTATGCTTTTTCAGTGTGCCGGTAATTGGCTACAGAGTGGTAGCCTTGATCTTACTTACGGTAGTTTCATTACTGGCCATGACTTTATCTGTTTGGCCAGTCATAGTTGCAGCCACCATCAGTGCCTTTTTGTGGAACTTTTTTTTCATTCCTCCTCTGTACACTTTTCACATTGACAATGCAGAAGACATACTTATGTTTTTGCTTTACTTTATCATTGCCCTGGTCAATACGGTGCTACAATCCAGGATCAGGACAGAACGTGAAAAGGCCAGAGATAAGGAAGAAAAAGTAAAATCCATCCAACTCTATCACACCCTTCTGAACTCGCTTTCCCATGAAATGAAAACACCGATATCGGCCATTATTTCATCGGTAGATGGCATGAAATATGAATTGGAACATCACAATCTGGCAGCACTATCTGAGTTGATTGCTGAGGTGGAAATAGCAGGTAACAGGCTGCACCGCCAGGTAGAAAACATGCTCAACATGAACCGCCTGGAAAGTGGTATGCTGCAGGCCAGACCCGATTGGTGTGAAGTAAGTGAGGTTATCTATGGCGCCGTTGGCCAGATGGAAGAAAAGCAGGTCCAACGCATAAAAGTAAACTTGTCCAAAGACCTGCCTCTGATAAAAATCGATATGGGATTCACCTCGCAAGCTCTTTACAACCTGCTTCAAAATGCGCTTACTTATGGTGGTGGCGGAGAAATAGAAGTTGGAGCAGATTTACATGATGGCTATGTTGACCTGTATGTAAAGGATCAGGGACCGGGATTGGACGAAGAAGATGCGTTAAAAGTTTTTGATAAATTTTACAGGACTCCCGGCAGCAAAGCAGGTGGCATCGGGCTGGGCCTGGCCGTAGTCAAAGGATTTTGTGAAGCGCAGGGAGGAGGAGTGATATTGAAGACAGAACCAGGCAAGGGCTGTTTATTTACCTTACATTTGCCCACGGAAACCACTTATATCAATCAACTCAAAAATGAATAAGGCAACCGTACTGATAGTGGATGACGAACCGCAGATTCGCAAATTGCTGGAGCTTTCCTTAACCAGTCACGACATGCACGTTATCCAGGCAGAAGACGGCAAATCGGGCTTGTCGATGGCGGCCAATCACCAGCCCGATGTGGTCTTACTCGATCTGGGCCTGCCCGATATGAATGGTCACGAAGTGCTGAAGGCTCTGCGCGTGTGGTATGAAAACGCGATTATCATCCTCTCTGTGCAGGATGGGGAAGATGATATTGTCAAAGCCCTGGATGAAGGGGCCTCGGATTATCTGACTAAGCCCTTTCGAAATGCCGAATTGATGGCAAGGATCCGATCCGCCATGAAAAACAATCCTTCTGCGGTAAAAAGTACGTTTATTACTTCCGGCAATTTGTTCATCGATTTTGCAGCCCGAACGGTGAGAAAGGGAGACCAATTGCTCAAACTTACCTCTACAGAATACCAGCTCCTGGCCCTCCTGGCCTCCAATGCAGGCAGGGTGCTTACCCATCAACACATACTCAAAACCATCTGGGGCTTATCTTATCAAAAAGAAACCCAATACCTCAGGGTCTTTATTGGCACGCTTCGCAAAAAAATAGAAGACGATGCCAACCAGCCCAAACACCTGGTAACAGAAAGCAGGGTGGGATATCGATTTCAATAAATTTGCATTTGACATAGCTATTCTGGTGGCTGATGTTTTATACTAAAAACAGCCTCCTGAAGAGTTTCCTTTATAAAATCTTTATGTTTCCTGTATAAGTCTTGATTTTTTCATTATGCCCGATGTCAGAATTTTGCATACAAATAAGAAGTTATGCAAACAGATTTTTCGTCGGTCCGAAGCAAGGTGACTGCAGCCTCTCTCCTCGTAGCCCTTGGTATTATTTACGGTGACATAGGAACCAGTCCACTCTACGTACTGAAAGCCATAGTGGGAGAAAAGGCCATTGATGAAATGTTGGTATTCGGAGGGATCTCGTGTGTTTTCTGGACCCTCACTCTGCAGACCACCATCAAGTACATTTGGCTCACCCTCAAAGCAGACAACGATGGCGAAGGGGGTATCTTTTCATTGTATGCCCTGGTGCGAAGGTATGGCAAATACCTGGCCATTCCCACCATTCTGGGTGCGACCACCTTATTAGCCGATGGCATCATTACTCCCCCCATTTCTGTAGCCTCGGCAGTAGAGGGCCTCACCATCATTGAAGGGCTCGAGGATTTGCCCACGGTTCCTATAGTGATTGTCATCTTATCGGTATTGTTTTTCTTTCAGCGATTTGGTACCCAAAAAGTAGGTGCTGCCTTTGGACCTATCATGGTCATCTGGTTTGGTATGCTGGCAGTATTGGGTTTGAGCCAGCTGGTGCATTACCCTTCGGTTTTGCAGGCCATCCATCCCAAGTATGCCATCGAACTGCTGGTTAATTATCCCCATGGGTTCTGGTTACTTGGAGCTGTCTTCCTGGCTACTACGGGTGCTGAAGCCCTGTATTCCGACCTGGGACACTGTGGTCGAAACAACATACGGATCACCTGGGCCTTTGTTAAAATTTGCCTGCTCCTCAATTACTTTGGCCAGTCGGCCTGGTTGATGCACGATGCTGGAAATTTATTGGAAGGCAGAAATCCGTTTTTCGAAATCATGCCAGAATGGTTCTTACCCATCGGCATTGGTATCGCTACAGCCGCCGCCATCATTGCCTCTCAAGCTTTGATCAGTGGTAGTTATACCCTCATCAGTGAGGCCATCAACCTCAATTTCTGGCCAAGGGTTACCGTCAAACAACCTACAGAATCAAAAGGACAGATTTACATTCCGAGTGTGAATACCATCTTGTGGATTGGATGTGTGATGATGATACTTTATTTCAGGAATTCCACTCACATGGAGGCGGCCTACGGTTTTTCCATTACCATTACCATGATGATGACTACGCTGCTGCTTAGTTATTTTTTGATCTATAAACTCAAATGGAACCGCTATTTGGTATATGCATTTGTAATCGTGTATGGCACGGTGGAGTTTTCTTTTTTCATTGCCAACGTAGCCAAAATCAAAGAAAGATGGATGTTCTTGTTTTTTGAACTCTTTATTTTCCTTGTGATGTATGTGTGGTATTTCGCCCGGAAGACCAACAACCGTTTCACCAAATTTGTGGAACTCGGCCAATTTGTGCCCAAGTTGAATGAGCTGAGCCATGATGACAACATTCCCCGATTTTCTACCCATCTTATCTACCTGACCAAGGCCAACAGTCGACACGAAATTGAAGATAAGATCATGAAATCTATTTTCTCCAAAAAACCTAAACGGGCCGATGTGTATTGGTTTTTACACATCAATCGCACCGAACAACCGTATACCCTGACTTACGATGTTTCGGAGCTGGTAGACGACAAGGTCATTAAAATCAACATCAACATTGGTTTCAGAATCCAGCCCAGGACAGAGCTCTATTTCAAAAAAATAGTACAGGAGCTGGTGACCAACAAAGAGTTGAACCTGCACATCCGACCAGATGGCAGCTCAAAATACAACAGCGAACCGGACTTCAAATTTGTGGTCATCGAAAAATTCCTTTCTGTTGAAAACGAATTTAACCTCAAAGAGGGCTTGTTGCTGTCATCGTACTTCTTCCTCAAACACCTGAGCTTGTCGGATGAAAAGGCGTTTGGATTGGACAAGAGCGATGTCAAAACAGAATATGTACCCCTGGTGTACCAGCCGGTAACCAGAATAGATCTGCAGAGAGTTCAAAACCACAACCACCATTGATATGAAAGCCATAACCACCATTATCATTTGTTTTTTATGTCTGGCATTCGGTATTTTAAGCACCACGGCAGCGGGGCAGGGTGTTATGCGGGATAGTCAGAAAATTACTTCAGACAGCCTGATTGTTATCGACCACAGCTGGGCCAATGGCAGCGACCGAAGAAAGGAATCGATCTGGAACATTTCTCCTTATTTTACCCCTTCCATAATCCTGGATATCAACTACACTTATTCTTTCAACCGTCCCATCGACAATACGGTGGTGGGCTCCACAGCATTGGCGCGCAACAACGAGTTTCAGATTTCGGCCCTGCATTTTGGTGGCGACTTCCAGTACAAGGGGGCAAGGGCACGATTTATGACCCAGCTGGGCACGAGGTCGGTGGTAGTACCCCGAAATGATTATAGCCCCTATAGAGGGCAGTACGCCCTGGCTACATCTTATCGATATCTGAGTGAAGCCTATGCCGGCTACCATTGGAATAAATGGTCGGGCATCAATGTGGATGCGGGTCTGTTTATGTCGTACATCGGCCTCAATTCATTTTACCAGCCAGAAAACTGGGAATATCAGGCATCCTTTACTTCCGACAATACGCCCTGGTTTTTTAATGGAGTGCGGATCCAGATTTTTGCCTCACCGTATTTAAAGATAGAACCATGGCTCATCAATGGCTGGCGGAGTTATGGTAAGTTCAACACCATGCCCGGCTTTGGAGGCAACATCACCTGGACACCCAGCGATCGGTTCAAGCTGTTGACCAATAATTATTTTGGCACCGATGCAGCCGGCTTACCGCAAAGAAAAAGATTCCACTCCGATAATAGTCTGTTGTTGCGGTATTATCAAAACGAGACGGGGAAAAAGATTCAGCGTTGTGCCTTTAGCCTTACCGTTGACGTAGGTTTAGAAAAAGGAGGTGGGGTTAACGGCTTTAAGGATGGTGGAACATCCAGAGGGCCGGCTCAGTATTTTGTAAGTGCCATGGCTTATCATCGCTTGTGGTTTGGTAAAGACAAATGGGCCTGGACCGTTGGAGGGGGATGGATGAAAAACCCGGGAAGGTATCTGGTACTTTACCCAACAGGACAGGCGAGTCCATTGCCCAATGCCAATAATCCAAGCCAGACCGAGGGTAATTTTCCCTTTAGTGCCAATCCCGGTGATCCGTTTGAAGGGTGGGATTATTCTACCAATCTCGATTACATTCCCAACCAGAGCCTGACGTTTAGGGTAGAATACGTGAGCAGGCATGCCAGTGTTCCTTATTTTGCGGGCAGGGGAGGGGTAACCTCACCCAATGGTTACACAACCATTCCGCTAACTGCTGACTGGAGACCTGACCTTGTCAAATCAGAAAGCAGAATGATTATGGCGGTGTTGTTTAGGATATAGTTTGAAAGTAGGGATTGCATTTTGTTGCGCAGGCCTTAACTTTGGAATTAAAAGTATGCCCGATTTTAATAATTCCATTCGCCCCCATCCCGCCAGGAATGGCGAAAATGGTTGTCCCGCAACCACCACAAAGAGGAAAACGTATGGTGCATTGTGGCCAAAAAAGATAGTAAAGTTCCCGGGGTGAACTATGTTGATGCCGTAGAGGAAGCCATTTGTTTTGGTTGGATCGACAGCAAGGCCTTATCCTGTGATGAGAATGGTTACTACCAATACTTTGCCAGGAGGAAGCCGGGTAGTCCGTGGACCCGGTTGAATAAGAGTAGGGTGGAGGCCTTGATTCAAAAAGGTTTGATGTCTGAAGCGGGGTATGCCAGCATTGAGGCAGCCAAGGCCAGTGGGGGCTGGTATCTTTTTGACGATGCAGAAGACGGCATCCTGCCTGACGATTTAAAATTGGTTTTTCAAAATAATCCCGTGTATGCAGAAAAATATCAGCAATTGAGTCCTGCCAAACAAAAGCAGCTGCTTATGGCGTTGGCTTTGAAGAAAGGGGAGGCGGCGAGGAGGAAGGTGGTGGAGGCTATTATAGTTGGCTAATTTTGTAGAATATATTGGTCAAATTGATCCAAACATTCACTTACCATACACAGGAACAAGTTCAACTTTGCCTAATAACATAGGCCAATTTAAATGCTCAACGGAATTTCTTCAACCAGCACTTCGTTTCCTACCTTATCAAAATAGGTACAAGTCATTTTATCCATACAAATCTGCCATCGGTCTATGCCGGAGGCTGCACACATGTGGATAAAAGTGAGGTAATCGGTTTTACCTTGTTGGTGGGCTTTTAGTTCAGTGGTAAAATTCTGCCATTGGACTGTGTTTGCGATGGGAATGGCTTCATATTTGGCGGGCACTATGGCTGTGTGTTGGTTGGTACCATGGTATTCGATGTGACCATCTGAAACATAGGCTTCATAATGGGTAACACCCATGCCTTTGATTTCGGTGATATAAGAAGGAAAATCTGCACCTGATTTTACCTTGCTGTGGGCTGCCTTGATTAGGTCTGCTGTGAACATGCTTTTTGATTTTTTTAATATTTAATGGTGCAAAAATGCGATGTCCAATGGCATTGTAATTGTAAAAAATTCATAGTGTTGTATTCAAAATGAACATTTCCTCAATGAAATTCTTCTTACGGTTTTGTGATCTTCAATTCATCAAACATGCGATTCAAAGGAGACAGGTCGAATTTTTTATTTTTTAAGTAAGTATAATCATCTCGCATAAGGTCTTCACCGCTGTAAGCTGCACGGATTATTTCTTTGCGCCTCTGCTGATAAATTTCTTTGGCTTTTTCAAATTCGTTGTTGTACAAATACAGGTGGGCAAGATTGATGGCCATGTTGTGGTCTTCGGGATAGATTGCATTTCCTCTTTTAAAATATTTCAAAGAGCTTTTAAAATCTTTAATTTCGAATAAGTACCAGCCAATTTCTGAAATCAGAGAACCGGCTATCTGTAGGGTATCCACATTTGTTATTTTAATAGAGGGGGGATAAGGTTTATCCTCTACGGTTCGAGTGTATCCTGTGATATTTCCGTTGTGGTCTTTGATAAATTCTTTAACAGCCCTAAATTCTACATTAAAGAAGCTGGTAGGAGAAGTAAAATGCATTTTGGCGAAGGTCCAGGGTGTAAAGAAATGGTATTCATTGTCTTTTTTTCCCACGCCGGCCCATGTATTGTCAAAGAGGTAGATGCCTTCATAGGATTGCAATAATTTTTCGTCAATGGAGATGCTGGTTTTTCTCTTGGGTTCATTGTAAAAATTTTTCCATCCATAGGCTTTGGCTACGCTGTTGATCACTTCACCAAGGATTTTAAAACTTTCTGTATTGAGGAAAATGACAACACCGTACCCATCTGTAAGACTGCCGTAAAATTGTCCGCAAAAGCCATCATTGCCTGCGCCGTGTTGGAAATACAATGCCCCATCGTGGTCTTCAATGAAGGTACCCATGGCTGCGCTTTGATCAATATGTGCAGTCAAATGGAGTTTAACCATCTCTTCATTGAGTACTTTGGAGGGTTTGCCCTGATAGGCTAGCTGCATGTCTATGATGTATTCACATAGATCGCTCGGTGTCATCCAAAGTCCGGCGGCAGCTTGCTCTGGATAGACATGAAATTTTCCGTCAATTGGCAGCCCGTCGTTGTTGTAAGCTGAAGCACATTTATGGCGAAAATCCTCAGATGGTGGTTGGGCATAGGTACTGTTGACCATGCCGATAGGTCTTAATACATTGGCATACATCCAGTCTTCGTAGGGTTGTTGAACATGGTCTGTAAGTATAATTTGTGAAATAGAGGTTCCCCCTCCGGAGTATTGAAATCTAAGACCAGGTTCAAATTGACTGCGCACTGCAGGTGTAAATGATGGAGGGATGCCATCTAAGACCTGCAAGAGACTGGGCACGGGACCTTTAATGTCGTGGCCGGGAAAACCATGAACCGTTAGTCCGGCGGTGTGACTCAACAAATGAGTCAGTGTTATTTTTTTACCATTTGACAGTGAGTCGTATGGAAATTTCCACGACTTTAAGTAAGCATTGATATCGGTATTTAAGTCGAGTTTTCCATCCTGCACCAATTTTAAGATACCCACGGCATTGAGTGATTTTGAAATCGAACCGGGCTCAAACAGGGTTTCAGTAGTCACCGGTCTTTTTTCTTCTTCATCGGCCCAGCCATAACCTTTAGCCCAGGCTATTTTATGATCCTTAATAACTGCCAGGCTCAGTCCTTTTACATTGTACAAGGCCATTCGATCCAGAATGTGTACAGGATTTTCGTCATTTATCAGAATGGAACCACAAATATTGTTTTCAACCTCTTTTATTTTTTGCAGGGTTTCCTGCGTATAGGAATTTTGTGCATTCAATTGAACGAATAAAAAAGCAAAGGCAAAAATGGGTAAAAGGTATCTCATGAAGTTGATTACTGTTTGAACAAAGATAGGTAAAGATAGCTGAATATGCTTTGGAGTGCTAACTTTACAGCCGAAAACAAATTTACAAGATGACTTTTGATCAATATACCATAAGACCTTTAACACAGGAGGATTTGATTCCTTATTTTCAGCTTGTAGACGAGAATCGTCAACGACTTGAAGATTTTTTTACGGGTACCGTTTCAAGGACAAAGACACTGGAAGACGCCCGTACTTTTTTAACTGATATTACACAGCGGGCCCTGGATAAAACTTATTTTCCTTATGTCATCGAAGACAGCTTGAAACAAAAAATTGCAGGGTTTTTGGATATAAAAATATTGAATGGAATATTCCAAAGGCTGAATTGGGTTTGTACATTGACAAGGCTTATGCTCATAAAGGCATTGCCACTAAAGCCTTTCAGTTGTTTTGTGAAAACTGTTTTGAAGAGTATAAATTTCAAAAACTTTTTTTAAGGACTCATCACAGCAATACTGATGCACGGCGTGTAGCTGAAAAAAGCGGCTTTGAAATTGAAGGAACCATCCGAAAAGATTATAAAACTACTTCGGGAGAAATTGTTGACTTGATTTATTACGGAAGAATTAGTGAATAACTTCAGACCAACAAAGATTGAAAGTTTCAATACTTAAAGAGCCGGTATTTTTCCATCTGATTGACATCTTACCCATTGTTTGAAAGCAGGTTCTTGTATAATAAGACTTTCGTGAGGATGCCCAAAAAACAAACCTGAATCCAGCAATATATGGTAGAAATTTGGTATGAGGAATTAGATATTACATCTATTAAAGATTAATTTTTGAGTTCAATAATTTAGGTAGCCCATTCTTCATTGAGAAGAGAATAATCGATTTTTGGGAAGAAAGAAATGGTTTTTTTGTGGGAAGTAAAGGCGATGAAGAAGTTGTTGAATTCTAAGAGGAAGGATTTATACTTTAACTGGTATAAGCGTTTTTTTTTATTTCAATTTATGGATGGTTTTAGTAGCTTGGTCATATTTGTATAAATTCATCTCGCGGTCAAGGAGTAATAACTTAGAACTTCCATCTAAGCTATAGGTGTAAAAGTAAAAGATTATATTTTCAGGTTTTGTAGCCTTTTCAATGACGGCCTTGTAGGTGCCATCATCAATTATGGTAATTTTTTTGTACTTGATGGGAAGCAATTCTTTGCCTTCCATATTGATAACACCCCATACATTCTCTGATTCGTTTTTTTGGCGAATGAAAATCACATTCAAATTTTTATATTTGGCATATTGTTCTTCAGCCATGCCCAGAGGAGGGCTGCTATCTTCTGTGTAAAAATTCATGTGGTTGAAAGGCCCGATTTTAGCTTTGCTTTTTATATTGTACAGATAATACTCATCTTTATATCCATCTTGTTTTATCAGGGCAATTAAAGCAGAATTATTTACAAAGCCTATATCTTCAAATGATTCTTCAAATAACTGTTGGTTGTTAAAGTTGTACAAATAACTGCGGAGATCGTTATTTTTTTCTTTCATTATTTTCACAATGGTTTTGCTATGTTCGTCTATTTCAAGCGCGTAACACTCCACAAAATCAAAAATTGTTTTGCCATTGTGATCAAATACAGCGAGTTCTTTTTTATCATTTCTTACCAGATAATATTCAATAAACTTATACCCTGAAGTGGGGCCCTCTTCTCTGGGAGGCAATATTTTGCGGGCTTTGTCATGCAATATATAGATGTTGTGGTAGATGGAATCAATGAGTAATTTGCCGGATTTTGATATTACACCAAATTTATTTCCGGTAGCATTGAAAATTTTATTGGTATGAACAGAATTTTGAGACCCGCAGGAAAGAGCCAAGAGTAAAAAGGTAAAAATCAAATATCTGGACATCAATTATTATTTTACTTTTATAAAAATATTTTATAAGTGTTGTGTGGAGAAGGACTGAACTTGGCGCTGAACAGCGCCTGGGTAGCCTATTAAAGTTTTTTCCAAAACACAATTTTATCTTCACCCTCACTCCAAAAGTCTCTGATGATGGCCTCCCTGGTATAATCCATTTTCGCATAGAAATGATTGGCGGCATGCTGTGCCGGGTGAGAAGAGGTTTCTACAATGAGGATTCTTGCCTCTTTATGTTTTAGCAATTGTTCAATATACTGCATCATTTCTCCGGCAATTCCACTGCCCTGAAATTCCTTTTTCACACCAAGGGCAAGTAAATTGTAAGTACCCACAGTGAGTTTTTCCGGAACGCAGTAGACAATTGCTACTGGTGTATTTTTTTCTACATAAGTAAACCAGATATCTTCTGTGTCTGGATTGTTGAAGTAATCAGCCATCATTTCATCCAAATATTCCGAGGGGAAAAGTTCACATGAATCGACCACTTCTTTCAAATGAGTAACATCGGTATTTATGACGGGTCTTATTTTTTCACTCATTTTAAGTAGTTGATATTTGTTTGATTGCAAAGGTATTAAATCTCATTTTTTTGTACTGTTTCTCATCAAGGCCTGATGGTAATTTTATGTATGGTCGCTACCTTTTTTCCTTTTGTTAGACCTGGCGTAAACTTCAGTTCTTTGATCATGTTGGTGATGGCATTGAGGGTTTCGAGATCTGAAAAGCCGATGTGGTTTTTAATGGGATCAAAGAGGTAATCATTTCCTCCCTGGTTCATGATTTCAAATCTGTTGCTCTGGCCCTCCAGGAAGTCGTAGTACCAGAATACTTTTTGATTGGTGTAGATGTTGGCTGCCTCTCCGGTAGGGGTAATTTGGAAGTAGATTTCCAGGGGTAAATTGTTGTCGGGGTATACAAATCGGGTACTGAATTTTTCTTTAAACAATAGATTAACAATGGCGCCAATTTCTGTGGATTGGTTCAGTTTGGGAAGATCGTCAAGGTCTGATAAGGCGACGCCACCCACTAATTGGGCAAAATCGAGGCGAATTTTTTGATTATCTCTCACCACTGCATAAATAGAATCCAACTGGCCGTTTTGGGATTTTCCGAGGGTCTTGCTGTAGGCCAGGTAGAGGATGTTGCGACTTAAGATTTGTCCCAGGCGGGTCTGTTTTTCTGCTATTTCTTTGGGCTGGAATTCTGGCATAAAATCAATGTATACAAAATTTGTTGTTGTGTTGAGAAGAGTATCTGCTTGTTCCAACATACACTCTTCAAATAAATTTTTATAATTGTGGGACTGGATTTCTAACGGAAATCTCAAGCTAATGTCTTTAAATGCCATTTTGTAAATTGATTTGTCTTGAGACATATCATCATACGTTGTGATTTTTTGTATGGTAAGGTCCTCATTGTTTGAAGAAATTGCATATGTTTTTTGGTATTTTTTTTCAGGGAGAAAGTCGTAGTTAGCTAATTCTTTTCCAACCTTATTGATGCTGTCAATGGAATGAGTAAGATTGATTTGGGTAAAACCAGTTGCTGACATAGACAAGAGCAAGGTCAGTACTGTCGTTATTTTTGTAAGGTTCATGGATATTTTTTTAAATTGATTATGGTTGATAAATAATTTGGGATGACAAGTTAACGATTTGCATAACTTTATTGTTTCAATAACCAATTGATTAACTCATCATTGTCTACAATGCTCCAGGAATGGGGATGTCTTTTTTGATCGGGTTTTCTGTATCCTTTGTTGTGGGTTATAATGAGTTCTGCCTTTTGATTTCCCAATCTATTGAGTTCATTGATCATGGCAGAACAGGCAGTTACATTCATGCTGGTGAGGTCTGCACTGCGTTCTTTTAACCACCAGCTTACATCAGGTTCTGTATAGATGCGAATAGGGGTGTTTATCAACTTTTTAATAGCACTTTGGGTAGTGTCTGAAAAAGAGTAGGGTGATAGTTGGTAGTACCGGTTAAGATGGGTCGAAGGAGTGCCACCGGTTTCCTTTTCAAGTCTTGCTATCATATAAATATTTTCCTGAGAGGCTTCTTTTTCTTTTGAAAGTCGGATGTCTCTTTTTGCTGAATTGTAAAATCTTTCAAAATCGAGCGGGGGATCAATAGCAAAGATCGCTGAAGGTTTTGTGTTAGCATTTTCTGCATATTGAATGGCGCAACTTCCACCTATCGAAAAGCCGCCAACAAAATATTTTTGACCCTCCAGCTTATTTTTAGTGACAACATCTTTGATGATGGTAGCTAAGGCAAGTTGACTGAGACTGTCTACGCCCAGTGATAAAACACCATCCTGAAAAGTAGGAATGATGGTCAATATATTATTTTGGGCCAGTTTAATAGGCAGGTCGGTTTGTTGCATGACTTTTTCAGCCGATTCACCAAAGCCAGGCATCAGTAATAAATAGCCTACACACGGTTGATTGTTGGGATAAATAAGAGTATAACAATTGGAGCTTGTGTCCCTCTTGTCAAGAAAAACTTTCTCAATTTTAGGTAAGTCGATGGTTTGGGCGAAACTGTGAATAGTAGTTATAATACAGATGAAGAGCAGGGTTGTGTGTTTGGGCATGGGAGGGTTAGAAATGAAGATCAATTCAATGAAATTGTCAGATAATGTGTCATTGTTTAGCGGACTAAATTATTTTATTTATGCTTAATTTTTTGAAGAGAGTTCACTGTTTTAAAAGTTAGCTTTTCAAATATAGTCGTTTACAAACATTTATTAAATATTTATACTCGTATAAAATGGCTCCTCTTAACTTATGATGTTATTTGAAAGGAAAAAAGATAATCTTATGGTTTCTCATCACAATACGCATCCATTTTTCAGTCGGTAATCTCAAGTTGAAAGATAATTTCTACTGTAGTCTCAAATACTCTGGCCATTTTTAAAGCCAAGGCAGTTGAGGGGACAAATTTGCCTGTTTCGATAGAATTTACTGCTTGTCGTGATACTCCTATTTTCAAGGCGAGGTCTGCTTGAGTCCAGTTCTTCTTTGCCCTTTCCACTTTAATCGTATTTTTCATTCTCAATGTTGTATTTACGTTTTGAAATGAAAAGTCCGATGAAGTAAAATATAAAGAAGTAGGGAATTAAATACCTGTAGCCCCAATTCACCATGTTCAAAGTTATTACAAGGTCAAGTAGTCCTAAGGTCATAATCAATATTAGCCCTAGCGAGAAGGCTATAACAATAGCTTCCATTTGGACTCGTATTTGGACTTCGTCCATAAAATAGATGCTTCTGAAATACTTGTAGATAAATGTGGCAAAAGCCAATAATGTAACAATAGTCAATACTATTCCTGCTTCTTTTGGAACTTCATATGATTTTAACACAAATAAACTTCCTACATAGCTTAAACACCAAATTATAGCATAGACTGTAACACGGTTACCTAAATGATTTTTTTGCTTATCCATGGTTGAAATGATAACTAATTCTGGCATAAAGATAAGTAAACATTTCAAAAAGACAAGTATAATCGACAAAATGTACATAAAAAAAATAAGTGATTGGCAGTCAATACGATAAAATGCTAAAAGGATGTGATATTAACGTTTAATCGGGAGGATTGGTATTTTTGATGAAATAAGCCGAAGATGGGTAACATTGACCATGCCATATTGTAGGACTTAAATGCTGGATGCAGATTTTCTTAAATGAAAAATAGGAAAAGAAGGTTGGGTGTATTGCTAGATTTCAGCTGCTAGAAGATATGTTCTTTAAATGGCTGTCAGGTTTACATCCTATAGTAAAACCTGACAGCTCATAGAGGCAAAATGCTAATTAATCGGTTACATCAACCAATTCCCAAAGTTCCTGGGATGAAAGATCTCTGAGTTCTCTCAACTTGGCATTTAAGGCATTTATATCTTCTTTGGGATACACTTTTTTATACTCATCTGCCAGTCCTGTTTTGCCACTTGCCCATGAAAGTGCCTGGTCTAGGGTAGAAAAGCTGAAAGAGACGGTAAAATTGCTTTCACTACCCACATTGGTAGCATAGGTGCGTTTCCAAACATTAAATCCTTTTAATTCTCCTGCTTTGACACATTCATCGATTACCGGCTTGAGGGTTTCCAATAATTTTTCGTAGGCATCATGGCTACCTGGTTTTGCTTTAATAAGATTTAGTTGTACGTATTCACCGGGCAACAGATTAATGCCTGTGCCCAATCTATAGGTATACAAATCGGTTGCCGTAATGGTGCGATTATTGCCTAATGAGGTTAAAAAATCGCTGATTTCTTTTACACTCAATTCTCTAACCCCAGAATCCCAGGTGCCTTCTGCTTTCATTTCCACGCCACTTGGAAAAACGGACAGGGTGGCATAGTCATAGTCGACATTCATACCACGTGGATACGCCCTTCTATAAAGCTGCCAGGAATTGATGGTTTTGTTGGCTTTTCTGGCATTGGCCAATTTTTTGGAGGTTTTCATGTCGATCAAAAAACTCTCGTTCATGTGGGGTTTTATTTTTATAAAATTCACCTCACCATAAGGGTTTTGCGCCTTACATGGAGTAAAATTGGATGAAAAGGTAGTTAACACAACTACCAATAAGGTCATAATAAGTGTTTTCATTTTAACTAAGATTTATGGTTGATAAAATATTTCATACATTTTTTTTGTCCTAAATCTGGGGGAATTAGGGGTGAATGACGGTTGAGAAGCTACTTTCCTTTTACAAAGAGAGGAAGGATGTTTTGTGAAATTAATGGTACAAAGTTATGGGCAGACGAAGCGGAGTAGATAGGACAATTCAACTGAAAGTGAGGAAAATTCTTGTATTTATAGGGTAAATTATGATCGGTGGTAGTAAAAATTGATCATTTCTACAGGCTTCCTTCCGGCATCTTCGATTTCGTGTTGTAACATCGAAACCCCGTTGGGGTTTGGAATGTGTCACCCCTACGGGGTTCGGTCTGGCATCTTCGATGGTGTTTTGTAATATGGAAACCCCGTTGGGGTTTGGAATGTGTCACCCCTACGGGGTTCGGTCTGGCATCTTCGATGGTGTTTTGTAATATGGAAACCCCGTTGGGGTTTGGTGATGTCACCCCTACGGGGTTCGGTCTGGCATCTTCGATGGTGTTTTGTAATATGGAAACCCCGTTGGGGTTTGGAACGTGTCACCCCTACGGGGTTCGGTCTGGCGTGTGCGATGGTGATTTGTAACATCGAAACCCCGTTGGGGTTTAGTAATGTCACCCCTACGGGGTTCCATAAGGCATCTTCGATGGTGTTTTGTAATATGGAAACCCCGTTGGGGTTTTATTATTGTCGCCTCTGTGAGGTTAGAATAGTGTCACCCCGTTGGGGTTTATTGTGGGAACCGTATATTGGGTATTTAAAACCAATTCAAAAAATGACTATTGGCATTTTTTGGTTATCGCGGATCATATCTGAAGAAAAGAAATTGCTAATATGTAACTTTTGGTCTTAGGGACAATTTATTTATAATTGATAATTTGTTTATAAATGTCCTCACACATAACCTTAACACCATCTTTAAATACTGCCGGAGTTTGTCCTCGCTGGAAGGTCGACAGTTCACTGTAAACAATGCCTTCGATTACCCCACTTTTTTGGCCATCTGAGTATACAACTGCCTGATAGGATATTTTTGATTCCAGTTCAAAATTAGTGGTTGTTTGTGGATTGTTAGCAGGACCGGTGTCAAGGGTTTTGAAAGATTTTTTATTCCAGTCTGGCTTCACTTTTACCAGGACCAGACTGATACCGTTTTGACTAAATGTGTTGCTCATTTTTACTTCGGTATAAGTAGGTTCAAATGTTGTTTTCAAAACGTCTTCCAATGTACGGCGAAATTGAACCACTGTCATTTTTTTAATATCGGCTGATTTAATTAGTATTGTGTCTTTTACATTGGGGTCGAAGACAATTGTAAGTGGTTTGTCGATATTGGTTTTATACGCAGTAATGAAGGGTTGGGTAGTAAAATACCGGACAGTTGGCAAATTACATCCAAAACTTAGGCAAGCGCAAAAAAAGCTATAAAGTCCTAAACTCTTCATTGAGAAATTTAAATGAGTGTTTTTTAATTTTTGGATATTTTACTCCTTATTGTGTTTGTAATGTAGGAGGTGTCCAGATTGTTTTTTGTTTATACGAAAGTTTGTGTCGTTATTTTGCAAAGAGCCCACACACTATGCCACCAATCAGACCAAGTCCGAGAATTGGTGCATATTGTTTTGTTACAATAGCATCAGGTAGACTTAAAACAAGACCCACAAGTCCACCTTTAATCCAATTTGGCATTGGAAGATCCAAATTAAAAATAACGAATCCAATGGCAAATCTGCTAATGAATGATGCCGTCATCGCTCTCGATTTATCTTCAAAAGTCATAAAGACCATTGGAATAATAGACACAATTCCAAAAACAGTTCCAGCAATAAGCCCTTTGATTATATTATTCATTTCCCTATTTTTTTAGATCGTATGCTTCTTTGAGCCAAGTTAATATTTCATTGTCAACATCATTTGGTTTTGTCAACTTAATTGTATGATGAAAACGGTTTGTTGAGCCTTGTTCAATTTTGGAAACTCTTTCACTTGTTATTTTATAGTTTAAATGTACTTCAAGGTTTATATAATCTTTTCGAGTATAAACACCTGCAAATCCAAACCTGTTACCAAGATGAATGCTTGTCTTTTTTGGTTCTATTTTTATCTGACCGAATTCCTTGAGTCCTATTATTAATTTCTCGTAAATGTCGGTTACGATTTTCTCTTTGTCTTTTAAATGGTCAAGTTCTGTATATTCCATTTTAAAGTTGCTTTGTTATTTGCTCATTTTTGGATCGAATAGATTGTCGCAATCCAAGGGCGTTTATACAATCCTTCCTCACCGCCGTTTCAAACAAATATACAAGTTTGTACACATATAATAAACATCTATAAAACTAAACTAGGATTCTACATATTTAACCGGGTAGAAAATCGCCTACTGATAATTATGCAGAATTTTAAGCATAAAAATATAATCAGCCAAATAAAATATTGAATGAACATGCCCGTTGTTCTTTAAGTTGTGTTTTTCCGATATGAAGTCATAAAAGCCAAATTTTATTTGGAAACGAATTTATCAATAAATTATGTTTATTTAAGTTCGGCTAGAATTATCTTTTTTTGATTAAGTGTATTTTTTAATGCCTTATCTCTAACTTTAGGGTCATCGCTGTTTATTAAGTCAAAATATTCAACGGGAACAACCTGCCACGATAGACCATATTTATCTTTACACCAACCACAAGAACTTTCTTGTCCTCCATTTGCTGTCAAGGCAGCCCAATAATAATCTACTTCAGCCTGGTCTTTGCAATTAATTACAAACGAAACAGATTCATTAAACTTGAAGTAAGGACCTGCTGCCAAAATATTGAATTCTATTCCATTGATTTCGATAATCGCCGTTTCAAAGTCGCCGCCCCCTGCTTCTGGTGGATTTTTATATTTGCGATGATCTTTAAGTTTACCATCTTTAAAAATGGAGAGGTAATAATCTGCTACTGCCTTTGCATCTTTTGTTTCAACCCAAAGTGAGGGTGTTATTTTTTGGGTAATGGTACTTTTATTTTCAGTTGTTTGGCTGCTATTATGGATGGATGTGTCGGCGTTATTTGACTGACCTGAATTTGAACAAGAGCTTGTCAAACCAATAAAAAGGGATCCTAGAAGTAATAATTTGTACATTTTTTTAATATTGATTATGGTTGTCTATTCATAAATAGTGTGTGTAAAGGTGTCAATATAAATTGTATCGTTGCAACCCCATTTCACATTGTTTCATAAACAAATATACAAGTTTGTAATCATTTACTAAGGTGTAAAAGCGCCTTCGCAATTAAGCTGGTCTGTTTTCGTTTTCTTAGTCAGGTAGACTTCAAGTTTTGGCCATTCCTCGAAATCATAGCCATCCAAATAAAGTATGGCTACCATAAGCTGTTCGATATAAAAGTTGTAAATAGCCGTAATTAAATGATTGTTGCCAAAGAATATTTTGAGGACAGTCCTAGGTCATCATTTTGAATCACGTGGAAAGTATAAGAGAGGCGAGCAAAAGGACCCATGTTGAAAATGTGATTTTTATAACTCTTCTTGTTTTGCAGTATTTACCCAATCGATACTAGAATTAAAACTAAGTCTTGCTGCCAAAGAGAACCATGGGCACTTATGCAATGGACTGCAGAAAGTTAAATTAACGTGAAGTAGACGTAGTTACCAATCAATGAACAAAATACATTGAAAGATGTGAGTCTATAAAACCAAAATGGCATACTAGTTTCCAGGCCTCACACTTCCGGCATTGATAAAATTTCCGTTAAAGCTTCCTGTTCCTTTGTAGATGCCAGTATTGGTAAAGCTACCCAATCCCCCCTGATAGTTGAGATTTCCATTATTGCAGAGGGTGCCATCATTGAGGATCGAAGCCCCGACATTTACATTCAGGTTTTCAGACATCCAGGTCAATGTTTTACTTGTTGCAATCTGAAGGGAGGAAGGAATAGACAGATCATAACCATTTGCATCCAGGGACACAGATGTAGGAATAACGATGTCTTCTGTAACATTGGCCAGAAGCACAATGGTATCATTTTCAGCAGCAGCATTGATGGCATCCTGTAAGGTAAGATAGGAAGCACCTCCTATTATTTGGGCAATATAGTTTTCATTTTGGGTGATAATTACGATGCCGTTTCCTGTTTTGAAACCTGCCGTAAATGTTGGGTTGGCAAGTGTACCGGTCCAGGATGAACCGCCGCCGCCGCCACCGCCGCCACAATTGCCAACAGAAGTGCCACCACCGCCGTAATAGCCTCCACCACCGCCATTGGTACCGCCGTAGCTGTTGTAGCAAATACCGTTTTCCCAGGTATCTGAATTACCGCCTTGTCCGAATGATCCGTTTTGTCCGCAGATGCCTGTATAGCAAGTGTTGCAAGAACCGCCTCCACCGCTTGTAAGTCCACCGCCGCCAGCCCCACCTGAATGGCAGGAGGAATTTCCGGCACCACCGCTGATTCCGCCTTGGGTACCAGCACCACCATAACCTGCCCCTCCGCCTCCACCGGCGTAATTGGCTCCAATGGTTCCGCCTCCTCCGGTACCACCGGCACGTGTTCCCACATCTGTGAAACCACCACCACCTCCGCCACCGCCGACGATGATCCTGTCTGCAAGTGAAGTGCCAGTCATCCGTACATCAGAAGCGCCACCGCCATTTCGTGCTACAGCAGCATAGCCACTGCCACCACCGTTATATCCATCCTGGCCACCTACAAAAATATTCAATATTTGTCCAGGGGTAACGTTTAAATCACCAGTAGCCTGGCCTCCATTTCCACCGGCACCACCGGCACCTTGTGCTCCTGAAGCAGAGATGTTGATTGAATAAACACCGAGGAACCGTGTAGGTTTGCATAGAGCCGGTATAGTTATAAGTTATAACTGTCTGTGCTATAGAAAGGTGTGATAAAAAGAGCAGGAACAACGCACTTAAAACATGGATGGGCCCAAGATTGCGAACCCAATAAAACATCTTGTGTGTGGGAGCATTTTGATGATTGATCATTGCGGAAAAGAATTTGAACCAAAGGTATTTATTTGGAGCAATTTTTCCTAGGATTTCCTTGGATTTGTTTCCATAATCCATTTCCAAGAAATTGATAATTAATACTATATACCTTAAATATTTATATATTTATTTAGCAATGGTGTTGAAAATGGAAGATATATTGGACTGAATTTTTTTGTAAAATGTAATGGTGTTATGTCTTTGAATTAAGGCCTATAGAAAGGACCAAATGGCTATTTGATGGTGGCATACATCTAATTGCGTTTCTGATATTTGAATTCAAAACCATTGGAAAGGAGAGTGAGACTGGTTAACGACAGTTCCTTTATATCATAGGTTTCGACACCATATTTATAGAAAATATCCCCATTGATGTTTTTGGAAAGTTTAACATAGATTTCATAGGTGCCCGGATTTGCCACATAAAAATTATGGCTTGAGTATCCACTGGAAGAAACCGAATAACTTTTGGGGCCATCAAAGCTGCGCTTATAAATGTGTTTGCCATTGTTATGTCTGGTAATTATATCTGGATATTCACCGGTAATGAGGACTTCATTCAGCTCAATATTTTCAATGACTTTTCCGGATTTTTCATCCAGGGCGTGAATAGTAAGTTCAACATCATTTGATTTTGAAGTATGGTAAACGACCATAGGATTGATCAGTGAATCATATTTTAGGATGAGTTGATTACCCACGATCGAATATTTTCCTGAGCCGACTTCATTGCCCACACAAAATGATTCGATGAATTTGAAGGTAGAATCTTTTTCTAGGGTAAGACTAACATAATTCAAAAATTCATCGCGAACATAGACACCGGTTTGTCCCTGAGCTTTGAATGTACATAATAGCAAGGCAAAGTATAAAGATAGTTTAATCAAAGTAGTGAATTTTAAATAGAAACTTTAGTCTATTCAATATTATTGTTTAGCGAGTATTTTTTAATACATAGGGATTATAGGTAATTTTATCGGGATACATTTAAACGTAACCTAATATCTCGGTAGTTATCGTAAGAATACGTTTACCAAAAACAGGTAAAAAAAATAAAATAATAAGCGCAAGCCTTATTATGGACAATTGCCATTAGCCTTCTTAGTTTTCATTTTTATAAATGATGTCCAAAAGAAAGTCAAATTGATTATCCTTTTGAAGTAAAAAATGTTCTATGCTACTATCCACCATGTATGTTGGTAGTAAGCCTGAACCATCATTTTTTTGTATATTGGTCATAATGAAACGTTTTGTGGGAATTTGTACATTAATCTTGGTGTTGGGGAGTTCGAAATCCTTTGCATAACCTGCCAAAACATGGGGGTTACCGCCAGATTCTGTACCCACAAAAACGGTGTTGGTATTTTCTCTCAAACAAGATGAAAAAATAACGGAATTGGAAAAACTTCCTCCATTCAACAAAACATATATTTTTCCTTTAAATTGATTTTTAAAGGGAGTGTGTATGCCCATGGAAGGACCTTTGGCTGCTACTAGCCTGCCATTTTTAATCTTCTCATATTGATTTACCACTTTAAATGGTTTTGGAATTAAGTACTTTAATAGATACACACCGTTTTCAACATCACCGCCTTGATTGTTTCTAAGGTCAATAACTAAATTTTGGGCTTTACTCTTTATAATACTGTTCAGTATATTTTTAATTTCTTTTTATAAAATTCTGATTGTATTCACTCTTTAAAATATCGGTATGAAAGTCTTTAATGGTCAAAATGGCAACCCGTTTTGTGCTATCATATTTCAAGTCAATGCCTTTTTCATTTTGAGTTTTAGAATTTAAATACAAGTCGTTTTTTTGACGATAAAAGTATATGCTATCTTTTGGAAGCGCCGATGTTATGACAGTGTATTTACGATCGCTGTTTGTGTAGCTGATCTGAAAGGAAGAAGGATGGCCGAATTGATAACTGTAATATTCCCGGAAATAGGTATCTAAAATCCATTTTGCATAAGAAAGATTTTTACCATCTCTCACTTGCCTTTTTAATAATTTTTCTATTATTGATGAAGCAGCTAGGCCATTTATACTATCAATAATTGTTCCATCTTCCAATAGTTTGGTTTTCGTGCAATTCATTTTAACATACAGATTTTGATCCACAAATCCTATTTGAAAGGGTAAAAACTTGCTATGGGTATTGTGATAGTCGGTAAAACTGTTGCTGGGTAAGATCAAGGTATGACCATCTTTAACAATATTACTGGATAATGTGATTTTTGAATAAAATTCAGCCTCCGTTAGTGGTTTATTGATAGAATTAGAAATACTGTCAAAAAAGAAATTTATTTGATCTTTGGGTGCGTATAAATAAAGGTTGGGGTGTTGCCTTTCAAGATTGATTTTATAAAAATGAAGATCACTTTTTAATTCTTCTTCAGAAAATAGTCTTTGGGATGAGATGTTTATTTGGAGTAAAAGGACTAAAAATAGAGGAGCCAAGAATTTTTTTATCATATTGAATTTGCTTTGTTTGAAGTTGTTGGTTTTTCCTGTTATGCAAACCATGTGATATCAAATTTGGGGTGTCTGGTTTATCAATCTTATAATTTATACCAACCGATACATTTTATCGCTGTTAATGGCAACCTCAATCTTAGGCTTGCACAATTGAAGTATTAACAAATATATAAATTAATAAACTTTTTACAGACCCCTAATTTTGAGTATGCCCAAAGAGGTCGTTTTTTCCAATGTTGAGTCATTGTAAAATTGAAAAATTTTCCCCATAAAGTATGAAATAGTTTTTCTTTTCGAAATAGTAATGAGAGTATCTGCAATCAAAGCCGACCCAGCAAAATTTAATTTGGCATTTAACATTGTGTGCTATCCGGACAATCTTCAGAGTAACGTTTTATCCCGCCTTAATTCATCCTCTTATATTCATTGGGTGACTGCCCTTTTTAAAGAAAGGGGGTTAACCACGGCTCTTCCCGGTTTTGGCAAAGGGTTTTTGCGTACTTTTGGAGTGGTTTTGGGGGGTTTCCGGTTTTCCCGGGGGGCCCCAATTTGAGAGGGGAAGACTCGGGGCCGGGGGCACGGGGGGGGGGGCCCGGGCCGGGGGGGGGCGGGGTTTGTTGTCCTTGGGGGGGCCCCCCCTTTTTTTGGGGGGCCTTTTTGGGGTTTTTTTTGGGTTTTATTTTTTGGGCCTTAAACCCCCGCCGGTGTTGGGGAACACCCCCGGGGGGGGGGGCCGGGGGTTTTTTTTGTGTTTGTTGGGGGGGCGGCGGCCCCCCCGCCCGGGTTTTTTAAAGGCGGCCCCCCCCCCCCCCCCCCCCCCCCCCGGGGGGGGGGGGGGCCCCCCGGCCCGGCCCCCGGGGGGGGCCTTTTTTCGTTTTCCCTTGTCCCGGGGGGGCCCCGCCCCGGCCCCGCGGAAAAAAAAGGGCCCCCCCCCCGGGGGGCCGGGGGGGGGTTCCCCGCCGGCCGGCCCCGGCCCCCCCCCCCGGGGCGCCCCCCCCCGGGGGCCCCCCCCCGCCGCCCCCGGGCCCCCCCCCCCCCTCTTGCCCCCCCCCCCCCCCCCGGGGGGAGAGGGGCCCCCCAACAAAGAAAAAATTTCCGGGGGGCGGGGGCCGGCCCTGGGCCCCCCCCCCGTTTGCGGCCCGGGGGGGGGGGGGGGTTTTGGCCCCCCCCCCTTTTTTTGCGGGGGCCGGGGCCCCCCCCGGGGTTTTCGCCCCCCTTTTTTTTTTCTGCCCCCCCTTTGGGGGGTGTGGGTTGGGGGGGGAGGGCTTCCCCCAAATTGGGGGGGGGAAGGGCCCCCCCCCCTCCCGTCCCCCCCCCTTTCCCCCCCCCCCCCCTTAAAACTTTTTCCCCCCGGGGGGCCTTTACAGGAGAAAGTTTTTGGGTGCCCCCCACCCCCCCCCCCCCCCCCCCCCCCCCCCCCCCCCCCCCGGGGCCCCCCCCGGGGAAAGGAGGGGGGGGGGCGCCCCCCCCCCCCCCGGGGGGCAACAACCGGGCCCCCCCCCCGGGGGGGGGGGCCCCCCCCCCCGGCCCCACCCCGGCCGGGGGGGGGGTGTTTGGGGGGGGGGGGGGCCCGCCCCCCCCCCCCCCCCCCCCCGGCCCCGGCAGGCCCCCCCCCGGAAGGACCCCCCCCCGGGGCCCCCCTTTTTTTTTTCCGAAGGGGACCCCGGCCCCCCCGGGGGAAAGAGGCGGGGGGGGGGGCCCCCCCCCCCCCCCCCCAGGGGGCCCCCCCCCCCCGCCGGGCCGGGTTTGTTTTTTTCGGGGGGGGGGGGGGGGGGGCCCCCCAAGGGGGGGCCCCCCCCCGGGGGGGGGGGGGGGCCCCCCCCCCAAGACAAAAAAACCCCCCCCCCCTCTTTTTTTTCCCCCCCAGGGGGGGGCCCGGGGGGCCCCCCCGGGGGGGGGGGGCCCCCCCCCAGAACCTCTTAAAAAACAAAACTGACTTTTTGTGTATAGTGATGGATAAGATGTTGAAGGAATGTTAAAAGTGTGGACAATTGACCTATCTGATGGTAACCATGAGTATGCCATAGAAACTTAGACTCGCAGTGAAAAATTACTTGCTTTTATTAAGTTGAACAATAAGTGTTGCATGGATGAAGCTATGTACACATTTAGCAACTTTACATTGGATATAATTGAGATGAGCTGGATATGCTTATTAAGCGATAGGTTTCAGAAAATTGTACGAAAATCGGCTATTAAAAGTAAGTCTCAACCGCAAACTTATATTGCTCGATATATATTTGTTTGATGGCAGAAAGATTGTTTTGTTCGTAAAACAGCAGCATGGCTTTTTTATATTCCAATGAATCAACTGTTCTAAAGGACAGGGGACAGTGTTTTTCCTGCATCAATAATGCATTGGATACAATTCTGGCTGTTCTTTTATTTCCGTCCATAAAGGGTTGGATGTATGAAATCAAGGCAAGAGCCAGCAGTGATTTTTCAAATGTATTTTTATGGTCAGTGATAATAGTACAAGCTGCATTTAGTGCGTTTGAAATTTTGGGACAGATGAAATGAGTTTGATTTTCTATTACCTTTATTCAATCACAAACCTACCCACCTGTACTTTGTTGCGGGTATATATTTTTAGCACATAACTTCCATCTGGCAGATGTTTTACTTCTATTTCGTTACCAGGAAACAAAGAGCTCTGTAGTAGCCTTCCATCAATTGAAAATACTTCTGCTTTATAAACGAGGTCAGAACTCAAATATCCTACTGTATTGGCAGTTGGATTTGGGAAAACTTCAAAATGAGCAGTTTCGGTTTCATCGTGAATTAGATCAGGAATGGCAACAACGGTTTTGGCTTCGTTGGTTAGTACAGGTAAGTTGTAATCGAAGTAGATATTGGCCTCATTTTTCAGTTCGGCACCCAAATCCAGGTTGGGCTTTGTTTTAATTTTAAAAGTGATATAACCATCATTCTCCTCATCATTAAACGGCAGTTCTATTTTTTCAAAAATAAATTCTACTACATTGCCTTTGATGCGAGCCCAGGCTTCGTGACTAGAATCAGTAATTTGCAAAGAGGACACATCAAATTTACTTGTATCAATTACATCTTTGACCACGATGTTTTCGGCTGCATAGTTACCGGTGTTTTCAAATCGGATCATGTAGTGTACGTAGTCGCCCACCATTTCAGGTGTGATGGCATTGCCTTGAAGGCAGGTTTTATCGTTGGGGTCATAAGAACCCACCACGATTTGTTTTAAAGTAAAATCATGGTTGGTGGTATTACAGGAAAAGACAAGTTCATCTCCTGCATTAATGGGCGGATTATCAAAGGGAGAATTTATCCTAAACTCCACATTGAATTTGCGGGTTTCATATGGCAATAAATCGATATAATTCCAGGAAAGTGATTCATCACCTTGGTTTGTTGGTGCTAAATCTGAAGAAACAAAATCCATTTTCGTACCTTCAAATTCAAAATTTATTATTCCGTTTTCGATCTGATTTCCTGTATTGGTTATAACAATTGAGTACTGTGTATTGAAGCCAGGTCGGGCGGGTGGAGATTTTGGAGAAATTGACAGATCAATATTCGATATTACATCTTTTGGAGTAAAACAAAAATCCTGAATGTACTGATTTTGAGAGAAGGGAGGGCTGAGTATATAAGAAGTTGGATTGACTGTAAAATGAGTTTGATTTTCGAGGCTTGGTTGAATGGTGTGTGTACCTGTTTGGAATGGAAAGAAGTAAGACCCTGATGAGTTGGCTATGAGGGTTCCACTTTCTGTGCCACCTGTAATAGTAAATTTTACGTTGGGAATTTTGATATCGTTTGAATCGCAGCCATTGTTGTCCACATCGAGAATGTTATTACCAATCAGTGAGTAAAAAATACTCCCAGGAGTAAAGGTACAATAGCTATTTACTTCACAATTTTGAATACCCAATGAATTGAGTTTTGACTTAATAGCTGTAATGTTTTTATCGCTGCAACAAATGTACTTGAGGTTGGGGTTGTAGATGGGTAGATCTCCATAAAAAGGGCCTGTTGCATTATTAAATACCCATTGATCTTTTGAAATGACAAATTCCAAAGGGTATTTAAATTGAAAATCGATTTTAGCTTTGGAAGGCTTTCAAGTTTTAGATACTTTAAATCTTTATTGTTAGAAATATCAAGGAGTTCAAGTTTTAAGTTATGTAATGTCAATTCTTTAAATGAATTATTATTACAATATATACGATTCATATTTGGAATTCCTTCCAAGTACATTTTATCAATGCTATTATTACCACAACGCAATTCTCTGAATAAGTTGAGATTAAGAAGGTTTATATTATTAATATTATTATATGAGCAATCAAATAAGATTAGTTTGCTATGATTTATTAAATTTAATGTGTCACTAATTTTATTATTTTGACAATATACAAAATTGACATTAGGATAAAGTCCAAGTGTTAACTTTGAAAGTTGATTATTGAAAGCTTTCAGGTTTTTCAAATTTGGCAAACTGTCTATGAGATTATTAATTAGATTGTTTGAGCAGTCTAAATTTTGTAAATTTAAGCAATTTTTAATTGTTAAAGTTTCCAAATTATTGTGTTGACAATTCAACTGAGTTATCGAAGGTAAATTTGATAGGTTCAATTTTGAAATTTGATTATTGCTACAATCAAGTTCTGTGATAAGGGGCAAATCAGTAACTTGCAAACTATCTAATTTATTTAAATTGCAAAATAAAGTATGCAGCTTTTTTAAGCTGTCGATCTTTAATTTTCTTAATTTTGTTTCAAGAATATAAACCATGTTTATATTTATTAAGTGATTAATGTCAATATTTTCAATATTGTTTTTTTCCAAATATAAGTATTTAAGATTTGGAGCATTATTTATATCTATGGATATTAACTTATCTTGAACACTTTGTAAATGAATTAAATTGGGTAGATTGTTTAATATCATTTTTGCAGGTGTAGTATTATTTTCACTAATAATACTAGTTAAATTCGGAAATTCCTTAAAACACAAACTATCGAATTCGTTATTATATAAATTTATTTCTCTTATAACCTTTTTTGATTCGAATACAATATCTTTCAATAAAAGATTTCTACATTCAATCTCTGTAAAGCCAATATCTGCTGTCAAGACCAAGGTATCCATAACATTGAATTGTAATAACGGAGCAGCCAGATAAAGCTTTTTTTTATTTGGAAAATTTGTTAATATTAATTTATTTAGATTACGCAATAAAACACCTGGGCTTATTTTTATATATTGGGTGCTATCTGCAGCTGTATCCCAAATGGAAGTAGAAATTAGTGAGTTGTCGATTAGCAGCACTCCATCTTCTTTATAAAGAGAGATCAAGTAATTAATATTTCTTATATTTAATTGTGTTTTACCAAAACAATAAACAGAACTTAATTTTGGCAAAGAATCTAATGTAACTATTGACAATGAATCATTATGTGAAACATATATTAAACTAAGTGATTTTAAATTATTTGTGCTCAGTTCTTTTAAGTGAGTGGAGATGCATACTAACTCAGCTAAATTTATTAGGGAGTCTGTATTAAGATGTATTAAAGGATTATAACTACAATTTAGTTTTTTAAGATTTTTGTTTTGGTGAAAATTTAAAACAGTTAGTAAATTATTGCTGCAGTCAAAATTGTTTATATGTTTAATAGAAAACAAATTTGGATTTGTTAATAAATTATTGCTGCAATTAAATTCAAGTATATTACTATTTGAATCTAATTTGATATCAGATAATAAATTGAATTGGCATTTTAGTTCTGTTAATAATGGAGATGTTGATGCATTTAAACTTTTAATGGAATTATAACTACAATCAAGTTGAGTTAAGGAAGGTAATGAATCCATGTTTAATTCATTTATTTCGCTTTGTGCAACATCTAAAATGTTTATTAATGGCAAATTATTCACAGATAATTTTTGGATTTTGGAAGCTGATGAAGTTAAAGAAATTACTTTGGATAAATTTTCGCACTTAAGATTTTCTATATTAGAATTTTCAATTCCTATTTCAGTAATATTATTTAAGCCAGATATATGAACATATTTTATTTTTCTTAGATCTATATTGAGGGTATTTATAGAGTTCAGCGGTGAATTTATAAGAAGCAATGTGTCTGACAAGCGATCATATATTGGATAGTATTTTAATTTGGGTAGATTGATTATAGATAAGGACATATCTATTAGTGGTGATTGTATATATTCTAATTTCTCTAGATTTTTAAACTTGCAACGATGACCTTGATTTATTTTGAGTAAAGTAAGAGCGGGCAAATTATCAACATAGCAATAATTGATGATTAGCTTGGCATTAATTTGGATTAATTTGGGAAGATTAGTCAATTTTAAAGTCTCAAGAAAACCTGCACTACCCAAATCTATAAGCTCAACTAAAGCTGGAAGACTATTTAATTCTATATTCTTTGTCTGATTAAAAATTATTGAGATTGATTCTAATTTTTCATAATTTGTTAAATTTAAATTCGATACTTTACAATACGGAAATTTTATTTTTTTTAAGTTGACGAATTTATCAATTCCTGTTAAATCTGAAAAAAGACCAGAGAAAATTAGAAATTGTATTTTTGTTGCTTCTACTTGATCAATTTCACCATCATTATTTTCATCTGCATCCATATCGCCTATGCCATCATTATTGCTGTCAACTGTCAACTCTTTTAATAAAAGAGACTAATATAGAGTCAGGTATATACACATTTTGCGCTGAAGTTAATTGACATAGACCAAGTAGGATAAAAGTTGCAATCAATTTTTTCATAAGAAACCTCTTTATTTATATACTTAATGTAGTTAATCAAATCAACATTTATTTACTGATACGTTTATCTTAGATCAAGATGGCAAAGAAATCTTCCCAAATATAATTTTTATTTAGTTGGTTTCATAATTAATCTGGAGATTAATAGTTTGAACTCTAATATTGAAAATTAAACTGTTAAATACCTATTCGGCACATTCCCCGGCTTATACTCACTGCCGTACCTTGCCTTTTGTAATTGGGATACTACTTGATATATCTGATCCTCTTTTCTCTGAAACTGGGGTAGCAGGCCCATCATGGCGTAGCTGATGGGATTGACAGAAGGAATAAACGTTTCCCAGTCGTAACCTTTGCCCCAGATGAGACCTTTGACGGTGAGGGTGAGGTCAGCTCCGTGAGAAAGCAAAAGCTCGAGCATTTCTTTGCTGTTGTTGTTGTGCTGGTTGACCGTGTGAAAGATCGGGCTTTGGCCGCCAAAGCCGTGATCATCCAGGCCAGCTTTGGTATTGACATCAACGCCATGTTTCAATAGGATATAGGCGCAAGCTGTATGGTTGTATTCAGCACAGAGGTGGAGCAGGGAGGCATCGATAAGGGGTGTAAATGTGCATTGAAGGGTATATTTATTATAGATTGCTTCCTGCTTATCAGATAGTTGTTGGTCTAGGCTGACTGCATCGTCTGTGAGAACGGCTAATAAAATTTTATCTTCAAATTGCAGACCTTTTTCCACTAATGTTTGCATGCAGATTTTAAAGTGAGGGCTACGCAAGTACATGTTGATGAGTTCATCAACCAGGGGTCTGCCATCGACAATTTCATTTGGACTCAGACCCTGGTCCAGACATTCTTTGATGCCTTCCGGGGAATGTGTTTCGAAGGCGATTTTTATTTTTTGAATGAGGTCCATTTACCGTTAATATCTTATTTGACAGCCTCCCTACTTCCACCTCATTACCCTACACGCTTCATCGCTGCCACACACCACCAAGGTATGGGCATCGGGAGTAGCCAGGGAGCGCATGTTGCCATAGGCTGCAAAGCCGGGCACGGTAGCGACTTTGTAACTATGATTTTTGTCTGCTGATAGCAGGTAGCCCTTGCCGGCGTCGTAACGAGCGTACTCAAAGTCGGTGTCGTAAAAGTTGCCAATGCCAACTATGTACGATTGTCCGCCTATGGTAAGGGTGGTAAAGGCTTTTGTCATTGAGAGCTGGGCCTCGGTGGGCAGGGCCAGGCCTTTGTATCCATTGCCCTCTTTGTAAAACACCATGCTGGCCATTTGGTAAGCATTATAAATTTTGCCTTTTTTCAGCTTGTCACCGAAGATGTCCTGTGGGGTCTGATTGGCAAATTGTTTGTACCTCAGGTATTTTTTGCGCAGCGAGGTCATGTGTGTTTGCAGTTCTTCAAGGTGGTGGATGGGGTAGTCTTTGCCCTCCCGGTTGAGGCAGTGGATAGCATCCCACTCGTCATTGCCATCAAAGTCGCCACCGTATATGCGCATAGGATTTTTTTCATTGGCCACCAAAAAGCTGTTGAGACCGAGGTTGCCGGCATAAATTTCAAGCACCTTATCCTGATCGACATCGGCTACGTAAAGGCATTGCCAGAGCCCTTCCGACTTATCGATGGTCTGGCTAAGCTGCCACTGCCCGTTCCACTTAAAGATGCGGATGGGCTGAAATTCACCGGCCGTTATCAATTCTGGTTTTTGGTCGCCATCGAGGTCGGCACTCACGGCTGCCTTGGTAATGGCTTCATTGAGTTCACCGGGGCAAGTTGCTATGCTAAAGGTTCCCTTGTTGTTTTGTAAGTAAAATGATTTATCACCTTTTGGATATTGACCTGGCCAGGCACCGCCGCCTACAATAACATCGGGGTCTCCATCATTGTCCCAATCGCCCGTAGTGATGGACGCGGCATTGGTGAGCACATTGGGAAAATTTTTGACCTCTCTCTTAAAATCTCCCTTGCCCTGATTGAGGTAGTATCTCACCAGGTAATTTCGATTGCCCGCTTCAAACTGATATCCCCCCGATACCACCATCAGGTCCTGGTCTCCGTCTTTGTCGAAGTCGGCAAAGGCAGCACCGGTGTCTTCATACACTTTATCATTTTCAAAGTCGGCAACGGGCATAGGTTTCCAACTACCTCCTTGTAATGTAAACAATCCCGCCGCCTGGTTGTGGGCACCGCCGATGTAAATTTCAGCACTGCCATCGCCATTGACATCGGCACTGGCCATACACGGACCTTCACTGCTGTTTTCAAAGTGGAGTAGGGGTTCTCTTTTAAAGTCGATGTATTCGTTTTCTTTGTGTGTAAATGGAAAACCGGATGTTGTCACCACCAAGGCAGGTTTTGGTTCTTCTGCAGTGACCTGCCCTTCATTTTTGACCAATTGAATTGGGCCTGTTTTGGCAGCTGTATATCTTTTTAAGCTGCGATCGGGCCATTTGACGGTGATGTGGCTTATCGACTTATCATTGGCAAAGCCAAAATGTACCCGACTGTCTACACAGGAATAAAACCCTCTTCCTGGCTGGCATAATTTTTTTTGAAGGCTGCCATCTGTAAAATAAACCGTAATCTCACTTCCTATGCCTTGGGCATTGCCCCGATCTCCCTTGAGCGAAATACGCACATAATTGGGCTTGTTTTTTTCCATGACGGTATTTTTCATCAGGAAGGCGGCATCGTTGAAGTTGTTGACCACAAGATCAAGATCGCCATCATTGTCGAGGTCGCTGTAGGCAGCTCCATTGGAGAAAGAAGGTTTGTCAGTAGCCCACACAGTGCTTACATTGTCGAAGGATAGTCCACCGTTGTTGGCGTAAAAATAGTTGGTTAATTTTACTGGTTTGGTGAGCTGACTCCAGGCTTTGGTCACTTGATTGGCGGGTGTATTTTTCACCAAAGAATCCATTTCATATTTGAGGTAGTCCTGGTGGAAAATATCTTTGAGGTAGCCATTGGTGATAAATAGATCCTGATAGCCATTGTAATCAAAATCTTCACCCAACACAGCCCAGCTCCAATCGGTGGCATAGGTACCGGTCATCAGGGCAATATCAGAATACTGGCCATCGCCATTGCTAAGCTGAAAAGTATTGAACCTAAACTGATCGTGGTAGCCCAGCTTGCGCCCCAGTAGATGGGAGTCGTAGTTTTTGACAATGCTGCGGGTCACCTTCATTCGATCGTCTTTTTCTGGCATCATGTCGTTGACAAAGAGGTCAAAGTGACCGTCGTTGTTAGCATCGAGCACATCGCAGCCCATGGAACTGTTGGGTATGTGTCGGAAGGCAGTGTTGGCCTGGTTTACAAATCTTTTGCCATTTTGGTTGATGTAGAGGTAATCGGGTGCTGAATAATCGTTGGCCACATAGATGTCGGGATAACCATCACCGTTGGCATCGTAAATGCATGCCCCCAGTCCAAAAGCGATGTTGTCTACGCCGTACGCTTTGGTACGATCAATGTATTTACCTCCTTCGTTGATATAGAGTCTGTCGCTAACGTTGACCCTTGTAGTATCCTCGATTACTTTCAGGTTGCCATAACCGTCGTCGCTGGCATTAAGGTCGTGTTTTTTGTCCCAGCCCAGTGGGTGATTGACCAAAAACATATCGAGATCGCCATCGGTGTCAAAGTCGGCAAAGTACGATTGGGTAGAATAACTTACATCCTGTAGTCCGTATTTGGCACCTTCTTCGCTAAACTGTAGATTGCCCTTGTTGATATAAAGGGCATTGGCTCTATAGGCGGGATTGGGAAAATGACCTGACTTACATACATAAATATCGAGCAGCCCATCGGCATTGACATCGGCCATGGTGACCCCTGTTTTAAGGCCTGCACCTCCGTCAACACCAGCTTGATCGGTGATGTCTTTAAATTTCATATTGCCAAGATTCAGGTAGAGCCTGTTTCGATCAAAGGTGCCTGAAAAATAGACATCGGGCAGTTGGTCGTTGTTGATGTCGCCAATGGCTACGCCACCGCCATTAAAAGCATATTCGTACTTAAAGATGTAGGCTGCCAGTGAATCGGGCATGTTGTTGACAAAGGCCAGGCCGGATTGAGATGCATCTACATATTCAAACAGGCCTTCGATTTGTTTTTGCTTTAAGGGTTGATTGAGCATACCCTCACCCGTGGCTTCACCCTTCCCCGATTTGCAAGTAATCAGTATTAGGCAAAAAAATAAAGAAAGAGCGAATCGATAGGTAAAGGTCAGCATAAAATTATTTAAATTTCGTATGTGTGTTTAATATGTGTTGGCCAATGGCATTTCCGTTGGCAAAGCCATTGTCTACCCCAAATTTGTAATGGATGCCACCATAAAAGCGGGAATCACTGGCTTCTCTTCCGGCTTCAGTGGCGGTTTTAAAACTTCGGGCCTCAAAGCCAAATGGCACCTCGGTAGAATCTGTTACCGGTGTATTGGGATACAAGGTCTCCAGGATAATCGATGCGCTGCCAGACACCGTGCTATGGCCACTGGTATATTCAGGAAATGGAGGTGTCTGGATCAAAGGCTTCCAGTTTTTATCGAGGTAACGGTTGATGTAAGTAACCGGACGGATCAGGTTTTCTCTGTATTTGATGCCCCAGCAGGTGATCATGCCATCAAACATGGCAACAGATACGGCGCTGTAGGCGGTAAAACACTGGCTCAAATCAGCACCTGCATTTTGTAAGTATTGGCGGGTAATGTTGATCCAGTGGGCGGGTGGACTGACCTTGTGTTTGAAGTGTGTGTTGTGACCACTGTCATTAAACTCATTGGGATTGTCGTCCCAGTAAAGAGCGGTCTTTTGATGCATGGAATCTTTGAGATTGCCTTCATCCATTACCATGACTGCATTCTTAAAAAATTCACTGCCCTTTTTTTTGCTAAAAGCGGGTCGTGCCGGCGGTAAAATTTCTGTTGGGCTTTTTATAACAAAGGGCCTTAGCTTGTACCAATTGGGCTCTAATGCCTGGGCATAGTCGGGTGGGGTAAGTGCCCACGTACTGTCGATGCCGTGGATGGTGTACTGGTCACCCGATTTTACATTTTTGTAATTGTCTTTTTTGATCCATGACTTCATTTGATCTGCCACTGCTGTAGCGTATTCCTTGCAGGCTTTGATGGTGGCATCTGATTGTCCTTTGGCCATGGCTTTTTGAGAGAGTCGGTTGTACAAAGTGTCGACCATGTATTCGCTGAACACCAAAGATTTTGAAACTTCACAAAAGGCAAAAAGCGCTGCCAGATCGTAATCAGGACAAGGCGGCGTAGGAACCGAAAAAAGTGAATCGCCTGTATGTTGTGCCATAAAGGACTTTCCCGTTCGATGGCTGTTGACCTCAAAGGCTGCCATGTTGGAATAAGCAAAAATTCGAGTAGCAATGGGTGGATTGTACACATCTTCCATCGATATTTCAATGAGTCCCTGGTTGAGCTGATGAAGCTCATGTGCGGTCATGGTACCTGATATTTCTTTTTCTTCCTTACAGGAAAAGTAAGATATTAACAGCAAGCCGAACAACAGGTAGTTGGCTGTTTTTTGGTTTAATAATTTCATGGTTAAAGCTGGTTTTGTTTTGTAAATAATGCATGCTAAAAGGTTAAATTAAGAAAATCACCACAAGGATTCAAATAGTGGTTTTTTATGTATTTTAAGTATTGAATTTGTTTTTAGAATGTATTATGAATTTGTTTAAATCTTAAATATTTTTAATATGTAGGTTGCGGGATAATTTCCATGTGCTAAAATGTTCCTGCTTTCAGATATTTGGTAGAAGACCATCAGGAAGGAAGAGAAGTTGGCATATGTACATAGACCCTATACCTGTAAACTGATGTAGGGGCCCCATGAGAGAATAAGCCTATCCCCCAGAACCTACCCCCTATTCCCTAATTTAAAAAAATACGCATATATTTATACCAACAACGATAAAACCATGGGTCCAAACAACAATAGCAGAGTCAGTTCCATTGATGTGGTAAGGGGGCTGGCCATGGTGATTATGGCACTTGACCATATCCGCGATTACTTTCACATCACGGCCAATACACACGATCCGTTGGATTTGGCAACTACCAGTCCGGGCTTGTTTATGACCCGGTGGATTACCCACTTTTGTGCTCCGGCCTTTGTGTTGTTGTCGGGTACTTCGATCTTTTTACAGGGACAGAGAAAGAGTACTACGGAGTTGGCTTCGTTTCTGGTGAAGCGAGGCCTTTGGCTGGTGTTTGCAGAAATATTTATAGTTTCACTGGCGTGGACTTTTAACCCTGCATACGAGATCATTCCCTTTCAGGTAATTTGGGCCATTGGCATGAGTATGATCATCATGGGTGTGCTGGTGTTTCTTAAGGTACCTACCCGGGTGATGGTAGCAGTAGGATTGGTCATTGTATTGGGACACAATGCCTTCGATTTTGTGGAAGATGATCCCGGCTTTCAATCTACCCTATGGTGGGACTTCTTGCATTATGGTTTTTTTACGGCTCATGAAATATTGCCGGGGCACAATGCCATGTTGGTTTACGCTTTTCCGGTATGGACAGGGGTAATGATGTTGGGCTATGGTCTCGGACAATGGTTTGTTGGTGGGTATGATGAGAGCAGGAGAAGAAAGAATTTATTAAGTACAGGCCTTGGCTTGTTGGCTTTTTTTGTGGTTCTCCGTTTTACCAACTGGTATGGAGACCCGGTAGACTGGTCGCAGCAAAAGACGGCGTTGTTGACCATTTTGTCTTTTCTGAATGTAGATAAGTATCCAGCATCATTACTCTATTTATCAGTAATGCTGGGCCTGGCTTTGATTTTACTAGCCTATATGGAGAGAGTGCAAAACAGCTTTACCCGGGTGATGACGGTTTTTGGGAGGACGGCCTTCTTTTACTACATTATTCACCTGTATCTCATCCATGCCCTCTCAACGGCACTTTACTTTTTCAATGGCCATACCATGGCGGAGGCCAATCATCCGGAAAATCACTTTCCCTTCCTCTACCTGATACCGGGTGAAGGACTTTCGCTGGGCATGACCTTTGTGGTGTGGATATCCGTTATTGTGGTTTTGTATCCTTTGTGTTATTTTTACGATCGATACAAGACCCTTCACAAAGAGCAGTGGTGGCTGAGTTACCTATGATTGTTTTGACAAAAGAGGGTCATTTTGAATCAACAAATTTAAAATAACATTTATGCCATGATGAAATATATATGGGCGTACATAGTGCCTGCTCTGATCTACTTATCTTTAAGAGAAAATGGGTGGGTGACCTACATGGCCATCATCGCCGTTTTTGGGCTAATTCCGCTCATTGAGCTAATGGCCAGTGGCAGTGAACACAACATGGACGAAGCTTCGGAAAGCCTGGCTCTTCAAAATGTAAGTTATGATTGGGTCTTGTATGGCCTGGTGCCAGTGCAGTATTTTTTGGGTATCTACTTTTTAATTCAGATGCAGGATGCCGACCTGCTCTGGTGGGAACGGCTCGGCAAAATATTGGCCTTTGGCTTGTCGTGCGGCATCCTGGGTATCAATGCTGCCCATGAACTGGGACATCGCAAAACCAATTACGAACAGTGGATGAGCAAGGCCCTTCTGGCCACTACCCTCTACCTCCATTTTTTTATTGAACACAACAAGGGCCATCACTTAAAAGTAGCCACCCCCGATGATCCTGCCTCTGCACGCAGGGGTGAAAACCTCTATTCTTTTTTTATTCGTTCTATTCGGGATTCCTGGTTTTCTGCCTGGAAAATTGAAAAATCAAGATTGCAGAAACAACAACTTCATTTTTGGTCAAGACACAATGATATGTTGGTATTTCAGGTGGTCCAGCTGCTCATGCTGGGGGCCATTGGCTTTTATTTTGGGGTGAAAGTACTAAGTTGGTATATCTTATCCGCGTTTATGGGCATTCTTTTATTGGAAACCGTAAACTACATTGAACATTATGGGCTGGAACGAAGAAAAAACGATTCCGGCCATTACGAAAGAACCATGCCGGTGCACTCCTGGAATTCAAACCACCCTTTGGGCAGGATCTTATTGCTGGAATTGACCCGCCATTCAGACCACCACTACCAGGCCAGCAGAAAATACCAGATTCTGCGACACTTTGATGAGAGTCCGCAGATGCCTACGGGCTATCCCGGCATGATGGTGTTGGCTTTTATTCCTCCGCTGTGGTTTGGAGTAATGCACAGAGAGATAGGGCGCTTTAGACAAAGCAACCCTACTTCTATTGATCTTGCCTGACCTACCCGTTTTTAGAGTAGTTGGGTGATTCTTTGGTGATGGTAATGTTGTGTGGATGGCTTTCTCGAATACCTGAATTGGTAATTTTGACCATCTTACTTTTTTGTAAATCGGGAATCGTCGCAGCACCACAGTAGCCCATGCTGGCACGGAGTCCGCCCAGGTATTGTACCATGACTTCTGAAACCGAACCTTTAAAAGGTACCCTGCCTTCAATACCTTCGGGTACCAGTTTTTTTACATCGTCTTCTACATCCTGGAAGTAGCGGTCTTTGGATCCTCCTTCCATGGCACCCAAAGAGCCCATGCCTCGGTAAACTTTAAATTTACGACCTTCGAGCAGGATGGTTTCACCCGGTGCTTCTTCGGTACCTGCAAATAGAGAACCGGCCATGATGGTATTGGCTCCGGCAACAATGGCCTTGGCAATATCTCCGGTGTATCGGATACCTCCATCACCAATGATGGGTACACCTGTACCTTTTAAGCCAGTGTGTGCGTGCATGATGGCAGACAGCTGGGGTACTCCCACACCTGCCACAATTCGGGTAGTACAAATACTGCCGGGACCTACCCCTACTTTCACCGCATTGGCCCCTGCATCTGCCAGGGCACGAGCCCCTTCTCCGGTAGCCACATTGCCACCTACAATTTGCAGATAGGGGAAGGCTTTTCTGAGGTTGTAAATCGCATCTAAGACACCCTTGCTATGGCCATGGGCTGTGTCAACAGTTACCACATCCACATCTACGTCTACCAGGGCTGAAACCCTGTCTAACATGTCATGGGTTACGCCAACAGCAGCACCCACCAACAAACGGCCGTGATTGTCTTTGCTGGAATTGGGATAGTTTTCAATTTTCATGATGTCTTTGTAGGTAATCAAACCTACCAGCTTATAATTGGCATCAATGACCGGCAATTTTTCGATTTTAAACTGCTGGAGGATTTCTTTGGCTTGCATCAGGGTAGTGCCCTGTGGTGCTGTTATCAGTTTTTCACGGGTCATGATTTCACTCACCGGCTTGCCCATATCCGTTTCAAAACGCAGGTCGCGATTGGTAAGGATGCCAACCAGGGTATTTTGATTATCGATGACGGGAATACCCCCGATTTTGTGGATTTTCATCAAATGATGGGCATCTTTTACCAGTGAATCCGGTTTGAGCACAACAGGATCGAGGATCATACCGCTTTCAGAACGTTTTACCTTTCGCACCTGTTCGGCCTGTGCCTGGATGCTCATATTTTTATGGATGATGCCTATGCCACCTTCCCTGGCAATGGCAATGGCCAGCCTGTATTCCGTCACCGAGTCCATGGCCGCCGATACAATGGGGGCATTGAGCCTAATGTCTGTGGTAAATTGTGTGGTAACGTTCACTTCTCTGGGAAGGACCTCTGAGTAACTAGGAATGAGCAGCACATCTTCAAAAGTGAGTGCCTCCTCGAGGATTTTGATGCTATTGGTATTGAATGATTCCATGTGCAAAAATACGGACAAAATTTAAATTGCCAAAATGATGCCGAAAAAAGAGCTTTTTCCCAAAGTTTTCAGCTTTGCTTACTTTTGGCAAAAATTTGGGTATGGACGGCATTTTCACAGATGATTATTTTATGCGGATGGCCTATAACGAGGCTTTACAGGCCTTTGATAAGGACGAAGTGCCTGTTGGGGCTGTCATAGCCTGCGGTAATAAAATCGTTGCCAGGGCCTATAATCAAACGGAATTGCTCAATGATGTCACCGCCCACGCCGAAATAATAGCCATTACCTCGGCTTCTTCATACCTCAACCACAAATACCTCAATGAATGTACCCTTTATGTCACCCTCGAACCCTGTGTGATGTGCGCCGGTGCCCTCTACTGGAGCCAAATAGGCCGCATTGTCTACGCCGCGCAGGACGATAAAAGGGGTTTTATGCGCTATGGCAGGGAATTGCTACACCCCACCACTCAAATCAGCTTTGGGGTAATGATGGAGGAATGTTCCTCTTTGATCAAAGATTTTTTCAGGCAGAAACGGTGATTACGGAGCATCGGAGGTATCGGAGCAACCGGCAACCGAGCACCTGTCCCTATGGCGAAGCTGGAACCGAGCAACCGAGAATCGGATGCTCCGATGCTCCGTTGCTCCGTCAGCGGTCTAAATCTTTTCGAACAAATACACCTTGCCCTTGTCCACCCTTACTTTTCCACCGGTAGCTTTTTGGATTTTGCCCGAGTAGGCATCTCTTACCCGGCCATTGGTGGTGAGGATGGATACATCGGCCATGCCATAGTCTTTGGTGACTTCGAGGGCGATGACCACAGCATCTTCGGTAGTACCGTTTTTGAGGGTGCGACTGAAAACGTAGGGTACATCTGATATTTTTTGGTGGCGACCTGCTCCAACGGCGGGGTGGCGTTTTCTGAATTGGCCGATCTTTTGCCAGTGCGTCATGATGGCTTTTTTATCCCCCTGGTTCATTTCATTCCAGTTCATAAAAGACCTAAGGGTGGCATCACCTTCTGCTCTTGCGGTGAGGGTACGTGCGGTTTCGTCGCCATAATAAATTTGGGCGGCTCCCTGGGTCAGCAGTAGTTTGGTGCCGGCATCCATGGCCATTTTTCTTTCTTTGTCGAACGGACCTCCATCGTCGTGGCTGCTGATGTAGTTGAGCACAGATTTACCGGTAAGGGGGCCGTTGAGGGCCACATCGTATTTGGTAAATAGTTTTTCGTAAGACATATGGGCGTCTGATTTAAAATCAAAGTTGATCAAGGCATGGAAGCCGTCGTTAAAGAAGTCGACCTGGCGATCACCGTAATCGTACATTCTGCCATTGCTGATGTAATAGTTGTATACCTCTCCTACCATGTAAAAATCGGTATCGCCTTTCAGTTCTCCCGGATGGGCTTTTTTCCATACTTCGTAAGCCTTTGAGGCTTCTCTGTACAGATCGCTCCAAACCTGACTTTCGGTGTGTTTAGCGGTATCTACCCTGTAGCCATCGATGCCATAATCTTTGATGAGATCTACCAGCCATTTGACGATGTAAAAGTAGGGACGACGCGGGTAGCCGGTGGTGTTAAAAAACTCATCCAATTCCTTTACTTCTTGTTCGTACCTGCCTTCTCTTTTCCATTTTTCTACCAAAAATGCCGGAAGCACTACTTCTTCATTGGACTCGGTTCTGATATCCGGAAGATTGTCTACCAGGGTACAGTTGACGGTTGACTTATAATCTGTATAGATACATCGGGGGCCGGTTTTTACCCATTCATCGGGCCATTTTACATCCTTGGATGTAACGGGACCTGTGTGATTGACCACTGCATCCATCAATACCCTGATGCCATGCGAATGGGCTGTTTTTACCATTTCAGCCACTTCTTCTTTGGTACCCAGACGTTTGTCTATCGCGGTCCAATCCTTGGTCCAATAACCATGAAAACCATAGGACCTGCCGGTGCCTTCATCTACACTGCCTTCAATGTTTTCAATGAGTGGAGTCATCCACAACACATCAACGCCGAGGCTGTCAAAGTAACCTTCTTTTATTTTTTGGGTAATGCCTTTGACATCTCCCCCCATATATCCCCTCAGCAAGGCGGGCGGAGCATCTGTAGGGTGTACAAAATCATTGCTTTTATCCCCATTGTTAAAACGATCCGTCAACATAAAATAGACGGTAGCGCTGTTCCACGAAAATTCTTTGCTCGTAAAATTGCTTCCCGGCACCTTGGCTGTCTTACAACCAGCTACCAATGAAAGCACGGCAATCATTACCCATAACCTGTACATGGATCTTATTTTAATTAAAAAGTGGTACGAATTTCATGCCAAAACCCTGATTTTACACCATTCTTTTGCCGTGATAGGCCTTTAATCCCAATAATTCATGGTGCTGAGCCACATTTTCCCTGGTAATTTTGCCAGCCCCTATGATGTCTATGCCCACAGCTGCCTCTTTGTGCATGGCTTTCAACATCTCTAATCCCTGCATAGCAGTGGCGGCTCCTCCTGAAGTTAGGATTTCATTGATACCCCTTATTTCTCCTAAAAGGACAAGGTCGGCTAAAATATCAGTAGAAACATCAATGGCCTTGTGTATACAAATATGAGCAGGATCCAGTGCATCAACAACCTTTACAATTGCCTCCATATCCAGTCTGCCGTGGCGGATGGCGCCAAAAACAAAGCGGTCGTAGCCCAGCTCTCTGAACTTTAGTCCGGTTTCTATGAGGTCATCTATTTCCTTATCGCCATAGATAAAATCTCCTCCTCTATTCCTCAGCATGACCTTCACCGGCACAGGGCTTTGTGTTATTACCTGTTGGGCGAAAGTAAAATCGGGGGTCAGGCCATCGAGGTCCAGCCTTGAACACCACTCCACCTGATCTACCTTATCGAAGTGTGGCAGTGAGGTGATGGCATCATCAATACACCATTCCAGTCGATAATTTTCATTTTTCAACATGCCTGCAAATTAGGAAAAAAAGCGGAGCATCCGGGTATCCGGCAACGGAGCATCCGTCCGGGCTGCGCCGGCAACCGGCAACGGAGCACAGGGAACCGGCAACGGGGGGGGGGGGTAACTTTTAAGTTGGCAGTCGAAGCCGTATCTTTGTGGCATGAATCATTTGCAAAACGACATCATCATTGCATTGGCGACTCCACCGGGAGTGGGGGCTATTGGCGTGATCCGATTGTCAGGAAAAGGTTGTATCGGGCTGGTGAATCGTTTTTTTAAAGGCAAGGACCTGGAGCAGTGTCAGAGCCACACCATTCACCTGGGCAAGATTGTAGATGAAAAGGGTGGGGTGCTGGATGAGGTATTGGCCAGTATTTTTATTGCTCCCAAAAGTTATACTAAAGAGGATGTGGTGGAGTTGTCGTGCCATGGGTCCTCCTACATTTTGGGACAGATTGTGCAATTGTTTTTAAGGAATGGGGCCAGGTCGGCTGACAGGGGTGAGTTTACCATGAGGGCCTTTCTCAATGGGCAGCTCGATCTGAGTCAGGCAGAGGCAGTAGCGGATTTGATTGCTTCAGATTCTGCCACCAGTCATGATTTGGCTATGCGACAGATGCGGGGTGGATTTTCCAAAACCATTGGTGCCTTGCGGCAGGAACTCATTGATTTTGCAGCCCTCATTGAACTGGAGCTCGATTTTGGGGAGGAAGATGTAGAATTTGCCGACCGCGGCAGGCTGCGAAGCCTTGTCATCAACATCCAGCAGGTGATTGGAGAATTGCTTACTTCGTTTTACCTGGGCAATGTGATGAAAAACGGGGTGGCCACCGCCATCGTAGGCAGGCCCAATGCCGGTAAGTCGACCCTTCTCAATGCCTTGCTCAATGAGGAGCGGGCCATTGTGTCAGCCATCGCCGGTACTACCCGCGACACCATCGAAGAGACCATGAACATCAACGGCCTGGTCTTTCGTTTTATCGACACCGCCGGCATCCGACATGCCCAGGATGAAATAGAAAAGATCGGCATCGAAAGATCGATGGAAAAAATATCCAAGGCCGACCTGGTTTTATTTGTAGTCGATGTTACCACAACCTCTCCCGCAGATCTGGCAGCAGATCTGGAGAAGTACCTCAGCGGCAATGAAAAATTTTATATCCTGCTCAACAAGATGGACCTCAATCCGTATGTGGATGCGGTTCAATACCACCTGGAAGGCAGGGTCACCGCAGATCACATCATCACCACCTCGGCCCTGCACAAAATGAATATCGACTACCTCAAGACCCGCCTCTACGAAGCTGTGGTAAGCGATGCCAGCATCCAGGACCGCACCCTGGTCACCAATGCCAGGCATTACGATGCCCTGCATAAGAGTCACGAATCCTTACAAAGGGTCTTACTGGGCCTCGATACCCGTGTAACCGGTGATTTCATTGCCATGGACATCAGGCAGGCGCTGCATCATTTGGGTGAAATCACGGGATCTATATCTAGTGAAGACTTGTTGGATTCGATCTTTTCGAGGTTTTGTATTGGGAAGTAACCTATCAAAGTAAACTCATATCAAAGTATCTATAATAATAACTATATTATTGAAATTCAGTAATATATATTCATTTTACAGTCCTTTTATTTGTATTTGCTCATAGTTTATTTATAGATTATTTGTACCTTTGTTGTACCTTTTGAATAATTGAGGTACAAATCAGGGTAGCACCTGATATTTTTTTGCACTTAATTGCACTAAAGTAAACTAAAGGGTACTTAATTTATAAGAATGAGTTCAAATATAGAGATACAAAGAATTTGTGAGTATTGCGAAAAGCAATTTACAGCCAGAACAACAGTGACACTATTTTGCAGTAAAAAATGCAATTCAAGAGCCTATAAGGCAAGAGTTAAAGCTTTAAAAATTCAGGCAAGTAATAAAGAAACCTTAAAAATCAAATCTAAGCCAATTGAGGATTTGAAAGCAAAAGAATTTTTGACAGTTGGTGAAGTTGCAAAACTTTTAAATTGTTCAAAACGAACTGCCTATTATTATATTCAAGCAGGCACAATAAACGCTTTCAATATAGGGCAAAGAATGACCCGGGTGAAGCGATCAGATATTGACCACCTATTTGTAAAGCAAGATCAACAAAAGACGTCACACCCACCCCAAATAGCATATAAAGATGAAATCTTAATTAAAGATCAATATACTACTAAAGAAGTCAGAGAAAAATATAAACTCTCTGAGGGTGCTTTACAAACGCTTTTGATAAGAAATAATATTCAAAAGACACGCAAGGGCTGGTTTGCCTATGTCCCCAAGGAACCTATAGATAAAATCTTTAATACACCTACAAAATCAATAAGGTAATGGCAACTAAAGTTAAATTGAGAAAAAAGCCAATTAAGGGCAACAGACAAAGCCTTTATTTAGATTTTTACCCGGCAATAGTAAACGCAAAAGGGCAATTGACCAGACGTGAATTTTTGGGTTATTATGTGATTGACAACCCTAAAACACCAGTTGACAAACAGCACAATAAAGAAACCTTACAAATTGCGGAGCAAATACGGCAAATGAAAGAAAATCAGATCAACAAGCCAGAAATATATTCAGGCGAAGAATTGGAAAATTGAAGCAAAAGGAAAAAGCCGACAAGAACTTTTTTGATTATTTTATGGGTCTGGTTAACAAAGACAAATTCAAACCATGATAATTGGGTTTCTGCTTCATTATACTTTGAAAAATTTGCAGGGTCAGATATTAGATTTTCTGACTTATCGGAAAAGTTTTGCAATGAGTTCAAAGAGTATTTGCTTTCAACCAATAGTTTTAAAAGCGACAAATCACCATTAGCACAAAATTCTGCTGTATCATATTTCAATAAGTTCAAAGCAGCATTAAAACAGGCCTATAAAGACGGGTTTTTACAATTTGACTTGAATAGTAAAATAAAGCCTATTAAACAAGCTGAAACCCAAAGAAACTACCTTACAATAGACGAACTAAATAAACTTGCAGCAACTGAATGTAAGAACCCTTTAATGAAAAAAGCTGCATTATTTTCAGCCTTGACCGGATTGAGGTTTTCGGACATACAAAAACTAAAATGGTCAGAACTTCAGAATAGCCCTGAGCATGGTCATTCTATCCAATTCACTCAACAGAAAACTAAAGGGGTTGAAGTGTTGCCAATTTCAGGGCAAGCCTTTGATCTATTAGGTGAGCCTGGCATTGGAGAAAGGGTTTTTGAAGGTTTGGAATATTCTGCATATGAAAACAAACATTTATATAGATGGATAGCAGCAGCCGGGATTAAAAAGGATATTACCTTCATTGCTTTAGGCATACTTACGCAACTTTACAATTAAGCATGGGAACTGATATATACTGTTTCAAAACTTTTAGGGCATCGAGAATTGAAAACAACCCAAATCTACGCAAAAGTGGTTGACCAAATGAAACGGGATGCAGCGGATAAGATTATAATAAAAATCTAATCAAATGGGGATTAAAGATAAAGAACTTAGAGAGGATGAAATAAGGGCATACTATTTAAAAATCTTAAGAAATCAACTATCAATTTCAGATTTGAGTAAAACTCAAATTTTGCAGATTATTTTTTTTGCAGAAGATGAATTAAATAAGGCTATATCGAATATTAATGAGTACTTAATTGCAAATCCGGGAACTACTTTTGATTATTGGACAAAGGTTAATAAAAATTATCAAGATTCAATGGTGGTTATTGACCTATTAAAACCAATGGCAAATAAAATAACACATGAAAATTTGGAATCATTAAGTCAACATTTCACAATTCAAGAGGAATATGCTAAAAAGTATAATTGGAAATTAGGTGAACTGCCTGAGCATTTTGAAAGCATAACTTCAATTGATCTATTTATGCTAACCTTAGAAAGCTGCTGCTAAATTTGAAGGTGAATTGGGTGGTGTTGAAATGTATGAAACTATGCTAAGCCTGTATATTTTTCAATTAGAGAAGCTTATAAGCAATCCTCTGCATATTAGTAAAGTTGATGTGTACAAGTACTTTCTCCAATCTTTAATTTCAGAAAAAGGGACTTTAGAATTACTTAAAACTAAAATGAATGAGGTCTCAGAAAAGGAGATTGACCAAGAAACGCCCGCTTTTATTAACAACTTTGATCAAGTTGATCCAGCGGTAGTTTACAGTCATTTTATTAAGGGATTAGTAGACAAGAAGTTTTTAACCGAACAAGAATTGAAAGAATATTTAAAATATGCATTTGAGTATAGAAAAACTCCAGTAACACGTTTTAAAATTAAAAATGCATCAAAAAGAGCAGAGGTTGAAGCTATATTTTACAATTATTATAAAAATGTGGCGGGCAAAATTCACGGAAAACAACGCGAATATGCAGCCCTTTTAGGTGATTACTTTGAAGGATACAAAACGAGCACTATCAGCAGTAATTTCAGCAAATCCGTATACTAAATTATTACTAAAATTACGAAATTGATACTAATATTACTAATCTCTTTATGAAGGATAAAGGGTGAATTATGTTTGCTTAGATTTTTTAATTAAAAATAAGCAAATGGAACATTTAACACTTGAAACACTCCCAAAGGCCTTTTCGCAACTTTCAAATGAAGTAAGTGAAATTAAAAAGCTGTTACTTGAAAAGAGTAAAGAGCAACAAGCAGAAATAGAACAATGGTTCGATCTTAATGAATTTTGTCACTATCACCCTGATAAGCCAACAAAAGCAACCGTTTACAGTTGGGTTTCAGGCGGGTTAATACCGGTTCACAAAGGTGGGAAAAAGCTAAGATTTTTAAAATCTGAAATAGACATATGGCTAAAACAAGGCAAAAAACTGTCAAACCAGGATACTGTACTTGCAGCACATGAATATTTAACAAATAAAAAGGGGTAGACTATGGAAAAACAAGAGCCTACCCCACAAATTATAAATACTATTTCTGAAGGCAAAGATACTGAAAATAAAGAAGTTCAGCCCAATTTTGATACAAGTAAATTTGCAGGTGTAATCGCAAATGAGATAATAGACCACATTGCAGACATAGCAACTGAAAGCAATTCTGAAATCACAGGCGAACAACTTTTGCTCTCCGAAATAAAAGAAATCCCAACGCTTGTTTCTCCATTTTTACAACAAACGGGCTTAGCTTGCTTGGCAGGAAGTTCTGATACAGGGAAAAGCACCATTTACGACAGCTTGCAATTTCAATTGTATCTGGTAAAAATGAATTTTTAGGCTTTCCAATTAATGCAAGACATAGATCAGTAATTTATGTATCAACTGAAGATTTAGAACGAGAAACAGCGTTTTTATTGAGTAGACAGACCCAAAGTATCAAGGCGGAGCAATTAGCTAATTTGAGGTTTATTTTCAGTATTGAAGGCCTATTAAAAGAACTTGACACACGACTTGACAGGAAACCCGCTGACCTTGTAATTATTGATTGTTTTTCTGATGCATATGGTGGTGATCTAAAAGACACCCAAAAGATAAGAAGTTATTTGCATCCCTTTCAAGAATTGGCAGGTAAATATGATTGCCTATTCTTGTTTTTACACCATACAGGGAAAAGAACAGAAAACCTTGAGCCAAGCAAGAATAATTTGTTGAGCGGGCAAGGATTTGAGGCTAAAATGAGACTTGTTATTGAATTGAGAGCCGACCAATTTGATCCAATGCAAAGGCATTTTTGCATTGTTAAAGGTAATTATCTACCAGCTAATATTAAGAAAGAAAGTTACTTGCTTTCTTTTGACGAAAATACTTTTTTATTTGAAAATTCAGGTGAAAGAGTTCCTTTTGAGATGCTTGTAAAGAACCCAAATTCTGACAACCGGAAAGAAAAATTCTTCCAAGCCTTAAAACTTCAAAATGAAGGGCTGAATTATGATCAGATTGCGAAAAAATTGGATATTCTAATAAAGGTTCGGTATCAAAATTGTTTACTGCTGGAAAATCATTAGGGTGGGATACTGAACATATATCAGGCGTTTCCATTTGAAACAGTGGAAACATTGAGGAACCAGCCAAATGATCACATAGTTTCTTGTTTCTTTTTATTAAGTGCAAAGCAACAGGAAACGCCAATTTTTCATATATGCTAAATTTCAGTTACAAATTAGAGCCATATAATGGAATGAAAACAAGGTTTCATTGTCCATGTTGTGAACATAGAACAAAATCATTTGTCAGGTATATCTATACGCAAACAGGAGAACACATTCACCCAATGGTTGGAAAATGCAACCGGGATTTAAAATGTGGTTACCATTATACTCCAAAACAGTATTTTCATGAAAACCCTCAATATCATTTCGAACCTAAGTTGATTGTTCGAAAAAGAAGTTTTTCGACTCAAAAAGCATGGTCATGTATCCCTTTTGAATCGTTTAATGAAAGTTTATGTGACTATGAAGATAACAACTTTGTGCAATTTTTGCTCAACAAATATGGCAATGAAGTAACAACAAAGGCAATTGAAAATTACTATATTGGTACTTCAGATCATTGGAAGGGATCAACCATTTTTTGGCAAATTGACCAGGATGGAAAAATTCATACCGGTAAAATTATGCTTTATGACCTAAATACAGGCAAGAGAGTAAAAGAACCTTATGACCATATTTATTGGTCACACAAGTTTTTAAAGCTTGATAACTTTAGCTTAAAACAGTGTTTTTTTGGTGAACACCTTTTAAGTGATAAAAGCAAAACAATTGCAATTGTTGAAAGCGAAAAGACAGCAATTATAGCGAGCCTTTATTTCATCGACTTGATTTGGTTGGCTTGTGGTGGTGTTTCAAATTTAACTCCTGAAAAATGTGAAGTCCTTAAAGGTCGAAATGTAGTTTTATTCCCGGATTTAAAAGCATTTGATAAATGGTCAGAACAACTTAAAATGGTTGCTCATATAGCAAATTTCAGAATATCTAACTTTTGGAGGCAAAAGCAAGCAATGAAGCAAGAAGTTCAGGTTGGGACTTGGCTGATTTCCTGATAAACTTTGATTTGTGTGATTTTCAAGAAAAGCTAAGTGAAAACGAAAATGTCAATAAATGGCAAGTTTTGCCAAAGGATTCCAAGGGTTCAGAACATAAAATTTATGTTGAAATCAATAATATTACTATTGACAAGGGAATAGATTGGAATTTTGAAATAGGGGTAATTTCGGAGAAAATCAGGGGTAAAAAATTCAATCTTTGTAACGTTGAACTATACAAAGGTCAGGTCATACAAGACATAGATATTTTTATAGATAGCCACTTAAAAGCACTAAAAACTGCTGAAAAAAACTGCTATTTACTGCCATATTTAAATAGGCTTAATTTAGTGGTGAAGCATCTTGAAACAAACAATTTGGTTTGATTGAGTATTAACACATACTAACATTCTTTAAGATTTATATGTTTTGGTGTGGTAGTGGGGGGGGGAAATGCTTTTACCACAAAGGCCGACAGCCGTCGCTATAGGGATTTGCATATTTATGATGGTATGAGATTCTTTTTCTATCAAAATAATGTATTGAAATTCAATTAATTTTGATTAAGAGGTGTTTTATTTAAAATCCTTTCGTATTTTTGATTTTGACCTTAATAAGATCGTATGAAAAAACTGGCTTTTATATTTACGGTTATTGTTTGCATTAATGGAAAGGCATTTAATCAAAGTTGTATTCCAACAGCTATTGTTTTTACTTCTCAATCTCAAATTGATTCATTTTCAATAAACTATTCTGGTTGCGCTTTAATTGAAGGAAGTATAGGTATATTAGGAGATAACATTACTAACCTTAATGGCTTATTTCAACTTGTTGAAATAGGTGGAAGCGTTCAAATACTTGATGCAAGCAATTTGATAGATTTGCAAGGATTAAACAATTTGTCTAAAATTGGCGGACAGTTAAGAATCAAAGGAGGGCGATTTAGCAACCTTAATGGACTAAATAAATTGAAAATAATCGGTAGCCACTTTCTGGTTTCGGAAATTGACAGCTTAGAAAATTTTTTTGGAATTGATAGTTTAAAGAGGATAGGAGGTGATTTTGATTTTCATTCTGGTAGCAATTTTAATAATTTTATTGGATTTAACAGCCTTGATTCTGTCAATGGAAGCCTTAGTTTGCATGGAAATATTCCAAATTGTATAGGCTTTAATAGTTTGCAATTTGTAGGAGGCGACTTGAGTTTGGAAGGAAATACTTTTAGCTTGAGTGGATTTAACAACCTAAAAGAAATTTCTGGTTCATTGGTCCTTAGCCAAACTTATTTGGGTGATTTTATTGGCTTAGATAGTTTAAAGCATATTGGTGGTTCTTTATTTGCATACGGTAATACCAATTTAGTAAATTTTTCAGGCTTAAATAGTTTAAAAAGCGTTAATAGCTTGCATATAACTTATAATAATAATCTGATAAGTTTAACTGGTTTTGATAATTTAGTAACTTTAGAACAAGGAGTTCTTATTGATATTTCAAACTCAGGTAATTCAATTGATCTTCATCCTTTTAATAGTTTAGATAATTTTAATGGTTACATCGATTTAAGAGGTAATTTTTTTGGACTTGGGGTATTCTCTGAGTTTGACACTTTGGGTGGCATTTCTATTTCAAATAATAACATCATTACAGATATTTCAAATTTTGACAGTCTTGTCCATTTGGGAGACTTGTATATTAGTAATAACCCAATTTTAGTGGCTATTTCAGGATTTGAATCTTTACAGAGTTTAGGGTCTCTTCAATTATTAGATAATCAATTTTTAGTTTCCATAGAGGGACTAAATCACCCTGTTACATTTGGAGGACTGTCTTTGCAAATTCAAAACAACGCTCTTTTGGATAATTGTAATATTGAGTTAATATGTAACTTATTGTGGCAGTCAAATACTCAAAATAATGTATTAATTTTTGGAAATAGTGTTAACTGTAGCAGCATTTCAAGCATTGTTCAAAGTTGTGGCAATGCCCCAGATGCAGACGGTGATGGCATTAATGATTTTATAGATAATTGTCTTAATGTACCAAATACTAATCAACTTGACTGCAATGATAATGGTATTGGTGATGCCTGTGAACCATTAGATACAGATTGTGACGGTATTTTTGATTTAAATGATAATTGCCCGAATTATGCGAACCCATTTCAAACTGATTTAAACGATAATGGCATTGGTGATGCTTGTGAGGATTTTCCTAAGATTGGCATAAATAGAACTAATCCCAAAGCAGAATTTCACATATCAAATGGATCAATTTTTATAGATAACCCGGAGAAGGGAATAATATTAAAGAATCACCAAGGTCAATGTTATACATTTAAAGCAATTGGTAATACCATGCAAATAATTTATATTCCATGTCCTCAATAAAAACGAGTTAAACAATTTAATAAATATTTAAATATGAAGCACTTTCTATTATTTGGTTTTTTGTTTATGAGCTATTTATCATTTGGTCAAACCGATACTACAGTTTTTTGTATGATAGTGGGAGAAACCAAATTTTTGAGCAATAATATTAATGTTTCTATTGATGATGGCTCAGATAATGGTTCCTGGACTAATCCAAAGTTTAATTACCTTAAGGATAAAAACGGAAAAAATATCATTTGAAACAATGGTTTCTGCATTAAATTTCATGTCAGAAAGGGGATGGAAGTTTGTAGATGCATATGCAATTCATAATGATAACAAAAACTGTCTATCATTGGCTTTTATCGAAAACCAACTAAATTCAAATTTACATAAATAAATAGGATTGATTTTTAGTAAGTTGTACCCTATTTGTACCTTGATCAGTTAATTGTGCGTATAAGTAACTGATAATTAGCAAGATGAGTAATTTTGTTACTTTTTGTATTGGGAAGTAATTGATTGAATATCAGTTTTTTATTGCAGTTAAGCTATTTATATAAAAATGCGTATATATGGTTTGGCGCATTATTAACAACAAAATTATTGTCAAAAGGACTTGACAATGAAAACATTGTCATTTCATTGCATGGATGTCAGCTAAGTTTCATTTATTCTGAGTTTTATTT
>JADKFC010000011.1 GCA_016717655.1 Saprospiraceae bacterium
TGAATACAGCAGACCGCAGTGTGGAAGCCCTGGATGCGGCTTTAAGGAGACGATTTAGTTTTACGGAAATGCCGCCTGTACCAGAACTGATAGCCACGGAAGGGAAATTAAAGATCATGCTGGCATTTTAGGTGATATCAATTTACCAAAATTACTGACCACCATCAACCAAAGGATGGAGAAACTACTTGATAAAGATCATACCATAGGGCACAGCTACTTCATGAAAGGGGGATCTCTGGAAGATTTAAAATTTTCTTTTTCAGCACGAGATCATTCCTCTCTTGCAAGAGTATTTTTTATGGAGATTTTGGTAAATTGGTCTCGTTGGCTTGGGAAGGCTTTATACATGAGACTAAAAGTGGGGAAAATATATTTGCTGAAAGTGGTATGACGCTGCATCAGATTATATCGAAAAAAAAGTTATACCATCAAAGATGTTTCCAGCCAAGATGATGCTGAATTTTTACAAACTATCAGTACTTTACTTGCAAAAATAATGTGAAGAAACGCGGAAAATATATAACTGTTCTTGAGCACCAGAGCCTAAAACTGGGCCAAGAATTTCCAAGTGGAATATTTAATAATAGCTGCTTAAAGGCCATGCAGTTGCATTATGGAGAAAAAGGTGTACCCTATTATAATTTAATCAACAATGGTGTGCAATTTAATGAGTATGTAGGTGTAATCCAGATTGGAAATACCTTGATTGAAGTCCTTCCAAAGGTTGATAATAATAAACGCGATGATAGGTTGTGGCGTGATATCTTAATAGGAATGTTGAGGGCTGTTGGAAGTATTGACATCAAGGCCCCTACTGAAAGTCATCTAAAAATCAGACCTAATACCATCCTCGACCTATACTTTGAAATGTTCATTAAAGAAGTGGAATACTTATTGCACAATGGGCTGCTCAAACAATACCGCAAAAAAGAAGGCAATGTATCTACCCTTAAGGAAACTTGCTTTCCGGCAAACAGATACAGCAAAACATAGTCCATCAGGAACGCGTTTTTATGTACGCCATGCCACTTACTGATGAGTCCACACCTTACATTTTATCCTGTACAAGACCATTAAACTGCTTCAAAAATAAATACCCTTACCCCAACCTGAACGGTCGGATTGGAGCCTTGCTACTGCATTTTCCGGAGATGCCGGAGGTCAAAGTTACCAGTGCTACCTTTGAGCGCATCGTTTACAACAGAAAAAACCAATCTTACACAAAAGCCATTGAAATAGCAAAACTGTTGTTACTTCAATATCATCCTGACCTAACAGGGATCCAATCATGCTTGCCTTGATGTTTGATATGAACGTATTGTAGGAAAAATTTGTGCACAGCATCAGAAAAGCCCATAGTCTGGTGAAAGTGGAGCCACAAGTTAGCAGAATTTTTGGAGACCTAACTTTGGAAACAAGGTGACCATTCGACCCAGATATAGTACTCAAATATAAAGATATGGTAATGGTACTTTCGATACCAAGTGGAAAAATCTGGATAAGTACAAAACTTCTGTCGAAGATTTGAGACAGATGTTTACTTACGGGCATTATTTTGATGCCAGGGATACGGCTCTTATTTATCCGGGCTTTGTTGGTCAATATCAGGGACTTTTTACCATCCAAATGGTGAGGTTTCGGATCAGGTTTGTCACATATTACCTATTAAAGTTGAAAAATGCGTAAAAGCAATTGAAGAAAATCTACATGATACCATTAAAACATTGCTGAATATCAATGAATAATATATATTTATAATTAAATTAACCTCTAATCCGGCTTAGGACTTGAAAAATTAACTTATAAGTGAATATCTTTGAATTGAAAATATGGGATGATGAAAGGAAGCTATGTACATTTTATACAGTACAATATGATGGCGACGACACTTCAGAAACAGACAAGTTTATCTTACACTTAGAAAATTCGGAACATGATGACGCCCTCGGTGAATTGCTTACCTATATTCTCGAAGTATTAGGTGATATTCATGGGGCACAACCGTGTTTTTTTAATCGCTATGAACATGAAGTTGTAGGTTTGCCTCACAAAGGTGAGCTGGCTATTAAAGAAATAAAGTACCACCTACCCCATTTTCCGCTTCGCTTATACGCACTCAGGGTTAATGATCACATTGTGATACTTTTTGGAGGAGGGGTGAAAGATGGGCCAACAAATCAAAGCAGCAGCCTTCATCTTCAATGGGTTGAAGCTTGTAGCATGGCCAAAAAAATATGGGATGAATTGAAGTCTGATGGCATTAAAATTGATGAAAAAAATAGAAAACTGACTGATGCAGACGGAAACGACAGCATCACGATATACTAAAACACTACAAGAATGAGAAGCAAGGCAGCTGAAAGGATCATGCAAAGGGTCCCTGAAGAAACAAAGATATATGTGCGGTGGTATGGTGACCTGATTGTGCGCATCAATGAGATTTTGGCAGAAAAAGGCTGGTCTCAAAAGGAGCTTTCAGAAAGATTGGATAAAAAACCATCTGAAATTAACAAATGGCTAAAAGGAGAACACAATTTCACCCTAAGGTCCCTGGCCAAATTACAGGCGGAGCTGGAAGAACCAATCCTTGAAGTACCACACAAGAAAAAAACAATTGCCTTTATTGATGGGTATACCGTGACTACAAGACAATTGACTGTATATAAAAAAGCCACCAGTCTCGCGGAAATTGATTCAGATGATTGGGTTTTTGCCGACGTGCAAAAAATTATGTGAAATGTGGTCTGAGATACAATTAAATACCGATAAACTTACGATGATTGAATACAAGATCATCAAGGGCAATATTGAAACTCCAGAGGGATTTGATCCAAAACAGATTAGTGGCTATAATGTCAGTGACGACCTAAAACTTGCTTTCAATCCGGATCAAAACTTGTTAAAGCAGATTACAGTATTAAGTTGAAACTTCAAACGTTTCTGACCCGACAGCATGGGGTTTATTTCCATTTTGTGTTTTTTGTATATCGTTGATAATTTCCAGGAACTTACAATTCTAAAGAAAACAAACATATAGAAGTCCACACCCGCAATTGGTAAATGCCATAGCAGCTATTAGCTATTCGACCACCAGAGGTATTCTCCTTACGCGACTCCAGGGCACAGTATTGAGTGATTTTATTCTGCCCATTACAAATACAAGCAATTTGCTTAATAAAAGATTTTCTGAATGACCTGGGAATATTCAGAAGACACCCTCATAGAACAAACATCCATCGATCTGTTCCACAATCAATTGGGTTAGGATACGGCCATCGCCTGCCAAAGAAACCTTTGGCGAAGGCGGCACCCTGGGCAGGTTGAATAAAAAGGAAGTGGTGCTAAAACGCATTTTCCTTGACAAACTGAAAGAGTTTAACCTAATCTACCCGAACAAGCATACCACCAGGCTTATGAAAAACTCACTGAAGAAAGCATTACCAAATCATTGGCCGAGATCAATTACGAAAAACACCAATTGCGCAACGGCATCCCGGTTGACTTCATCAATGAAAAAGGGGAACAAGTAAAAAACAAGATTCTGAAGGTCTTTGACTTTGATCAGAAACAAACAATAACTTTTTGGCCGTAAGGCAGCTTTGGATACAGGGCAGGAGCAACCGCGAACGCAGACCGGACATTATTGGTTTTGTCAATGGTATTCCATTGGTTTTTATTGAATTGAAGAATCCAACTAAAAACATAAGAGAGGCATACGATAACAACTTTCTGGATTATTTAGATGTCATTCCACAGTTATTTCATCACAATGCCCTAGTTATACTTAGTAATGGTAGAGAAAGTAAAATTGGAAGTATTACATCAAAATACCACCATTTTCACGAGTGGAAACGCATCAGCGAAGCAGACGAAGGTGTAGTAGATTTAGATAGGATGATTATCGGAGTATGTCACAAGCAAAGACTATTGGATTTGTTTGAAAACTTCATTTTGTTCGATCATTCCCTGGGCAAGGTTGTAAAACTCATTGCCCGAAATCATCAATATATTGGGGTAAACAAAGCCATTGAAAACATACGACACAAAGAACAACTCTACAAGCTGGGCAAAATCAGTTTAGAAGATAAACAAAAACTTGGTGTGTTTTGGCATACACAGGGGAGCGGAAAATCCTATTCTATGGTTTTCTTCTGCCAAAAAATTCACCACAAATTTACTGGTAGTTACACTTTTCTAATTGTTACCGATCGCAGCGAATTAGACACACAGATTTACGGCACATTCAGCGGTGTGGGTGCCGTACCGCAAGTAAAAGCAGGGGCAAAATATTCTTTAAAAGCCAACAGCGGAAAACATTTGAGAGAATTGCTCAGTACTGAACACCGCTATTTATTCACACTCATACACAAGTTCAACTTTGAAGAAGAAATAACCAGGCGGGATAATATCATTGTCATTTCAGACGAAGCCCACCGCACACAAGGCGGAAACCTAGCAATGAACTTGCGCAATGCTTTGCCAAACGCTTCATTTATCGGATTTACAGGAACCCCACTTTTTAAGGACGATGAAATTACCAAGCGGGATTTTTGGTGATTACGTTCCCGTTACGACTTTAAACGAAGTGTAGACGATGGTGCAACCGTTCCGTTGTATTACGAAAACAGAGGCGAATACTTAGGATTAAAAAATCCGGTGATCAACGATCAAATAAGAGCCGTGATAGATGCAGAAAGCGAAGATCTAGACAGCGACCAGCGCAGCAGAGTGGAACAGCTTTTTGCACGGGAATATCCGATACTGACCGCGAAAAAACGATTAGATGCCATCGCCAAAGATGCTGTTTGGCATTTCTGCAATCGTGGTTACAAGGGAAAAGGAATGTTTATTGCATTGGATAAACTTACAGCCGTAAAAATGTATGACCTCATTACCTGGCATTGGGAAAAATATGTGGAACAATTAGAAAAAGAAGTTTCCAATGGAAAATATGGAGATCAGGAATTATTAGAAAAAAGTCGTGAGTTGCATTGGATAAAGGAAACAGAAATTTGTGTGGTGGTTAGTTCAGAGCAAAACGAAATACAGAAGTTTCAAAAATGGGATTTAGACATTGAGCCTCATCGTGAGAAAATGAACACCCAAGACCTTGAAACAAGATTTAAGAATGAAGATGATCCTTTCCGTTTTGTAATTGTATGTGCAATGTGGATTACTGGTTTTGACGTGCCAACGCTTTCCACCTTGTATTTAGACAAGCCTTTAAAATCTCATACATTGATGCAAGCCATCGCAAGAGCCAATCGAATCAGCGAAGGCAAAAACAATGGTTTGATTGTCGACTACATTGAAACCTACACAGCCTTGCTGGATGCATTGGCAATCTACGGTTCTGGCGGCGAAGATGGCAATGGCGGTGGTGGCGAAAAGCCAGAACCACCGGTAAAGCCAAAAGAAGAACTTATCGAACAATTAGGAAGAAGCAATAGAAACGACTGAATTATTTTTGCAGGATGAAGAGTGAATTTTGAATTGCAAGAACTCATCACGCTGACGGCTTGCAAAATTAGCTGCTATGGAAAAAGCTGTAAAATGCTGTTTATACCAATGACGAAACCAAACACAACATTTCAGGTTCTGGCAAGAGAAGTTTTTACAAAATACAAAGCCCTGCAACCCGACAAAGTGTTAAATCAATATGCATCAAGAAAGAATGCCATTGATGTAATCTACACCGCCATTGAAGATAACATTGAAAGTGCAGATGTGGCCGACATTATGCGGAAAATCCAAAATGTGGTGGATGAATCCGTAGAAAATATGGTTGCAGAACCTGGACATAATGAAGAAAAAATCATTGACCTAAGCGTACTGGATTTTGACTTGTTGGAGCAATACTTCTTAAAGACCCAAAAATAAAAATGCAGCCGTTCAATCACTCAAGGATAAGGTAGAAAAGCAACTGAAACGAATGGTAGAACGCAATCCTTTGACAGTTGACTATTACAACCGCTATCAGGAAATCATTGAAGAATACAACAGAGGTAAAGACGAAGTTGTAATTAAAGAAACATTCAGAAAACTGATTGAACTCGTAAATTCTTATTCAGAAGAAGAAGCCGACACCAAACGAGAAGGTCTGACAGACGAGCAAAAAGCCATTTTCGACATACTCCGGCATGGCAAAAAATTGGAGAAAAAAGAGAAAAATGAAATCAAGAAAATATCAATAGAACTTCTTGACGAACTTAAAAAGGACAAATTGAAAGTTGAGCAATGGTCTGACAAATCAGTAACAGCAGCAGCCGTTTTTAATACAGTAAGCAAGACCTTATTTGAAGCATTGCCCTACCCTACCTACCAGACAGATGAAATAGACTTAAAAACGAACTTAGTATATGCACATTTGAAACATCCATATTTTGGGGGAGGACTTAGCCTTTACGGACAATATTAAGCCGTTACATAATCTCAATCACAGTATACTGTATTTAAAAATAAACGATTCTGGATTCCTTTTTAAAATAAAAATGAAAAACGAGACTTAGCCCTTGTTTTTAAGAGTTTTCGCTGATCTCACCCCTTCACCACCCTCTCCCCCATACTCCACGCAAAAATATGCTTGGGGCTCCCAGCCATCAACTGCACTTCTTCCCATAAGGTGGTCTCTTCATTGAGGAAATCAAAGACACGCGAGGCGGGGTTTCTTTGGAAGAGGGTGAGGAAAAAATCGGCGCCGCGGTAGCGTTTTTTGTCTAAGACCTGGAGCAGGGTGGCATCGTACAATTGGTGGCGGCGCTTGAAGACGCGGGAGGCGCGGCCGGGGGCCTCACCGTTGAGGATGCACTGGGCGATGGCATCAGAGTGGACCTGGATGCGGTCAAAGGCGTAGCCGGAGCTGGCTTTGACGGCTCCACCGGCCATGCCGATGTGGGTGACCAGTGGTGTGTTGTTTTGGGCAAAGGGATAGGAGGTCATGGGTATGATGCCAAACTCGGTTTCGGTTATTTGGTATTGGGTGAGGCCGAGGTGGGTTTGGATGTAATCACCCACTACCTTGTTATAATCCTGCTTGTGACCATAAGGTGGTGGAAAATACGGCCAGCTCTACGAGGGCTTTGGTGGGGCTATGTGGCAGTACGTACATAAACCGCACTTCATCGCCCTGATCGATGCTGAAGTCCATAAAGGTGCAGGCGGTATCGTCAAAGGCGGGAGTGGGCGTTTCGATGACCCAGCCCTTAAAATGCTGGTCGGTGTAGACGTGTTTTTTTTTGTCGATCTCGCCTTGAAAGACGGAGGAAAAAAGGTGGTTACACAGGTAGCTGCCCTGGTCGGTGAGGACCTCTACCCTGCCCTCTTTTTGTGTGTGGCTGAAGTAGGCTGCTTTAACAAAGTGTACGTGGTTGCTTTTTTCGATGCGGTCGTGGATGTGGTGGTAAAAGGGGGCTGACAACAGCATGCGGTAATCGTAGGGTGCGGGGTCGAGCTTGATGTGTTCGCCGCCCGGGCCTACAAAGTGCAGGGTCTTCCAGCGTTTTTGGGCCAGGAAGTCGTAGCGGTTGGGCTTTTTGTACCAGCTGCACCAGGTGCGGTCGTTGCCGGTTTTGATTTCTTTATCGATGACGAGGATGTTGAAGCCTGCAAAGGCAGGATCACACAAACGATCGGCCAGGCTGAGGCCTGCTGCTCCGGCTCCGATGATGATGTAGTCGTAAATCAACATCTTGGTATAATGTTTAAAAACGGGAATGGTTGTCAATAAAGCTCACTTTCGAGCTTGTAGAGGTATTTGTTGACGATGATGACGGTAGAGGTAACGGTGATGACCAGGGAGATAAAAAACATCAACAGCAGCGAAAGCACCACGTAATACCACTTCAGGATGTCGGCCGTGGCCTCAAACTGGTAGTACAGCAGGGCACAACCGGCAAGAAGCACGGCGGTAGAGATGGCAAAAGACTTCAACGCAATTTTACCGGCTATCTTGATGTAGGGCTGGCGGATGAAAGAATCCCTTGCGCCTATGATCTCCATGGTCTTGATCTCCCATCGGTCGGCATACAGCGACAGGTTGATGGTATTGTAAATGATGACCACTGCCAGGAAGACAAAGACCAGAGACAAGATCCGCACCACGTATGAAATATTCCTGAGGTTGGATTTCATGTGTTCGTCTACTACATTTTCAAAAAACACGTCAAAAACCTGGGGTTTTTCTTTGAGTTCTGCCTTCAGTTTGGACAGATTTTCTTCAGAATAGTAGGCTGCCTTGACATTAAAAGAAATGATGTCCTTAAAGGGGCTGCCCACTTCTTTGAGGTTTTCGCTGATTTCGATGCCCAGCACCTTGTCTGCCTCTTCTTTGGGAATAAATTTAACACTGCCCGGCACCACCTTGGAATTGGAGGCAATCTTGTTCATCAAAGCGGTATAGCCAGCCGAGGTGGAATCCGGATTGAGTTCGATCAGGATGTTGATCTTTTCTTTGACCAGGTGGGTGATGCTGTTGGTATGGAGGTAGAGCAGGGAAAAAAAACCGATCAGCACCAGTACAATGGTATTGGACAGGATGGCATAAGTCACTGATGATTTTCCGGCGGATGCTCTCATAGGAATTACAAATGTAATATTTTTTTTATATATCCTCAGCCCTCAATTGGCATCGACGGCCATGCTTTTTACCGGTGGTCATGATGCCCATAAGTAATTGACACAAAAACACTACTTTTGTCAATCAGCACCACATAGATGAAAAAGCCACTTATATTGATCCTATTGATCCTAAGCCTCTACCCCATGACCGGGCAGATCAGGGTAGTCAATCCTGGCTTTGAAGACCAGCCCTCTGATGCCACCGTACCCAAGGGCTGGCTGCCCTGTGAAGACGGCACCACCCCGGATATTTTACCCGGCTTTTGGGGAGAATATGGCGATGCCAGCCAGGGCAGGACCTTTGTAGGCCTGATTACCAGAGAAAATTCTACCTTTGAAAGCATAGGCCAGCGACTGAGCTCACCCCTTACCGCCGGAGAATGTTACCGCTTTACCATCGACCTGGCGCGGGGGGCTGTGTATGCCGGCTTCAACCAGCCCATCAAATTCAGGATTTGGGTGAGTGAAGACAAGTGTGAAAAAGACCAGCTCATCTTTACCACGGGCCTGATCCAGCACACCGACTGGAAAACCTATCCCATCCAGTTTACCGCCAAAAAAAATTACCGGTACATCCGCCTCGAAGCCTACATCAAGGATGGCAGTTTTTCACACAAAGGCAATGTGCTGATGGACAATATGACCGCCATCACGCCGTGCGGCCGGGCTTAGGGCCTGCTCTTGCGGCTGTGTAACCCTTGTTACGCTCCACATTGGGGAGATGGTATTACCTTTGCCCCACAATTAAAAACAATCATGGTAAAAAAAATCATCTTTTTTGGGCTACTGGGTCTGGTATTTATGATGTCTTGCAAACCCAAAAAAAAGGCAGGAGAACCGACAAGTTCTTCATCCACTGAAATCAACAGCACTGCCCCTTTCACCCAGATCTCTGTGGAAGAAATGAAGGCAATGTTGGCCAAGGGCGGCAAGACCCAGATCCTGGATGTAAGAACGCCCGCCGAAGTAGCGGCAGGGACCATAGAAGGGGCCACCGTTATCGATATTTACGATCCCGCCTTTATGGACAAGGTACAAAGCCTGGATAAAAACCTGCCTACCATCGTCTATTGTAAGGTGGGAGGCCGAAGTGCCAAGGCCTGCACCCAAATGTCGGAAGCGGGCTTTACCCAACTTTACAACCTGGCGGGCGGCTACGATGTCTGGAAAACACAACAATAATTGGCGATGGAGTTATTAAAAACATTTTTATCGGGCTACGCCAACTACGCGGGCTACTTGTGGTATGAGATCACCCACCCCGGATGGCACAATTACCTGTACTGGCTCTTGCTGGTTTCGGCCTTCTTTTTTGGTATGGAATGGATCCATCCCTGGAGAAAGGACCAGCCCCGGTTTAGAAAAGATTTCTGGTTGGATTTCTTTTACATGTTTTTTAATTTTTTCCTCTTTTCGCTGGTTGTGTACAATGCGGCCTCCGATGTAGTGGTCAAACTTTTTAACGATGGCATCAAGGCCTTGTTTGCCTTTGATCTCCAGGCCTCCAATCCGATGCAGCACTGGCCGATGTGGGCCATCTTGGGTACCGGTTTTTTGGTGAGAGATTTTATCCAGTGGTGGGTCCACCGCCTGCTACACAGGGTATCTTTTTTATGGAATTTTCACAAAGTACACCACTCGGTGCAAGAGATGGGATTTGCGGCCCACCTGCGCTACCATTGGATGGAAAATGTAGTGTACCGATCCATTGAATACATACCCCTGGCCTTGCTGGGCATTGGCTTGCACGACTTTTTTATCATGCACATTTTTGCCCTTTCCATCGGTCACTACAACCACAGCAACATCACCGTGAGTGCCAGAACTTCGGGCGGCGTGTTGGGTCTTTTTCTGGGCATTTTAATCGCCACCGGCTCATTGGAAATCACCCTGCTGGAAGGCCAAGGTCTAATGGTCAAACTGGCAGCTTTGGTGGGTGTGACAGCCCTGGGCTATTTCTTGGTAGGTCCATTTATGAAAAAAATATTTAACAGTCCCGAAATGCACATCTGGCACCATGCGGAAGAGATACCCAAAGACATGCCCTACGGCATTAATTTTGGCATCAGCCTGGCCATTTGGGATTACATTTTTGGCACCGCCAGAATGCCCCACGATGGCCGAGACATCAAGCTGGGATTTGAGGGCATCGATCAATTTCCTCAGGACTTTGTGGCGCAAAACAAATACGGCTTGTAGGGCAAAATCACTCGATCGTGCATAAATGTCCACCTAAAGACAACAAATTGGGTCATGTTTGGGTTATTTTTGCATATCATAAAAAATACAGCATGAAAAACTTCATCCTACTAGCCCTCGTTTTGACCTTTGTTGGTGCCTCTTGCAGCAAAGACAGTTTGGTACCTGATAATACCCAATTGGTGCATGTAGATAACATTACCACCTACAATCAGGAAATTGCAGCCGGTGTTTCAGTGGTGTTTTTTCATGCCACCTGGTGTACCAAATGCGCCTCACAAAGACCGGCCCTGGAAAACATGGTGGGCAAGTCAGATTTTAGTTCGGTATTTTTTGGTCAGGTAGACTATGAAAAAAACACCAACATTGTCAATCAAGCCGATGTTTTTAGCTTTCCTACCATCCTCATTTATAAAGACGGGGTAGAAAAGGCGCGTTATGAAGGCACCGGACACAGCCAGGCTACGCTGGAAGCCAAGGTAAAAGAGCTTTTGTAATAGCGATCATTTTTCATTCATAAATAAAGCTTAGTTATTTATAAATAACTGATTATCAGCATAAGATCAAAAAGGCAAAACTTTTTGTGTAATTTTGCACTTTATTTTCACACATGAGTAAGCACGGAAGAGTTTTGGTGGCCATGAGCGGAGGTATAGACAGTACTGTTGCCGCCATGTTGCTGCATGAAGAGGGGTATGAAGTAGTGGGCATCACCATGAAGACCTGGGATTATGCCAATAGTGGGGGATCCAAAAAAGAAACCGGTTGCTGTAGCTTAGATTCCATCAACGACGCCCGCGAGGTGGCCGTTCAGATGGGTTTCCATCATTTTATCATAGACATCAGAGAAGAGTTTGGCGATTACGTGATCGACAACTTTGTAGAAGAATACATGGCCGGCCGGACACCCAATCCGTGTGTGCTGTGCAATACCCACATCAAGTGGAGTGCCCTGCTCAAAAGAGCCGATGCCATGGATTGTGAATTCATAGCTACCGGTCACTATGCCGTGATCAAGGAGCTCGAAGGCAGGCGGTACATATCAAAGGGAAAAGACGAACGCAAGGACCAGTCGTACGTGCTGTGGGGCCTATCGCAGGAGTGTTTGGAGAGAAGCCGCTTCCCGCTGGGTGGTTTTTCAAAAGATGAAATCCGCAAGATGGCTTTGATCGTGGCTACGAAGAGTTGTCGAAAAAAGCGGAGAGTTATGAGATCTGTTTTGTGCCCGACAATGACTACCGCGGCTTTTTAAAAGAAGAGTAGATGGCCTGGAACAAAAGGTGGCAGGCGGCACCTTTATCGATGTACAGGGCAAGGTATTGGGTAGCCACGAGGGCTATCCGTTTTACACCATTGGCCAGCGCAAGGGCCTGGGTACCGCCTTTGGCAAGCCCATGTATGTTACGGCCATAATGCCTGAGACCAATACCGTAGTTTTGGGAGAGATCGAAGATCTGATGCGCAACGGAATGACCGTAAGAGGGATCAATGCCATGAAATACGCTACCCTACCCGAGGGCTTAGAAGTAGTGACCCAGGTAAGATACAATGACAAAGGCACAATGAGCGTTATACACCCGTTGGAAAACGATCAACTGCAGGTAGAGTTTTATGCTGATGTAAAAGGCATTGCTCCCGGTCAGTCTGCCGTTTTTTACGAGGGCGACGATGTGGTAGGTGGCGGCATCATCCACAGCAGTCTGCAATTGTCTAATCATTGAAAACTACAAAGCCAGATGAAGATTCAACTTTATTTCTACCTAACTTTTATCAGCCTGCTAAGTTTGAGTGCCTGTCAGCCGGAAAGTATACCTGCTGATGATTTGGATTTGGGCACAGCTTTTACCCCGTTGAAACCGGAAAGTATATAGAATATGCTTACGACAGTCTTGTGTACGACGATGGGGGATCCAGCAAGTACAGCAGCAGTGGTTTTATCAAAGAACAAATAGACAGTCTGTTGGAAGAAACGGCCTATGAAAAAGAATACCGCCTGATCAAGTACTGGCGCAAACAAAACACCGATCCCTGGCTGCTCACCGATGTTGAAACCATTCACCAGAGCAAGGCTGAAATCATCCGATCTGAAGAAAACCTGCCCTTTATCCGCCTGGTTTTTCCCAATAGCCAAAATACGCGATGGAATGGCAACGCCCTCTTTGATGAAAACATCATTGTAAAAGTTTCGGGAGAGCCCATGAAGATGTATCAGGGCTGGGAGTATAAGGTCGTAAAAAAGAATTACACGGCCACGATAGGTCAATTTGAATTGGATTCACTGCTGGAAATAGAGGAAGTGTTTGATGACAGTTCCATTTTTTCATTGAGATCGGTAAATCAGGTGTATGCCAAAGGCATTGGGCCGGTGTACAGAGAAATGAAAATCTACGATTCCCAAAGACCGATCGCCGGCAAGCCCTGGGAGGATTATGCCGAAAAAGGATTTTATTTAAAACAAACCATGGTAGCCCACAATTGATGGAAAGGCCGCAATACGTAGAAGTGGGAAAGGTGATGAAACCCTTTGGCAATCAGGGCCAGGTCCTGTTGGGCATCCATGATACCTTTGCAGATCTGATACCCGAAACGGGTTATGTATATCTGTATGTAGATGGCAGCTATCTGCCTTTTTTTATTACCAGCTGGGAAGGTGACAGCGATGTTTTGGTAAAACTGGAAGAAGTGGATAATCCTGAATCCGCTTCCCGCCTGTCTGGTAAAACCCTGTACCTGAATCAGGATGAAATTCCCGAAGAATTGATGGACAGTCCCGAAACATGGGGCGACCTCGTAGGGTTTACAGCTTATAATGAAGAGGTATTGTTGGGTCCAATTTGCGAAATACTTGACTATCCCGCGCAAAAACTGCTCAAAATTGTTTACGACAAAAAAGAAGTGCTTGTCCCCCTGGTAGAAGACTTTATTGTAAGTATTGATACAAAAGCCCGAAAAATTGTGCTAAAAATTCACCAAGAGCTCATAAACCTCTAACCAATCCATTTCCCTGACTTAGTTTTACATCAAACTTAAACAGCACAAGATCATGTGTGAGAGGGAAAAAGCCCTCTCACATTATGATTATTATTAATTAGTTTTGTATTATAATCGATAACCAGACTTTGAAAGCGTTTCGCTTCATATTAGGCATTTTTATGCTATGTACAGCATTTCAAGCACAATCCCAAAACTTCGGAGCCGGTATTGTGCTGGGTGCCTGTCAATACAAAGGGGATCTCTCCGATAAATCAGAAACATTAACCCAGAATCTTCGCTTTGCCAAGGGCATTAGTTTTACCTATGACCTGCACCGCACCATGGATTTTTCAGCCAGCTTTATCAATACGTATATGCAGGCCTATGACAAGGATGCAGATTCACCCGACCGGCAAAAGCGCAATCTTCATTTCAGATCGGTACTCAATGAATTAAGCCTCTGTTTTCATTTTTATCCGGTTTCGTTATTTACCAAAAAAGAACACCAGCTGAAGCCCTTTATCAAAACGGGTATCGGGGTTTTCACTTTTAATCCTAAGGCCGAATACCAGGGCGAATGGGTGCGACTGCAGCCCCTGCACACCGAAGGCCAGGGCATGCCCCTTTCCGGTTTGAATGCCTATAGTTTGGTGGATATTTCGTATCCCTTTGGTTTGGGTCTTGAATATACACCGTGGCCCTTCCTAAAAATTAGGGCAGAAATTTCACCCCGAAAAACCTATACCGATTATCTGGATGACGTAAGTGGAAATTATTACGACCTGAATGGCATCAAAAAATACTCATCGGATCTGGCCGCCCAACTCGCTTACAGGGAGGTAGAATGGAACATCGACAATCCACCAGCGGTGGCGGGCATTCAGAGGGGCAATGCTGAAAACAATGACTGGTACATCATCCACCAGCTTTCTGTGTACTACATGTTTGGGGCTAAAAAAACAGCCATTCCGGAAGCAGGTCCTCCTATTCCTGCCGGTTTGTGGTAGCCTATTCGGGAACGAGGATGGTATACTTTTTATCTTTTGCCGTCAACCTAGCATCAATCAACCAGGGATCATAGTATTTGAGCATACGATAGGTCAGTCCATGTTGATGGGCCAACTCGCTCAAACTGGCTACGGGGCTGGTGATGGTTACTTCTTTGAGACCTTTAAAGGGGCATATTTCTGGTCTTCATCCACATAAAAACCAAAGGCCTGGGGCTTGAGTAAAATTTCTTTCAATGCCACAATTCTAAACACATAACGGGAGGTTTCGTCATTGACATTGAGGTCAAAAAATGATTTTTCCGACTGTGCATCCAGCGCTTTGTTGAGATTGGCCAGTCCCATGTTGTAGGCGGCGGCGGCATTGACCCAGGAACCGGTTCTCTGGTATAGGTGTTTGATAAACCGGGCTGCGGCTCTGGTTGATCTTTCGTAGTGAAACCGTTCTTCTACCTCGGCATTGACCTCCAGACCAAAATCGCCGGCGGTACCCTTCAAAAACTGCCATAGACCCTTGGCCCCCGCTCCTGATGAACCGTTGGACAAGTTGCTTTCTGCTACCGCCAGGTATTTAAAATCGTCGGGCACACCTTCTTCCTTTAAAATTCTTTCGATCATGGGAAAAAACCGGGGGGCATTTTTGATGGCCAGGATGGTGCTGGTGTGGTAATAGGAGTTGACCAGCAGCTCTTTTTCCATTCTTTCGCGGGTATCGATGTTCATAGGCAGGGCCTCACCGGCAAAACTCACATCCTCTTTTAGTCGGGGTGGTCGCACCAGTTGCGGCAGTTCATTGAGCGGTGGCATGGCATCGGGTGCAGTATAAGCTATGCCAACTCCCAAAACGGCTGAGAGCAGGATGCCCGAAAACAAGCCGGTGATAAATGTGTCCTTTTTCATTTTTTTATAAAAATTTCGATACCCTCTGATACCACTTAAACGAAAGGTAACCTAAAAAAATGCCATATAACAGCAATTAATGGTTATTTAACTCAATTGTCCATCCATTCTTTAAAAGAGGACAGATTTTCCTGGCTCACCACGATGTCTTCCTGGAAGGTGGGATTGAGCTCAATCATCAATTTACTCTTGGCATAAGCCTTTACCCGGGCAATGGCCTGCCTGGAAGCCAGCACCTGCCGGTTTAACCTAAAAAATAGATCGGGGTCCAGGTTTTTTTCTATTTCCGAGAGCGAGGGGTCCATGACAAATTTTTGGCCTTCTTTGTTTACCAGACAGACCAACTTATTGGAAGAATAAAAATAAGCGATTTGTTCCACCGGTAAAGACAACAACTCGCTTCCTTTTTTTACCAAAAAACGCCTTTTGAATTGATTTTCTTTGGGCATGGCCAGCTGGGCTATCATTTTGGGTTGGTTGACAAAGTGCAGCTTAAGTTGTTCCAGCTTATCCAAAGCGGCATCCAGCTTGTCGAGGGTGATGGGCTTTAATAAATAATCGATGCCGTTGTGCTCAAAAGCCTGCATCCAATATTCATCGTGGGCCGTTGTAAATACCACCGGACATGGCACCTTTACCTGATCAAAAAGTTCAAAGGACAGGCCATCTGTCAGATTGATGTCCATCAATAAAATATCCGGACTCGCATTGTTTTTCATCCAGATCACAGCTTCCTCCAGGCTGTGTAAGGTGGTCAACAGGTTGATGGTGTGTTTACTTTCGGTCAACATCAGCGCCAACTTGGCCGCAGCGGGTTTTTCATCTTCTAGGATTACACAATTGATCATGGCTACCATTCTAATAAGGGCAATACTACTGAAAAAACGGATTCATTTGTATCAATGTTGATGCCTTTGCCGGCAATTAACTGGTATCGGTTGTCCAAATTGGTCAATCCGGTTTGTGATGAGGGCACGCCTGTTTTTTTAATGACTTTGTTGTTGCTGACTTTCAGGTTTTTTTCATCCACCTCTACCGTTATTTTTAAGGGTGCGGAATCGGAGAACTCATTGTGTTTGATGGCATTTTCGACCAACTGCTGGATCGAGATGGGCGGCAAAAGACGCGAGTACCTGAGTCCCATTTTATCATTGATTTCCAACTCAACTGCCGAGCCGTGTCGGATGCGGATGAGTGAAAAGTAGGCGTTTAAAAATTGCAATTCATCGTCGAGCACCACCAGGTTGGAATTGCGTTGGTTGAGGATGTATCGGTACACCAGGGCAAGGTTGTCATTGAACTCAGAAGCCCTGGAAGGTTGTTCGTTGATGAGGTGGGAAAGTGTATTGAGCGAATTAAAAATAAAGTGCGGGTCAATCTGCGATTTCAGTGCATTCAACTCCGCTTCGGCCTTGGCTTGCTCGGTCTCGGCTCTTTTTACCCGCTCCCCTTCTGCTTCCTTTACTGTGAAGGCCGTTTCATATACATGGGCAATAAACAGCACTGCGATGACGATGATGAGGGTGGAGGTCTGGACCTTTTGCCAATCTACTTCGCCGTGCTCGAATAAATGAAAATAGACATAGTGCAGGAGCACAGAAGCAACGATGGTAAAATTGACAATAGAAAAGATCAGAACCATGATTTTTCGGAGGGGGTGTTCAAACCAGTTAAAATAGGCCCTCAGGAAAAAGAGCAGGTATCGATTGCCGTGCCAGATGACAAATGAAATAAAGATGTTAAATAGATAGGCCAGTTTGAGCTGGGTCAGGCTGTAGGTGCTGTGATCTACCAGGCCCACAAATGCTGCAATGGCGATGCCAAAAAAGGGAATGAGGATGAGCCTGAAACCAATGTCGTTTAAGGCGGTAACATCCCCTTTGCGCTCTATGGAAATCAGTTTGGCCATAGATCAAAATTACAGAATGGTGGGTGAAAAACCTGAATTTTTAAAAATATTGCTAATTATTTAGCCGGGGTCTTGAAATTTTTAATCAAACCCAATAAATTTACATCAAATAATCAGATGAACGCTTTCTTTCTCGACAGGCATAACTTTGCCCCTTTTAGTAATGAACATTGGCTCTTGTTTTCGGCCTATTCTTTTGTCGCCATCTATCTTATCTACTACTGCCAAAAGAGTGCCAACCCTCAACAATACCAACGACCACTGGTTTGGTTTTTGGGCTTCATTACCCTTTTACAATTGGCCAAACCATTTATCAGGTTGCACTATGGCATGTTTGATATCAAAGACGATTTGCCCTTTCATTTATGCAACATGCTGCCCTTACTCATGTGGTTGGCGGTAGGGTCTGGCAGTCGGTTTTGGTTTTCGGTCTTTTCTTTTTGGATCATCATTGGCACCAGCCAATCGCTGATCACACCTACGGTTACCGAGACCTTTCCCCATTACGAAAGCATCCGATATTGGACGGTTCATTTTGGACTCACCTTTGCTGCCTTATTTGGGTGGATTGTGTTCAAATGGCTACCTACCTACAAGGTGGCCGGACAATCATGGCTCTTGCTCAATGGCATGGCCCTGGGCATGTATATGATCAACCTCGGCTTAGACAGCAATTATTGGTACCTGCGTGGCAAACCGACTGAAGATACCGCATTGTCGATGCTGTGGTCATGGCCTTATTACCTGTTACAATTGGAAGCAATTGCCCTACTGTCTTTTCTGGCGCTGGTAGCCATCATTAAAAAGCTGAACAAAAACTAATTACTTGCCCGCCGGTTTTGAGGCTACCAATCTGGCTGTTTTAACAATGTGGTCCAGCTGCTGCATGTAGTCTCTCTTTTCTTTGCCCGGAGCAAAAACGAAGGCATCAATCATGATGATTTCATTGGTAGCTGCATTTAAGAGGGTGTAGTTAAAAAAGGGTCCCCCCATAAAGTCGTTTTCCATTTCCCAGATTCCCCTCAGCTCTTTGGTATAAGACGAATTGAGTTGGTAGGCATACTCATACACCGGAAGGTCCACGGCATTGGTTTTCATAAAGGATCCCTTCACACTGCCTTCGATGGATTTTGTCAATTCATCTCTCCAGGCCAACAAAGCAGCTTTGCTCAAGTCAGAAGGGCTCGTATATTTTTTACGCGCAAAGATGAGGTGTTGAGACATGCCATTAAAGTCTTTTCGATACCAGGTAAAATCTGATTTAAGCGGAGACTTTACATAATCAGCCGGTATTTTGATGTCCAAGCCATAGTCTTTGATCAATTGTTGTTGAGCCCCTTCGTTGTTGTTTTTATGGGAATACACGTTGGCTTCCAGTTGTGCTTTGTCGTGTTCCTGGATCCTTTTTGCCACAGCCGGAAAGGTTTTGACAATAGACTGGGTCAATGTATTAAGGTCTTTTCCGAAAAGGTAAACAATCAACTGACCCTTCGCCCATTTGTCGGATCCTACTGAGCTGTAAAAGCTGGTGTCGGCCATGGCCTTGCCCTTTTTATCTGCACCGAGGTCTTCACCCACCCATTTAGAAGTAGCTGAATTGGCATCACCCAGATTGGCCAGGACAATAAAGGTTCTGAGTTGTTTTTTAAGATCATCCGCCATAATCTCTTCCGAGGTCATGTGTCTGAGATCAAAGATGGCTTCCGGCTGCGTCATCACAGGGAAGGCCGATTCATAGTAGTAGGAAAAAGTATCACCAATAAAGCTCTCCCACACATTTTTATCGCAAATTACCACGATGTCATTCATTTTTCCAAAGGCGGGAGACTTTGGTCTATACTTTGAGCCTACTTCAGAACTGCAGGCATTCAAAAGGACAACAAAAACGATGAAACTAATATATCTGTACATTATGGTTAACTTTCTATGCTAAATAGATGCGAATAACGCCAATTTGGTTGTGCCTGGACGTCAGGCAATCAGTTCTACAAAACTGTTTTCCAATTTTCCACCCAATTGAACGCCAATCTTTTCAATCTTAATTTTAACTTCTAACAGATGGGGCCATTCCTTTTTACAGGTATCTACGATATCACATGCAACGGTTTCCAGTAATTTGCTCGATTGAGCCATGCGGCGATCTACTATTTGAAAAAGCACTTCATAGTTGATGGTGGTTTCAAGATCTTCTCTGGAGAAATAACTTTGGTCAAAGTCGACAGAGAGGGATACAGCAAAATGATGGCCGGCAGCTCTTTCGGCTGCATACACTCCATGGAAAGCATAGAATGTGGCTTTTTTAATACCTATTGAAAATTTGCCCATGTTCAAAAATAATGGCTAAAATAGGTAAAATTGGAATGAGGGCTGGGTAAGGGGCAAAAAAAAAGACCGCTCAAGGTGTCCTTGACACCGAGCAGTCTCCGCTTGCTGATCTATTTACATCTTTATTTCAAAACGGGGTTGTATTTAAATCTGCATCAAATACATACCATAGACGTAGAAAAACTTTATTTTGTTGCCTTGGTTTAATCATCTTAACACAATTTTAACGAATGACTCCCTCCCTACGCGAGCAATTTGCCCAAAAATTTGATAGTGAATACCATCGTTTGAACGCCGCTCAAAAACATGCGGTTGACTGTATTTACGGGCCTGTCATGGTGGTAGCCGGTCCCGGCACAGGCAAGACGCAGATGCTGGCTTTGCGGGTTTGTAAAATTTTGGTAGAAACCGATGCCGATGCCTCCAACTTGTTGTGTTTGACCTTTACGGATGCCGGAACCGTTGCCATGCGCAATCGTTTATTGGGCATTATGGGTCCGGATGCCAACAAGGTAGGGATCTACACCTTTCATGGCTTTTGCAACAAAATCATTCGTGAAAACCCCGAGTACTTTGGCGATTATTTCGACCTTCAAAACGCAGATGAGGTTGAATTGAGAGAGACCATAGCCGAGATGATGCAAGGCCTTCCACTGGACCATGTTTTGCGGCGCAATACAGGCAACCAGCTCTATGATTTAAAAAGATATGAGCGCGTATTTTCTGCCATGAAACAGGAAGAATGGAATGCTGAAATGATAGATCAAGCGTATAAGGCATATGCTGAACTTTTGCCCGGCATGGAAGAATTTCAATACAAGACCAATTATAAGGGCAGTAAAAAAGGGGATCCAAAGGTAGAGGCAATCAAAACAGAGCTTAAAAAATATGATTTTGTAAGAAATGCGGCCCCACTGATTGAGGTTTACCAGCAATTGCTCCTAAAAAAAGAAAGGCTTGATTTTAATGATTCCATACTCTGGGTTGTGCAGGCTTTGAAAAGCCATGAAGCCCTGAAACTCCGTTACCAGGAACAATATCAGTTTGTTTTGGCAGACGAGTACCAGGATACCAACGGCGTACAAAACGACATTTTATTTTTGTTGAGCGACTACGATGATAAGCCCAATCTTTTTGTGGTGGGAGACGATGATCAGGCCATCTATCGCTTTCAAGGTGCCAACTTGCACAACATAACTACTTTTATAGAAAAATATGATCCCGAACTGGTTGTACTGGATGTCAATTATCGCAGTCGACAAAACCTGCTTGACAGCGCCTTGCAACTCATTGAAAACAACCAGGAGCGACTCAGTGGACTGAATAAAAAACTCAAGGCCGGGAGGACGTTTGAAGATGAGAATACGGCTGCGCAACCCACACTTAAATTGTTTAAAAGTCCCGGGGCCATGGAATTGGGACTGGTCCAGGAAATTGAAGCATTGAAAAAGGCAGGCGTCAACTACCGCGACATTGCGGTCATCTACAGAAATCACAAAGATGCCGAACCCCTCATCCAATACTATACCAAAGCCGGGATCCCCCTCAACGTCAAAAAGAGGATAGACGTACTCCAACAGCCAGAGATCAAACGCATCTTACATTTGATGGAATTTGTTGAAGGTGAGATGAAATATCCCGATGCCAAAAAACATCTTTTGTTTGAAATCATGCACTATGATTTTTGGGGTCTGGATGCTTTGGACATTGGTAAAATAGCCATTCATGCCGCTCGAAGTGCCAGAGATGAAAACGAAGGCAGCTTTTTGTGGAGGGACTTTTTGAGAGATGAGGCCGGTCTTCAGGCACTCGGCATTCAGAAGATCAAAGAAACCATGCATTGTGCAGCGGTGCTGGAACAGCTGATAGGAGCTGTGGTCAACCATACCTCTCAGGTGATGCTAGAAAAAATAATCACAGCAACGGGGATGATGGATCACATACTCAGGTCCGGCAACAGTACGTGGAGGCTTCAGTTGGTGAATCGATTTTTTGATTACGTAAAAGACCTCACCAGCAAGGCGGGAGAATTGAGTCTGGCCAATATTCTGCTTGCCATAGAGAAGAGACAGGACTATGAAGTTGAGCTGGCTTACAACAGCATTGTCATTGCAGAAGACGGCATCAATTTTGTTTCTGCGCATGGCAGCAAAGGCTTGGAGTTTCCCTATGTTTTTATCCTCAATGCCACCAAAAAAAGTTGGTTGGATAAGCCCTCAGAGAATACAAAATTCCCTCCTACCCTATTCAGGAAGGCCGGAGACAGCAATGATGAAGATGAGCGCCGATTGTTTTTTGTGGCCATGACCAGAGCCGAAAAATCGTTGACCATTCTTACTTCATTGGAGGATCAAAACGGAAAAAACCTCGATTTTCTTCCCTTTCTTTCAGAGTTGGGTTTCGACTTCCAGGGCATGGAAACACAGCTTTCTGATCAAAAAGCCTTGGACGTCTATTTGAGCAAGCGGCTCAGCGAAATTCGTTTCCAACCCAGCTTGATTGACCAACAGGCAATAGAAGCTGCCCTGACTCGACTAGAAATGAATGCTACGGGCGTTTCAAAATTTCTTCATTGCCCGGTAACCTTTTACTTTGAAAACATTTTGCGCGTACCCTCTGCCAGAAAACCGGCACCGGGCTATGGCAATGCAATCCACTTCGCATTGGAAAAATTTTTCCTTTACTGGAATGATCACAAAACCGATTCGGTTCCTCCTTTGGAAATATTACTTTCCTTTTTTGACCAGGGCATGGATAAATTCCGTTCCCATTTTACAGAATCAGAATTTACCTCCCACCATTTTGAAGGGAAGAAGGCCCTTACCTTGCATTATCAACAACAAAACAATCACTGGAATACACCGCGCCAGCACCGGGTAGAATTAAAAATCAAATCAGACTTCGAAGGCATTCCGATTACCGGCATCATTGACCGACTTTCGCAGTATGATGACCACTACGAAGTATACGATTACAAAACCGGAAAATCGGATTCAGGAAAATTTACAAAGGCCAGTGAAGATGATATTGAGTTGGATAAAAATGGTGGAGACTATTGGCGGCAGGCCGTGTTCTATCGCCTGTTGACAGAACGACAAAATGAAGGAAAAGGACGTTTTGGAGGTGCTGTATTTCAATTCATCAGCGCCGATGAAGAAGATGCCAAAATCAAAAATGTGGAAGTCACCAGCGAAGATATGCATCGGGTAGGCAATCAAATCAGGTATGTGTACAACAAGATCAAGGCCCATGATTTCGACAAGGCCTGCAACGATTGTCACTGGTGTCAATTTGTAGCCGAAGAAATGGGCATGGATGCAGTGGATGCTGACTACTCAGAAGAAGACCGCCCATTTAATGAGGTACAAAACGAGGAGTCTTAAGAGCTACAAAATCTATTTTAAGCCAAAACTAATGTAATGGGCAGTGCAATAAATATTGCGCAGATAGGGAATGGCCAGGACTGCCTTTAATGGTTTAAAATTGAATTTGCGCACGTAGATGGGATTGATCAACCAGAAAGTTTCTTTGATTATCTGATAATTCAAATTGCGGATGATGGCGTGAATTTTTTCTGAAATAATGCCCGTTTCCTTGATTTCACGCAGTTCTTTGATGGTAGCTTCACTTTCTCCCATCATTCTCAAAAATGCCAAATAAAGGCCCATGGGTAAGAGGTGAAACCAGGGCAATTTGGATAACAGCTTACTCTTACAAATTTGTTGGTGGCCGCCAAAGGGCATCCACCAGGGGGGATAAGCAAAAAACACCTTGCCTCCGGGTTTTAAAAATTGTTTTAGTTTGGCCATAAATCTAGCCTGGTCCGGGATGTGTTCGATGACGTCTTTAAGAACGATGAGATCGAACTGAAATTTTGGATCCACAGCAGGGTCGATGTCATAGATATTGGCATTTACTATTTCTACCCTACCCCTGCTGACTTCATCCGACAAAAACGCATTGGCCATCTCAACCCTGGTTGGTGAAAGTTCGATGCCCATGCCAGTGTGCCCCTGGTCAACGAAAGCCTTGAGTACACCTGCTTCGCCACAGCCCACCTCCAGCACACGCAGGGAGGAAGAGGCCGGCAGTTCTAAAAAAGGAATGATGTATTGTGCCGTTACCCATCGTTGAATTTCAAAGTAACGGGATTTGTTTTCGTGAAAATCGTACATAAAAAGTTGTTAAGCCATCAATCCATATCAAACTCGTACCTGACAAAGAGTTCGAAGCCCGGACCGAAGTCCTGAATAGCAGAAGTAATGCCCATATTGGCAAGGACACCCAATCTTAATTTTGCATCTTTATTGCCGAAGTCATCAAAAATAACTCCTCCTTGCAGATTGATGTCATTTACGGTGCTGTAACCAAGCCCTGCCCAAAAACGATCTCTCATTTCATATTTAGCTCCAACCAATAGATTGATCAATTCAGGATTGACATAGTTTAAAGAAAAACTGGGTTCAAAATAACCTGAGGTGCTGTACAATCTGGTGCCAAAATCGAGGACCATGTGGGCATATCTTTTTTGGTTCAAATTGTTGATCAGCACATTGGCTTCGTATGCCTGGAGATAAGAAAAGCCGATAAAAAAAGTATTGTCTGCCCTATAAGCCCTGTTGTCCGAAATGTAATAAAAACCGGCGCCCACTGAAGGGAAAAAACCGGAACTTCCTGTTTTGCCCAACGAGGGATCATCAGTTTGATTGACGATGGCATTGGTGGTATTGTAGCTGTAATTTTGGCCACCCGCCGTGATGCCCAATGACAACTGACTGTCATCGCCCAGGGCATCGATCAGTTTGTAGGCATAATTTAACTGCAGACCGATTTTGCTGACGGGTCCTGTTTTGTCAAATACCAAAGCACCACCGGCACTCATGTTATAATCCACAAAGGGCATTTGATAGTTGAGGAAGCCTGTAGTGGGAGCTCCTTTGAAGCCCAGCCACTGTTGCCTCACAAAAACATCGATATTCATGGTAGTACCTGTTGCTGTGGCAGCAGGGTTCCAAAAAGTTCTGGCTTCTCCCAGCTGTGACAGGTAGGGAAGTTGTTGGGCTTGCAGGGCTGAAAAACAGCAAATATTTATCAGGATTAAAATTTGTATGGATTTCATTTCTTTCAATTGATCGATTCAAATATTATTTTTCTCTTACGATGGTCAATGCAGATTTGAATACAAGGTCTTCAAATTTCAGCACGTAGTAGTAAGTATCCGGCGGCAATTCTTCACCATTTCTGCTGCCATCAAATCTTTCACCATCCGTTTGGTATCGGAGTTTTTCATACACAATGCTGCCCCATCGGTTGTAAATGATCAGGCTGTTGTCAGGAAAGGCCTCCAGGCCAATGAATTCAAGATTGTCATTGAAACCATCTGCAGTGGGTGTAATAGCATCCACCGGTTTGAGAAGGCTCAATGGATCCTCAATGATACATACACTTACCGAATCGGTTTGAATACAACCATTTACATCTTTGATGGCCACTACATAGGTGGTGGGCTCTTCCGGCTGAACGACCGGTGATGATGTATTGGCGCCGCTTACAATGGAAGCATCGGCCTCCCAGGTATAGAAGGCTCCTCCGGTAGCTTTTAACTTGATGGTTCTGCCTAAGATTACACACGTATCGCCTCCAGCACTGACAGCGGGTAATGGGAATAATTTGATTTCTCTGGCCGCAGTATCTCTGTTTCCGGGACAATCATCACCTGCAATTACCTTGAAGGTGGCGGTTGAAGATGGAAATACGATTATTTTATCCGGACTTATTAAATCAAAACTTCCCTGTGGTCCTTCCCACGTGTAGGTAAGTCCTCCTGTGGCGGTAAGGGTTACGCTGTCTCCTCCACAGATACCGGGAGCAGATGCAGCCAGGTTGACCTTCACTACCGGTCTGTTGGTGATAACAATGGTATCTTTTGCCGTACAACCAAAAGTATTGGTCACAATGAGGTTGAGGTAGTAGTGCCGGCAATTCCATTGTTTTTAATGGTTATTTTTGGCTTTCTGCCCCATTTGACCAATCATAAGTTGAACCGGCATTGCCAGCATCCAGTACAATCGAGTCATTGGGACACAGGGTTTTGTCTGCCCCCAGGCCAACAATAGGCAAGGCTCTTTCTGTCACCACAATGGTATCCGTTCGCGGACATGCACCATTGAAGGTGGCCTCCAGCACGTAAGTACCTGCTTTGTTTATGACATAGGTAAGAGAAGTGGCTCCTGCAATGGCCTGGTTGTTTTGCAACCAACGGAAGGTATTGCCATTGCTCTGACCGGTTATGTTGAGTGATTGGCCTTTGCAATATTCACCTGTTGCCGGTATCAATACACTGGGTCTGGCACTGAAGGTCACAATTGCATTGTCTGACGACTTACAGCCTTTTTGGGTTTCTACCTCCAGAGTGTAAGTACCTGCTGAGGTAGGACTGTATGACTTAGTATTGGCAACTACCGCATTGCCCAATTTCCAGGTATATTTAAAGGCTGTAACGTTTGATGTAATGGTTATGGGTGTGCCTTCACAGGCTGTAGTATCTCTGATGTTTACTGAAAGTACCGGATTGACAATGGCAGTGGCAACTTCTTCCACTGTACATTCGCTTCCACCCCTACGCTGCCTGTTGCCTTGATGGTATAGGTACCTGCCTGGGTTATGGCCAGGATTTTTCCTGTTTGTCCGGCAATGACCTGACCATTGCGCAACCACTCAATTTTGGTAGCCGTAGTGGTAGCCTCCAGATTGTAAGTTTCGCCTTGACAGATCTCAATGTTGACATCGCTCAATGCAACACTGGGTCCTGGCTTGAAGTCCACATCAATAAAATCAATATTTGAGCAATTATTTGCATCCGTAACCTGAAGTGAATAGGTGCCGGGATTACTAACATCGATGCTTTGCCCACCTGTGATGGCAGTGCCATTAAAAAACCACTGGTATTGGTAATTATTGCCTGTTGGGCCCGTTAATGGCACGTCACTGTTGATACAGCCTACTTTGTCAGCGCCCAAATTGACCACAGGCAGTAGGTTTCTGGTGACGGTCAAAGAGTCAGCCACCTTACAACCGATGTCGTTGGAAGCAACAATTTTATACTTACCCGGCTGATTGGTCACAAAAGAAAGATCGATGGCTGAGTATGGAACACCGTCTTTAAACCACTCAAAAATCTGGCTTGAAGAGGTGGCATTGATGGTGACATCTTTGCCCTCACAAAAAGTAAGATTACCCCCTGCATCCACTGTAGGAAGCGCAAATACATTTACGTTTACAATATCTTCGTTGGTGCAGCCATTGGGAAACATAACCACCACTTTATAAACACCATCGGTGCTTACATTAATGGTTTTTCCTGTTTGATTGGGGATGGCTACATTGTCTAAAAACCAGGTAATATTTCCGTTATCATTGATGCTTAAGGTAGTAGATTGGCCTTCACAAATGTTTTTGTCGTTGCCCAAATTGGGTTGGGGAGATGGGTTAACAGCAATGTTTATTTCGTCGGTGACCTGACAAGCGGCAGAATTTCCTGCTTTAACAGAAAAGACTCCGGCAGTATCCAGGGTTATGTTTTTTTGAGGTCCTGATTGGATCAAGACTCCGTCTTTGTACCATTCCAGGAACGAAGCCGTGGTATTGGCGATCAGCAGATAATCAACGCCATCACAAATGGTGAGGTCAGCGGGCAAGGTTACTGTTGGTGTAGGTTCAAAGATGGCTTCAAAATCTTTGGACTTGACACAGCCAGTGGGGCTGGTCACTTTTTACCGTATAGGTGCCCGGTGAGTTGAGTGTCACAGAGGCCGTTGATCCTATAATAGTGCCATTGGAAGCCTTCCACTCGTAGGTACCCAAGCCGTCATTGGCTTCGACTGTTAGAGGCTGGCCTTCGCACCCCCTTTCGATGTCATCCACTCCGATATCAAATGGGCAACAGTTTTCAGGATGGTTGATGTTGATGGTGTATCGGCAATTGGCTTCTTCGCGGAAATAGGCATCTAAAAAGGTGGTTGATCCGTTGGCATTGCCTGTAAAGACGATGGTCTGCGGGCTGCTTGTTATAGCATATATATTATTGCCAATCACGATACTGTCGCCAGCAGCTGTGGAATAGGTAAGGACAATTTCCTGGGTAAAAGAGTTATCCAGTGGATTGCAGGGTGTTTGTTGTCCCAGGATAGCAGACTCAAGAGAGCAGGATCCTTTGATTTCCAATTGGAAACTATTGAAACTAGGTAAAAAACAATCTCCCTGGATGTAAAACTCATTAAACTTCTGGCCTACATAATTTTGTAAGTCTGTGATATTAGGAGGCGTGGTGCCAGCACTTTTGAACGTAACCCCATAGATGGTATAGGTACCCGGGCCCAAGGCTCTAAAATCTGCAGCAGAGGAGACAAGGGCAATGATGTTGTTGGAATTCCGCACTGCCATATAGGTGATGCCAAAATCAGCATTCGGTGTGGTGGGTTCTTCCATGATAATGCCCGGACCCGAGAATGAGGGTACGCGGGTGTTTATAGGCTTGGTACCATAGTTAAAGAAAAGCATCCTGTATTTTGTACATTCCTCCAGGTTGGCGGAAAAGACGGTGCTAGCAGAAACTCCCTGAGGGCCGGCATCGGTGCCTGAAGAAGAGATGAAAGCATTACAAGGACTGTTTTCATTGTAAGTAGCATTGTTGACAATGGTAACAAAACCAAAGCCATCATTGAAGTCGTACTCAACATTGAAAGTATAAGTACCCGATTCAGAAACCGAAAAAATCGTAGAGTTGTAAAGGGTATTGCCTTTGTTTATACAACCAACACCTGAAGTATTATAAATAGGGCTTGGACCGGACGGGCTAGATGTTGTAATTCTTTTTGAAAAAGTAGTTACACGACTGCCCACAAAATTGGATAGCGCCAGGTCGAGAGCAGGGTCTCCTTTGTCATAACTTAAATCATCATTGGGACAAATGATGCTTTGGGGTGCAGAGCAAGCGCTTTGTATCCTAAAATTGGTATTGGATATATCATAAAACTGAAAACAATCATAGTCAGTACATCCCACTTTAATTCTGGCCGTAGTTGAATTGTTGACAAAGCCAGGTATGGATAAGTTGGCTGTACCTGCGCTATAGGCAATATCAGTGGCCAATGGGACCGGAAATGTCAAACCGCCATCGGTAGAAAGATAGATGGAGGCATTGTTGCAAAGGGCATCAGAGCCATTGGTGGCCCATGTTACCGTAATATTTTGACCTGCCGTCAGGTTTTCATTGGTATTGGGATAGGTGACGGTCAGTGGACCTGTAGTTGCCACCTGTATTTCGATGTCTTCGTATGAAATACCGCCTCCGGTTTCTTTATTGTCCCTTACAGAAAAACCAAAATTAATATTTCGGTCGATGGTAGGAAGGGCCTGGAAGGGATCAGAATTGTTACCTCCTGCTACTGTAACGATGTCTGGGAAATACCTTTCGTTGGAAGTAGAGGGTGGGAAGTTTTTAAACAAGGGTGTTGTTCTTTTTGCCCCTGCAGCTGCTCCGATGTTTCCCTGGGTTGGGCTGCCGGCACCATCTTCATCAAATTGCTCCCAGGCATAGTAAATAACGTCACCATCATCATCGGTTCCATTCCCTTTGAGGTAAAATGGGGTGTTTTTGGGCATCTCATAAATTGCGCCACACGGATTGGCTTCTGTATCCGGACTGTGGTTGGCGGAGGTTGTTGTTACCGGGCAGGTAGGTACCTCATCCAAAAGATAAAACAACATCTCGAGGGTACTTACATAGTGAAAGTAGTTATCCGCTTCTCCATTGGAAGGTACGTTGTTGTTGGTTTGACAGAGGCCGTTGTAAGACATGATGGTTGTACCACTGCCTATTTCTACAGCTGTCTCTTCACTTATGGCATCCGTACAGGAGTCGCCGGTTCCGTTAAAGGTATGCTGCATGCCAAACTGGTGTCCTACTTCATGGGCAAACAGAGAAAGCCAGCCATACCCAGAATTGCTATAAGCTCCACTCCAGGCACTTGCCTTATTGGAGTTGACCACCTGAAGTGAAATTATCGCACACTGATTTCAATTGGGCCAAGCCACCGTTGCTCCAGCCATCTCCATCTTCATGGGTGTGTAAGACATGACCGATATCAAATAAGTTGCTGTTAAATCTTTTGGGTACCTCGATACCCGCTTGCTGTGTTCTGCCCATGGCTCCCATCTGGGTATCAGGGGTAAAGGGGTCGGTAGCTGCATTGTTAAAGGCAAAGGCACCGGTCAATCTAAAGGTAATGCTGTATTGTTTGTTGTAAATAGCGCTGATCCCATTGACGGACGCTGTGATAGCGGCGTTGGCGGCAGCGGCTGAATTGCCATTTTTTGCATAAAATTCACCGGTGGCAACGATGGCCATGCGGTATTCTTGTTTGGTGACCAGGTCGCCACGCTTACTTTTCACCACCCTGCTAAGGTCTGCCAGGTCGTAGCTTTCACCATCATGATCGGTTTTGCAAAATCCCATTGGCACCGTTTTTTTACCAAATTCGACCTTGTGGTAGCCCAAGCCCTGGTTAAAATCAGGTGCGATGGTAACCGTTTTCCCCTCTCTGGTGTAACTTGCCCACAGTCCTCCCGGAAAATAGGTGAAAGCACCGATGAGTTCCCCGTTGCTGACCACATCATAGGTGGCAAGACCGGGGTTTTCTTTTTTAACATCCTCAGAGAGGACGTTATTGGGAACAACCTCAAACTGCATCCATGGATCCGAGCCCAGTGAGATGGTTTGAATTTGGGATCTTGTCGCCAATTTAGTGGATACCTGATCCAGGCGAACAAAAAAAGTGGGGGTTTCTGACTGTGTAAGTTGGCTGAATGCGGGTGTAAAATAAGTGAGACAAATCAACCAGAAAAAGAATCTTTTCATTATGCTCAAAAATTGGTTTAAAGGCACAAGGTACAAAAAAAATCATGGCAAAAATAAAGTCTGACAAATTCCAAAACAATAAAATTATCAACGCATTAAAACAAATAGCAACATATATAACATTGTTTAACAACAATTAATACAATATAATTTTACTTAATATTATGAATATTTGCCCTTTTTTCCACAGAATTTTCTATAATTTTTGTCATTTCTGCCTTTTTTCTTACTTTTGCATCCGCAAGTTCAAAAGAGGGCTTGCCACCGAGTAAAAATGGCACTAGATTACGTTAGGATCGAAGTCAAAATTACTCACCAAAATAAAACGGTCTCGTAGCTCAGCTGGATAGAGCAACTGCCTTCTAAGCAGTAGGTCACAGGCCTGTCAAACTGACTAACGCCAGTTAGCCAGGTAGATTCGAATCCAGCTAATCTCGTCTGAATGCAGATAGATAGGCTCGAAACAAAAATGATTCTCCTTCAGGCAAAAGTGTCTGTTGAAAAAAAATATAGGTCTCGTAGCTCAGCTGGATAGAGCAACTGCCTTCTAAGCAGTAGGTCACAGGCCTGTCTAACTGACTAACGCCAGTTAGCCAGGTAGACCTGTCTACAAGTAGCCAGGTAGATTCGAATCCAGCTAATCTCGTCTGAATGCAGATAGATAGGCTCGAAACAAAAATGATTATCCTTCAGGCAAAAGTGTCTGTTAAAAAAAAATATAGGTCTCGTAGCTCAGCTGGATAGAGCAACTGCCTTCTAAGCAGTAGGTCACAGGCCTGTCTAACTGACTAACGCCAGTTAGCCAGGTAGATTCGAATCCAGCTAATCTCGTCTGAATGCAGATAGATAGGCTCGAAACAAAAATGATTCTCCTTCAGGCAAAAAGTGTCTGTTGAAAAAATATAGGTCTCGTAGCTCAGCTGGATAGAGCAACTGCCTTCTAAGCAGTAGGTCACAGGCCTGTCTAACTGACTAACGCCAGTTAGCCAGGTAGATTCGAATCCAGCTAATCTCGTCTGAATGCAGATAGATAGGCTCGAAACAAAATGATTCTCCTTCAGGCAAAAAGTGTCTGTTAAAAAAAAATATAGGTCTCGTAGCTCAGCTGGATAGAGCAACTGCCTTCTAAGCAGTAGGTACAGGCCTGTCTAACTGACTAACGCCAGTTAGCCAGGTAGATTCGAATCCAGCTAATCTCGTCTGAATGCAGATAGATAGGCTCGAAACAAAAATGATTCTCCTTCAGGCAAAAAGTGTCTGTTGAAAAAAATATAGGTCTCGTAGCTCAGCTGGATAGAGCAACTGCCTTCTAAGCAGTAGGTCACAGGCCTGTCTAACTGACTAACGCCAGTTAGCCAGGTAGATTCGAATCCAGCTAATCTCGTCTGAATGCAGATAGATAGGCTCGAAACAAAAATGATTCTCCTTCAGGCAAAAAGTGTCTGTTGAAAAAAAATATAGGTCTCGTAGCTCAGCTGGATAGAGCAACTGCCTTCTAAGCAGTAGGTCACAGGCCTGTCTAACTGACTAACGCCAGTTAGCCAGGTAGATTCGAATCCAGCTAATCTCGTCTGAATGCAGATAGATAGGCTCGAAACAAAAATGATTCTCCTTCAGGCAAAAAGTGTCTGTTGAAAAAAAAATATAGGTCTCGTAGCTCAGCTGATAGAGCAACTGCCTTCTAAGCAGTAGGTCACAGGCCCGTCTAACTGACTAACGCAAGTTAGCCAGGTAGATTCGAATCCAGCTAATCTCGTCTGAATGCAGATAGATAGGCTCGAAACAAAAATGATTCTCCTTCAGGCAAAAAGTGTCTGTTGAAAAAAAAATATAGGTCTCGTAGCTCAGCTGGATAGAGCAACTGCCTTCTAAGCAGTAGGTCACAGGCCTGTCTAACTGACTAACGCCAGTTAGCCAGGTAGATTCGAATCCAGCTAATCTCGTCTGAATGCAGATAGATAGGCTCGAAACAAAAATGATTCTCCTTCAGGCATAAAGTGTCTGTTGAAAAAAAAATATAGGTCTCGTAGCTCAGCTGGATAGAGCAACTGCCTTCAGCGATAGGTCACGGGGGCCTGTCTAACTGACTAACGCCAGTTAGCCAGGTAGATTCGAATCCAGCTAATCTCGTCTGAATGCAGATAGATAGGCTCGAAACAAAAATGATTCTCCTTCAGGCAAAAAGTGTCTGTTAAAAAAAAATATAGGTCTCGTAGCTCAGCTGGATAGAGCAACTGCCTTCTAAGCAGTAGGTCACAGGCCTGTCTAACTGACTAACGCCAGTTAGCCAGGTAGATTCGAGTCCAGCGAATCTCGTCTGAATGCAGATAGATAGGATCAAAAAAAAAATGATTCTCCTTCAGGCAAAAAAGTGTCTGTTGAAAAAAAATATAGGTCTCGTAGCTCAGCTGGATAGAGCAACTGCCTTCTAAGCAGTAGGTCACAGGCCTGTCTAACTGACTAACGCCAGTTAGCCAGGTAGATTCGAATCCAGCTAATCTCGTCTGAATGCAGATAGATAGGCTCGAAACAAAAATGATTCTCCTTCAGGCAAAAAGTGTCTGTTGAAAATAATATCGGTCTCGTAGCTCAGCTGGATAGAGCAACTGCCTTCTAAGCAGTAGGTCACAGGCCTGTCTAACTGACTAACGCAAGTTAGCCAGGTAGATTCGAATCCAGCTAATCTCGTCTGAATGCAGATAGATAGGCTCGAAAACAAAAATGATTCTCCTTCAGGCAAAAAGTGTCTGTTGAAAAAAATATAGGTCCCGTAGCTCAGCTGGATAGAGCAACTGCCTTCTAAGCAGTCGGTCACAGGCCTGTCTAACTGACTAACGCCAGTTAGCCAGGTAGATTCGAATCCAGCTAATCTCGTCTGAATGCACATAGATAGGCTCGAAACAAAAATGATTCTCCTTCAGGCATAAAGTGTCTGTTGAAAAAAAAATATAGGTCTCGTAGCTCAGCTGGATAGAGCAACTGCCTTCTAAGCAGTAGGTCACAGGTTCGAATCCTGTCGGGATCACAATTATGTCCAGGTCACAGGCCTGTCTAACTGGCGTTAGCCAGGTAGATTCGAATCCTGTCGGGATCACAAGATTCGGGGGGAAGTTTACTTCTCCCCTTTTTTATTTTACAAACCCAAGCTATGTTTACTGTCTATGTTTTGAAAAGCAAAAATGCTGATTGGTTTTATGTTGGCATGACATCAGATTTTGAAAGAAGATTAGCTGATCACAACCGGGGTTACAACTTAAGTACTAAAGCCAAGGCCCCCTTTATTCTACTATTTACAGAGTTGTATAATTCTTCCACGGAAGCCAGGAACAGAGAAAAGTTTCTCAAAAATGCATCAGGGAAAAGGTTTATTCGAGAGTATTTTAAGAAGAATATGCAGTAGTGAATATGCATTTGTTTGGGATTCCATAAAAAGTCTATTAACTTGCATTGGCAATCAACCTATTAATCATGAAAAATTGGATTTTAGTCATTCTGGTTTCAGTCCTTTCCATTCTTAAGATTTACTCCCAGAATATTACTTTTAAAGACCCGAACTTTAAGTATGCCCTGGTCAACCTGAATGTAGTGGACACCAATCTGGATGGTATATACGATGGAGATGTAGACACCAATAACGATAAGGAAATATCGATATCAGAAGCAGAGGCAGTTGTTTCATTGAGTTTAAACTATTTTTCAACCAAAGAAATACCTGAAATATATTTTTTCAAAAACTTAAAATACTTTTATTCACTTACCGGTCAGATTGCCCAATTTCCTGATATCAACCGGTTGCCTCTTATTGAGAATCTTTCATTTGCACTACTGAAAGATACCATAGTGGAGATTATAGCCCATCCCAATATTAAAAGATGTACTTTATCGGTAAGAGAGCCGCTTAAAAAATTATCCATCAACCAAAATGCCAAACTCAATTATCTCAATATATATATCTATGTTGGTAGTCCAATGCCGGCTATAGATACACTTGATGTATCTAACAATGTGCTGGATACTTTTATATGCAAAGCCATTAAACCAAGGATACTGGAAAGCTACTTTAGTTGTAGCAACAACAAACTCACAAGTGTAGTCAATTTGCCTATCAATAGCTTTTATACCTCAAATTTGTCTAATAACAATCTCAATGCACAATTGATTGGATTTGAAGGAAAAAACCTTGATTTATCTGCCAATCGGTTTAGCAGCCTTACCATTAAAATGTATAATGGCATTTGCAACCTAAATTTATTGGACAATCCTTTTACCCATTTGACGTTCGATGCTGTTTTTGCTAATGTCCCACAAATATATACCGATGAATTTCCTGACCTCTCATCATTCACTAATCTTGAGTTTGTAAAAATTTCGATACGCTCAGAATATAGTTTTAAAGAAATTAACATTAAAAATCTGCCAAACTTAAAATCACTGGAGATCAACGGCAATTGTGATACTTCCATTTTTTTAAACAATCTTCCCGTTCTTGAAAAATTGAAACTGTACACCAACTCTCCAATTGTCATTCAAAATGTTAATCCTGCCGCATTTAATAAAATTGGCCCTGAAAGAGAAATCACGGTAAATAACAAACTGACTTTGGACAATTGTTTAGCAGGTTCGATAAACCTAAAATATATAGGAGCTGATCATTTGGAACTTATAAATAATCCTCTGTTATTGAGACTAAAATTTGATGAAGTAGGTTTCTATAAAGCCAGACTAACCATCGAGAATAACACCAATTTGGTAAGTATCAACAATAAGAATTCGGGATCTGATGTACTTACTCATGTGATTTTAAAAAACCTGCCCAGTCTGGATAGCGTTGATTTGGTCTCAACAGCGATTGTAAGCTTTGATTATGAAAACATCCCCAATATATCTTATTTTAAATTAATAGGGCGGCATCCTTTATTTGTATTCGATGGATATCAAAAACTAAGAGATATAAACGTGCATCCAAATGGCGTTCATCTATTCAATTTAGCTTCCCTCAAAACCATTACTTTTCAGGAAAGCACTATTACTTCCTTTAAACTTGAAAACATGCCAGCCCTTGAAGGATTTAATTACCTTGGCAACTATCATAGCACAACAACTATAAACTCACACAGTGATTTTGTATTCAGAGATTTTCCAAAATTAAAGTCCATCCTTTTAGGTACTACCAGTTTTTCAAGTAGTTTTTTTACCCATTTTTTAATACTGGAAAACCTTCCGGAATTGGACACGTTTTATGCAACAGATGCTTCTTATGCCCAATTCAAAAATGTATATTTTAACAATCTTCCAAAATTAAAGAATTTTAAGCTAAATGCAAAAATAAGAAATGCACAGATCAGCAATTGCAACCAACTGAAAAATATGTTTATAAGTGCCTTTGGTAGCGATACCATTTACGAAAGCATACGAATCCATGACAATGCTCAGTTAGAAGGATTAATAATTAATACGATCAGATATGAAGAAGCGGTTATCAGCAACAATCCAAAATTAAAGACCATCAAATTTCTCAATTATAGTTGTCGGAATCTCAAACTAAATAATTTACCGGCATTGGAACGAATTATAGAAGACAATGATGTCATCTCTACGGTTCCAACAAAAATCACATTTTCAAAACTACCTGTTTTAAGGTATTTTCAAACAAAAGTTCGCTACTTTGATACCCTCGACTTTTCTGAATGCCCCGTGATAGATTCCATTTATTTTCATCGTTGGCCTAATAATTATAGTATTTCCTACCTTAACTTAAAAAATGGGAATCCCAAGTTTTCTTACCTAGATTGGCCCACTAATAATTCAGGCACCAATAATAATATCAAAAATATCTGCTCAGACAGTCCGGAGGAGGAGGCTAATCTTAAAAAATACATTCGCAATTCTGCAAAATCAACCTTTACACAAGATTGTGAATTTAATTATACGCTGGCTTACTATGATGGGAGGGTGACCAGTCAATACAGCAATAGCAATCATGTTATTTCCAATACCACCTATTTTCCGATAAACATTTACGACGATCAAAATCTGACACGTGTGTTTACCGATGGCGGCGGCATTTACAGGTATCGCACCGAAAGTAAAGACAAGTTGATTTCTATTGAACCAGCCATTTTCAACCCCAATTATGAATACAATGGACAAGCCATCATTTTTGATCCCAATCAATATGGTGTATTTGTCAATCAGGATTTTGCGCTTTCCATCAAAAATCCTATCGCAGATATTGAGGCCTTTATCCATAGCCAACAAGCTGCCATGCCAGGCACTGAGTATAAAATAAAATTGGAAATTAAAAACACAACTCCATTTGACGCGGCGTGTTCCTTCCAGTTATCCTATGACCATGAATATATGAAAATCAAAAATAGCGGTGGATTACAAAACAATGTTGCTGGTATCATCAGTGGTGAAAGCGGAAATATCTCCCCTTATTCAAGTGTTATTATTCCCGTTTCTTTTATCCTCAACAAACCAACAGACACGCCCCCATTAAATTTAAATGATCAGTTGACCTTTCACCTGGTTACTTTTCCCCTACAAGCAGACCTGACAGAGGAGAACAATTCGTTTTCAAAAAAACTCAGAGTAGTCAATTCTTTTGACCCCAACAATATTATTTGTGCGCAAGGTGATGAAGTAACTTCTAATGAAGAAATCAATAAAATATTTTACACCATTAATTTTGAAAACCTGGGCAATGCAGCTGCCAAAAATATTCGGATCGAAAACCCTATCGACACCAATTGGCTGGATGTAAATAGTTTTGAAGTGGTGAATTACAGTCACCCTGCCCAAGTATCTATCACCGGTGACCTGGCTACCTACCATTTCGAAAATATTGAGCTCCCGGCTACAGGTGCAAACAAAGGCTATATCACCTATGCCATTCGCCCGAAAAAGAATTGATCAAAGGTGATACCATACCCAATAAAGCCGATATCTACTTTGATTTTAACTTTCCCATTGCCACCAACAGACATACCCTTACACTGGTAGTGCCCAATGGATCAAACGAAATCATTGAAGAGCCTGTCAACTTGTACCCCAATCCGGCCAGCACAGGTTTTTATATCAGCGCTGCCAAAATAAGTAGTATAACCATTAGCGATTTAATTGGAAACGAGGTTTACAAGAACCATAATCCTGATTCCTTTGTTTCCTTCGACTTGCCCAATGGCGGGTACCTGGTTAATATTACTTTGAGTAATGGGTTGATGGTAAAACGGAAGTTGGTGGTGGTGAGGTGATGTAACAGCGTAGCAATGTAGCAGTGTAGCAATGTAACAGTGTAATAGTGTAACAGTGTAGCAGTGTAGCAGTGTAACAATGTAGCAGAGTAACAGTGTAACAATGTAGCAGAGTAACAGTGTAGCAATGTAACAGTGTAACAGTGTAGAAATGTAGCAATGTAACAAAAGAAGTGCGCTAATGGGCCAATACGCTAATGAGGTAAAGAAATAATGTAACAATGTATTTATCGGACGCAGATAAATACAAAGTATCAGTTAGTCTTGAGGCATGTAGTATTCAATGGGAACTGGAATAATTTTACATTAGATTCGTTTTCTGTCATTTAACCGAATACCTCACTCCCAGATAAAATTCTCTTCCTTTGGTAGGGCCCCAGTTGAATGCCGGGTCAAAGAAGTTGCCAAAGGGTTGGTCGTAACCCAGGATGGGGAATTTCTGGCGGAAGTCGAAGATGTTTTCAATGCCTCCATAAAGCTGGAAGTTGGTCCATCGGTGGGTGAGTTGCAGATCCCATTGCTGGTAAGGGTCGGAAGATGACGGCTGCTTGTATGGATCAGGGTAATTGACCGTAGATGGCAGTCGTTTGCTGCCAATCCTGCGCCAGGTAAGATCGATTTGCCAGTGATCATTGTGTGTGCTGTAGGATGTATTGGCGGTCCACTTATGCCTGGGAATGAAGGGAAGGTCTTGCTGAACCCCTTCCAACACACGATAGACTTCCAGAAAGTTGTAAGCTAGTTTGACATCAAACTGCTGGGTAAAAATCCACTTATTTTCCAGTTGATAGCTTTTGGAAACACTTTTTCCAAAAAAGTTTTGAACGATGGCGGTATTGACTTCTGTATCATAATCCGGAAAGATCTGGTTTTGAAAATAGGTCAGGTAGGCATCGCCCGAAATAGTGATGTTGATTTCATTCCAATGCAATGTTTGCACAAAATTGAGTCCAAGATTGATAGCCTCTTCCGGAGCCAGATTTTTGGCTATGACCAAACTTCTGTTGCCTGCCAATAGGTTGGCGTTTTCAGAAAAGATATGGGCCCAACGAAATCCTTTACCCACATTGAAACGAATATCTGTGTCTGGTGAAAGATTGGCCCTTACGAGGATCCTGGGTGTGGCCTTCCATCCAAAACCGGCAAAGTGGTCTGCCCGCAAGCCTGTGAGAATGGTAAACTTAGAAAAAGTCAGCTTATTTTCTGCAAAGAGGCCGGGGATGTCATAGTTGGTAAGGTAGGTACCCTCATAATTGAGAAAGGAGATGTCTTGCAGAAAGGTAATATCTTCTCTCAGTTTGTTGTGCCTATGGCTTAGTCCCACTTTCAAATTGTGGTTGGCTGACCCATAATAATGATCGAGATATAAAGCTGAGGTTAAATTGAATTGTTTTCCAAGGTATTTTTTGACACCAAAATAGGATTCCTGTTTTTGTGCAAATGCACTGTTCAGCAAAATAAGCGAAGAACTTTGACCTATGATAAAATTGGTTTTGGTGTAAGCCTCTCCATGTTGGATATCGACATGCTGACCATAGACCAGGGAGGTACCAAGATGCTGGTCGCGATCAAAGCGGGTAGATCCCCCTTCCCTTTGTTCACTGAGGTATCTGAGTCCTATGGTGGTTCTCCATTTAGGTTTTTCCGGATTGTCATACGACCATCGGTTGTAAAATGAAACTCTGTTGGTTTTTACAATGTCTCTAAATCCATCGCCATCCCTATCGATACTGGCAGCAGGCAGCGTCAGGTGTCCGACCGAAAGATTGCTCCAGGCTGCTTTTTTAACCATGTAATTTACATTGTACTGACTTTCTCCAAACGAATTGGCAAAGGCATTGAGAAAAAGTTGTGGGGCATTTTCGGGGCGGTGGAATTCAATATTGATTTGACCACTGATGCTTTCAAAGCCCTGTAGAACGGAGTTGGCACCTTTGGTCACAAAAATCTTCTCAATCATAGTACCCGGATAACTGCCAGGGCCATAGGGATAGGCAAGTCCCTGGATGAGGGGTAGGCCATCTACCAAAACCTGATTGTAAACCCCGGACAGACCGAGGATGCGCAGTTCTTTGGCATCTGTGACTACATTGGTAACATTGGCATCCACGTTGGAGTTGGTAGAAAAACAGCCTGCCAAGCTGCAACACGCTGCTCTTTGTATTTCGCGAACCCCCAGTACTTCCACTTTTGCCGGTTCATTGGCAAAGCGGCTAGCCTGGCCTTTGGCAGTGATATTAACCTCGGCGAGGGTAGCATCTTCAATCAGTTGGATGGTCCAATGTTTCAACTTTCCCACCTTGATCTTTTCAGGAGAAAAACCAACAAAAGAGATCAATAAGGTTCTTTCGCCTTCGGACAAATCACTAATTGAAAACTCACCTGCTTCATTGGTGGAGGTTCCTATGGTGGTATTTTGCCAGATTATGTTGGCCCCTGAGAGAGGCTTGCCGGTGATATCTGTAACCTTGCCGGTGATAACCTGAGCATTGATGTTGATCAAAATTAAAAAAGAAAAAAGCAGGGTAACAAATCTACTTAACATTGTTCTAAATTAATGTTTTACATATGGATACAAATATACAATTAAGAACCTTAGGGATGGCTAAATCGGCTTCTGATCCTAATTAGCCCCTTACCCTATTTACGATACTTGTAAACTGATTCAAAAATGGCACTTAACCAGTCTTGTGAAAAAAAAGATACCATTTTTCAAAGAGTTCATTTTTGTTCTATTTAAGAAAATGATGGCAGATGACTCTAAAAATGCAGCCTTTTTAATTCCTGCTTAAAAATTCTATTCCAATAAAGAATTGCTTTTCTGATTTACCCAAATAATATTTTGACATTGCGACATATATATTGTTTTTATACTGATTTTTTAGAATAATATGTGCCAAAAACAAAGATAATATTGTCAACATAAAAATTTTTATCTTTCCCTTCAACTCATTACTTTTGAAACAAATTCAAAGAGGTTGAAGAGAAGAGAAGTGATCAAAACTTCACTGGTTGCCACAGCTGCCAGTGTGCTTTCGGGCAGCAATTACATCCAACAACAAAGCCTGGAAATGGGAAAGGGGCTGAAAGGCAAAATAAAGCATAGTGCATGCAGGTGGTGCTACCGTGACATTCCACTGGAAGAGCTGGCAGACAAAGCAAAGGATATGGGACTAAGTTCCATAGAATTGCTGGATGTATCTGAGTGGGATACGGTCATCAAAAGGGGCCTGAAATGTGCCATTTCCAATGGAAGTAAGCTGGGTATCACCAAAGGTTTTAATGACGTACAGTATCATGATCAATTGTATGCAGATTACGAAAAGCTGATTCCCATGGCTGCGGACACGGGCATCAAACAAATCATCTGTTTCTCTGGCAACAGAGGCACCATCACCGATAAAGCCGGCCTCGAACATTGTGCCAAAGGCATGGATAAGCTGGTCAAGCTGGCAGCACAAAACAAAGTGACCCTGGTCATGGAATTGCTCAACAGCAAGGTTGATCATAAAGACTATATGTGCGACAACACCAAGTGGGGTGCAGCCCTGGTGGATAAAATAGGCAGTGAGCATTTTAAATTGCTGTACGACATTTATCACATGCAAATCATGGAGGGAGATGTGATTGCCACCATCAGAAAATATTCAAAATACATTTCACACTTTCATACGGGGGGCGTGCCAGGCAGAAATGAAATCAACGAAAGTCAGGAACTCAATTACAAGGCCATTATGCAGGCAATTGTGGCTTCTGGCTATACCGGCTTTGTGGCCCAGGAGTTTATCCCAACACGTAAAAATGCCTTGGAATCCCTGAGGGAAGGCATCAACATCTGTGATGTTTAGTTCCGTAGAGGCTGAAAGGGCTGTTAAATTTCTGAATCAGGATTTTTACAAAGAGTAAAGCCTTTTCAAAAGTATTTGATTTCGAATATGCTAGAAAATTTAAAATTAAACCAAATAATATTTGGCATTGACAATTAATTAGCTTTTTATACATTTACCAATTCAAGATAACTAACAAACAAAAGACTATGTATTTTAATAACAACGGGGGCAAAGAAGTGACCTATGATGCCATTGTGGTTGGATCAGGGATCAGCGGAGGTTGGGCTGCCAAAGAGCTATCAGAAAAAGGGTTAAAAACCCTGGTTTTAGAGAGGGGAAGGATGGTTAAACACGGAGACTACCCTACTGCCAACCTGGACGACTGGGAATTGCCCAACAGAAACCGGTTGACAGAAGAGGAGTGGAAAGACTATGAGATACAGAGAAGAACCGGATATACGATGACTCCGGCGCATGCCCATTGGTGGCCAAAAGATTCAGAAAATCCCTATACGGAGACCAAACCTTTTGATTGGATCAGGTCTTACCATGTTGGGGGTCGATCTATTTATGGGGTCGACAGTCCTACCGCCTCAGCGACCTGGATTTTGAAGCCAACGCCAAAGAAGGTATTGCCGTTGACTGGCCTGTGAGATACAAAGATATAGCCCCCTGGTATGACTATGTTGAGCGTTTCATTGGTGTAAGTGGACAAAAAGAAGGTTTGTCGCAATTGCCCGATGGCCAGTTTTTACCTCCCATGGAACTCAACTGTGTGGAAGAAAAACTCAAGGCGAGTATGAAAAAAAAGTTCAACAGGGCCATGACTATAGGAAGGACAGCACACCTAACCACCCCAATTGGAACCAGAGGTACCTGCCAGTCTAGAAACAGATGTATGAGGGGGTGTCCTTACGGTGCCTATTTCTCTTCCCTCTCCTCTACCCTACCTGCGGCAGAGGCCAGCGGAAACCTTACCATCAGGCCATTTTCGATAGTAACCGAAATCGTTTACGACAAAGAAACACAAAAGGCAAAAAGTGTACGGATCAAGGACGCCGAGACAGGTGAGAGTCATGAATATTTTGCCAAAGTGATTTTCCTATGTGCCAGTGCTTTTGGAACAGCCCAGATCCTGATGCAGTCAACCTCCGACCGATTTCCCAACGGCTTGGGCAATGACAGCGGTGAATTGGGTCACAATGTAATGGACCACCACTTCAGATTAGGGGCCAACGGCTTTGATGACGAATTTTCTGATAAATATTACAAAGGCAGGAGGCCAAATGGAATTTACGTTCCCAGATTTCAAAACCTGGACAAAGGAAGCAAGCGTAGCTACCTCAGGGGCTTTGGTTATCAAGGAGGAGGTTCTGTTGAAAACTGGGCCCGCATGATCAAAGAAGCAGATTTTGGCACCGCTTTTAAAGCGGCTATGGCTCAACCCGGCAGGTGGAGTGTAGGATTGATGGGATTTGGCGAGTGTTTGCCTTATCACGAAAACAAAATTAGTCTCAACAGAGAAAAATTGGATAAATACGGACTTCCAACCCTGATTATGGATGCGGAATGGAAGGAAAACGAAAAAGAAATGCGAAAAGACATGATGGCTTCCGCAGAAGAGATGCTCAATGCAGCCGGATTCAAAGATGTAAAAACCTATGATGCCGGTTGTAATCCTGGTTTGGGAATCCATGAAATGGGTACTGCACGAATGGGAAGAGATCCAAAAACCAGTATGTTGAATGGATTTAATCAGGTGCACAGCGTTAAAAATGTATTTGCTACCGATGGTTCATTTATGACATCCGGTGCATGTGTCAATCCATCCCTGACCTACATGGCATTTACGGCTAGGGCTGCCAATTTTGCAGTTGAGGAAATTAAAAAAGGAAACCTATAAAACCAAGTAGAAATGAAGCAAAACAATCCTATAGATCGAAGAGAAATGCTCAAAACATTGACTCTTTTAACCGGCTATACCATTACAGCCGGAGCAGCCTCCGCTTTTTTAGCAGGTTGTAAAAATGATCCTGGAGCTGCAGGGCTGGCAGGCTCAGTTTCTGTTTTATCCGATGATCAGATTAAGACCCTTGCGGCCATTGTAGATCGAATCATACCCAAAACAGATACTCCGGGTGCTGTAGATGCGGGGGTTGAACAGTATATCGCCCTGGCAGTGAACAAATTTTACAAGGCAGAAGATCAGAAAAAATTTCTGGAGAACTTTGCCCGGTTTGACAAGCTCGCCACGGATAAATACAAAAAGACGTTTGCCCAGCTCAGTGATCAAAACAAGGATGATATCCTAAAAATACTAGCTGAAGAATGGAAAAAGAACGAAAAGGATCCCCATATATTTAAAGAGATCAGAGATCTTACGGTAACAGGGTATTGTACCAGTGAAGCCGGTGCAAAGCAATTGCTGAAGTATGACCCCATTCCCGGTCCCTATAAGGGATGTATTGACCGTGCGAGCGTAGGTGGAGTATGGGCATTTTAACATTAATCAATAAAAGAACAAAACCTAAATAAGAGTAAGGATGAAACAATGGATTTTTATCATTAGCCTGGTTTCCATGGCAATGGCAGGCTGCAAAAATGAAGCTGCAAAAACAGAAGCACCCAAAGCCGAGTTGAAATTATCATTGGCTGAATGGTCGCTTCACAAAACCCTTTTTGACGGCAAGATGGTCAATATGCAATTTGCTGCAAAGCAAAGGAATTAGGATTTACCGTATAGAATATGTGAATCAGTTTTTTAAAGACAAGGCAGAGACGAACACTTCGCTGATTCTGCGCTCAACGCTGCCGCGAAAGCAAATGGAATTACCCAGGTACTCATCATGATTGATGGAGAGGGATATTTGGGAGAAGCTGATTCAGTGAGAAGAGATTCAGCCGTGAATGCTCATAAAAAGTGGGTTACAGCTGCCAAACATTTGGGCTGTCATTCTATCCGGGTCAATGCTCACGGCGAAGGTACAGCCGAAGAAGTATCTGCCAATGTAGTCAAAGGACTTACCGCATTGAGTCAATTTGCAGCCCAGCATGGCATCAATGTAATAGTAGAAAATCATGGCGGCTACTCCAGCAATGGAGCCTGGTTGGCTGATGTAATGAATAAGGTAAACCTACCCAACTGCGGTACCCTACCTGATTTTGGCAACTTTTGTTTAAAAAGAGAAGGCGGCGTAATGTGGGGTGCCCCATGTACAGAGGAGTATGATCGCTATAAAGGAATAGAAGAAATTCTACCTTTTGCCAAAGGGGTAAGTGCCAAGTCATATGATTTTGACGCCGAAGGCAATGACACCAAAATTGATTATAAAAAGATGCTGGATTTGGTCAAAGCATCGGGATACTCCGGATTTATTGGAGTTGAGTACGAGGGTGAAAAAGACCCAGAGGTAGACGGAATCAAAAAAACAAAGGCGTTGATTGAGAAAAATTGGTAGTTGGAATAAATAAATTAAAAGCCAGGATTTTTGATTATTTTAAAATCCTGGCTTTTATATTATGAATCATAAGTTCGATGTCTTCTGAAGGTTTTTAATAAAATAGCCAAAAAATAAATGGATACAATGACAGTTGAATTTACTGCCATGGCTAACCAGGGGTTGTTCAATTGTGGTAAAACCAGGTAGTAAAAAGGTAACTACAGCTATAGCCACCACTTTTAGTAAGTTGAAATTAAGCGGATCGAGTTTGCCATCTTATTTTGATTAAAATGTGTTTGGCTAAATTAAAAAATAAAATAACCACAAAATAAGAAATAGATGCACCAAGCATACCCATCTCCGGCAATAGATTAACCAAAAGAATAAAATATAATATACCGCTGAAAATCAAAAACCCAATATTGTAGCGGATTAAATTGGAATAGGTAAGTATTACCCCATTCAAACTAAAGCCAAGATCAACAATACGTGCCAGACATAACACCGTCATAACTTGGATCCAATCTTGTCTAAATTCTGTTTTAGGCATCAATTTGAAAATGTGTGGAAAATTGAAATATAAAAGCACGAATAACAGGCAGCTTATTACAGTAAGAACCACAGCTGATTTAGAATAAATTTTACCAATTTCTGCCAAATTACCTTCCGTCCACTTTTGGGAAATGATGGGTGCTGAAATTTGTGAAATGGCTTTGGAAGCGATTTCCAGGGTACTTGTCATAAAAAGAATGATGCCATAAATACCCGCTTCGAAAGGGCCAAGAATTAAGCCAACCATCAACACATCTAACCTAAGCAGGATGCCATTTGCAAGTGTTTGCAAACCAGATTGAAGCATAAACCCGTCAGATTATTTTCTTTGTCATTTGAGATATAGGAAAATCCGGTTGACCATTTCCAACTTCTCATCCGTGAAACATAAAATAAGATGGCCAAAGTAGAAAAACATAAAAGAGTATAAGACCTAGTCCGAGATTTTGTACACTTAGATACTTTGAATAAACAAGAATGATCAAAATGGGTACGTATATTTTATAAGCTACATTGCTTAATAATTCCGGAATGGCAATTTTTTTCTGAAGTGCACTAAATGATATTATGACATAGTTGAAAACCAAAAGAATTGATAGGATGATGATGTTGAGTTTATTGGACATAATAAAATCTGCATCCAGTCCAAAAAAGGCAGCTGCTTTGGAGAATTCTGAAAAAAATAATGACAAAAATAGAGTGAGAGAAAAAGTGACCAATGCAGTAAGTGCCAAAGCAAAACCCAAATAATAGTCTTCTTTGCCTTTATTTTTAAAATACGGGTAATATTTGATAATGACCATCGGAAGACCTAGTCCTAAAACTGGCGAAAGCAGATATGCTGCAGCAAAAATCATATTTACTATGCCATAAGAGGTTTTATCATAAGGAATGATAAAAATGATTGCCAAAGCCCCTAATCCAATGGCTAAAGCGTTAAAAAGGAATATCGGATGCTTTGAAATTTAATAATTCCCATAATGGGCAATATTTGTTTAGAATACCCAGGGTCAAAAATACTTTACTAAAGTCGGTCTACCAAGGAAAATTGACGCTGGCAACAGGATATCCTTCAAAGTGAGTCAAATATCCTTAAATTTGCATCTTTATGGCAAATACCAAAATACAAACATTTGTTCAGGCTGATCAAGAATGGAGTGGCGGTGTACTTTTTGTGCTTTCCCTATTCAAACCTGTTTTAGGTATTGAATTTGAAATCCTATCTAGCCCGCCTTCTCAGGGTCTCATCATTTCAAATGAAAATGAAACCTCAATTAAAGTGAACAAAAAATATTGGCGTCACTTTGGCAACAAAGAATACAAAGAATGTCACTCACTCTTTTGCCAGATGGATGATTTATATTATTTGGAAAAGATATTTCATCTTGTCAATTGTGTTCAGGAATACGATAGTAGTGAGACAGATGCCTATGGAAGGTTTTCATACTACCATTCCTGGCAGTATATGAATCACAACATAACCAAAAATGTGGTTTTAGAAACAATGGAGGCTTTTATCAGGCATTATTTTCGAGGAACGTCTTTTGTTAAGCCAGCCACCAGATTGTTTTTATCGCACGATATCGACACCATCCACGGTGAGTTTATGCAAAATGGCAGGTATTATCTGAAAACTTTTCAATTCGATAAGTTAAAAAATGTCATATTAAATTATCTGGTTAACAGGCCAGGGTGGGCAAATATGGATTTTATCAACAGACTACATGATGACTATGGAGTAAAGCATGCCTATTTTTGGTTGGCAGAAAAAGGGAAACAGAATAAAATAATGAACGCCGATTATTCAAAAAATGAGCTGAGCAAATACAGTCAACTATGTAACTCTAATGGGCTTCACAAAAGTTCGGGAAATGCTGATTTTCGGGCTGAAACCGAAATGTTACCTTTTCGATGCATTAGCCAATAGAAATCACTTTTTGAGATACAGTCTACCCTCTCATTGGGAACAACTGGAGGATTCAGAATTGAAAATTGATGCCAGCATGGGTTTCGCTGAACATTATGGATTTCGAAATTCATATGGATATGCTTTCCGTCCATATAATCCTATCAAACAAAAATGTTACTCACACATAGCAGTGCCATTGCATTTGATGGATGCTACTTTTAGAAATTATATGAAAATCCCTGTCGAGGAAACTGCTGATACCATCATTCAATTTATTGAAGCCAACAAAACCGGATGTATTTTATCCATTCTATGGCACAATACTTTTTTCACCAATGGAAAATATGAAGGATATGCAGAACAATATATTAAAATCCTCCGCTATCTGAATGACACCCAATTTGAAACATTGGATATCAACGATTTGACTCAAATTGAGGTCAATTGAATTCAAAAGTCAAAGTTCAGGTATTCCATAAAATGTATAACTTTTTCATACCTTAGCGTTTAAATGGATATCAAAGCCGTATACGAAAAAAAGTACAGCCATTTTGCTGCTTTGCCCTACTACCAGCAGGAATTCGATTTTTACGGACGTCAGTTTGAAGATCTTTTGAAGATCATTGCCGATCAACAGTGCAAATCAAAAAGTCTGGTCGACCTTGGGTGTGGATTTGGAATGAAGACCCACATCATGAAACAATATTTTGGCAGAACGGTAGGAATCGATTTTGTGGAAAACATTATTGCTGTCAATAATCTGCTTAGTGATGACCCCAAGCTAACATTCAAAGTTTCTGACTTAAACAATTCGAAAGAAAGCGAAGAAAAATTTGACTATATCATAGCCAATGGTCTTTCATTGTTCAACGAGAAAAACATTGATCTTTGTTCCAACCGATTGGAGCAATTAGTTGACCAATATGGTACAGAAACCAGTACTTTTATCATTTGGTCATTTACCAATCACAGCAGTACAGCACCCAGTGGTTGGTACAATCACAGCAAAGAAGAGTTAAATACCTGGCTGGGGCAAATAGAACAAAAACACAATGTCAAAACCCAGGTATTCTATCCTTATAAAAAATTGAGATTAAAAAATAAATCGGTAAAGGAGATGTTGTTATCCCTTTATCGTTATTTTAGAAAACGACAATATTACTTTATTATCATACAGTATGGAATTCAGCAAAGCAAAGGTTAAATATAAGATCCCATTTGTACAATCAATCACATTAGGAAAAACGGTTCTTGATGTTGGTTGCGTGGGTCAGGATAATGATTTTACAAGTGAGTCGTGGGTTCACAAACACTTAAAAGCAGGTTCTGCCTCTTTACTTGGAGTTGATATTAACAAAGAAGGCATTGCAAAGGCAAGAGACCTTGGTTTTGACATATTACATGCCAATGAACTAGGCGATCAAGAATTTGAAGTAATTACCATGTTAGATGTGATAGAGCACGTCAACGATATATGTCAGTTCATCGAAGAATATGCAAAACATATGAAATCAGGCGGCAGAATGGTAATTACCACACCCAATCCATTCAACATCCGACAATTTTTCAACATAGCGCTATTTGGCAAACCAAGCATTAACCCCGAACATACAAGTTTTATAGACCCCATCAACTTCATAGAAATAAGTACTCGTGTCAATATGAAGATGGAACAATTTTGTTGGTTGAAAGAATATGATCAACCCAGAAAGTTGTACATGAAAATTTTACAGTCGGTAGTATTCCCAATATTCAGAGGATTTAGAAGCCATTTTGAAGCCAACTATGCTGTTGTCTTGACAAAAGATTAAGCCATGAAGGTGGTCATTTATACCATGCAGCTAAGTGCGGCCCTGCCTCCACGCATAAAATTGGAGAAAGAACTACTAGAAATTGCCGGACACCAGGTTGAAGTTTGTGGGTCGCCTTATCCTAAATCGGCGATGAAACTAAGTGACAAACTATTCTACTATTGTACCTTATCGTATTTCAGATGGGATTTAATAAGGCTTTATGCAAAAAAGAACTATAATGCTGAGATAGCCATTGTGTATGACCTTAGTTTACTACCCCTGATTAAAAAAATTAGGCCCACCTATAAGAGACTGGTTTATGAAACGCTCGACAACAATGTAGCGCTTACTTTTTTTCACCTCAAAAAAAAGTACCCTTTTATAAAACCATTTGAACATTGGGTTCGGAAATGGGTAAGCTCATATGAAACCAATACGATTCAAAAATATACCGATCACCTTTTAGTAAATTCTCAATACCTGAAAGAAATATTTTCTAATATTACTGCTTGTAGTGTCAACATTTACGCATCTCCATTCGAAAACTTTAGGAAAAAACAAGCTCTTGGCAGAGGTGATAAACCTGCTCTCCTTTATGTGGGTATTTTCAGCGAAGATAAAGGTGCATCGGATGTCTTAGAGCTTCAAAAAGAATTGGATGTTCCACTCTATATCTTTGGAGATAAAAAATTTACTCTTCCAGCCTTAAAAGATGTTTATTGGTCAGATAGGATGCCATTGGAAAGATTGTATGATGAATTGCTTAAATTATCTCTTACCTATCGCTTTGTTGGACTCAGTTTAATCAGATCCTCCAATGACAGTTACGCCAATCAGGAGGCCAATAAAGAAGCGGATTACCTTAGCCTTGGCATACCCTTTATAGGTAATCAAAGAAGGACTACAGAAGAAAAAATCCAAGCGGGTGTTGGCTGTTTTCTACATGAAAAAATAAAATAGAACAGTTGATCTTTGACCAGCGAGTTTATGAAGAAATAAGTTCAAAGGCACTTGATTATTATACCCATAACCTAAGCATCGTTCAATTTAAAGCAAGGCTGTTAGAATCGCTGAATCTTACCTAATCACTCTTTCATCCCTTCCTTCACGCCCATTCCAATTGCTCCAATCACCAAAAGAAGGATTAAAACCGAACTGGCTAGGCTGATTTTTTCACCGCGATAGTATTTTTCTGGTTTGAAAGAAAACTCAATGGTGTGCTTACCTGCAGGAATCTTTAATCCGCGCAGTAGGTAGTTGACTCTGATGTGATCGCTTTGTTGGCCGTCTATTGTAACATGCCAGCCTTTATCAGGACCATACCAGATTTCTGAGAAAACAGCCAATTGATCACTGGCTACATTTGCCTCATAAGTGAGTTTATTGGGTTGGTAGGCGGTTAATGCAATTTGACCTTGTCCATCAGGCTGCAGGCCCTTGGCATATTCAGAGAATTCTTTGTGAACGATGGCAACTTTATTGGTTACACTATCGAGTGCTGCAATTTCTTCATCCGGTGTATTCACCCAAATGAGGCTATCAACAAGCCAGGCATTGCCGTAAGCATTGGGATTGCGCTGAACACCTGGTTCTCCTTGTCCGCCATTGGCAGGCACAATATAGTATCTGGTGTTAAGCATGTCTAAGACCCTTTGATTGCCTTTGCCAATTTGTTTGTCGATCAAATCCTGGAAACGTTGGAGTTTTACAGCGCTATAGCCTCCCACTGTTTTGTGAAAGTACGAAGTAGAGGCTGCATTAAAGGTATTGATGGATGCATCATAAACCTTATAGCTTAAGTCTTTGTCTTTTAGAATTTCAAGGTCAGCAGATCTGGGTTCGAAACCACGGTCATACACTCTTTCTGAAACAAAATTCCGATCTGAGAAATAGGTTTTATCAACCGGAAATAGATCGATAAGGCCCAAGACCGCAAGTAAGGCAACCCCTACTGTACTTGTGATTGTATTTTTGATGTAAAGCCACAACACACCAGCTGCCCCTAAAACTATCAGACAAGATTGCCGGTTGCCATATAAAGAGATCTCAATTGAGAAGCCCTTTCTTCCTTTGACATTGACATCAATCCATGGAGACCTAAGCCTGCCATGATGGGAATAAATAGAGTGGTTACTGATAGCACCGAATTAGGTGTACGGAATCGGTTGAAGTAAGGCAGGTAGTTGAAAAATAGATCATTGATGACTGCAAAGTTTTTACCCATTGAAAGAATAAAGGTGAGCAAAACTGCACCCAAAAGCCACCATTTTATCCAATGTCTGATAGTGAAAAATCCTAAGACTGCGAGGAAGATGGCTAAAATTCCCAAGTAGGCAGGACCTGAAGTAAATGGCAGACCTCCCCAATAAGTAGGAGCTTGAAATGCCTTATTTTGATTCAGCTGTCTTGCCAGTTTTGAGTTCTTTTCGACCCACTGACCTGAACTACCGCCAGCCGCATAAGGCACAAACGAAGATAAGATATCAATGCTGTTGTTGCTCCAGGCCATGGCATAATCATATTCCAGACCTTCTCCTTTTTTGGCTTCTCCACCATCCCCTTTGGTAGTAAGGATGGGGGTACCCCTCATGGTATCTTTGGTATAGTCAATGGTAGCGCTGATTTTTGACCAGGAGGCGCCCAGTGCCAGGGCAGAACCCAGCAGGTAGATGCCCATTAGTTTTCCGATATGGGCCCACTCCGATTTTTTAGCTGCTAAAATGATTTCAACACCCACGTAAAAAACCAGGGCCATAGCCAGGTAATAGGTCATTTGAGGGTGGTTGGCATATAAGTTGAGACCTGCACCGAGGGTAAACAAAGCAGCTCCATATAAGTAACTTTTTTTATTGAGCAGCACCAAGCCGGCAATTAACAAAGGTGCTGTAAAAATGGTCATTATTTTGGATGAGTGGCCTGCTTCAAACAAGATAAAATGATTGGTGCACAAGCCAAAAAGTAAGGCGGAAAGCATCGAGATCCAAACATTGGCTCCAAAGACGGACATTAGAATGAACATAGAAAGCATGCCGAAGAAAAAATAACCGGCAGGTCTGTCTAATCCCAAAAACAACCCATGCTGAACATGTTTCAGCAAATTGGAAGGATTGGATGCCGAAATCTGGTAGGTGGGCATCCCGCCGAACATTGAATTGGTCCACAACGTTTCTTCGCCGGTTTTATCCAGGTAATCTGCTGCTTCTTTTGACATCCCTCTATATTGGACAATATCCCCCATTTCTGGTACTTTGCCCTGAAATTGGGGTAAAAAATATACAACGTTCACCAATAACATGATGGCAATGGCTCCAAAGTAAGGAAGCAATTTCTGGATATTCACTTTCATGAGTAATGTTTGGTTACAAATATAGACATTTTTTATATATGTATCAGAAGATAAGGTATGGAGCTGCCAGTGTATCTTTGCGCTCAAAGGAGAAATATGATAAAAGTGCTGCTTATATCTTATTATTGGCCCCCTGCCGGAGGAGGGGGAGTGCAAAGATGGCTCAAGATGTCTAAGTACTTACCTGATCAAGGTATTGATTTAACAGTATATACCCCGGAAGATGGCGAGTTTCCCGGTTATGATCCTTCTTTAGTGGAAGAAGTCGATCCCCGTATAAAGATCCTGAAACAGCCTATTTGGGAACCTTATCATTTGTTTAAAAAATTCACCGGCAAAAAGTCTAACAGTTATAATGCCCTTATCACCGAAGGCAAAAAATCAAGCTGGAAGCAAGATCTGGCTGTTTTTCTTAGGGGTAATTTTTTTATTCCCGATGCCCGTTGCTTTTGGATTGGCCCCTCCATCAAGTACCTAAGTAAGCACATGAAATCCCATTCCTACGATGTTATCATATCAACCGGACCACCCCATAGCATGCATATGATTGCATTGGGTCTAAAAAACAAGTTTCCCGAAATAAAATGGGTCGCAGATTTCAGAGATCCCTGGACCATGATTGATTTTTATAAAGATTTAAAGCTCACCTCCTGGGCGGACGGAAGGCACCACGCCATGGAGAAAAAAGTATTGTCAACGGCTGATGAGATTGTAACCATCAGCCCATCCTGTGCCGATGACTTAATGGGCCTGGCTAACAGACCCATACAAGTGATTCATAACGGTTTCGATGAAGAAGATTTTAAAGATGCCTCCCCGGCATTGGATTCAGATTTCACGATTGTCCATATAGGTTCAATGAATAAGGACAGAAATCCCAGAGTGCTTTGGGATGTTTTAGGCCATTTGGTCCAAAATAATCCTGTCTTTGGGCATTTTATAAAAATTGAGTTGGTTGGCATTGTGGATGGCAGTATAATTGATTCAATTCAAAAAGCAGGGTTGAAAGATCAATTGACCGTAATTGGGCAGCAAAACCATAAATCAGTAATACAAAGAATGAGGAGTGCTCAGTTATTATTGCTACCGATCAATGATATCCCCCAACAGAAGGGGGTAATGCCTGGTAAAATGTATGAATACCTGGGTGCAGCTAGGCCAATTTTGGCATTTGGACTTCCCGACAGTGATACTGGCAAATTACTCCATGATACCGGGGCAGGTAGCCTATTTGGGTATAATGATAAAAAGGGTTTGAATGAATTTATGGAAAAAGCAATAAATAGTTATCAATCGGGGCGCTTAGAAGTAAGTTCACAAGGATATTTAGGATATAGCAGGAAAAATCTTGCCTCTAAATACAGTGAGTTACTTCACAAATTGGTTTCATAGAGATTTTTGTATTCAACTTTTTTGTAAATGAATCGTTAATTTTCAAAAAATAGGGCCCAAAACTGATGATTTACATCAAAATTTAAAATTTAGCACTAATTTTGCAGGGTTCTTCGTTATAGGGGTGTCCCTTAATTAGTAGAATCAATAAATTGTAAAAATGAAGAAGTCCGTTAAGACCGTTGCCGTTGCTCTTTTATTCGTTGCTGTATTAGCTGGAATGTCATCTTGTAACAGAGGTGGTTATGGCTGTCCCTACGAATTGAAAGCTCCCGTTTCGCTTTTTTCTCTGGTAAAGTAATTCAGCACTTCCTATATGAATTGGCTTGAGCTCAATTCACCCGAACAGGTGGAGGAGATCGTATATCAATCATCATTAAGTCCTGTATTGATCTTTAAGCACAGTACTACGTGCAGCATTAGTCTCATGGTAAAAATGAGGTTGGATCAACAATGGTCGTTTGATATACCCAGCTATTATCTGGATTTGAAAAAATTCAGAGAAGTCTCCAATCTTGTGGCTAACAAATTTCATGTACATCATGAATCTCCCCAGGTTTTAATTATAAAAGATGGGGAATGCATCTTTGATGCATCGCATTTTGATATTCAGGTTCCCGAGTTGCACGAAATGTGTGAGATTCAAGCCTGATTTTCCTTTCATTTAATCCTGTTTTTTATCCCTACCCTACTAATGTGATCCATTGGATTATATGGTAAGTTCACCATTTGTAAGATCTAACACTGGTGCAATAAATAGCATTTACCTATTACAGAAGTTATCCCCTAAAGATTTTGTTGTGACTTCTAACCAGGCACATTGAAAAGGAGGCGATTGCGCTAGGGTTGTCGTTGAGAAGAGTTTACTCCCAACAGTTTTCTGATGAATGGCAGGGAGGGCAGATTTTCAAATAGATTGAATATAAAAAACAAAGGCGGTCCATTTCTGAACCGCCTTTGTTTTTATAATTGCACTTGCTTTTATTATGGGAAAACGCCCAAAGTAAGGTAGTCATTGGCCACTTTATCCAGTGCACAAGAGAAGGCTGCGGTACGTAGATCTTCAATTCTTTTATACCTGTTATAATAGTCCATGATTTGTTCGTATGAGTTGATCATGGTTTCTTCCAGACCTGAGCGAACTAAATCTACTTCATCAGCACCTCTGGTAAGGAAGGTTCTTTCTCTCTGACCGATGGATTTACCTGTCATTTTTTCCATGGTAGTGAGTAAGTTGCTGTAGGTGTTTTGGTCAAACCTTTTTTCCAATCTTCCGAATCTTCTGTGAGAAAGGTTCTTAAGCCACTCAAAATAAGAAACTGTAACACCACCTGCATTTAGGTACATATCCGGCATGATCAGGATTCCTTTTTTCAACAAGATGGTTTCCGCATCAGCAGTTACAGGGCCATTGGCTGCTTCACCAATGATTTTGGCTTTAACAAATTTTGCATTTTCTTTGGTGATTTGAGATTCGAGGGCTGCCGGCAAAAGAATATCACATTCAATTTTCACCCAATCTTCTCTGTTCTCCAATTTTTTAGTACCAGGGAAGCCCATGATACTGCCTTTTTGTTTGCGGTATTCAATGAGTTTTTCAATATTGATGTCTTTGTCAGAAATGATGGTTCCTTCCTGTTCAGAAACAGCAATTACCCTAACACCACCTTCCTGCTGGCAAATTTTACCAGCATAAGAACCTACATTTCCAAGTCCCTGGATGACCATTGTTTTACCGGCAATGCCTGTATCCAGTTTTACTTTTGCCATCATTTTGGCATCATCGCAAAGTTCTCTTAAGCCGTAAAAGACACCTCTACCCGTAGCTTCAGTTCTTCCGTGAATACCACTTTGGTTGACTGGTTTTCCGGTAACGCAACCTGCAGCATCGATTTCACCTCCTTTAAAAGTTTGATACGTATCGAGGATCCAGGCCATTTCTCTTTCACCTGTGCCATAATCAGGGGCAGGAACATCAAGACTTGGGCCAATGAAATTTTTTCTGATTAATTCAACCGTGTAACGCCTTGTAATTCTTTCCAATTCTTCAGGAGTATATTGACGGGGAGAAATCTTTACACCTCCTTTTGCTCCTCCGAAAGGAACGTCAACAATAGCGCACTTGTAAGTCATCAAAGCTGCCAGCGCCATTACTTCTTCCTGATTGACCAGGTGCGAAAAACGGATACCTCCTTTGGTAGGCAGGCGGTGGTGACTGTGCTGTACCCTGTACGCTTCTATCACTTGAAAGTCTTTTCCAATTTTAACCGGAAAATTCATTTGATAAACGGCATTACAAACCTTTATTTGATCCAACAGACCTTTGGAGTGTTTGGACAAGGCTGCAGCCTTATCAAAATTGCGCTGCACGCTTTCATAAAAATTAGCTTGTTTCGTGCTCATCGTTAATATGTTTTTCTAAATTGGTTAGCTTGTTATCGATTTTCCATAAATAAATGGATATGCCAATAAAAATGACCACCACGCCGGCAATCACTGAATAAATCTTACCCGTACTTCTGAGAAAGTCTGAATCATGGCCTTGAGCCATGGCTGAGGAAGGGGAAAAAAACAGTATCCAACTGCCCCACATAATGCAATTAACCCATTGTCTTAGCATCAAGAAAATTTAGTGGCATTTTCAGCTCAAAAGTCGCCATTATTTAGCATAAAACAAAATTTATTCTGCATACATTAATGGAATTCTAAGCCCTCTAGAAAACAAGCAGAAAATACAAAATGGGAAATCCTGAAACGGTCAGGCAAGGTGCTAAGTGCGAGTCAAAATGACAGGATAAATCTATGGTAATCAGGCAAAAAAAGCAATTATTTGGGAACTCCAAGAAAAATGAAGCTTTTCTAAAAAGAGCAAATCCCCAAATAAATATCAGGCTTCTATGTGGATTTTCTTTCTTGCAGCCAGCCTTATTATCCTAAATCGAAGTTGGGCCATCCAGGTTCCCAGGAGGATCAAGGCAATTATGGATGGATAAAAAACCAGTCTTAATGTGTGGTCCAAATCTTCTCCACCCAAGGCAGGATTGCCTCCATTGCCGGGATGGAGACTGTCTGTAAGTCTTGGGATTACAAAAACAAGCGGGATCAGGGCCACAAAGGCAAAAATGTTGAAAGCAGCTGATACCCTGGCTTTTTTTTCGTCGTCGTTGAAAGAAGATCTAAGCAAGAGGTAACCAAAATAAATAAACATGGCTAAGGCGGCCATATTCAATTTGACATCATTGGTCCACCACCCTCCCCAGGTATATCTGGCCCAAAGGGAGCCTGTCAGCAAGCCCAGGATGCCGTATAAAATGCCAGAACGGTTAAAGGAAACACTCCACCAATCGTGCTCCTTCTTTCCGGTTCTCAGATATTGAATGGCATGATACAAGGCTATCAGGTAGAGAACAAACATGGCCATCCATAAGGCCACATGAAAAAATGTATTTCGGATGGTTTCATTGAGAATGCTTCGGTAAGGAAACCTCAGATCATCACTTCTTTTTAAATCTGTTTCGGTGAGATCGGTAAAATTGACGGGGGTAACAAAGGATGCAGAATTGGAATCCGGCAGCACAACTACAGCAGCTGGGACTACAAATGGGCCATCTTTTGCATTGTGCACAACAATAGAAAACTCCTTATTGATAAGCTGAACCGGAATGCTCCAACTCGCCTGCAGCAGGTTTTCTGTATTCACCTGAACCTCTGAAGCTTCCAGGTATTTGTTATCCTCTCTTTTAAGCCAGACCCTGGTTTTGCCCCCGGTTAAAAAATGCGTGTTATACGCTGTGATTTGAATGGATTTTGAAACACCAACCTTGAGCTGGCTCGGGCTTACATCGGTAATTCCCGGTTTTAGCGGTATGCCTATGCCTGCAATCAGTACATAGACAAAGAGCACAATTCCCGCTATTTTCCACCAGGCAATTTTCATGTTATACTTCAATTGAACTCCAAAATTACAGAATACATCAGTCTTTCCACAAGAAATCAAAAAGCAATAATAAAATACCGGTCAACAACAAGTCGATGCCCGCCAGCATTTTAAGGTCTTCCCCTACAGAAGTGTCGGTAATCAACCTCATAGCAACAGCTGTAATTTTAATGAGCAAAAGAACTACAGGCAGGGTTAAAGGTAGAGACATTACAGACATGAGCACGCCCTGATTGCCTTCAGATTGGGAGGACACAGAGGCTATGAAGGTGAATATCACGGCCAGGCCAAAATTGCCTAACATTGCTCCTCCAAAAAAAAGTCCATAATCACGAATACTTGTTTTGAAAAAAAAACTAAATCCCAGATAGACTAGCAGGAAGAGCAGGAAAATAAAGAAATAATTATAAATGAGCTTTCCTACAATGACCTCTTTGGGATCGAATAAGGTGTAAAAATACAACCTGGATTCAGCACCATCCTGAACAAAACTTTTGGCTATGGCGTTGATGCCACAAAAAAGTAAGGTAGTCCATAACATCACATTCCATTCTAATCCTTTGAGAACATTGAATGACTTGTAAATCAGGAAAACCAAAACCCCGCAAAACAAAAGAATGCCATAAAGTGCGTTTTTGCGACGCAGCTCCAGCTTACTTTCTTTGGCAATGATAGCGCTAATGCGGCCTACATTCATACAACTTTATTTTACCTCATCTACATCGTAAACTAGGTAATTGGTTTCACCTTGCCATGGAAAGGCATCCACCACTTCTTTGTAATGTAATCTGATGTTTTTTCCTTCCAGGTTTTGTAATTCGGTGTAGGTTGAGGCATTGACCACAGAAAATTCCCAAATGCTCTGTTTGTTCATCATGGCTGCTCCTGCCAGCTGAATTTGCCCTTCATAGGTCTTAAATAGTTTTCCCTTTCTTGAAATTTTAAAGAGCATACCCGTTCTACTGCCTTCACTGAGGGTATAGGTTCTGTAAAAATAATAGGTTACTCCGCACAGGAGGGCGGTAATAAATAATATCCAAAGGGTTTTTTTGAATACTTTTTTTGCTTTCGTTTTTGTTTCTTCGATATTCATTGTTTGTTCTTGTTTATTCTACAACCCTGAATTTAACAGGTTGACCATCCATATTCATTACGTTATTAGACCGTGTTTTAATCTTTAATTCTTCAAAAACAAGGTAGCTGTCGACCGGAAGATTAGTAATAATACCTTGCAATTGTGTTGGCAAATCAGGAGATCTTAGATTGATAAAAAAGGGGGTGGGCTTGCCTGGCTCAATGATGCTTAATTTGCAGGTATAAAACTCCAATCCCGGAATCTTGCCCATCAAAGCCGGACAAACTACTTCAAAACTTTTTATCTTGGATAAATCTGCTCGTGCTATGTTGATACCTGACACCCCTTTAAATACAATATTGGGCATTTCAGGATTTGTAACTCTTGCGGTCATGATGTCAACCGGGAGGTTTTTGTAATAAAGTTTGATCTTCACTTCTTCCTCCGGGGTCAGAAATCTGATCTGATAAATGGTATCTGCCATTTTGATGATGGTGGCTCCTTTGGCTTTAACTTGAAGAAGGGCCGGATCAGCGCTGTTGAGTTTGATTTCAACAGGATAATCCAATTGGCTGTAAAGGGTAATAACAGAATCTTTACCCGCCCAGCTGAAAGCAGGTAAATGCTGGGCTTGTAATTGAACCAACAAGGAAAAGTAAAGGAAAAAAGCAAAAGATATTTTCAATCGAGCCTTATTTACAGCTTTAAAACGAAAAACGTGGCTAATTAGTTTCAATTTCATTCTTCTTCCCAAAAGTCAGCCAGGTTGAAAGAATCTACTTTAAAATCATCCAGGTCTCTTCGCTCCCGTTTAGTAGGCCTGCCAAGCCCTTTTTCCCTGTATTCTGTACCTGTTTTACCCACAAACCAGTTTTTGTATTTATTCAGTTCTTCCTCTGGAGTAAGATTGAGATAACATGGAAGGGCTAAAACTGCAGAAACCCTTGTTTTAATGATTTTTTCAACCTTAAAAGTGAAAGTGAAGCCCTTTCTTTTTAGCTCAATGAGGTCACCGATTGAAATGTTGGCAGCTGCTTTTGCAAGTACCTGATTGATCCTGATTTTACCAGATTTACAAGCATCCGCAGCTAAGGTACGAGATTTGTACAATCGAACGGACCAAAGCCATTTATCCACCCTCACTTTGTCTGACATGATAATTATTTGACCGGCAGCGTAGGTAAAACCAAGGGCAGTTGTTCCAATGCCTCGAGAACAGCTTTGGCTACAAAATAATTTCTGTACCACCTTTGGTCAGAAGGTACTATGTGCCATGGAACTTCAGATTCATTGATGGCATATTCATAACACTCCATATATTGAGACCAAAATTTTCTTTCTTCCCAATCTGCATCATTGTGCTTCCATTGTTTTTCCGGCAGGTCAATGCGTTCCTGCAATTTTTCAAGTTGCTTTTTTTCTGAAATATGGAGATAGAACTTTAAAACTGTGGTGTCGTTGTCGTCGATCAACAACTGTTCAAAGGCATTGATGGCCTTCATTCTTTTTGCCACCCTGTCTTCATCGATCCATTTGTGGACCCTTTGGATTAAGATGTCTTCATAATGTGATCTCACAAAAATCATCATATTCCCTTTGCGCGGAGCCAGCTTATGACACCTCCATAAAAAGTCATGGGCAAATTCTTCTTCATTGGGCTTTTTAAATGCAAAGGTGTCAATACCTGATGGGTTGCAGTCAGAAAATACATTTTTAACAACCCCATCTTTGCCGCTTGCATCCATGCCTTGTAAAATAATCAAAAGGCTGTATTTTTTCTGAGCATACATGATGTGCTGCAGTTCGCCAATGCGTTTTGCCAGTTTTTCTACTTCTTTTTGTATTTTTTCTTTTTCTTTCTTTTTTGGTGCGTCGGTATCAATTGAAGATAGGTGTATCATTGTTCCTTTGGATTTTGATGTTGAATGGTTTGGTGGATGGTTTCTTCAATTTCTCTTAACCTGTTCGCACAATACTGCCTCAATTCATTGGCCCTGTTGAGGTATTGACTCAGGCTCTCAATATTGATGTCTGCATCCTGGAGTTTTGAAACAATGTCACGCAATTCTGCAAAGGCATTGTCATAATCTAATTTTTTAGCCATGGTCTGATATTAAGATTCTTCGTTGTAATAAAGGATGTAGTATTTTTTACCTAATTCATCTTCGCCTTTCATAATTTTAGAGCTGTCTCCGTGTACATAGATATGGAAGTTTTTATCCAGCTTGATCACAGATCGGAATACCTTAGATTGTTTGTTAAGTGCTTCTGAAGAAGGTTCAAATGAATCGGCAAGTGGTCTTTGATTTTTTTCTGCCCATTTTTGTTTGTATTCATCAAACGCTTCAATGACAGTATTGTCCCTGAATACTTCCTGTTTGTATTCTCTTTCTTCAAATTTGTCATTTTGGGTGAAATAATCTAAAGAACGTTCCAGAATTTCAGCTCCCTGTTTTTTGTCAAGCACCTGCTCCAGGGGCTTTCGCTGTTTTAGAAACTGAGAGGTCATTTTGATATAATCTGTGGTATAGCTATACTCGTTGCCCAAGGGGCTTAGTTGCAAATAATCCTTGTACCAAAATCCTTCTTCCTTGACGCCGCCTGATTCGTAGACCAGCACCCTGCCGCCATTGGTTTCATCGCCGGGTAAAATCAAACAAGCTTTATCGGGCTTAGCAATAATGTATCCTTTATCGGTCGGAATAGTGAAACAGCTGTCCTTTTTCTGGATTTTATAAAATCGGGGAGCTGTGTACATTACAATCAAAGCCATTGCATCCAAAAGTTCATCATCCACCAGGATGTCGGAAATATGAACCTGTAAAAAATAGGCTTCACCATTGATATCTTCTGTAAGATTATGCCCCACTTTTCTTGAAAGTTGAATACTTTCTTCAAAAAGAAGGTCAGGACTTTCAAAGACCTTTTGCGAGGCAGTAAAAACAGGTCCCAGAGTACCCAGTTGATGAAAAAGAGGCTCCCTATACATAGCGGTAATGTGTTCGAGTAAAGTTTCACTCTCCTCACCCTCTTCCAGGACAATAGCTTGCGAAGAATAGTCCCAGACGATGTTGTTTTCTTCTTTGGTGCAACGGTGGATGACTACACCGTTGATAATGGCATTTGAGGTATTTATCATGTTGGCTTAAATGGCCAAATTTAAACATTTTATGCGATTTTTGGTCATGGATTCACAAGCTATCTGTAAACTGTGAGAGAAAATAAGATATCAAATCCAAAAAGTCAGAATTACTTTTATCTTAGCATCCAAATCAAGTAAATTATGCAAAAAGAGATCTTTGGATGGCACAGCCCCGCCCTCAACAAGCACATGGAAATAGTCAGTTATGGCCACTATGGTTTTGCTTTGTTGCTTCTGCCTACAGCAGCGGCAGATTACCTTGAATATGAGCGTTTTCTGTTAATTGATGCACTAAAACCTCATATTTTGGCTGGCAAAGTAAAGGTGTTCTCCATCAACAGTATAAATTCAGAGAGTTGGCTCAACAGTAAGATGTGGCCCAGGCACAAGGCAATGAGGCATGTTCAATTCAATGAATATGTTTTTGAAGAAGTAGTGCCCCATATCAGACGAATGACCAGTGATGACACTCCTATCATTGTATCTGGGGCCAGTTTTGGGGCATTGCATTCAATGAACTTGTTTCTAAAAAGACCAGACCTCATCAATGGTGTTATTGCTATGAGCGGGGTCTACAATTTGCACGAATACACCAAAGGATATACGGATGATGATGTATATTTCAACAGTCCTATGTCATATCTCCCTGATTTGGACAACGAATGGTTTCTGTCCAGGATCAGAAAAGGGAAAATCCACATCCTTTCAGGGCAGGGAGACTATGAGGCACCAGAGGCATCCCGTGCCATGTCAGCCTTGCTAAATAGTAAGTCCATTCCTCATGATCTGGATATCTGGGGCTACGATATGAAACACGATTGGCCTACGTGGAGGTCAATGCTTCCCTACGTTATAAGCTCCAAATTCTGATTGCTTATTGTCAGAATTACAATAAGTTAGAATGATTTTGGTCTGATTTTTGGACATAAGATTAACATTGGAAAAGTGTATCTTTACCCTACCTTAATCAAATGTTCATTTCATGAAAAAAATCGTGACCCTTGATGAGTTCATCATCAATTCGCAGACTACTTACAGCGATTCTACGGGGCAATTGACCCGACTTTTGCGGGATCTTGGCATAGCAGCAAAAATAATTAACCGGGAAGTCAATCTGGCCGGACTCGTAAACATCATAGGTGTAGCCAATGTAGAAAATACCTCCGGAGATGAGGTAAAGAAGTTGGACATCTTCGCCAATGAAAGAATGATGGAATGTCTAACCATGAGTGGCGAGGTATGTGGGATAGCTTCAGAAGAATTGGATGATTTTGTAAAAGTTCCTAAAATCCAAGGTAAGGAGTCCCATTATGTTGTTATAATTGACCCATTAGATGGTTCATCCAATATCGACGTCAATGTAAGTGTAGGTACCATTTTTAGCATTTTCAGACGCAAATCGCCAGCCAACGGTGATTGTAACATCGGTGACTTTTTACAAAAAGGTACAGAGTTGGTAGCAGCGGGTTACGTTCTTTATGGCACATCAACCATTTTAGTTTATACAACTGGTGAAGGTGTCAATGGCTTTACGCTCGACCCAAGTATTGGCGAGTTTTGTTTGTCCCACCCCAACATTAAAATACCGGAAAGAGGAAATTATTACTCGGTGAACCAAGGTTACTATCTAAAATTTGACCTTGAAATGAGAAGGTACATAGATCATTGTTCAGATCTGAATCTTGGGCTCAGGTACATTGGCAGTATGGTTTCCGACATACATCGCATTATGTTCCATGGGGGCATCTTTTTATATCCCAGTACCCGAAAATATCCCAAGGGCAAGCTGAGGTTGCTGTACGAATGTGCCCCTATATCCATGATCGTAGAACAGGCCGGAGGCGCATCAATGGATGGCAATCTTACCCGAATTTTGGAATTAGAACCTGGCGATCTGCATGAAAGATGTACGGTGGTAATGGGCAGTCCTGCCATGGTGAAGGAGATGAAAGAATTTATTGAAAAATACAGTGCACCGAAGTAGTTTTTATGAGGATCGCAATTCTCTTTTTTGTCATAAGCCATTTGTGTGCTTGTCATAAAAACTGGATTCCATCTTGGATCTAAAAGAAGGAGAACTTAAGCGATGGACCAGTGAGCAAGAAGAATTTGAAATCCAGATAAGGTTTACCAGAATTATAAAAAGTCCCGGAAAGCCTATAAAATTTGTTAGTTACACCTACAACGAAAACGAGAAAGAGTATTACTATCCAGCGAGCACCATCAAAATGCCAGTTGCCATAGCAGCCTTGCAAAAGCTCAATGAAGTTAATGCCACAAACAAGCAGCACATAACCGTAGAGACGCCCATGAGATTTATTTCTCATGGGCCTCCTCACACGGATTTTTTGTTTGATTCCCTGGCCGGTACTGTCCCCTGTGTAAAAAAATTTGTAGAAGAGATATTTAGCATTTCAGACAATAATGCTTCTAATCGACTATTTGAATGGCTGGGACCCAGGTACATTGATAGTGTCATGTATGCAACAGGTGCGTTTACCCGGTCAAGAATCCTACACAGGGTTGGGGTGAACGGCTTTAAAGACAGCGATCACGCCTATTTGGGTAAGGTTAGCTTTCTCGACAGCAACAACCAGTCTCTGTTGGAAGTGCCGGAAAGGAGGGAACAGCTTTCGAAGTATGTGCATCAGAAAAATGAAAAGAAAGGTATAGGTTATATCAATGATTTTGATAGTCTGGTTCATGCTCCTTTTGATTTCAGTAAAAAAAATTTCATTTCAATCAGAGATCTGGAGGGTGTATTAAAAAGAGTAATTTTCCCGGAAGCCTTTGAGCCGCAGCAACAATTTAGGCTCACAAAAGCGGACTATCGATTGCTTAAGCAGGCCATGGAACAAGCTCCCCGTTATTATGACTATCTGAAAAATGATACCAGCTATTACGACAGCTATGTAAAATTCTTTTGGAGGAGGAAAAAGGAAAGCCTGCCCCAGCATCTCCACATCCTCAATAAAGTGGGATGGGCCTATGGCTACCTCACAGATTGTAGCTACGTTTGGGATGAAAAATTAGGTGTTGAGTATTTTCTAACGGCAACCATAAAGGTAAACGCTGACGGCATATTTAATGACGGGGTATATGAATACGAATCCATCGGCTTACCCTTTTTTAAAACCCTTGGCAAATGTGTCTATGAAAGTGAAGTCAAAAGGGTGAGTAAGCCAAAATAACTCCATCTTTGGAAGAAAGAAAATATTATCTTTGAGAGCATAAATAGATCATCTATGAAAAATTCAAGTCGAAACAGGAGCAGCAAAAAATATCTTACAAGGGTCTATTTGGTTATTTTTGGTTTCTTTCTCATTTCAACTTTTATAAAGGTAGACCTTAAGGCACAGTCTATAGATGACACTACCATTCAATGGGTGATGTACCTGGAACCGAAAGATACAATTGCCTACAAGGTAAACCAGCAAAAGCTGAAGATTTCAGGGACTGACACTACTGTTTCAAAAAATTTCTCATACGATCTTACCCTTATTGTACTGGACACAACAGGATCAAAATTTAAGATAAGTGCTACCTATCACAATTTTGTTTCAACACAGGTTGATGAAATTACAAAACAACTTTTAAGTATAAGTGAGGGTATGAAGGTTATCTATGAGGCAGATGGTTTTGGCGGATTTATTGAGATCCTCAACACCGATGAGTTGATACCCCAAATAAAAAAATCTTATGATCAAGTTGTCAAAAAGATGGGACTGAACAAAGAGATCGTTAAAGGTTTGGAACCCATTATGCAACGATATGCGACCAAGGAAGGGCTTGAAGGAGGCGGTGTTGATGAACTCCATTACCTTCACGGAGGGATTGGATATCAATATGTACTTGGAAAAGAATATTTTGAAGATGTACAAGTGGCGAACAACCTGGGAGGTAAGCCATTTGATGGAACAAGAACTATGAAATTACTGGAGATAGACAGCACTGAACGCACAGCGATGCTTAAAATAATCACTGACATTGATGGTGAACAATTAAAAGAGGCATCCGTTAACCTCGTTAAATCCCTGTTGCCTGCTGATAAACAAAAAGATTTTAAAGCTGAAGAAGTGCCGGCCATGTTTATTCAGCATAGGTTGGTCAATTTTTTTGACTATGACTACGGTTGGAATCTGTATTCGTATAACATTAAAGAAGTAGAAGCCGGAGGGGTCATTACACAGGAAATTACAGAAATAGCTGTGAAGTAGAATCGTCTGGGTAACTTCGGTTACTTTGAGGCTAGGTAAGCCAATTACCTTTGCAGCATGATAAATACAAATTCTACCAAAATCTGGGATGATCCCAAATTTTTAATCATCATGTGTCTGACACTTGGGTTGGCGCCCTTTGTTCCAGAACCTCATATTTGGGGCAAAGTAAGATGGATCATGGGTGGAGCTAAGGGCATGCAGGCCATGGATTACTTTGATTTTGTAATGCACGGCACACCCTGGTTTTTACTGATTCGATACGGAGTGGTGACCGCCTTCCAAAAATTGAAAAAAAACACAGCTCTGGGTCAAGAACAGGGTTAGAATTTCTTATTCTTTCTCCCAGCCTACTTGTTTGCGTGAGAGGTAGTAAGTACCTGCCAAACCTACCAAAACAAAGCCCATAGAGATGTATTGAGCCTGAGACCAGTTTAAGCCTAAGAAATCATATCTTTCATTTACCCTTATTTGTTCAATAAAGAAGCGCTCAATACCATTAAAAATCATGTAAATGAAAAAGAGCATGCCGGCGATTCTGATACGATTGCGCAAGAAATAAAGAATGCCAAAGCCGATTAAAGAAATTACTGTCTCATAAATAGGTGTTGGATACACTGTCGGTTCGAGTTGATGGCAATATCTCATGCCACAGATCATCTGACACCTCTCTTCAATGGTTCCTTTTGCGGTTGAAATCAGGTCTGCATTGCATCCTGCTACGGTAATCCCATCATTTGATACATTGTTTGGGTAATGATAAGCCCACAACCAATCCGGTAAAAACCACCAGCTTGGCTGAGCTGCAGCGACAATGCCCCAGTCGCCATCGCCCGAGATCTGGCACCCTATTCTACCAATGGCATAGCCTAAAAGGATGCCCATGCCCGCAATGTCCATCATATAAACGGGTTTGATGCCATTTTTTTTCACATAGAAATAAACAGAAATAAAGGCGAGAATAAGACCACCATAAACGGTTAGACCGCTGCCGGAAAATAACTGACCGAGGGGATCTCTGAAAAAATCGTCCATATTTTCAAATATAGAAAACAACCTGGCCCCTACTACCCCACTCAATGCTGCGATCAGAATAATGTCCATCGTTTTAGTATGGGGATAGATGGTTAGAATTGCCGGTTCCTTTTCCAGATCCCTTTTCTGTTCTGTCACGTAGAGGAAGGCTCCATAAACCAAGCCCAAGAGGAGGCCGATGGCCCAGGTGCCTTTGGCAGAAAATAAGACGGAAGCAGGATCTCCTTTAAAATCAGCAAAGTGATTGTATATGTAGGGAAATTTAGCGCCCATCACTACAACGACAAGGGCATTCAGCGCCAATTCCTGCAGGGGAATTCTTTTTTTCAACGGATTTTCCTTTTCGAAAGGTTGGATAAGTCCCAGGCCTTCCAAACGTTGCAATTCACTCTTGAGCAGCCAGGCACAAGCCAAGAAGGCCAAGCCCAGCATAAGTCCAAAACTTTTAAAAACGGAGGTCCAGTTGTCTACCGGAGTGCCAAATACATCGTGGAAAAAATAAGACAAATCTGGATACATGATAATTCAGTTGTTGGGGCAAAGATAGCCGTTTTTGATCACAACCAAAAAAAGGAGGGCAGCCAGAAGAACATTAAGAAAACGGTAACTAAAGCTTTATTAAACCTAAGGAGAAAATCTCCATCCAATAGACAAATAACACAACATGAAAACGATCCTTCAATTAGTTTTTACCGCTGCTACGCTGTTTTTTATTTCATTTATGCCCAATCAGGTTGCGGCCCAAAATCGGGGTGGAGGCATTCCAGATCTTACCGAAGAGCAACGCCTGGAAATGCGTAAACTCAAAGACGACCATTTTTTGGAACGCAATAGAATGAACGATCGAATGCGCAATGACCGAATGGAAATGCGCAAAAAGTATGACCAAAGGCTAAGGTCTATTTTGTCTGAAAAACAGTATTATGCTTTCAAACAAAAAGCCAAAAACAAAGGCATGAAAAGACAAGGTCAGGGCCGCAAAGGACAAGGCCACAAGGGACAAGGCCACAGAGGCGGTCGCCAGGGACGAGGCCAAAGATCCTTTTAAACAAAGTTTTTAACCCAGGATCGAAATGATCTGTGCTGCCAGTTCACCCCCCACTTTTTCCTGAGCTTCAGAAGTTGAAGCTCCTGTGTGAGGAGTAAGTGAAATTTTTGGATGGCTTAGCAGGTCTTTTCTTGGGGTAGGTTCACCTACAAAAACATCCAGGCCAGCACCTCCCAAATGACCGCTGTTTAATGCAGCTAATAAGGCGTCTTCGTCGATCACACCGCCACGGGCAGCGTTGATTACGAAGGCTCCTTTTTTCATTTTTGAAAATTCTTCCTCTCCTAAAATGGGTTTGGTAACCCCCGGCACGTGTAGGGTAATGAAATCACTTGAAGAGAGTACTTCATCCAATGATGATTTATTAATAGTAACCGGCATGTTGTGCTGGGCGTTTCCGATCTGGATGGTAACCTGCTCCACATAAGGGTCAAAGGCGATGACATTCATTCCTGAACCGATAGCAATTTTGGCTGCCTCCTGGCCAATTCTACCCATGCCAATGAGCCCAAGGGTTTTGCCTTCCAATTCGATGCCAGCTGCAAACTGCTTTTTCAGATCATTAAATTTGGTGTCGCCATTCACAGGCATCTCCCTGTTAGAAACATGGATAAATCGGGCCAGGGCGTATATATGGGCAAAAGCAAGTTCTGCTACTGAACGTGAAGAGGCTGCCGGCGTATTAACCACAGCAATGTCTTTTGATTTGGCGTATTCAACATCAATGTTATCAAGACCAACACCACCGCGACCAATGACCTTTAAATTGGGGGCAGCGTCGATTTGTTCTTGTCTCACCTTAGTGGCGCTTCTGACACAGATGGCATCGTATTCATTCAGTCTGTTGACCAATTCCTCTTGCGGAATTTTGTTCATGTCTACGGTGTACCCTGCATTTTCCAGCATAACTTTGCCTGACGTTTCAATACCGTCATTTACCAATATTTTTCTCATAATTCACCTGATTTTTTAAAATAATAGTACAAAATTAGGTCAAAGAAGGATCATTTTCCAAATTTTGTTCTGAATGATTTGTTAAGTTTTATTTTAATGCTTCTTCAACCACCTGTCCAATGCTACCGCTTGGAACCTGGATTTTGAGCAAGGCAGCCAGGGTGGGTGCAAAGTCGGCCATTGAGCGCTTTTTATAACCTGTACCTTGTTTTATGCCCCAACCAAACCAAACCATAGGGATATGGCTGTCGTAATTGTACCACATACCATGGGTAGTGCCTGTGAGCCAGCCATCAATCCAGGCCGATTCCAGGATTACCTGGATGTGTCCACTCAGAGTTGGGTTATATCCATTGGTGAGCATTTCTTTGATTGGAGCCGGCAAGGCTATGGTTCCCAGATCTTTGAGTGAAAATGAGGTATGGATGCCGTCGGCGTATTTTAACTCATCAATGATGAATTTTTCAATTGTGGTTTGTTCAAAACCAGCCTCCGCAATAGCATCGGCATCCAGATAAAGCTGATAATTTTGCTCTGAAAGGATGGCGTCTTTGATGCCAAATTGGGACATTATCTTATCATTTAAGTCGATGATAGCTCGGGTACTGTTCCACTGACCGGAGGGAATTTGATTTTCGATGAGAAAGCCGGGGACATGGGCTACGCCGTGATCGGCAGTTAAAAATACGGTATAGTTGCCAGCTCCAACGCTATTATCAGCATACAACAGTAAATTCTCCAACTCTTTGTCGAGTCGAAGATAGGTGTCTTCTGCCTCAATGGAATTGGGACCAAATTGGTGGCCAACATAATCCGGAGATGAAAAACTAAGTGCCAGGAAGTCGGTGATTTCATCTTTTCCCAAGGCATAGTTTTCTAGGGCTAATTTGGCAACTTCGGCTGTCATGGTGTTGCCCCAAGGGGTGGCTGCCATTAGACTATTGCCTTTTTTGCCGAGGGTATCGAGCTTGTAAGGCATAGAAGTGGAGTAATAACCTTTGTATTTACCTTCATAGATTTTTTCATCACCACTGCTTTGGGTATAGGATTCTTTGGGGTAAAGGGTTGCCCAGTTTTGCTGTAAGAGTCTTTCAACCGGATTGCCATCGTTGTATTTTACCAACCAGGTGGGTAAGGCTTCCATGTAATGGGTGCTGCTGATCCATCTGCCAGTGGAGGAATCGAACCAGAAGGCAGCATCGGCTGTGTGGCCGGCAGGGAAGATGGCTCCCCGGTCTTTAATACAAACACCTACGACCTTGCTTCGAAAGTTGGTGGCTAGTTTGAGCTCATCGCAGATGGAGGTGACCTTCATGTTGGCAGGGCTCATATTGCCATTGCTTTTATGGTCAGTGCCAAGAGGTTTTACGAGTGTGTCTTCAGAACAGTAGACCACCCTTCGGTCTTTGAGGTTGTACCAATTATTGCCTGCAATGCCATGGATGGCGGGTACAGAGCCCGTGTATACGCAGGTGTGTCCGGCTGCCGTCACGGTTGGGGCGTAGGGAATATAAGTTTGTTCTGCGCTGAATCCTTCGTTTAATAGTCTTTTAAATCCTCCTTTGCTGTATCGGTCGTAGTATCGATAAAGGTAGTCCCAACGCATTTGGTCAACCACGATGCCGATGACAAGTTTGGGACGCGGGAGATGGTCGTTTTTTTCAACCTTTTTTTGCGAAGAAATAAAAAAAGGGAAATTAAGCATAAAAATTATACCATAGATGAGCCGGCGCATAGTGAGAATTTTTGCTCAAAAATAGGTGATTTAGGCTTTAGATGGGTTAAATTAAGGTTAATAATGTGTCTGAGACTTGACAAGGAGGGGCTGGTAGAATAACTTTGAAAAATAGTATAAAGGTGGTCTGGACATGATCACCTTCGCCGAACAAATTATTTTATTTTTTAACCCAAACAATTATGGAAATGGCAAATACCTATACCCAAATGTATGTGCATATACTTTTTGCAGTGAGCAAAAAGGAATGTTTAATCAAAGCAGAGTGGAAAGAAGAAATGCAGCGTTATATGGCGGGCATCATCAGAAACAAAGGCCATCGGTTGGTGGCGATCAAGGCAATGCCGGATCATGTACATCTTTTAATCAATTTCCATACCACCCAAAGTATATCGGATCTGGTAAAAGATATCAAGGGGAGTACCAGTAAGTGGATCAATGAGCAAGGTTTTATCGAGAGTCGGTTTTCGTGGCAGTCGGGATACGGGGCTTTCTCCTGTGATGCCAGCAAGCCGGAAAAAGAGATAAAATATATTGAAACCCAGGAGGAGTATCATCGAGATAAGACGGTGAGAGAAGAATATATTGAGATTCTTAAAAGAGAAGCGGTTGCATATGAAGAGGCTTATCTTTTTGAGGATGTGGTGTGAGAAAAGAGATTTATTAGGTCCCTAAAGGGCCTTATGCTGGGTGCGTCTGTACAGAGGTTGCAAAATGGGATTGCTTCGCAATCTGTCTGGTCCTTACAGGACTTTGGGCGGAGTTATCTGGAAGAGTTGGTGCGTGAACCCCTGCGGGGTAAAAGAGCTCTATACGGTCCCTACAGGACCGCACGTTAGGTTACTGACCGTTGTTGTAACGTGGGATTGCTTCGCAATCTGTCTGGTCCTTACAGGACATTGGGCAGAGTCTCGGTCGCGAGTCTGTTCCTGGGGGCGTTGTGTGCTTCCTGGCTTACAGGACTTTGGGCGGAGTCATTAGGAAGAGTTGGTGCGTGAACCCCTGCGGGGTAAAAGAGCTCTATACGGTCCCTACAGGACCGCACGTTAGCTCACCGACCGCTGTTGTAACGTGGGATTGCTTCGCAATCTGTTTGGTCCTTACAGGACTTTGGACGGAGTCATCAGGAAGAGTTGGTGCGTGAACCCCTGCGGGGTAAAAGAGCTCGGTCCCTCCCGTTTGGTCCTTAAGGACTTTGGGTGGAGCACAGAGAGTTGGTGTCCCTTGGGGGCATAAGGAGTTTATGCGGTCCCTACAGGACCGCACGTTAGCTCACCGACCTCTGTTGTAACGTGGGATTGCTTCGCAATCTGGTTTGTCCTTACAGGACATTGGGCGGATTCATCAGGAAGTATAGGTGCGAACACCCCGATGGGGCAAAAGTGGTTTATGCGGTCCCTACAGGACCGCACGTTAGCTTACCGACCTCTGTTGTAACGTGGGATTGCTTCGCAATCTGGTTTGTCCTTACAGGACATTGGGCGGAGTTATCTGGAAGAGTTGGTGCGTGAACCCCTGCGGGGTAAAAGAGCTCTATACGGTCCCTACAGGACCGCACGTTAGCTCACCGACCGCTGTTGTAACGTGGGATTGCTTCGCAATCTGTCTGGTCCTTACAGGACTTTGGGTGGAGTCATCAGGAAGAGTTGGTGCGATCACCCCGATGGGGCAAAAGTGGTTTATGCGGTCCCTACAGGACCGCACGTTAGCTTACCGACCGCTGTTGTAACGTGGGATTGCTTCGCAATCTGGTTTGTCCTTACAGGACATTGGGCGGAGTCATCAGGAAGAGTTGGTGCGTGAACCCCTGCGGGGTAAAGGCTTTATGCGGTCCCTACAGGACCGCATGTTAGGTTACTGACAGCTGTTGTAACATGGGATTGCTTCGCAATCTATCTGGTCCTTACAGGACTTTGGGCGGAGTCATTAGGAAGAGTTGGTGCGTTAACCCCTGCGGGGTAAAAGAGCTCTATACGGTCCCTACAGGACCTCACATTAGGGTACTGACCGTTTTTGCAACATGCGACTGCTTTGCAGTCGCGATTTTTGCGATAATATTTTAGGTGCAACTACCAACTAAGTTGCAAATGCCTTGTCCTATTCCATCACCACCACTGCCCCACTCGTTTGTTTGCCATCACTGGTCAATCTGTAATGATACAAACCTGTGCGATTTACGGGCAAATTAACCGGATTGCTCACAGTCCCTTCAAACGCTTTTTGGCCGGTGCTGGTGTACAGGGTCAGATGAAAATCAGCTTCTTGTCCGGTAAACCATAGTCTGCTGTTAAGGGGACAGGGGTTGGGGAATACACTGGTGGCGGTGGAGTTGGTGTACCATTCATTTGTGCCGGTGGTGCAGGAGGCGAGGATTTCTTCGCGGGTGTTGCAGCCGGGGGCGTTGCCGCTAAAATAGTATTGATGTTTTGGATCTTCAAGATATTTACAAACAAAGGAAGAATGACACGCGGTAAAATCAGGGTTATTCCAAAATTTAAGGTATTTAAAATAGCTGGTATCAATTTGGCTCAATCCTGATAGATCATTTAAGGTAGGTGTTTGATAGAGTGAAAGCCCCCTGACAAATTTTAAATTTGAAAATTCGTTTAGGTGGTTAATTTTATCGGATTGTATAACTAAATTTATGGTGCCTTCACCATGATTAGAGGTGTATATGCCTTTTATGGTTTCCAATGTCTGAAATGCATTAAATTCCTCCAAATTTTTGGCCATCACAACAAGTTTTGATCCTATGAATTTGAGATTCTTAAATGCATTTAATGTTCTTAATTGGGGGAGATCAGCAATGGTTATAATGCCATAACAACTATCCAATAAATTAAAAGATTTTATGCTAGTAATTGACTCATTAAACTGTATGTCAATATCACCTCCAACAATACGAAGTACCTGAAATGCATTGATTGATACTATACTATTACAATAGTACAATTTAAAACGTTTATCAATAACTCTAAGATTATTGAATCCCTTGATTTCAGTCAACATTGGTAAGGTTCTAAATTCAAGTTCTCCTCCCAATCGTCTCAGCAATCTGAATCCATTGATGGATTGCAATTTGGGTTCGTTTGAAATTCTGAGAAACCCTCTTATGCTATCTAAGACTTCAAACCCTCCAATTGTAATTAACTTATTGGAATCTATATCAAGGAGGACATCGTTTCAGTATATTTAAAGGCTGTAATCTCGGAAAGAACAGGATTTAGCCTTATTGAAATCCATCCTGCATTTTTAAGTCCAGTAAATCCATCTACATTGATAAGTGCCGGGTTGTCGCGAATTATGATTCTTCCACACTTTTTCAATCCATTAAAAGCATTGGGATTTACTAAACTGGGGCTTTCAAAAATCTCAATTTCATTAGCCTCCACCAAGCCATTCAATCCGGCAAGATTTGCCAATTTTTCATTTTGCCATATTTTTAAAATTTTACTATAATTAAGCATATCCAAGCCATCGACATGGGTGAGCTCTTTGTTGTTAAATAAGAAAAAGTTCCTACTTACGCTCCTCAGATTTCTAAGTCCTTTGAGGTTTACTAATTGTGCGTTGTTTTGAATGATCAGGTCTTGCCTAATCTGCTTGACATATACAAGTGAATCCAAAGTTGTGATGTCACTGCCCATGATATATATGCTCTTAGGTGATTCACAACACGATGGGAAGTTTAAATGAAAACTATCAATTTGGGATTGTTTCTGAAGTATAAAATTTCTCTCACAATCTACTTGTGCTCGCAATTGGGAAGACGTTAAGATAAATAAGGCCAGTGTTGTCAATCTGAAAGTACAATACAACGAATGTAACAGGTGAGTATTTTTCATTAAATGGGGGTTTAATAATAAACAATAAGCCCCCAAATATAATCAACCCATTTTATTTCACCACCAATACACTCGACAAAATCTTATTTTTAACATTTGCATGGAGGATGTAAGTTGCTTTTGGCCACTTGTTAACCTCTATTTCCTGTCCAGCGCCACTCCAGACTAACTTGCCGGAGATATCATACACACGGATGCTTTCGGCGGGCTCGGTGAGGTAAATTTTATCGGTGGCAGGATTGGGGTAAACTAGCCATTTGTCCTCATTTTCACTTTGAACTGAGGTGGTACCCTGATTTTTGAGGAAAAAATCGAGGTTGCTGGCTATGAAGCCCTGGGTAAGAGGACCTGGGCTGCCTGTGCCTTTTTTGCTGCCATCGGGACTGCGGAAAACAGCGGCTATCCAGTAGGGAAAATCACCATCTTTTAAGCCGTAATAGGTGCGGGGTTTTATTTTGATTTGGTATTTGTTGGTGCCGGCTATTCTCGTCATCTTTCCTACGCCATCATCCTGGCCCCAGTTGCCTACAACCTTGTTCCAGGCGGTAGATTGGGGATTGGGGGTATCTACCAGCCCTACGCCGCTGTGCAGGTAGATGGAATTGCTGTTCAATAATTCTTTGTTGCCCTGACCGGCGTTGAAGGTGATGGTAATCTCTTCATCGATGTCAAAGGCAGGAGGATCGATGGTGACAAAGGGGTCATTGGAGGCTACATCCCAATAGATGTCTTTGTCGCGGAAGCCCTTGCCTTTGTTTACATTGTCTGCATCCCTAAAATACATAGCCAGCTGCTGGATGTCTTCACTGGCATTAAGATTATAATAAACGGCAGGAGTTAATTTGATCTGCCATTTGTCATTGCCTATCGATGTCATTTCTCCCAGGCCATCGTCTTTGAGTGTGCCTACTACTTTTGACCAAACACCAGTGGCAGCATCTTTGACCACGCCACTGTGAAAGTAGACCTTGCTGGCACCTACTAATCCTGTTGTGCCGACCTTGCTGGCTTTTTGGGCATCAAAGGTGAGGGTTATTTCCTGGTCCTGGGTAAAGATGGCAGGTGAAATGGTAACCGGGTTCTGATAATTTTCTACCACCCCATTCAGCCCACTGCTCATTTTAGTAGAGGTGTACACCCTCCACTCTCCTGCCAGCAGTTCAATAGGAGTGCTAACATTGGTGACCTGGAGGCTATCACCTGTAAAATAATTGTACCACCAGCCCATGCCTGTAAAGGAGGGACTTAGGCTTTCTTTGCCCAAACCAAAATTGCCCAGTACTACCAGGTCTGTGCCGGTAGTATTGTAGACCAGTCTGCGGGTATTGCCAGTGAGTTTGTGTGATTGACTGGCAGCGGCCAGCTTATCAGCACCCAGGGTCTTTCTCAACTTGAGCATCTCTTTGTAAACGGTAAAAATGTGTTGTCGCAATTCATTTTCATAGTAGCCCAGGCCTCCATTTCCCCAAGGCAGGGGCTTTCTTCCCAGCCTGCCATTGAGATTGATGTCGATGTCGTAACCCAGCTCATCAAACTGCCAAATCATTTTGGGACCCGTAAACAAGAAGGTAAAGGCGGCTGCCATTTTAACCCTTTCGTACATGATTTCATCTGTCTTTGTATTGTAGCCCTCTTTTGATAAGCCCTCGGTGATGACGTGCTCTGCCAGCCTTCTTTCATCGTGGCTGTCAAAATAGGTGACATGGCTGGTGATGCCCATATCGCTGAAGCTACCTCCTCCGGCTCCGGTAGTGGCCGGCACTACATCATATGACCTGTTTCTCCACATCTTGTATCCGTATCCGGCAAGGATGGATTCTTCTGCTGCCGGTGCCCAGTGTTCCAAAATGATGTAAGCGTCTTTATCGTATTCTTTGATTTTATCACCCATTCTTTTGAGCAGATTGATCCTACTCTGGTCGAAACCATCTACACTGCCATTGGGGGCATAATTGGTAAATCCTTTGGTAAAATCAAATCGAAAACCATCAAAGTGGAATTCCTCTAACCAGTACCGGTTGACCCTGTCGACAAAAGTTTTGGTATAGGGACTTTCGTGGTTGAAGTCGTAGCCCCATTGGTATTGTCCTACATATTCTCTATTGAACCAGGGACTGTCGGCTGTTGGCTTACTGCCGTCGAAGTAGAGTTGCAACATCGGATTTTGCCCAAAGGCATGGTTGAGCACAATGTCCATGATCACAGCTATGCCCTGTTCGTGGGCAGCCTCAATCAATGCTCTTAAGTCGTTGGGTCGACCATAATACTTGTCGACTGCAAAAAAGTAAGAGGGATTATAACCCCAGGAATCATTGCCTTCAAACTCGTTGACAGGCATAAGTTCGATGGCGTCAATACCCAGTTTTTTAAAATAAGACAAGGTGTCGATCAAATCTAAAAATGAATGTGATTTTAAAAAGTCTCTTACGTGCAATTCATAGATCACCAAATGATCGGCCTTGGGCCTTTGCCATAAGGTTTCTCCTAGGCCCCATGTATAAGTGGCAGGTTTTGTGTTTAAAACGGTGGCAATGCCATACTCTGTTTTGTTGTAGGAAGGTAGGTTGGGAAACACAGTACCGATGGATGAATCGTTCCAGGGATCTGCTACCTGAACTGCATAGGGATCGCCAATTTTAATGTTACCATCTACCCAATATTGAAAAACATAGTCCTTACCTGGCTGCAAACCATCAAGCGTGATCCAAAAATACCTGCCATCCGGGGTTTTGGTCATCTGGTACTCCTCCTGGTACTTCCAGTTGCTAAAATCTCCCACTGCATAAACATATTTTTTTGCCGGGGCTTCCAGTACAAGGGTAACGGAACTTGTGTCATTGATGTTAATACCAGGTAGCACACCTGCCGGCAGAGCCGCAATCAAATCGGGATTTCTGACTACTACATCAAAAGACTTTTCAGCATTGAGGCCTTGCCCCTGCACCACGGCTTCTACCCTGGCAGCAACGGTTTTACTTGTAGTGGCGGTATAGTCGTAGCTAATGTTTCTTCCACTTGTTACTGTCACCTTTTCTTCCCATCCATTGCCCTCATTGATGAGCAATTTCATGGTTGATACATTGGAGCTGGTGGTAGCTTTGAAATTTATTTTTCACCCGCTGATGCTATTAGCTGACTGGAAGCGGGGGCATCTATAGATATCCAGGCATTGGCGTTCAGATTGATGTAAATATCCTGATTGGTGGTAACGGTACCCCAGCCATAATTGCCGGCAGCCATGGTGGCTTTTTTACTGCCATCTGCACTTCGGATCACGCAGGATATGCGGTATATTTTTTCGGCAGTCGGCACTCCAAAATAAGATCTTACATTGGGACTCAATTTGAGCTGCCATAGATCGGTGCCTATTTTGGTCATTTTTCCAATGCCGTCGTCCTGACCCCAATTACCCTTAACATATTTCCAGGCCGTACCATTGGCGTTGTCTGTTACTACTCCATGATGCACATACACCGAGCTTGCCCCCACCAACTCTTTGTTGCCCTGGGCTGCATTGAAGAAAAGAGTGATTTCATCCTCTCCTCCCCCTGTTGCCGGATCGATGTAAACCATTTGGGCTGAGAGTCCAAAATGCATCAACCACACCAGCAATAACAAGCCGATCTTTTTCATTCTCTTAATTTTCTACAAATATACGATAATAAGGGGTGGGGGGTTAGGGGCTAGGGGCTAGAAAGGTATTTTATGAGACAATATAGGGGTTAGGGGTTAGGGGCTAGGGGCAATGTTGTCTCATAAAATGCCTTGACAGGGTTCTACCCTAAACCCTAAAACATGTGGATAACTTATTTTTAATAATAATGGGTAGTCATTTAGCTTAGCTGCGCAAGATCAAGCGGAGGCAGGCTCTGCTGGGGAGCAACCTGCCAAGGAATAATCTTGCTCGGGTAAAAAGTTATAAACTTTGGGGCACTAAAACTTTTTTTGGTGCCCTCCTTTTTGACAATAATTTTTGGCCGACAATACCTCCAAAAACCCCTATCTTTTTGGGTCTTCAAAGTTATACAGTCGTTTTACAGGCTTTTGCTTTTCTAACAGTGTTCCTATATAGGTTTCATATTGAACGGGAGTCTGCCAGCCAAGTTGTTCCTGCTTTCTTTCATTGTTGTAAAAGTACGTTATTTGTTTAATCTCTTCTGTCAAATTTTTCACATTTTGGTACTTGATTGTTGGTATAAAATGATTCTTTAGCAGGCCGTTCCATTGTTCGGCATATCCATTCTCCAAACATGTTTTGGCTCTGCTAACTTGAATTTCACAGCTCTTTAACTCACTTAAATACGTGCTTGAAAAGTACTGTGAGCCCCCGTCTGTATGGTGTACACAACCTTTGATCCGGTGCCCATTTCTCAGTGATTTCCATTGAAAATATGCCTCTAAAGCATCTTTGGCTCTCATTCTTTCACTCACACTCATGCCTACTATTCTATTGCTATATAAATCCATTAAACTGAATACATAATACAAATGAGTCCCTAAATAAACATAAGTCAAATCACCTGCTACCACCTGATTAATGTTACTAATGGATTTTCCACTAATCATATTTGCGTAATTCCAGCTTTGCAAATCTGACTTCGTAGTAACTATTTTTATTCTCAGTGGGGCTAGACATAGCTTATTCTCTGACAGTAATCGTTCAAACCTGGTCACTCCCAAATTGTACTTCGATTTTATTTCTAAGTTGTGATATAGCGACCTGGAGCCTGCCCTCCTATCTCTCTCCTTGCGATATTTATTCACAAGTAATTCGATTGAACTTATCAGCTTTTTTTCTCTCTCATGTCGCTTTATCTTTTCATGAAAGCCCTGCCTGGTTATTCCTACAAATTTGTAAGCTTGCTCCATTGTGATGCCCGCTTTGACACTTTCTGTCTTTAGTCGCATCAGGACCTGAATTTGATTTTTTTTTCAAAATCTTCTCCCAATTTTTCCTTGGCCAATTTGACTAACTCTTTTAAATAAACTAGCTCTACGTGTTGTGAGCCAATCAGTTGCTTCAAATGTGCAGCTTCCTTTTCGAGTGATTTTATACGATTTACATCTTCCTCTGTTTGCACAAGAATTGGTGGGGGAAGTTCTTTACTTCCATATTTCTTCACCCATAACCGGACGCTGTCTGCTTTCACATCAAACTCATGTGCAACTTGTCCAATCGTTTTTGATCCCTCCTCAATGTAGGATACTTGCTGCTTGCGAAAACTCTCACTAAAGCGCCTCCGCCTTCTTTCTTCTAGTGTTAATTTGTCCATTTCAAATGTCAATTTAAGCAAGTTTTCCACATTTTTTATGTCAAGCTATTCCATGAGAGGGCACTAGATAGGGGTTAGGGGCTTGGGACTAGGGGCTTGGATCTAGAAACTAATCCCTAGTCCCTGTAACCTAGCCCCTACCTAAAACCTAGCCCCTATAACCTATCCCCTATTACAAAACCAAACATCCCTTACCGGTGTGAGCCAATAAGGGATGCGTCATTCACAAGTTGGCCGGCGAACCGGCCCCCGCTGTTGGTTAATGGGGTATTAAAAACGGTTTTTTAGGTTGCGTAAAATATTGTCCAGTTCCTCCAGGCCATAGACCAGGACTTCTCTGGGTTTGCTGCCTTGTGCAGGACCTACCAGTCCGACTTTTTCCATTTGGTCCATGATTCTGCCGGCACGGTTGTAACCGAGCTGGAGTTTTCTTTGGATCATGGAGGTGGAGCCGTGTTGGTTGCCAATAATGACACGGGCAGCTTCTTCAAACATATCATCGAGTTCGTCCATAGAGATCATGCCGCTACCGGCATCTTCATCGGTTTTGACTTCAGGAAGGAAAAATGGTTCCGGAAAGCCGGGTTGATCTGATATAAACTTGATGACATCTTCTACTTCAGGGGTGTCTACAAAGGCACACTGCAATCTGACAACGCTGCTACCAATGCTGAGCAGCATGTCGCCTCTTCCTATCAATTGTTCTGCGCCACCTGCATCGAGGATGGTGCGTGAGTCTACTTTGGAGGTCACTTTGAAAGCAAGTCTTGCCGGGAAGTTGGCCTTGATGATACCGGTGATGATGTTGACGGAAGGACGCTGAGTGGCAATGATGAGGTGGATGCCGATGGCACGGGCCAATTGGGCCAGACGAGCTATGGGCATTTCAACTTCTTTACCTGCGGTCATGATCAAGTCAGCAAACTCATCGATGACCAATACGATGTAGGGTAAAAATTTGTGACCCTCTAACGGATTCAATCTTCTTCCTACAAATTTTTCGTTGTATTCCTGGATGTTTCTGGCTCTGGCAGCTTTCAACAGATCATATCGGTGGTCCATCTCAATGCACAAGCTGTTGAGGGTGTAGATCACTTTTGATGTTTCTGTCAAAATGGGCTCCTCTTCGTTGGGAAGGAAGCTGAGGAAGTGTTGCTCCAGACTGGCGTAGGGAAACAATTCCACCTTTTTAGGGTCAACCAATACCAGTTTTACCTGAGAAGGGTGTTTTTTGTATAGGAGTGACATCAACACGGTGTTGATACCAACTGATTTACCCTGACCCGTAGCACCCGCTATCAGCAAGTGAGGCATTTTGGCAAGGTCGGCCACAAAAACTTCGTTGCTGATGGTCTTACCCAGGGCGATGGGTAGGGCCATTTTGGCATTCTGAAATTTTTCTGAAGCCAGGACCTCTTTCAGGCTTACCACCTGCTTATTTTTATTGGGCACTTCAATACCAATGGTACCCTTGCCTGGTATTGGGGCAATGATACGAATACCCAGGGCCGATAGTGACAGGGCAATATCGTCTTCCAGGTTTTTGATCTTGCTGATTTTAACACCCGGTGCCGGAATGATCTCATACAATGTAACGGTAGGACCAATCGTTGCACGGATTTTGATAATTTCAATTTTATAATCGAGCAGGGTTTTGATGATCTGGTCTTTGTTGGCTTCCAACTCGGCGCGATCAATTTCCATGTTTTCTTCCTCGTAGTTTTGCAACAAGGCAAGTCCCGGATATTTGTAATTGCGAAGATCAAGAGTAGGATCATAGGGCTCAGAACTCAGCACATCGTCCATGGTCTTTTCTCTGATCACATCGTTCAAGGCCGGAGCCTGAGCCGCATTGATATCGTCACTCAGATTTTCAATGATAAAATCGTCGTCCATGTCATCTGCCACCTCTTCTCCCAGGAAGCCGGTAGGTTCTTCACCTTCGTCATCGAGGGGTACTTCGTTAACAGCAGGCAAATCCATCTCCAGGACAGGAGGGACATAGGCAGCCTTGGCCTTTGGGGCAGCCACAGGGAGCTCAAAATCCAGTTGTGAACCCGGAGCTTCCTGTGTACTTACCTCGTCGGTTTTTGGCATGGCATCTTCCATGCTGTCGGATTTGGTTTTTTTCTTGATTTTATCTTTTACTATTACTTCCGGATCAGGGTATTCAGTTCTGTAGGCCTGAATCCAGGTATCAAATTTTTCTGCCAGGCCATTGAAACGGGCAGGCATAGGTAGGCCACTAAGGGCGAAAGAATATTGATCTAAGTTGATGTTGAATCGCCAAACCACAAAGGTAAAGGCAGAGGCAAATAATAAGAGGAACAGGCCCACACTGCCAACAAAATTGGTTAGCCAGAGACAAAGGCTTTCGCCAAAGGCACCACCCCAGGTAAAGGCTGAGCTGCGGAAAGTAAATTCCAGCACCAGAGAAAAGAAAGCCATGGCAGCAATCAGGTTTCTGGAAAGGATCAGCAAAGGCTTAATTGGATTTCTTTTGATCAGGTCTACTCCCAATCTCAACAACAAGATGACAACCACCATAGATGGAAGGCCAAAGCCATAATAAAAGAAGGCGTTGGAAATGTAAGCACCCAATCGGCCCAGCCAATTTTCAACGGCCAGGTCTTTTTGGAAAAACGAAGACCAGGTAAAGTGTAATACCTTATCTTGATCAAACTTCCAGGTATAGAGGTAAGAAACAAAAGCGATGGCCAGATAAATGGCGGCCAGCAAGCTGACAATGCCAAACACCTTTCTCCATCTTTCATCAGACCAGGTGCTGCTCTGCTGCGAGGATTTGGTTTTCTCCTTTTTCGCACTCATGTATTAATCGGTTTTTTGAAATATAAGATGCCTTTTCAGAAACAGGCAATGAGTTCCCTGGGAAGGAATGGTGTCTGATTGCTCAGCTACCCTACTCATTGGTCTTGCTTCCAAGTTTAGGCAAAAATAGAGAGAAATAACATATTACGAAATTTTTTAATATGTTTTTATCTCATTTAGATTAAATTAAATTATTGAATTGCGTAATCTGTTGAAAACCAGGAGGGCATCTAAATATAATAATGCTGTTCAATCAGACGTAAAACGATTCTGCTAGTTTGAACCAATAAGATCGGCTTGGTTACTTTTTGATTCGTTTCAAAACGGCTCTTTGATAAACCTGATTATGAAATGATTGTACTGCAGGTATGGTATCACCTTTTATAATGGTGTCACCCGTGGAGCTAATTTCTTTTTGATGGTGCATGTATACCTCAAAAGTCATCTTCTCCTTTTCAATGATGTAGTGCGTTTGAATCACATTCTCCATTACACCAAAGGTAGAAACCAGGCGATCATGAAGAACGAATGCGTCTATGAGGATGCCATTCTTTTCATCTATCTGATAATGACCTTTGGCAGGATTAAACTTTTTGAGTTCATAAGCCCTTACATCTTGTTTATCGCTGCTGCCATAAACAAGGTGCCAGTCGTATGCCCCGTCAGGCCTTTTTTGATGCCAGCATTGCATAGGAACGGTCATAACCTTACCCACTGCGTTGTAAATGTCGAGTTCGCCTTCCCAGCCTCCCAGCCAATCATCGGGAAAAACAGGTAAGAAGGGCTTTGTACTTTTGGTTGTTTTACACGCACCTAAAAAGAGTAGCAGAGCCAGAAGCATTATTTTATTCATGCAAGAGCTCTTTTTCGATTTGTTCCAATGACTTGTTTTTGGTTTCATACATATAAAAGACTGCCCATATCAATTGCAAAATCATCATCACACCAAAAAATAAAAAGATGGGCCCACCCTGAAATTTATTCAGCACATAGGGCATGATGAGGGTAATAATGGAAGCTCCTACCCAATGCACAGCGGTGCCAAAAGACTGCCCCTGCCCTCTTGATTGGTTGGGGAAAATTTCGGAAATATAGACCCAAATTACAGCGCCCTGACCTATGGCGTGGGCAGCAAAAAGAAAAACAAACCATTGTACACCTGCAAAAGAATTGGAATAAAAAGCGTAGGAAACCAAAAAGAGTGAAACGATGTAGCCAATCGAGCCTATGATCATCAAGGTGCGTCTGCCCAGCTTATCGATAAGGGCAACACCTGCCATTGTAAAAATCAGATTGGCTACCCCTATACCAATAGATGCCATTAGTGATCCGGAAGCATCCATGCCTGTTTCTTCAAAAACACGGGGTGCATAATAAATGATAAAATTGATGCCTGAAGCCTGGTTAAAAAAGGAAACCAAAAACGCCAGCAAAAGAGGTTTTGAATATTTTTTTGCAAAGATGTTTTCCCCTGCCTTGTCTGCATCATTGTCTTTCAGGTCTGCTACCAGGGCATCTTCGTCACCTGCGGGATCCAGCTGTTTAAAAATCAACTTAGCCCCGGCAAAATCTTTATTATAAACTGCTAACCATCTTGGACTTTCTGGTATGCCAACGATAAAAATCAGGTACAGAGCGGCGGGGATCGCCTCCAGCCCTACCATCCAGCGCCAGGCTACATTGGCGTCAAAAGTTTTATCTACCAGCCAATTTGAAAAAAAGGCAACCAGGATTCCCAGTACGATTAAAAACTGGTACAAGGCCACCAACCTCCCTCTGTGTTTGGTTGGTGCAATTTCAGAAATATAAGTGGGGGCTGCCACAGAAGAGGCACCAACACCCAAACCTCCGATAAACCTGAAAATGGCAAATGAAATCGGGCCAAATGCCAGGCCGGAACCAATGGCAGAAACCAGGTACAAAACGCCGATGGCAATTAAGCTCTTCTTTCTTCCGTATTTATCCAGGGGCAAACCACCAAACATGGCACCTAAAACCGTGCCCCAGAGGGCAGATGACATGATGAAGATGCCATGAAATAGGTCTGATAGGCCCCACAATTGCTGGATGGGTTTATCTGCGCCAGAAATGACGGCTGTGTCAAAGCCAAACAGTAAGCCAGAAACGGCAGCTACAAATGAAAGGTAAATGATTCGCTGGTTCATAATGTTGATTGATTGCCAAATATAATTGGGCTATTGAATATTTTTACATATTCTAGAAAAATATTTTGTTTATTCCTATTTTTCATTAACTAATTAACCAAAATAGCTTGTCTTAAAAAATTTTATTTGCAAATTTTTAAAATTATTTATTTTAAACTTTTTCATGAGTTAAGCAACTTTTTTGGCCTGAATGACATATATAAAAGTTCACTCAAAACAATCAACCATGAAACTCATTAACCTGGCGTTTTTGATGCTGCTAAATTTTAGTTTAAGCGCTCAACTTTATACCGGAGATATCAACCTCTCAACCCAGTTAGAAATCGATAATTTTGAAATTAACTGTCAGTGTGATTCTGTACAAGGCAATCTGCACATAGCGCCAATCAGCATTACCAACATCAATGGTCTTAACAATTTGAAATATGTAAGCGGCAACCTTGTTTTTGCGCCCAATATGGATATCAATCTGGATTTACCCCAACTAACGTATGCAGGTGGCATCATTGCCTATTACAATACAACCGGAATGTCCATGCCCAATCTGGTAAAAGCTGGTGATATCAGCATCAACTCCATCTCAATGCTAAACATTGACCTTCCAAATTTGCTGGAAGCCCATAATGTCACTTTGACAAGCACCTCAATATCCAGTCTTTCATCATTTCAAAAGCTGGAGAGAATAACCGGTGAATTCAGGTTTTCATGGAACATCCTCCTCACTAATATTACCGGATTTGACAGCATTCGCTATGTAAAAGGTTTGGTATTTGATTCCAATTCCACCATTACCAACTGTGTTGTATGTGAAAAGGTAGATTCACTAGACTACCTACACATTACCGGCAACCAGCTGCCTGACCTTTCTGAATTTAATGATATCAAACAACTAACCGATTTAAATATAAACAATCATTCGACTCTTTTAGCCATTCCGGATTTTCCCAATATAGAATCCTTTGCATCGCTCATTCTAAGTTACTGTCCACTTATCAATGACATCGGTTTTGACTCCATAAATGTGATGGGTTATGTATATATGAACAATAATTCAGCTTTAGAAAGTTTTGGGGGCTACAATAATTTGATTAAAATCAAATCGCTTTTCATTTCAGAATTCAGCAATTTAACCTCCATAGCCAACATGCCGAAGCTGGCCTCCATTCCCAGCACCTTAGCTATGATGAACAATCCATTGCTTGATGACATTTCGGGCTTTGACAACCTCAAGTTTTTGAATGAAGTACAGGTGATCAACAACCCTAATCTGAATGCCTGCTGCATTTTTGCAGATTTACAAAAAATCGGCAGGTTAAATTCGGGTCTTGAGCTGGAAAACAACGGACCTGCGTGTTCTGATGTAGTGGAATTGATTGCCACTGATTGTGAAGATCAGGATTATGATTTCAGGGGACAAGGAGACAACTGTCTGACCATCTACAATCCCAATCAGATGGACACCGATCTGGACGGCATAGGTGATGTTTGCGACAACTGCCCTACCGTAGCCAATGCCAATCAGGCAGATGCCAACGGGGATGGAATTGGCGACGCCTGTCCACCTGCTTTGATGGGAGCCACCATCGAGGCACATGGCTCAGATGTGTATATCAAAGATGCATCGAGGGGAGTAATATTACAAAGTGCCAATGGCTTTTGTTACCGCATCAGAGTGGATGCAGCAGGAAATATTTACAGTGTAAAAGTGACTTGCCCTTAAAATATTTGCCTATTGTTCTTCAAATAATTTTCTGGCCTTGCGGTTCCAATTGGCGCCCATTTCAGTGGCGTCAATGCCAGGGTTGATGGCCTCAGATTTTGAATTTTTGTACAGCTGAATTTCCCATTGTTTGTTGCTCCTTTCTCCTCTGCAAGTGGAGTGTAAGAGTTCATACTCATTGGCCAGCATGGGGCTGTAAAAAATGAATCTTACATTGTTTTGGCTGGTCTTACTGATGTGATCATAATACCAAATCTCGTAAGGAGGGGTATTGGCCTCATCATCAATTGACATCACCTTATTGGGCTTACCATATTTCAAAAACACATACCCTCTGTCTGATTGATGCCCATTGCCAAAAGCGCTGTAAAACTGGTCATCCAGGGCTTTGACCACCTTCATGTAGCCCTCATAGGCCGATTCCGGCTGAACCGGATACCTGTCTTTCCAGAATTTAAAGAGGTAGTACCTGCGCACATCTATGGTTGCCTCATCAGACAAAGCATAATTCAGTGTAGCTGTTTCTTCAGTGGCGACCTGAGAAGCCAGGCTTTTGATGCTGTAAAACAATTGTGTAGAATCTAATTTGCCTACAAAAGAATTGTTGACTTCGGTGTTATAGTTTCTAACGTTGGCAACGTCTGCCGGAAAATTTCGGTTGATAAAGGGTGATGAACCCCTAACGATGACCTTTTTATGCTCATCGATTTGAGCAATTTCCAAGTGATAGTCGCCTGATACCAGTTTATTGAGATCAAAAAAACCGGAAAGAGGCACCACCTGATTTAATTTCATTTTTTTGTACTTAACTAACACTTGTCGCGAAGAGTCAGAGGGTTCAAAACCTACACAAACTGCAAACCTAAAAATACCCATGGCCGATGTGTCCAAACCCTGAGTTGGGCTTGTATACAGTTCGGTGTAAAAGTGAAGTATCTGGCTGGTTTCATTAACAATATCAAATGCGAAGGGTTCCATGTAATAGCCATTGTAAACAAAGGGGCCACTTTCTTTTTTTTGCACAGATGTTATCAGGTTTACGGATGAAAATGATGGTTTACTTAAGGCGTGTACCATCATTTTTTTCTCAATTCCAAAGGTATTGCCATCCGATTGTTCGTCCTGAAAGTCCATTCTAAGGATAAAGTTACCGGGGTTCAAGCCAAATCTTCGCTGGTCAATCAGATCTTTTTTTGCAGTGAGGTCTGATGCGATCAACCTGTATTTTTCCCAGGCCACCACAAATTGTCCGGTAGAATCCAGAATAGTGATGGTCACTCCCGCTGAGGCGGTCAGTTTTTTATCTTCTGCTTCTTTAAATGTAAGCCCAGCTGAAAGGATTCTGAATCCAACATCAACATAAGGTTGATTACCTGAGTAAAAAGTTGAGGTATGGATACTAACCTGAATGGCATGGAGGTAGTGAACACAAAAAAGAAAACAGAGCGAAAAGACAACAGATCTCATGATGCAAAATTTTTAGGCTGTCATCAACAGGGTAACGAAAATAGAGCTTGCAACCAAAAACTATTCGGCTTTGACCAGCATAAACTGCATATCAAAGTCACCCATTTTTCCTTCCAGTTGCATGGTGTCTTGCTGAAAATCAACAATCTCCATTTTAAAAGCTTCCTGACCAGACATTGACAAAATGTTGTTGGCAATATCAAATGTCTTTCTTTCGTCTGATTGAAAGAGATTAGAAGTGACTGATTTGTCGGGATGGAACACAAAAAAGGCCTGATTCAGCATCTTTGTCTCTTTGCCATTTCTCATCGCATGGGCAAAATTCCATTTTCCCGTAAGATCAGCAGGACTTACTTTTATTTCAGCTTTGCAAGCAAAGAGAAGAACTGCCAGTAAGGTCCATGACAGGAATTTCATAGGATTAATTTTAGGCAAAATTAACAAAAAATTGATTTGTCCGTAATTTCTATTGGGCTACAGGAGCCAAGGTGACCCGCAAACCATCAATTTGAGGTGAAATTTTGATTTGACAGCCCAGGCGGGAGTTTTCTTTCACAAAAAATGCCTGGTCCAGCATATTGAGTTCATCTTCGCTGGGTTCTGGAAGTTGGTGTTCTGACCTGACATAAACGTGACAAGAAGCACAAAGGGCCATACCCCCGCAAGTTCCTTCAACGGGTAGCTCATAAGATTTGCACACTTCCATTAGATTCATGGCCATATCGGTAGGCGCCGGCAATTGGTGAAAAATGCCCTCTCTATCCTCTACTTCAATTAATACAATATTGTCTTCCAATACTTTATAGTTTAATGATATTTTTAATAAGATGTCTTTTCAGCATCCATTCCTACCATTAACAAGGCGTCAAAAATACTGTTTTAGCCTATTTTATCCAATGAAAAAACAAATTGATTGACCTAAATTTCCTACAAAAAGCAAAAAATATACTCAAAACTCCCAATTGTAATAGTATGAAGTGCCTTAAAATGCATGGAAAACCATGAATTATAAGATTTTAGACACTAATAATTGTAATATTTGTAACAAAAGTTATATTTTTATGCACAAATTAAGACATACAACTATGAGACAACATCTTAGACACACTATCTTATTCAATTTTGTACTGGCAGCCCTTATTGTCATTTCAAGCCAAAATTTGACCTTCGGTCAGGTTTTTGTAAATGAAATACACTACGACAATACAGGCGCTGATATCGGAGAAAGGATTGAGGTTGCCGGATTGGCAGGAACAAATCTAGCAGGCTACTCAATCTACATGTATAATGGAGGGGATGGCACTACCTATGCAAATTTCCCATTGGTAGGAACTTTGACCAACCAATGTACCGTTAGTGGTAATAACGTAGGTACCGCTGTATTTGATGTACTTGCATTGACAGGATTTTCTTTCCAAAACGGACCCCCTGATGGATTTGCCCTGGTAGATCCAATGATGAATGTAGTTGAATTTTTGTCTTACGAAGGTTCCTTTACTGCAATAGATGGTCCTGCGAATGGTTCGAATTCAGTAGATATTGGAACTTCTGAACCATCAACTGCTTTAGTTAACTCATCAATCCAAAGAACAGCCGCCGCTACCTGGGTTTTTAACGATGGCTTAAATACATTTAATGCATGTAATACCACACAATATTTTCCAACTAGTAGCATAGCTGTAAATCTTTCTGTGTCTTCACCTACCGGCTCGGAAGCCACGCCAGGTTCAACCATTACTGTTACTGCCACTGCAAGTGCCGCTGTAACAGGAAATCAAACAGTTACCCTTGCCGTTTCCGGAGCTTTTATCACAGGTGGTGATTACACTTTAAGTAATACTACTATTACCATTCCTAATGGAGGTACTGTTGGAACTGTGAATTTTAATGTGGTAAATGATGCCGTCTATGAAGGTTTAGAAGTATTAACATTAACAATGGGAAGTCCCTCAGGTGGGATTGTTCTTGGCCCCAATACGATCAGAACTATTTCCATTACTGATAATGAAACTGAACCAGCTTATGAAGTTTGGAGTAATGAAATACACTATGACAATACAGGGATAGATGCCAACGAAAAAATTGAAATAGCAGGAGCCAGTGGCACCAATTTGGCAGGATGGGCCATCTATTATTATGATGGATCCAATGGATTGCCTTATGGAAATCCAAGTCCGCTAAGCGGCACATTGCCGATAACCTGTACAGTTTCAGGTGAAAATGTTGGGGTTGTAGTAATTGATGTTCCCGCCACAAATGGAGGTTTTGCTTTCCAAGGTGGTGGTGGCTCTCCTGATGGTTGGGCACTGGTGGATCCAAATGGCGGTGTTGTTGATTTTTACTCTTATGAAGGTGTAATTACAGCACTTGGCGGTCCTGCCAATGGAAAATTGTCTGTGGATATAGGAGTTCAGGAGGATGGAACGGGAACGGTAGACGGATCTATTCAAAGAACAGGAGAAACCACATGGGTAGTAGGCGCTTCTGCCAATACTTTCGGAGCCTGCAACAGTACTCAATTTTTCCCCATTCCACCATGCCCTATGTTTTCAGGAGCTCCGGCCAATGTAAGCATAACCAACAGCAGCTGTGATCCTATGTGTGTTGTGAATGGTGGTTCTATCACTGCTCCCGGAGGTAGTCCTTGCCCTGCAATGTCAACCTTACAATATCAAGTAAACGGAGGTTCATGGACAAGTGTCCTACCTACCTACAATCAAACAGGTCCTGTCCAGAACATCAAAACCCGTTGTTCTTGTGACAATGATCCAATGGTAGTGAGTACAGAATCAGGAACGTTATCAACTGCTCCCGGTACCTGTACATTCACAACCTGGTATCAAGATATGGATGGTGACACTTATGGCAACCCAGCTGTTAGTCAAAGCAACTGCAATCAACCAATGGGTTATGTTGGCAATGCCAATGACTGTAACGACAATGTTTTTGCACTTAACATCCCACCTTACGTTGTTACGTTAAATGGTGTTTGTTATGCCAGTATAGAAGCTGCATTGGCTGTTGCTATGTCCGGCAATACCATAGAAGTAGTTGGCAATATTTCTTCCATTGGAGTAAATGTTATTCCAGTTGGTGTTACGGTTCAGGTCAATGCCGGTGCAACCTGGTCTAACTCAATGATGTTGACCAACAATGGCACAATCACCGAAATAGGATCCGGTAACTTCATCAATGCCGTGATGGGTGTATATAAAGGTACCGGTTTATTCAACGGTACACTTAACAATAGTGGAATTGTTGCCACAGGCAATTAAAGAAGAAAAATAGAAATTAAAAAGAAAAGCCCCTGTCATTGACAAGGGCTTTTTTTATTCCAACAACTAAATACTTACTTTTAAAAAGGGTTCACCCCAGCAACGGTGGTGTATTTAAAACTGAGTTTTTGATCCGGATAAATATGCCTGAAAGCAGATTGCACCATCAAAGTTCCCTCGTGAAAGCCACAAAGAATCAGCTTTAACTTTCCCGGATACGTGTTAACGTCGCCAATCGCATAAACCCCCAGCAAATTGGTGCTATAATCAAAAGTATTGACCACAATGGCATTCTGATCAATTTCGAGGCCCCAATCAGCCAAAGGACCCAGCTTTGGACTCAAACCAAAAAGAGGGATAAAATAGTCTACATCCACTTCCTGATTGCCCTGATCATCGATTTCTAACACAACTTTTTTCAAAGTTTCATCACCCACCAAGTCTATGGCCTGGGCATTGGTCACTAACTTCACCTTGCCCTGATTTACCAGTTCCATTACTTTTTCCACACTGTCTATGGCCCCTCTAAATGAGGTTCTTCTGTGGATCATAACTACTTCTTCTGCAATGTTGGCCAGGATGATGGTCCAGTCAAGCGCAGAGTCACCTCCACCGGCAATCAGTAACTTCTTGCCCCTGTATTTTTCCGGGTCGCGTATGATGTAGTCAATTCCTTTGTCTTCGTATTTTTCAATGCCCTCAATGGGTGGTTTTCTGGGTTCAAAACTACCTAGGCCGCCCGCTATGGCAATCACCGGGGCATACAATTCAGTGCCTTTATTGGTGGTCACCCGGTATTGATTTTCTCCTACTTGTTCCAATTTTTCTGCCCTTTCCCCAAAGGTAAATGTGGGATTAAAAGGAGCAATTTGTTTCATCAGGTTTTCTACCAGATCAGTGGCAAGGACCTCCGGATATCCCGGAATGTCATAAATTGGTTTTTTGGGATAAATCTCATTTAGCTGACCACCGGCACTGGCCAGGGAATCAACCAAATGGCAACGCAACTTTAACAATCCTGCTTCAAAAACGGTAAAAAGTCCAACCGGACCCGCGCCGATGATAAGAATGTCGGCTGTATTCTCCATTGTCTATTAATTTATGGCAAAAATACTCGCTTTCATGGTTAAATCATGGTAATAATGATGGTTCTCACTTTGGACTTTGACCTTACTCACTAAACAAGGATGCTATTCACAAATCATTAACACAAGTAGTTAATTGATGCTTAAACACAGCTGCAAGCTGTAGCACAATCCATTGAGTGATCGTCACACAAAGACAATCATTTCTTCAAAACAACAGAAAATGAAAAAAACTTTTACCCTCCTCTTTTTCGCCCTGATTTTATTTTCATGCCAGGATATTGATGATGAAATTCTGCCCATGTTAGGACTCTATGATGCCCATGTGGTAGGCATTGACGGGCCTTTTTCGATCAATGTAACTGCGGCCGGCAGTGATGATGTATTGATTGATGCACCTTTCGATGGAGAATTCTGGTCTGTGGTCAGGGCAGATATAGATGAGACCGATCGTTTGAAATGGGACATCGATATTCATCGACAAACTTTGGCTCCCGGGGTAGAAATCTGGGGTGATGGTTTTTATTATGATGGTACCTTACAATTGGATTATACCATGCAGTTTTTTGGCGAAAACTTTGATTACAGGATGGTAGCACAGCAATAAAAATCTGGCCGCGGCGGTGCTTTCCATTGATCACTTTCGCAATAATTGAGTCCGGGCAGCCAGTCGCGGTCTTTTATCCTTTTAGTTTTAAATGGGTGGTCTCCACCAATTGTAGAGTTATATCTTCTATAAAATAACTACCTGCCAAAGCATCCTGAAATAGGTGGAGTTTTCCTTCCTGTTTCATCAAATGCTGGAGGTTTTGCACCAACCTTGCGTAGTTATTCTCATTGCCTTTCCAATCAGGCCCAGTAAGGTAATCTGCTCCCCCTAAAACCGCTGACAAGGCCTGATATGTAAAACGAATCAGGTCTTGATTAGGATCCAGCCCCGAAGGTTTGAGTTGGGCCAAGGTGTACAGTTTTTTGGCACCTTTATTTTGACTGCTTAAGTCCAGGAACATAGATCTGAGGGCACGTAACCAGGCAATTTCTCCATAAAAATCGGATCCTACTTCGTGGTGGATAAGCCAACCCTGGCCACCATCTTCCCAGCTTGCCCTCATCTTACTAATGAGGTCAACCAAGGCCTCCGCTGTGGTTTCGGCTACCGTTAAGTGGGTGCAAAATCTTTGATGGCTTGTGCTTTGGATGGGTATGACGACTGCCGCGCTTGATTGATTTTTTAACCAGTTTTCCCAGCCAACTATTTCCTGCTCATCTAAAGTTGAAAAATCCAGGAGGGTATGGATGTAATCCAAATGAACACCTGCCAACAGATCGTGTGGCAGATCCTCTTTACCGGGGGAAAGCCATAATGCTTCAGCTCCATTTTGAAGGGCTTGAAGACAAGCAACATTGTCCATACAACGAGCTATAATTTTCCATTCCTGCGTAGGCAAAAAACCAGTAACCTGATTTTGTGGGCCAGGCCAGGAAAAGCCATCATGGTCGTATAATGGTAGTTGGACAGCCAGATCCTGCAAGGTTTTACCTTCAGGCAATTCTTTTTTGACCTTCTCCAACCAGGCTTCTTTGGTGTGTTGTGGAAAATTGGTATCCATGTTTGCAAAGATAATGAATGCCAACAAGTGTACACACATACATTTTTTAACAAAACATTGTTTGGCTCCCTTTCGTTTAAATAAGGGATTTTGTTAATTTTGTCGCTTGTTTTTATTCTTAATTATTGAAAATTAAACATTTATGTATAATTCTGACGTTGCAGCCGTTGATGGTTTAGCCAGTGCGTATAAAGAGCTTAAATCAGAAATAGGTAAAGTCATCGTAGGACAAGATGAAGTTGTAAAATCGGTTTTGATCTCCTTATTTGCCAACGGCCATAGCTTGCTTGTGGGCGTACCGGGCCTGGCTAAGACCTTGTTGGTGAGTACCATAGCAGATGTCCTCGACCTGGATTTTAAGCGAATTCAGTTTACACCGGATTTAATGCCGTCAGACATAACCGGATCTGAAATTCTGGATGAACACAAGTCTTTTAGATTTAACAGGGGACCCTTGTTTGCCAACATCATCCTTGCCGATGAAATCAACCGTACGCCTCCCAAAACCCAGGCAGCCCTTTTAGAGGCAATGCAGGAAAGATCGGTAACCATCAGTGGTACCAAACACATCTTGGCAAAGCCCTTTTTTGTGTTGGCTACCCAAAACCCCATCGAGCAGGAAGGTACTTATCCCCTTCCTGAAGCGCAGTTGGACCGTTTTATGTTTAATGTACAATTGGACTATCCGAGCTATGCTGAAGAGCTTAATGTGGTAAAAAGTACCACCGGAGCGCAGTCAACATCGTTAAAATCGATACTGAATACAGAACAAATTTTGTTTTTCCAAAACCTGGTCAGGAAAATTCCTATTGCTGACAACGTACTGGAATATGCGGTTTCGCTGGCATGCAAAACAAGACCTGGAACGGACCTAGCCACACCGGAGGTCAACAAATACATCTCTTGGGGAGCAGGCCCTAGGGCATCGCAATACCTGGTTTTAGGTGCCAAATGCCATGCCGCCATTATGGGTAAATATTCTCCTGATATTGAGGATGTTAAGGCCATTGCAGAAAATGTATTAAGACACAGGGTAGTAAGAAATTACAAGGCCGAGGCAGAAGGAATCAGCCTTCAAACCCTGTTAAGAGCGCTCTTGTGATATAAATCAAGGGAAATCGAGAACTAAACAATTGAGCTAAAGCGTTGATACAAAGAATGTACTTACTTAAAATTAATCTTATCTGACATGAAGTTGTTTCGCCCTTTTGCCTTGATTTTAATGGTTCTGCCTATCCTTTTTCTGGGATGTGATGATGATGATCCCGTTGCAGGTAGTGGTGATTTGAAGTTAAAATTTAAACTCAGGTATGGTGACCAAACCCTGGTTATGTTTGAACCTTACACCTACCCTACCGGTCAGAAGATGACATTTAGCAGATTTAGTTTTTCCTTGCAGATGTGAAACTTAAAAATGCTTCTGGGTCTACAAGCATTCATGACATTTCGTACCACAATTTGACCAATTCACATACAGGTGCTAGTTCGGCAGCCAATGGATACGACTATACTATTGGAGGAGTTAAACCAGGTGCTTATACATCGATTCAATTTACCTTAGGGGTACCCAAGGCTAGTAATGACAAAACACCGGCTGACTTTTCCAATGATCACGTGCTGAGCAATCAGGCAGAATATTGGAGTGGTTGGAAAAGCTATGTATTCACCAAAACTGAAGGATTGATTGATTTGGATGGTGATGGCACGCTGGCGGAAGGATATGCGCTCCATACAGGGGCTAATGAATCATTAAGAACCGTTGAATTGCCTGCAAGTATTGTCATTGAAGAAGGAAAAGAAGCCGGACTGACTATTTTGGTAGATATTAAAAAGGAATTTGGTAGCAACCCCATCTACGACATTGAAACCAATCCTCAGATACACTCCTTATCTCAGATGCCATTTGTAAAACAGCTGATTGATAACCTGGCTACCGCATTTTCAGTAGAATAAGAGATTTTAAAAAAAACCAGCAAATGCTTAACTTGTCCCGGAAACTCCAGTAACCGGTGGACAAAGAAACTTTCAGGTACCTGTTTGATACGTACTATAATGCGTTGTGCAACTACGCCTGTCTGACACTGGGAATGAACGATGATGCCGAGGATGTAGTGATGGAAGTATTTACCCACATTTGGGATAAAAGAGAGGGTTTGGGGGATTTAGACAACCCAAAAGCTTACCTTTTCAAAAGTGTGTACCACAAGGCTATGGAAAAAATCAGGGCAAAAAAATTGGTTATCGTAGCCCTGGAAGGAGAAAAAATTGTCGTCCCGGATTACAAAGAGGAGATAGCTGATGATTACCTGTTAAAAGAAAAGATCTTTCAATCTATACGACAATTGCCTACCCAATGCCGCGTTATCTTTGTAAAATCAAAAATTGAGGGCATGAGCCACAAAGAAATAGCGCAGGAGATGCAGATAGCAGTAAAAACCATTGAAAACCAGATTACCAAAGCCTTTAAACTGATTAGAAAACAATTGAACACCATTTAAGCGTTATTTACAAGGAAAGCAATGAATCTAAGAGACAACATAAATAAACTCAACGAAAGCGACGGACGCAAGCAGGCCGACCTGATCCAAATGTGGAAAAACGAAGCGTCTTCCAATCTTCAGTCCATGAAGGCTGAATGGGAAGGTCAACTTCCGGTAGACCAATTAAAGGGCTATCAACAATACCCTGTTGCCGAAGCTTTTGAAAAAATAACAACCGAGCCCTATCACAAGGTAGTACCTATGTGGCGTAAATGGGCCGTTGCGGCTTTGTTTACAGGATTGTTAGCAGTTAGTGGGCTCTACCTCTACCAAAGGGCCTCAGCAAACGTTACCATTGTAGCAGAAGCTGCAATTCACCACCACAAGTTAAACGACGGAAGTGAGGTGACCCTCGATAAAAATACCCGCCTGGATTACGACGGAGAAAGAGCGGTTGCCATAGCCGGAAGGGGCTTCTTTAAAGTTGCCAAGAAAGAAAGTGGTGCCTCTTTTACGGTTGAGCTTAATAAAGGTAAGGTTACTGTATTGGGAACCCGGTTTTCTGTTACCTCCCTGCCTGGCGAGGTAGAAGTAGCGGTTGAAGAAGGCAGGGTTAAATACGAATACGAAGGCAGATCTATCATCATCAACGCAGGAGAACGGATGAAATTATCAGAACAAGATATTGTATCCAGCCCTATACTCAGCCCCAACCAGTTTAGCTGGTCGGCACAGGTGCTTGAATTTAAAAATACCCCATTGGATCGCGCTATTCAGGATATTGGCAGGCATTTTCATCAGAACCTGAGCCTTGCCACAGAAATCAAATCTGCCGGCAAATGTTTGTTGACAACCCGTATTACCAGTGAAAACATAGATCAGGTGCTGGAAGAACTGAAGCTTCTTTTCCAAATTCAATACCACAAAAGCGGAGATCGCTACGTTATCACATCAATGAAATGTTGATGCACGGTGACTTTGCGTTTAATTCTGGTCCTAATTTTCTTTTATTGTAGCCAAGCAGTTTGGGCACAGACTTTACCTGCCATACCGATTGATCCTGCAGACATTCCTCTGCCTTCACGGCGCACCCAGGTATTAACTTCTCTTGAACAACTTTCCGGTATATCGCTTTCTTATGCCGCCAACCAATTTGACAATATCGTAATCACGGAATTGCCCCAGGGACCATCAGATTTATATTCCATCCTTGAAAAAGTATTTTTTGATTATCAGTTACATGTTGCGGTAACAAGCCAGGATAAATGGGTGCTGCAAATCAAAGAAGCCAGGATCAGTATTTCGGGTTATACCCTGGACGCTGCTACCGGCGAAGTCCTGCCTGGTGTACTCATCTACCAACCCACAACCGGCAACTATACCACATCAGACGTCAAAGGCTTTTATTACATTGAGTGTAGGCCCGGACAACTAGAACTCGAGGTGCGGATGTTGGGCTATGAAATCATGAGACACAAAGAAGAGCCATATAAATCGATTATCCGCACTTTTCGTCTTTCGATAGTACCCAATACCCTACCCGCTGTTGTGATTCAAGAAAAACAGTTGCTGGACCCTTTAAGCGAGGTGATGCCAAGGAGCACCGGAATTGAAAGGAATACCGTTTTGGGAGAGCCGGATCCACTTAATGTGCTCAAAACATTGCCCGGAGTTTCACCCGGCGGAGAGGGTCAAATGGGCATCCATGTGCGGGGCAGCGGTCCTGATCAAAATCTGGTAATGATGGAAGGCATGCCCATTTACGAGGCCTACCATACAGGAGCCTTAAGCTCCATTTTTATGGATGATGCAGTGAGAACCGTTGACTTTATGAAAAGTGGACAGCCGGCCAGATATGGAGGCCGATTAAATGCAGTTGTCAACGTGTTACTCAAAGATGGCAATCGACAAAAGAGAGAAAGCATCCTCCATCTGGGAATTCAAGGACTTAGTTTTTTTACCGAAGGTCCGTTGGCAAAGAAAAAATTAACCTATGCCCTGGCAATGAGAACCTCGTGGATCAATACGGTTTTGGATCCCATTAAATCAAAAATTACTTTGTACGACGATATTTTTCTTCAATACCGCGATATACAGGCAAAACTCAATTATAGGTGGAGTGAAACCAGAAAGATGAGTGTCAGTTACTATCGAGGTAATGACAGATTGAGGCTATACAAAGAAAATAAAAATATCTTTGGCGCAACTGTAGCTACTCAGTCTAACCAATTTAGCAGTGGCAATGAAGTGATAAGCGCGCAGTATGACCATGTTTTGAACCATAGCATGAAATACAATCTGCAGGTTGGAATGCTAAACTATGGCGTTTTCTCGAGAGGCACTTATCAATTTCCCGTCAGTCTGGCAGATAGTACAACGGGTACCCTTGATGTAATAAATAATAGTAAAGTAAGAGATTGGCAGGCAACCGGTACCCTCGATTACTTTGTCAATGACAATATAAAACTAAGTGCAGGTGCAGGCTATATTCATCACAGCCTCAACCCGGCAGTTAAACAAAGTCTGGCAGTTGTAGAAGGAATTGCAGAGGGTTTTGGAAATCCCGACTCTTCCTATATCGCCACAGAGTTGTTTAGTTTTGTGGAAGGAAACCTGGAACTTGGCAATCGATTTTATCTCATACCAGGGCTTTACCAGGTAAATTACAAACAAGCGCAGTTTTCCCACACCAGCTGGCAGCCTAGGGTTCAGATGCAGTATCATCCATCTGAAAAATGGTCGCTCCAACTTTCTTATACCCGATCAGCCCAATACATCAATTTGCTCGCCAATTCTGGTTTGGGCCTGCCCTCTGAACTGTGGATACCATCAACTCAAAAGACCGGACCCCAGTTTGCAGATCATTATTCATTTGATACCCGCTTTGCTTTGGACTCCATCCACAGTGTAGGTATAAGTGCCTATAGGCGAGACTTACAATCCTTGATTGAATACAGTGAACTCGTAGATTTTTTTATCAATCTCTTTCCACCCAAAGGCAGCCCTCCTATTGTTAGTACCGAGAGAGGATGGGAAGGCAGGTACAAACCGGCAGTGGCAGGACCACAGGCATAGAACTTTCCATAAGGGCAGACCGAGCCAATTGGCAGTACTGGGTGAGTTACCACCAAGGCAAAAGTACCATGACCTTTGCCGGACTTAATGAAGGCAAGACCTTTGTTTCCCGATATGACAAACCCCAGCAAATCAATGCAGGCGTGCTCTATAAAAGTAACAAAGGCTGGCGTATTGGAGCCAACTGGACCTATACCAGCGGGCAGCCTTTTACGCTGGCAGATGAAAAAGTAACCTTTTATTCAGGCTTGGATACCCTGGGTATAACCCTGGTGCAAACCGGTAAAAAAAACAACTACCGCATGCCAGCCTTTCATCAATTGACGGTAAACGCTTCCTATGAAATCAAGCTGAAAGACATCCTTTGTACCTTTTCATTTGGAGCCTACAATGTGTATAATCGGCTCAATCCTTACTTCATTTACGCTACCCGAAACGATGCCAGCAATACCGTTTTCAAAAAAGTCAGCCTTTTTCCTATTTTGCCACAGCTTGGGGTGCGCTTTGTTTGGAAGTAGAAAAAATGCGCAACAAAGGGGTTAAATTTTTTCCCATTAGTTCATAAAAAGGCCTCCTACCAAGGGTTCAAATAATTTTTATAAAAATAGACCGGTCTGTCTATTTTTGTTTTATCTTTGTCAAAAAAACACAATGGACAAAGTATTTGAAGTAACAAAAAACAATCGAAAAGCAGTTTTGGAGCTGGTTAAAACATTGAGTCTGGATCAATTGAACTATATACCGGCAGGATTTAACAACAATATATTATGGAATGTTGGGCATATGGTAGCAATCCAGCAACTGATTGTGTATGGTTTGGGTAAGGTGCCCTTTACGATAGAAGATGCCATTGTTATGGGATATAAAAACAAAACAAAGCCAGAGCGGGCCTATACACAGGAAGAAGCTGCCAGGATTTTTGAAGTATATGTTGAGACTGTAGATCAGATGGAAGCGGATTACAAAGCGGGCAAGTTTGTAGACGTGACACCCTTTATCAGTAAGTCGCACAATGCTACCTATGAAGGCGCTGAAGGACTCATTACCTTTAATCTTTTCCACGAGGGCTTACACACAGGAGTGATCCAGAAATACATCCAGCTCTTACCATGAGTTCCAGAGACAGGCTGATCCAGGTTACGGCACGGTTGATCCGTGAAAAAGGGATGGCTGCCACCGGGATCAATGAAATAATAACGGCTGCAGGCTTACCAAAAGGGTCGATGTATCATTATTTTCCAGGCGGCAAAGAAGAGCTTGTCAAAGCTGCACTTCATTCTTACAAAGATTGGCTTGGTCAAAGTTTTAAAGCACGGATGAAAGGGAGTACCACTGCAGAACAAGGGCTTTGTGGTATTGTGGATTTTTTCATTCACGACCTCACCTCCTCACATTATGTGGCTGGGTGTCCGGTAGCTACAGTTGCCCTGGAAAGCGCCGGGACAGCCCCGGGCGTAACGGAAGGAGTTAGAGAAGTGATGGACCACTGGATCGCCAGTTTGTGCGCCTACTTACAATACAAAGGATTGGCGGGCAACCTTACTACTGCAACTGATTTTATCACTCAACTGGAAGGCGCCCTGGTGATGGCCCGGATCTATCAAAGCACCGAACCTCTGGAAAGATTAAAATTAAAAATCACAGAATTATTACAAAATGAACACACCACTCCCTAAGTTATTGCAATCTGAAGCAACTGTAAGATTTCAACATTGTGACCCTTTGGGCCACCTCAACAATAGCATGTACATAGATTACCTCCTAAACGCCAGGGAGGATCAACTGTCTCACCATTATGGCTTGGATATTTACAATCATGCGCGCGAAACTGGGAAAGCATGGGTAGTGGCATCCCATCAGCTGAATTACAAACGGCCGGTAAGTGCCATGCAAAGAGTAACTATTTCCTCTTCGTTAAAAGGGTATAACGACAAATCGTTGCAAGTGTATTTTGAAATGAAAGTGGCAGATCAGCTATGTTGCACCATGGAAACCAGTTTTGTTTACATTGATGTTAAAAGTGGTCGTCCGGTTGACCATGGCGAAAAGCTGATTGCCCTATTTGAACAAATTTGGTTACCATAAATTAACCTTAGATCGAGGTTAATCTTTGTATCTTGGCAACAAAAAAAGAATGAAGATTAACGTTGTTCTTATCCTCTTGTTTCTGCCCCTTTCACTGATTGCGCAGTTGGTTTCAGGTCCAATGGTGGGTCACGTTACCTACCAGGAAGCCACCGTGTGGGTCCAATGCAAAGAAAGCTCAAAGGTACAGCTAAGGTATTGGCCGGTTGACCAGATTAAAATGGCGAAAACAACAATGACTGCGGTCACAATGGCTGAGCATGCTTTTACTGCTCATCTGGTGGCAGGTGAGCTGACTCCTGGAACAACTTACCAATATGAGATATGGGTCAATGGAAAGGTGATAAAAGGCAATCACGAACAGAGCTTTAAAACACCTGCAGTGTGGAGATACCGGGGAGACGCCCCTGATTTTGATTTTGTGGCCGGTTCTTGTTTTTACATCAATGAAGAAGCTTTTGACAGACCCGGCAAGCCTTATGGCGGGGATTACAAAATATTACAGGCCATTCACAAAGATCAACCCGATTTTATGGTATGGCTGGGCGACAATGCCTACCTGAGAGATGCAGATTGGGACAGTCGATCAGGCGTTTATCACCGATATAGTCACAGCCGGGCTGTAAAAGAACTACAACCCTTAATAGCCAACACACCCCAATATGCCATCTGGGATGACCATGACTACGGTCCCAATGATTCTGACCGTTCCTATTATGGAAAGGAATGGACCAGGGCAGCTTTTCAGGATTTCTGGGCCAATCCGGTGTATGGTGCCGGCGACACAGAGGGTATTACAGGAGCCTTTTCACACAGCGATGCCGACTTTTTTTTAATGGACAACAGGTGGTACAGAAGTCCACAATCTCCCAGTGGAGAAATCCTAGGTGAAAAACAATTGAACTGGCTGATAGAATCCCTTAGGTACAGCAATGCTACTTTTAAATTTGTTTGCATAGGTGGCCAGACCCTCAGCGATGCCAGGGTTTTTGAGAACTATGCTATTTATGTGTCAGAACGACAAAAATTACTCAATGCCATTGATCAATATGCTATAAAAGGGGTGATTTTTTTAACAGGAGATCGACACCATTCCGAATTGACCAGCTGGACCAGTCCATCCGGCATCAAAGTATATGACATTACCAGCTCTGCCCTCACATCCTCTACCTCCGCGCATCCGGAAGAGCCCAATACGGGCAGGGTGGAAGGATCGATGGTGGGTGTGCGCAACTATGCACAGATCAAAATAAGCGGGGCCAAAGACAATAGAAAATTAAGCTTAAGTTTTAAAGATCTAGATGGCAAAATCATATACACAAATACGATAGAGCCATGATTCGAGTCAGGTCCGCACTGACTCAGATCATTGACAAACCTTATCAGCTGACTGCATTTTTGTAATATCAAAAACCGAGGAACATGAGGCAACGGATATAAAGATCCAAGGCCGAAGGGTCATAGGTGAAGGTTGATTCATGGTATAGGTTAATATTAAAAAAAGCAGTCATGAAACCACAAAAATTCTTTAGAGATTCTGCCGATATTCTTCCTGTATTCGGCGATTTTTTTGATGATTTTATCCCAACAGGCTGGTCTAAAAAGTTGAATTTCAACAATCATCTTCCACCTGTTAATATCAAAGAAACCGAAAAAGATTTCATTGTAGAATTGGCAGCACCCGGATTTGAAAAGAAAGATTTGGACATCAATCTACAAGATGGTATGCTTACCATTAAATCTGAAAAGAAAATGGAGAACAAAGAAGAAAAAGAAAACTACTTCAGATCAGAGTTCAACTACAATTCATTTGTACGCACATTCACAGTACCAGAGAATGTAGATGAAAAAATGATTGAAGCCAAGTTTGAAAACGGTCTGTTAACCCTGTTACTACCAAAAACTGCGGTTCAAAAGGTAGAAGAAGCGCATAAAATCATGATTTCATAAAGGCTGACAGGGTAAACCTGAACTCAAATAAACACATCAAAGGGAGTCGATCGACTCCCTTTTTTATTGGCTATTTTTGAATATTAATGTTAGTTTTGTTAGCTCCATCAAGCGATTAAAACATTGGAAGAAATCAACATTTATTTTTTATTACTCAGTTTGTTGGCTGAAATCATTGGAACCGTAGGAGGTTTTGGTTCATCGGTTTATTTTGTACCTATAGCGGCATTTTTTCTGCCCTTTGATCAGGTATTGGGTTTGACGGCCTTGTTTCATTTATTTTCCAACACCACCAAAATCACCCTTTTTCGTGAAGGATTGGATCGGAAATTGTTGTTATACATTGGACTACCCTCCATTGCTGGTGTTATCATCGGAGGTTGGATGAGCAGCTGGTTTGACAATGTATTGTTGGAATATATTTTGTATACATTTTTACTACTGTTTGCCATCGTTTTACTTTTTCCGTCCGGAAACGCGGTGGAAGCCCAGTCTTTCCAATGGAGTAATTGGAGGAACCATTTCCGGATTTGTGGCAGGAATGCTGGGAACCGGAGGCGCTATAAGAGGGCTGACAATGTCTGCCTTTGCACTTTCCATTCAGGGTTTTGTGGCTACTTCTGCAGCCATAGATTTGGGTGTGGATTTGGCCAGATCGGTGGTTTATTATAGTGAGGGATATATGGTCCGCCAGATTTGGATTTATATACCTTTTTATTATTTATCAGTATCATCGGCTCCTATACAGGGAAGTACATTTTACAATTTTTAAATCCCGATAATTTTCGCAGGTTTTCCCTAGGCAGCATAGTTGTCATTGCAATAGCTGGTTGGGTAAGATTGATTTGTTTTAGTGCAGATTCACTTCTTTTTTAATGCCCACAAAAAAGAAAATTCCCCTACCGTTTCTCCTGCTTCATTAGAAGCAGAGGAATGCAACCAAAGGGTAGTGTTGCCCCCGTTTTGGTCCAATTGTTGAAGAGTGGCGTTGACTTCTTCTCCCTGGGTGCAGGTGAACAACAATTTACCCTTGGCTTTTTTGTGAAATTGAGCCCTCGACTCCACCACCAGCATGGAAAAAGGAGGCCGGCCCTGGAGTGCAGCCTGCACCAGAATGCCAGTTGAAAGTTCTGCTGCTCCATTGAGGGCTGAAAAATAGACCGATCCAAAAGGGTTTTGATTGGTCCAACCATGCTTCATTGCAACGGTGGCTGAGAGATGATCAATACTTTTCACCCTTATCCCCCAGAAAATCAAACTTGGCAGTCGCCATAGCATATAAAACCGATATTTTATTGGATGTAGAATTGCCTTGCGGTAGGCTTCCGGCGTGGAGGTCATGGCAGATGTTTTTTCAAAACTACTAAAAAAAGCAATGACAATCAAAAGTAGGCAAAGAATGAGGGCTTTTGCGTAGTTTTGCCTACCAACGAATACCTAAAAAATGGAAGTTATAGATACAAAATTGGAGGGGGTCAAAGTAATTTATCCGGCTGTCTTTCACGACGAAAGGGGATACTTTTTTGAAAGTTACCAAAAAGAAAAGTGGCACTTGGACGTGGATTTTGTACAGGATAATGAAGCCTTTTCAACCAAAGGTATTTTGAGGGGCCTGCATTATCAACTTCCCTCCTTATACACAGAGTAAGTTGGTCAGAGTTGTTCAGGGAGAGGTTTTAGATGTAGTGGTTGATATCCGGCCTGATTCGCCTACCTATGGTGAACACCTTTCTATTGTCTTAAGCGGAACCAATTATAAACAACTTTTTGTTCCCAAAGGATTTGCTCATGGCTATGTGGTGCTCACAGACACTGCCATATTTGCCTATAAGTGTGACACCTATTACCACAAAATGAGTGAGGCCGGTATCAGATGGGATGATGCACAGCTCAATATAGATTGGATTTTACCACACTCAACATTGATATTATCTGAAAAAGACAAGGACCTACCCTACTTTGGGGCACATCAAAAATATGAATAAATGAAGATACTTGTGGTTGGATCTGGCGGTCAGCTAGGCAGGGAGTTAAAAAAACTGCATACTTCCGATGATGCAAATTCATGGATGTTTGCTGCTCGAGACCAAATAGATCTACAAAAGGCAGATGATCTGAGGCGGCTCAACGAATGGAAACCTGATGTAGTGGTCAATTGCGCCGCCTATACCCAAGTTGATAAAGCGGAGGAAGAAGTTTATGCCTGTTGGGAAATCAATGCCCTTGGTGTTGGCAGGTTGGCTAAAAAATGTAATGAGATAGGGAGCTGGTTGATCCATGTTTCCAGTGACTATGTATACCATCACAATCCCGGCCGACCCATAAAAGAAGAGGACCCCCTGTTTCCCAGGGGAATTTATGCTGCCAGCAAAGCAGGTGGCGAAACCCTGGTCAGGGAGTTTAATCCCAAACACATTGTGATCCGTACCTCCTGGTTATATGGAAATGAAGGGCCCAACTTTGTGAAGACCATGATTAAACTGGGAGAGACCAAAAGTGAATTGAGGGTAGTTGCTGATCAATGGGGCAGCCCTACTTATACCTATGATCTGGCAAAGGCCATCAGAAAAATCATCCGAACCCTGGCGGATTCTCCCAATGCTGAATTTGCAGGAACTTACCACTATGCTAATGAAGGAGTTATCAACTGGCATGGTTTTGCCCGTGAAATTATGCAGGAAATGGGCTATGACACCCATGTTCTCCCCATTACAAGTGCAGAATATGCTGCTGCGGCTCCTAGACCCGGATGGAGTGCACTGTCGTTGAGTAAGATAAAAAGGGTGTTTGATATCTTCCCTCCCCATTGGAGAATTTCATTAAAATCATACCTGCAAGAGCTCAAAAAAACCATCTAATCAACTGAATCACAAATATTTAGCTACACCCATATTAAGTATATTTAAATTAATCTAAATATTAATTTAAGCTAATCAAACTATTTTAATTTAATTCGCTTAAATAATTCAACAATATTTTACTAAATCTTGGTTCAAGCACCGTATTGTTATCTAATTTTGTATTAAAATCAGAAGAAAAATGAGTGTAGTTGAAATGAAAGTGCCCACCATAGGTGAGTCAATAACAGAGGTAACTTTGTCTCAGTGGTTGAAAAAAGATGGAGACTACGTAAACATCGACGAGCCCATTTGTGAATTTGAGTCAGACAAAGCAACCCTTGAATTTCCAGCTGAAGCGAGTGGTAAGCTAATTCATGTAGCCAAAGAAGGGGATGACCTCACCATTGGCACATTAGTGGCGAGAATTGACACCAGTGTGAAAGCCGAAGCTTCTGCTGCCGAGCCAGTCAAAGAAGTAGTTGCCGCCACCCCACCTCCTGTCGAAACAAAAACTGCCACCGGAGGACATCCGTCGCCTGCCGCAGGTAAAATACTCAGAGAAGGAAGTGTGGATCCTGCATCGGTTGCCGGAAGCGGAAAAGAAGGAAGGATTACCAAAGAAGATGCCTTAAAAGCGGTGGAACAAAAAACAGTGGCTACACCCGCTACGCCGGTTTTAACTCAGCCAAGTAGCCCTATAACCCCAACTGTATTGACGCCGGGTTCAAGGGTAGAGAGAAAAGAAAAAATGAGCCGGATGAGGCGCACCATTGCCAGCAGACTGGTAAGTGCAAAAAACCAAACGGCCATGTTAACTACTTTTAATGAAGTAGATATGAGTGGCATCATTCAACTAAGAGAAAAATACCAGGAAGCCTTTGTGGCCAAATATGGCATCAAACTTGGCTTTATGTCTATTTTCTCAAAAGCCTGTGCCCAGGTATTGATGCAGATGCCAGATGTCAATGCCAGGATAGAAGAAAATGACATTGTTTACCATGATTATGTAGATATATCTGTAGCCATTTCTACACCAACAGGTTTGGTAGTTCCCCCAGTACACAATGTAGAATCTTTGGGTTTACATGAAATCGAATTCAAGATCAAAGATTTGGCGGTAAAAGCAAGGGATGGAAAACTGAGTATTGATGAAATGAAAGGAGGTACATTTACCATCACCAATGGAGTGTGTTTGGGTCACTTCTTAGCACCCCAATCATCAATGAGCCTCAGTCGGCTATTTTGGGCATGCATGCCACCAAAGAAAGAGCTGTTGTTATGGACGGTAAAATAGAGATCAGGCCCATGATGTACCTGGCCCTCAGCTATGACCACCGCATCATTGATGGAAGCACTTCAGTTACCTTCCTGGTTAAAGTAAAAGAGTTGTTAGAAGACCCCATGAAGTTGATGATGGGTTTATAATCCTGAATAGAAAAGCCGGATCTGGATCAGATGCCGGCCTTTTTTTATGCTGTAAATTTATTGTCAATTAACCATTGGCCTTTTTGTGGTCTGCCAAAAATTGTGCGAGGCCAATGTCGGTAAGTGGGTGTTTCAATAAGCCCATTATAGGTGCCAGAGGTGCTGTGATGACGTCTGCACCTGACTTAGCAGCCTGGACAATGTGTAAGCTGCTTCTGATGGAAGCCGCTAAAATCAAAGTATCATAATCCTGGATGCTGTAAATTTCTGCGATTTCACGGATCAGTTCCATACCATCCCAGCTACTATCATCGATCCTGCCGATAAAGGGAGAAAGATAGGTAGCTCCTGCCTTGGCTGCAAGAATTGCCTGACCTGCTGAAAAAACCAAGGTGCAATTGGTTTCAATGCCATTTTCTGTAAACCATGAAATGGCCTTGATCCCTTCTTTGATCATTGGTACTTTTACCACAATGTTTTCATGCAAATCGGCCAGCCTTTTGCCTTCTTCAACCATGCCTTTAAAATCGGTGCTGATCACTTCTGCACTCACTGCTCCGTCAACAATCTGACAGATGGCTTTGTAATGATTTAAAATGTTTTGTTCGCCGGTAATTCCCTCTTTGGCCATCAATGAAGGATTGGTAGTAACTCCGTCCAGAACACCTAAATCTTTTGCTTCCTGAATCTGGTCAAGATTGGCGGTATCAATAAAAAAATAACATGGTGGAAATTTGAAGGTGAAAAAGAGAGCCAAAGCTAACCGCTCAACCACCTACCCTTGCTGTATTTCTACCCTGGGGGAGTTCAGCAGGAGCTGGCCCTTCGACTCTCAGGCCGCAAAGGTAATAATAATTTGGAAATCTCAAAGGGAGATGTGTAAAAAAGGAGGAAGCGCTTCTTCCCGAAGCTATTCCAACAACCGTCTTTAGTCCTTTCTAACCATACCTCCGTACAATAAGGCTAGGTATTTTTTCATTCCTTCTGTGTTTAGGTGATGGTGATCATAATAAAAGGCATTGCCCATAACAGCTTCAGAATGATCCAGCACCCGCCTACCGGGATACTGCCGCTTTAAGTGAGCCAAAACAGCACCATGGCCCGGCCAATAGCCAAAGGCAGCAGGTGGAATAACAAAGGTGAGTTTCGCCCCATTTGCCTCGGCCGTATTTACCAATTGGTTCAATTCCTGGCACCGATTCTGGAAAGTTTTAAGATCAAGTCCGTTGGGATAAGCCAGTTGAAATCCCTCTTTCATAGCATCCCCATCAATGGCTGTTAATACCCCGTCAAAATGAGTTTTATTGTCGGGTTTGAGCATCCACCAGTGGTGGCCCAATTTGCTCTTAATATAAAAAAAGAGTTGGTGCCATTTGCGGTCATTTCCCATGTCAATCAAACGCCTCATCATAGAAAGCTCAAGTGGCTCTCTGTACAACATGATATCAGATTGGTCGGTGTCTGCATTGAACATCAAGCTGGGAGAAAGTACCAGAATGAGGTCGTTGGTTTTATTTCCTTTTTCATAAAAAGTGCGAAGATAAAGGTGTTGATTTTCAATTCCCCCCAAAGATTCACCCTGGGCCAGATTGACCATGGTAGCATTAAAAACAGATTCAAAAAGTTGGTGATGACTGCGTCTGGACAAATTGCGACCGTGAGAAATGCCCAAAACAAGATAGTCGACTCCATTACCTTTTGGCATAATAAGCAAATTTCCTTCGGTGTTGGCGTTGGTAAATTTTTGCCTTTTTACCCATAGATGGGAAAAAAAGATAGCAGTGCCAATTAAAAAAAGCCACAGGATGACAAAAAATCCAACTTTGATTAAAAATCTTCTCATGGTTAAAAATCAAAGTAAATAAAAGCTTGTTCATCAAAGTTGGCATAGACCAGCCAAAGGGTAAGCAGCAACAAATACAGGGACCACCTTATGGGTTGTGAAACAGCTGATCCAAGGTCCAGGCCAAAGCTATGGTGGCGATGTAACCATTCAAAAAACACAAGTAGGGCAAGGGACATCAACAATTTTACATCCACGTAATGCATAGAAAAACCACGTTGAGGTGAGAACAAGCCCTCGATATAAGTACCTGCCTGCCAGATATCAGCAGCTCTGAAAAATACCCAACCCACTAATACACAGAAGAAGGTAAAGAACCAGCCAAACAAGGTCGGTACTCTGATTTGCCATTTCGCCAGCCAAATAATGTAAACACCATACAAAATGGCGTGGTAAAATCCCCATGCTAAAAATGTGAAATTAGCGCCGTGCCAGAGGCCGCTAATTAAAAAAACGATAACAATATTGAGCAGCAGCCTGTTCTTCCCTACCCTGCTGCCACCCAGAGGGAGAAAAATATAATCTTTAAACCAGGTTGTTAGAGAGATGTGCCAGCGTTTCCAGAAAGCTTGAATATTGGTAGCAAAATAGGGATAGTTGAAATTCTTCATTAATTGAAAGCCCAGCAGCAGGGCCAATCCCATGGCCATTTCGCTATAAGCTGAAAAGTCACAGTAGATTTGGACACCAAATAAAAATATCCCCCACCACAACTCTGTGAGCGAGGCGGTTTCGGAATTACTGAAAATGGAATCTACCACCGGTGCGCAGACATCTGCCACCATCATTTTTTTGATCAGTCCCCATAAGATCAGTTGAAGTCCTTTACCTGCATTTTCAAAATTAAAGTATCGTTGTTGTTGAATTTGGGGCAGTAGATTACCTGCTCGTTCAATAGGGCCTGCTACAAGCTGAGGAAAAAAAGAAACAAAAGAAAAATATTCTATCCATGACCTGCTGGCAGTAAGGTTGCGACGGTAAACATCGATGGCATAAGATAGTGATTGAAAAGTAAAAAAACTAATACCAACCGGAAGGGCAATTTGCAGATAAACCACATCCATTTTAAATCCAATACTATTCAATGCCAGCATGAGAGAAGAGACAAAGAATCCGGCGTATTTAAAATAAGCCAGCATGCCCAGATGCACCAATAAAACGATAAAAAGAATTGGTTTTTTATAGGATGGTTTGTCTTCTATTCCCAGGGCTCCCAAAAAGGAGGTAAGAGATGCAAGCGAAATCAAAGAAAGATAGCGCCAGTCCCACCATCCATAAAATACATAAGATGCCAATAATAAAACAGCGTTTTGCCAATATAGCGCTTTACGGGGCATCGACCAATAAATGGCAAAAAACACCACAAAAAAACAAAGGAAAACAAAGGAATTAAACAGCATGGTACGAAGTTAAAACAAAAAGATCAAACCCTTGATGGCCATGTTAAAATTACCTTCACCTGTTTTATTTTATACAAATGATGGGTTGTGGGCATTGTTAAAAAAAATTAAACACCTGAAGCAGAGCGGATGAAATACGAAGACTTTCGTTAATATTGCAAGAACAAGTCATATAACCAAGTAGACTTTAGCCAGCATTGACACAAAAAACTGATAAAGACCACATTATCAAGTCAAAACAACCATTTCAGAATCAGCAACACCGCCAAATGCCATTAAATCATACAGAAATAGAAGCCATTCACCAACAGGTTTACCTTGACAGTGCCTTTTTGGATGATTTGAAAACAGAAATCAGCAGGATTATTGTAGGCCAGGATGCAATGATTGATGGCTTATTAACCGGACTGCTTACCAGGGGGCATATCTTATTAGAGGGACTTCCCGGGCTTGCCAAGACCCTGGCCATCAAAACGTTGGCTGGCACCGTGAATGGCAGCTTCAGCAGAATCCAGTTCACTCCCGACCTGCTACCTTCTGATGTAATAGGTACGATGATTTACAATGCCCAGCAACATGAATTTACTGTCCGAAAAGGCCCTGTTTTTGCCAATTTTGTGCTTGCAGACGAAATCAACCGGGCTCCTGCCAAGGTTCAGAGTGCTTTGTTGGAGGCCATGCAGGAAAAGCAGGTTACCATTGGCAAAGAAACCTATATTTTGGAAGAACCTTTTTTAGTACTTGCTACCCAAAATCCAATCGAACAGGAAGGTACCTATAGTTTGCCCGAGGCCCAGCTCGACAGGTTTATGCTTAAGATTCATATCGGTTATCCCGACAGAGAAGAAGAAAGAGTAATCATGCGTCGTAATTTGCACCCGTCATCAATGGAAGCCATCAAACAGGTGGTTTCATTGGAAACCATACTGAAGGCGAGAAAAACGGTAGAGCAGATTTACATGGATGAAAAGATTGAAAACTATATTCTTGACATTGTAATGGCGAGCAGGAATCCTGAAAAGATAGGGCTAAGTGACTTAAAAAGCCTGATCTCGTATGGTGCATCGCCCAGGGCCTCAATCAATCTCGCTCTGGCTGCAAAGGCAAGGGCATTTTTACAGAGAAGGGGCTATGTGCTTCCTGAGGATGTTAGAAGTGTAAGTCACGATGTAATGAGGCATAGAATTGGGCTTAGTTATGAAGCAGAAGCAGAAAATGTCAGTCAGCAAGATATCGTATCCAGGATTATCAATCAAATTCAAGTGCCTTGATGAAATATATTATAGTTCTATTGATAATGTGGCAGGCTGCGCCTCAACTCGCTGGCCAGCAGGATCTGTTGATGGACATGGCGATGGAGCATTTTGGAAAGCCTGATCCCAAAAGTGTCTGGTGGTTGAAAGACCTTAAAGGAAATTTTGATCAGACCCACGAAATCAGAATGGTACTGGCTACTGACAACACCTCGTTTAAAGGGGCTTACGAGATCCTAAGCAGCAAAGAAAAATTTTATCTTGACGGCAACTATGATGGCGAACAAATTGTATTGGTAGAATCAGACAGCCTCGGAAGGACAACCGGTATAATCAGGGGCGATATGAATGAAGATATTTTGTATGCAGAGTGGTCGGATCCCAAAAATACTGTTCAACTTCCAGTGTATGCAGCAGCGGGAGGCATTTCTCCTTACCCATGTGGCAATATAGGGTGGGCTCATTATTTGTCGGTTAAGGGGCCAGATTCACTCAAAAAAATATCGGTAGTAAAATATGAAGACAAGGTCGATCTTCAGTTGTTTTACCCGGCAAGTTCTTTCCGCCATGTAATGGAATGCCTGGATGATGAGTGTAGGCTGTTGTCGCATACACCGCAGAATTTGGAAGACCAAAGCCAATATCAATTGGACATTGATAAAAATACCCTCATTGGGATCCTGGACACAAAGGAGACTCTTTATCAGTTGAAATCTATAAAAAGTCTATATTTCGATTGCAGTACTTATATGGATTTTGATGAAAAATTTAGCCTTGTTTACCCTATTTCTGCCAGTCAAAAATTCAATACCTGGATTGTTAAGGAGTGGGTAGAAAAATATGGTGCAGCAAGGCATCATAAGCGACAGCAGGGCAATTTTAGTGTCTCCGAGCGGTTGAGTCATGAAGAATACGGAAGCTTTCAACTCGATTTTTTTAATGACAAAATCTTAAGTGGACTTTTCACTATCCAGTCATCAAAATATGCTCAGGCAACAGAGATTCCCATTACTTATTGGTTTGAAAAAGAAAGAACAATTGCCCTACAAGATCTTTTCTTACCGGGTATTGATGCCATTGCAGTTATACAGGATCAAGTAGCTATGATCAAGAAAATGCGTCAAGACAACGATGAATTTGCCACCTTTTCGGCAGCCGACTATCAATACATTACCTGTAACTCATCGGGCTTGTTGTGCAGAACCACCTTTAGCACGGTCTATGGACAGGACACCATCTTATTGCCTGTGGAAGACATAAGGAAGTACCTGCGAAAAAATGCTTTGCCAATATGGTAACAGATACTGCTACACTTTTGAGAAAGGTCAGAAAAATTGAAATCCTGGCCAAAGGCAAGAGCAAAGAGGTATTTGCAGGAGCTTATCATTCTGCATTTAGGGGCAGGGGAATGACATTTAGAGAGTCCAGGGAATACCAAGCAGGTGATGATGTCCGCGATATTGACTGGAATGTGACCGCACGGACCAACGTGCCGCATGTAAAGCAGTTTGAGGAAGAAAAAGAACTTACCGTCATGCTCCTTATTGATACCAGTGCCTCTGTATTTTTTGGGCAAGCCGATCAAAAGATCAATTATATGGCCGAACTTTCGGCACTGCTGGCCTACAATACCATAAGAGAGCAAAACAAACTTGGTGCCCTTTTTTTCAGTGATAAGGTTGATCTATACCTCCGCCCTGATAAAGGTAGCAAAGCTATGCTGAGGGTTATCAGAGAACATATTACTGCCCAAACCGGGAAGGGAGGAAACGGGATTGCCGCAGCCCTTCAGTTTTTGATATCGACCCACCGCAAACGAACCTTGTGCTTTATCATTTCTGATTTTATTCAGGAAAACTATTCGGATATATTAAATTTAGCTTCCAGGAGGCATGACCTGATTCCAATCAAAATTGTTGATCCACTAGAGAAAACCCTGCCTTCCTCGGGCATGATTCCCCTTTACGATGCGGAACAAAATACTTTTAAATGGCTTGATACCGGAAGTATTGAAAATAAAAAAAATTGGGCTGAGTATTTTGAGAAATACAACCAATACTATCAGCTGTCCCTATTAAAATCAGGGATCACCGGAATTGAGCTTCAAAATGGAAGTGATTATCTTCCGGTACTGTTAAACTTTTTTAAAAACAGATGAGGACCTATTATTGGCTGTTAGTGGTATTTTTTTTCAATGGCATAGCAGCAGCCCAGCAGTTGCAGGTGCTGGAGGATAGTGTGGCTATTGGAGCTACAATTACACTCCACTGTAAAGTTGAGGGATTAGGACAGGCCGATTCCCTTATGCTGGTGTGGAAAAAATGTGATGCTTTCTTCAAGCCGGAAACACAGCTAGGGCAGTCTCCACAAGTAGATATAGAAGTGCTGGATGTAGACCCAGCCATGGTTCAACTTATTGGAGATACCTTAGTTTTAAAAGGGTCAATTACCCATGAGAAAATTAAATTCCGACTCTTTGAGGTTGGCACCTATTGTCTGATGCTGGGAGACAGCCTGTTGGATAAAATTAAAATTATTGGTCATTATCCACAAGGTAAGGAAATTGAAGACATACACCCCATAGAACCATTTAATGACAGATCCTACACGCCTTTCATATATTGGCTGTTGGTGGGTATAATGCTGTTGGCAGGTATTTGGTATCTGAGAAAATTTTGGCTTCGAAACAAAGCCCAGAACAGTCATATGGCTGATCTACCCGGTTCCAGATCCTTGACTTTGGAAAGACTCAACCATGTTTTACTGGTATTGGAAAAAGAAGGGAAACCAGAATGGGCTGTTGATGAAATGACCCAAGCGCTGAGAAATTACATGCACTTTGCCTTCGCAATACCGGCAGAAGAGATGACAAGTGATGAATTGATATCAGCACTTAAAAAATCAAAACCGCCAATTGGTCATTTAGCCCAGGTAAAAGAAGTGCTAGAAAAAACAGATCTCTACAAGTTTGCCAAAATGCCGCTTGGTATAAATGAATTGAAAGCATACACAAGTGCCTGTATTGAATTTGTTCAAAAAAATCCAAACCAGCTATGAACTGGATAATTGATCATTTTCAACGTCCCTCTCTTTTGCTGATGGTGCTGCCTGCATTGGCATATATTGGTTATGTTTGGAATAAAATGCGGTCTGGTTTACCCACCATTCCCGTTTCATCGCTTTCCAATCACCCAAATCCATTCAGCTGGAAAGAAAGATGGGTATATCTACCAGAATTGTTGTTGGCTTTCGCCTTACTTTCAATTATCACTGCAGCCTCCGGTCCCAGAAAACTCCTTGCCAAGGGCGTAGAAGAAGGCAGAGGTATTGATATTATAATGACATTAGATGTTTCCAACTCCATGCTAACCCAGGATTTTGAACCTAACAGGATGGAGGTATGTAAGTTATTGGCAGCCACTTTTGTGGAGCAGCGAATTGCTGATCGGATTGGGCTAGTTACCTTTGGTGGAGCGGGTCTTACACAATGTCCTCTTACTATAGACCATGTAGTGTTGTCAGAAATGATTCAGCAGTTGCAGGCAGGAATCCTGGGTGATGGCACAGCCATAGGCATGGGTCTTGCTACGGCAGTGAACCGCTTAAAAGACAGCTCCTCAAAATCCAAAGTAATAATACTACTTACTGATGGTGCCAATAATACGGGATCAATAAGTCCCAATGATGCCGCCCAACTGGCGAGAAAGCTGGGAATTAAGGTGTATTGTATTGGTGTAGGTAGCAATGATTTTGCCTTGGGTCCAACCCAAAAAACCATTCAGGGTGAACTTATCTTTGGATACAGAAGATCAGACCTGGATGAAGAACAGCTGCAATACATTGCTAACCATACTGGCGGACTTTATTTCCGGGCTAAAGATGGCAAAGAGTTGGCCCAAATTTATCAAAAAATTGATCAGCTGGAAAAATCAAAAATAGAAGCCACCGTCTTTCAAAAATATACCGATTTGTACCGATTTCCGGCTTTGACCGCACTTTTCACTTTTCTTTTATCCCCCATTTTTCAATTCCTGATTTTGAAGAGATGGCCATGATAAATTTTGAAAATCCCGCTGTATTTGCAGGCCTATTAGGTATACCCCTTTTTTATTGGGCCCTCCAATATTTCCAAAACAAACAACTGAGTCAAATTGCCATATGGGGTCAACATTGGGAAGGTGGCTTACAAGACCCACAGAATAAATCATCCAAAATATTCCGCTGGATGGCAAGTGTGTTCCTTACCTTGCTTGTCATTGCTCTTGCTAATCCAAGACATGGCCTGAAATCGTCTTCAACTACCATGGCTGTTAAAGACATATTTATTGCCTTAGATCTCAGTAAAAGTATGGATGCTACTGACCTGCCTCCATCGAGATTGGAGGTAGCCAAAAAAAGGACTATCCAGTTTCTGGACGAGATGAAAGGAAATAGAATAGCACTTATTCTGTTTGCGGGCGAGTCTTATCTGGCCATGCCTTTGACAACAGACCCTATGTCGGCTGTTAGCATGGTATCTTCTCTCAACACGGGTCAAATGGCAATTCAGGGTACCAATATAGAAGAAGCAGCAAATATTGCACTGGAAGCAAACAAAAGAATGGGACAGGGCGATGCCATCTTTTTATTGATTACAGACGGAGAGGACCATGAAGGCGGGGCACAATCAGCTTTGGAAAAGCTGGCTGATAATGGGTTTGATATCTTTATAGCAGGTATTGGGACGGAGCAAGGTGGAACTATTATGGGCCCAGAAGGGGTATTGACCGACGAAGAAGGACAGGTAGTGAGATCTCAATTGAATAAGCACTTGATATTAGAAATGGCGGAACAATCCCATGGAATTGTTTTGGATGTGAACGATACAAACTGGAGTAGAAAGGTGGATTCTGCCATAAAAAACAATCAAAAAAGTGGCACTGTTGAGAGAAAATATAAATCCTATAAGTCATATGCGCACGTACCCCTCCTATTGGCGGCTCTAGTTCTATGTGTTGGATTTTATTTTTCGCGTATCGGTTTTTCAAAAAAAATGACCCTTCTCTTAGTTGTTTTCACGTCCGTAACTTCGTTGATGAAGGCTCAGGATCCAAAACCTTTTGTTGAAGGCAATAGGCTATATCAGTCAGAAAAATACAAAGAGGCCCAAAAGAAGTATGAAGAAGGATTAAAGACCAAGGAAGATGCCCGAGCGCAATACAATTTGGGGAATAGCCAGTACAAAAGTGGGAATTTGGATGAAGCGGTTCAGAACTTTGAGAAGGCTGCAAAAACTCTTCCCAACAAAGATCAGCAATCCAAAGCCTGGCACAATCTGGGGAATGCACAATATAAAAAAGGGCGGTTGGGAGAAGCCATTGAAGCTTATAAAGAGGCTTTAAGGTTGAATCCGGGTGAAAAATCAAGTTCCATAAATCTTGCCATAGCAAAAGCAGCAACAGCAGAAACAACAGCAACAACAAAGCGAACCAAAAAACCAAAAAGATCTGAATCAAGGAGGAGCGCAAGGCGAAAAAGCTGAAAAAAATGAGCCAAACAAAGGAAAATCAGAAAAGCAAGCTCCTTCTAAAAATAAAGGAAATAATAAAAATGAGTCGGATATGACCAATGGAAAAGGTAAGAGTAACCCTGAAAGTGCTTGGTCAGAGGATAAAGCCATGCTGGACCACATTGAAAGAGAAGAGCAAAAAGTCAGGGGCCAATATCGGCGGGGAGATGGTAAATCTTCCAAAATAAAAAAGCCATGGTAACAAAACTTTAAAATTTTACGTTAAACGAAAATGCAAAACATAGTGTTATTTTTGTGTGCTTCCGGTCTGGAGGCGAATATCCTAAAACATTAAAATAGTAGAAGATGAAAAACCTAATGTTATTGTTTTTTGCTACCGATTTGGATGACGGCCCAGGTTTCCAGCTTTTCAGTTGAAGTGGACCGGGATAGTGTTTTATTTGGCAACACAATCAAAGTTACCTATGTGCTAAAAAATGTGGACGGAAAATTTGAGGCACCTGCTTTTAGTGATTTTTCATTGATTTCCGGACCCAACACCAGTTCATCAATGTATTCCATCAATGGAAATACCACTAAGACAACTACCTATACCTATTTTATCAAGCCCTTAAAAGAAGGGCAGTGTTTTATTGAAGAAGCCTATCTGATCCATAGAACAGATGAGGAAAAAAACATGACGGCGGATGCCATTAAAATCAAGGTAATGCCCAATCCTGAGGGTATTATTGAGGATGCGCCACAAGGCAATACAGCAATTGTTTTTTCATGGCCAATGGAAACCGATCAGGTGCGCCAATTGAAAAAGAAGCTCCTACCAAGCCTAAGAGAAAGGTTAAACGCATTTAATTACTGCCATGAAAAAGGCCCTATTAACCAAGCTGCTGGTGCTGACAGCTGCATTTATGTGGGCACAAGGAATAAAGTGGTATGCCAAAGTACCAAAGGAGGTATATGCGGATGGTATTTTCGAGATCCACTTTGTTTTGGAGAATGCTGAAGGCAAAAACGTAAAATTTCCTTCCTTTGATGGACTAGAAATCATGTCAGGACCTTCGGTTTCTGACCAATTTTATGCCATCAACGGCAGGGCTACCAGCAGCGTTACTTATAGCTTTGAAGCCGTTGCCAGTAGCTCAGGAACGCTCCAACTGGAAGCTGCTACCATAGAGGTAAAAGGAAAAAGATATGCTACGAAGGCTGCAACCTTTGTGGTTAAAACACCTAAAAAAGAATCCAAGGCCACTAATGGAGAAGTTGCCTTTGTCGACCTGCATTTAAGTATAGAATCTATTTATAAAGGTCAGCAGCTGGTGGGTGAATATCAATTGTATTATAACGGCAATCTCGGCTTTGAAGACGCCATTCAGCACCCACCCTTTAATGATTTTACAGTTACTCAGCTCGATGTAAGAAATGAAACCCTGCCGGGAATGGCAAAAGGAAATATGAATTACCAGGGAATATTGGCAGACGCATTGGCCTTTTTTCCAAAAAAACAAGGGCCTTTGAGCATTGGTAAATCTTATTTTCCACTCAAAGAGAGGATTTCAAATGACGACCCTTGGTCTTATCCATTTGGCAAATACCGTTCTTTTACTTTAAATAGCCCAGAAAAATACCTAGAAGTAAAGGATCTACCAGCCCCAATTCCTGAACATTTTAATGGCGTGGTTGGCCAATATGAGGGATCTGCCATCCTTGCAGAAAAAAAAGTTGCCGCCAATCAGACCCTTCTTGTAAGAGTTGAATTGAACGGCAATGGAGATCCTTCTACCATGAGTCCTCCTAGGCTCCTGGTTCCGCCACAATTAGAGGCTTATCCGGCAAAGCTGATAAAAGAGGAACAATATACCCATGACCGCCAACTCAAACACAGCCACAGCTGGGAAATCCCTGTTACCGCCAAAGAATCAGGACAATTTGAAATAAAAGTTGATTTTCAATATTTTGATCCCGAAGCAGCCAACTATAAAACGGTAGATTTTCCCACTCTGGATGCTGAGGTTACCAAAGTCAGCCAGGCAGCTATTAAATCTAAAGATCCTGAAGCAGAGGCCTCGGCCTGGTTGTATTATCTCATTGGCTTGGGAGTCATCTGTATTAGTTTTCTGGCCTGGTTTTACCTTAGGAAACAAGATGTTCAAAATCAGCCCTTTGAAGCGTTGGAAAAGTCAGGGCAAGAGTCTGAACTTCCTTTGGCCAAACCTCAACCGTTCCAAAGAACGTCTTTCATTCATAAATGCCATGTGGGAAAAAGGAGAGACAAATGTGTTTTATACCAGCTTGTCACTTCTTTTACAAGAAACCTTATTCGAAAAACTGGGCTTGCCTATTGAAGAACAAGATAAAACAACCGTTTTGAACCACCTTAGGAAGATGTCCACTTCATCTGAAACATTGGACTTGTATTTAGATGTAAGATCTTGCATTGAAAGAGCCCTTTACGCAGGTGGACAAAATCAGGATGGGCCAGAATTGCTGGCAAAAACGAAACAATTTTTAGAATCATTATTCTCGTTAACTAAAGACACCCAAACAATATGAAATTAATATATGAAAATATTACCCCTCCTAAAAAAAGACATTTTCGTCAATTATCTCTTTTGGCGCTGATGCTATTTATAAGTGTAAGCTGTTTGCATGCTCAGCCCATTAATGATGACTGCGAACAAGCTGTTTCAATTTCAGATCCTACGGCCTATTGCTCTGGAAAGTCCGAGTTTACTACGGCTGCTGCTACCGATTCCGGCTATGGCCCGTCCGGATGTTGGGACCAAATTTCAAATGATGTGTGGTTTGAGTTTGTAGCACGGGCAACCGGTGTAAACATTGTCATCAATGGGCGCAATATTGGATCTACCTTACGCAGTCCCCAGGCCAGCTTATATTATGGCAATTGTGGGGGTACCATCCAGGAATTGGAGTGTCAGACGGATGCTGTAAATAGTGGTGGAGTGGCATTGGTTGAAAACGGTCTTGTTATTGGGGCCACTTATTATATCAGGGTGAGTGGCAGAGGCAATCTTGCCGGCACCTTTCAGCTATGTGTAACCAATTTTAACCCCCCTGTGACTCCCGGACAGGATTGCAGGACCGGTGCCATATTATGCGATAAGAGTGCCTTTGTTGTTCAATCTCTTACAGGCAGTGGACAATTGACCAATGAGGGTCGAGGTACATGTCTGGAACCCAATCCGGGAAGTCAAAGTGAAGACCAATCTACCTGGTTGAGGTGGACAGCAGCCAACAATGGCACCCTAACATTCGACATTACTCCTTTGAAAAATGGCGATGATATTGATTTCGCGTTATATGAACTGCCTGGTGGTATTGAAGATTGTCAAAATAAAAAAGTATTGAGGTGCAATGCCACCTCTTGTGACGGCCCAACAGGACTTAACCTCACCTCTCAGGATATCACTGAAGATTTCAACTGCGAGCCAGGAGAAGACCGATACGTAAGATTTATCGATATGGAAGCCGGTAAAAGTTATGGTTTGTTGATTAACAATTTTGATAATACTGGCATTGGCTTTAGAATTCAATGGGGAGGAACCGGTGAATTTTTGGGTCCGGAGCCCGATTTTACCATCAGCCCATTGACAGGATTAAGGTGTGATCAGGATTTTACGGTAACCGATATCTCTGTTTTTTCCAATGGAAACATCATCAATTATGAATGGAATTTTGGTTTGAGGGCTATACCTGATCAGGCGAGTGGCAAAGGACCTCACAGTATTAACTATAGTTCGTTTGGAGATAAGTTTATCAGCCTAACGGTAACCAGTGACAAGGGGGTGTAAAGTAACCAAGATAAAGTCATTGTATGCAGAACCCTGTTGTGAAGATTTGGAGCCATTTACCTTGATACCGAAGATAGAAATACCGAGTTGTTTTGAAGGTGACGATGGCAGCATTACCATTTCACAAGCGGAGGCAGTCCGGAATATTTTATAAGTTTGATGATGGTAATTTTTCCCCTCGTGTGAATTTTAAAAATTTGTCGGCCGGCGCATACGAGGTGGCCATTGTTGATATCAAAGGATGTACAGACTCTATCGTTGTGGTTGTTGGTGAACCCGATCCAGTTACAGTTGATGCAGGGCCCGATCAGGTAATAGAACTGGGAGATTCCACCCAGATGGATGGCTCCTATTTTCCTTCTTTGGCGGGAGATAGTTTGTGGTGGGCACCTTCCAGAGGAATCAGAGACATCAATGATCCAGTTAGCTATGTGATACCTCCCGGTACCACAACCTATGTATTGAGTGTTTTAACTGAAGAAGGATGCCTTGTTTCAGATAGCCTGACCATCCGGGTGACCATTGACAGAACAGTATATAGTCCAAATGTATTTCTGGCCAATGGTGGAGGCGGGGTCAACAACTATTTTAATCTTTTTGGCAAGAAGGCCGTAAAAAGTATTGAATTGTTAGAAATCTATGACCGCTGGGGTAGTAAAGTATTTAAGGGCAGCGAATTAGATCCGTTTGACTTCAAAGCCGGCTGGGATGGTTTTTTTAACGGACAGCCCGTGGAGCAAGGAGTCTACACATGGATAGGGCATGTGAGATACCTTGATGATGTTGTTGAAATAAAAACAGGAGACCTAACTGTTGTTCGTCAGTAAGTTCCTTATTTCAAAGAGTTGATCCAGGCAGCGATCTTTAGACCATCTTGTTTGGGCACCATAGTCATTGGAGCCATTTCGGTTGCATAACCAGGCCAGTTTCCCGGTTCAGGCTTCCAAATCAATTTTAAGATTTTATCATTGCTGTAATTTCTAGCTGCAATGTCTTTGAAAGAGGGTCCAATTTGTCTTTTTTGGGCATTGTGACATGCAACACAGGTATACTTTGTTAGCAAAGGTTTTACTTCTTCTGCAAGGCTTACTGTAATTGATTTTGATTTGCCTTTGCCTCCTGTCTTTTTAGGCGCTGCCGCTGGTTTTACTACATATTTTTTATACGTCGAAGGGTCTGCCTTCTTTCCATCCGGAATTTGATTTAAAGTATAATAAACCGTTGGATGGAGCAGGGCTTTTCCCTCTTTATCGCGGAGGTCGCCCAGATTGATCTCATGGATGTGGTACTTTACCCTATTGCTAATCAGGAGATGAAGCTTCAATCCGTCATCACTCCATTTCACACCATCAATTTTAAGGGCTTCACGCATGATAGGTGGGCTGCCATATACTGGATGGTATTTGTAGATAAAACTATGGGCATCAATTTTTCCAAGATCTTTCACATCCTTGATATTGGCGGGTTTTGTAAATTCAATTTCAAACCCATCTGTTGTCGCCTTTACACTTTTCATTTCAAATGGTATTTTACCGGTCCACTCCAGTCTCTGTAAGCCTTCATTTTTTTCACCAGCAGAGCCCCAACCTCTATTGGTCTGACCCAGAATCAAAGAGCCATCATGTGCAAAATCCATTCTCAACACACCGGACTGAAAATTATTTCTAAAATCAAAAGCAGCTCCCTGGTATTCTCCATTGATCTTTTCCAGAAAAACCCTCATGACCTTGCTTTGCCCCTGGTCTCCTACAAAAAGCTGACCTTCAAAAGGACCAAATTTACCCCCGGTTTTGTCTTCTTTTATTTCAGAATTAGACACTCCCAAAATTCCATGGGGCAGCCAAACCGCAGGCGTCTGAACCTCAGGAAATTTATTTTTAAGCTCATAAAAAGTCTGTGGCTTTTCATTCTCGATATTTTCGGGCTTAATGTATTTTCCATATTTATTTTTGACCTGTCTTGGGTCTACTTTGGCATATAAAGAATCAACACCCAGGCTGATGGGTGAATCGGGCAATTTCGATGTCCACTTTAGTCCGGCTGGATGGCCCGTAAAAGCCCCTTTTTTAACGTGCCAAACAGCACCTGATCCAATCCAGTCTCCTTGGTTGTCATCATAAAATAAATCACCATTTACCATGCCAAGACCGCATGGAGATCTCATGCCCGAAGCCCAAGGCTCCATTTTTCCATCGGGGCTGATTTTCATGGTCCAACCCCGCATGGGTACACGGCTTTCACCCCGCCACCATTCTTCGTCGCCGAAGGCAACATTGGCGGTTACGTAGAAACTACCATCTTCACCCAATACAGGTCCAAAGCTGTATTCATGATAGTGTCCGCTTAATGGCCAGGCATAGATGGTTTCATAAACATCACAATATCCGTCTCCATCGGTATCCTGGAGTCTGGTAAGTTCTCCCCGCTGAGCAGCATAAATAGAGCCATCTTTGTACACACAGCCCAGTGGTTCATGCAATCCAGAAGCAAACAAACGGTAATGAGGTGCTCTTCCCTCCGCACCCTGAATATTGTCTATGATCCACACATCACCCCTCCTGGTAGCAACAGCTACTGTACCATCGGGTAAGACGGCTACTCCCCCACCCTCAACCAGCACATCTTCCGGCACAGGGATGGTCCGTATGGCATAATAATCTTCTTCTGCCTGAACCCTTAACGCTGCTTTGTCCACAGCAGGAGCATCAGGGTCATCCTGCGCCACCACAGCATTTGAAAAAACAAAACAAATAATAAATGCAAATATTATATTAAGTTTAAATATCATCACTTTCATTTGACAGATTACCAGATAATTTTGTAACGAATAGGTTGGTTGTCAACTTTGACAAACAGATCAGCTTCAGTATCCCCTGGCCTGAGCATGGCTTTGTCCGGTTCTGCTAATTCTATGAAATATCGCCCATCGACAAGGTAAAGTCCATCGCCCGTCATTTGAATATTTTTACCATTGGCAACCCTGTATCTGGCACCTGGAGACGGATTTTCAACTGTAATTTCCCTTACCAGGCATTGCTCTTTTGCATCAGAATAGGTAAGATCGTGGACCTTCATGCCTGACCAATCATAATGGAAAACAGGTAGATTTGTTTCCTTGGTGATGGTATAACCTCTGGACTTAAAACTTCCCTCTTGGTAAGCTTCAATGTGTTTTGCTGATGGATCAGAGACGATGTCCAGTTGCGGTTTGTTGTTGAGATAAACGACGTCACCCATCGGTCTAAAGGATCCATCTCCCCGGTCATGCCACATAGGTGTAGCATCAACAAACTCTCCACGCCAAATGCAGGCCAGGGTGCCGCTGCCATTATTGTATACATAGTGCATGCCACTGGGATCTCCTACACCAACGGTGTGGGTCATTCTTTCATTTCTTTTGCCATTGTAATCCAAAAATGCCCTTAAGATTTTTGGTTTGTCAGTAGGTTTTACTAGGATTGGGAAATTGCTTTCTCTTGGCTGGAGTGAGGATCTGGCATGGATGCCATGATTGACAATTTTATTGGATTCAAAAAAGATTCCTATTGCAGGAGGGAGCCAGGCATCGGCCCTACAGAAATAGATATCAATTTTATGTTTTCCCGCTTTCAGGTCAATCACCGATTTAGCGGGTCGGTCCCAATCCCAGGCACGAGATATCTTTTTCACCACCTGACCATCAATGTAGATGGCCAAATTACCATTATAAATAGTGCTAATGTAATAGGTATCATCCAACGGGATGTTGAGATCACCGGATAGCTGAAGCCCAAAAAAATCCTTAACAGGTGAAACATCCCAGGTAATTCCTTCGGGAGAATTGCCTGCTTTGTCTTCCTTTTTCATTTTGAAATCATCTTCATATTCATAAGGACCTTTCCAATATTTGTAAGTAACATTTTCTACAGATACTGCCAGGTCTTCAAAAGTTCTGTATCGGATGTTCCTAAAAGCCACAGGACCGTGGTCGCCCTGGATCATCAAGGGTCCTTTTGCCACTTCATTGTTGACAATGGGTCCTCCGGTAGGTTGAGGCACTTCAACATTGTCGTGGACCAGCTGTCCGTTGATCATCACTTTTTTAAATAAGGCATTGCTTATTTTTTTTCCGGTTGCATCAAATCTTGGACCTTTAAATGAAATAAACATTTTTTGCCAGATACCTGAAGGCCTGGCCGCATTCATGAGGGGAGCCTTTCCTGCATAGGCAGTCTTAGGATCCGATTCCCAATTTCTGTAGATGCCTCCCAGATCCGTAAAATCGGCTGCTTTTTTTCCCCAGCTATCAAAAATCTGAACTTCATATCGTCCTTGTAAATAGAGGCCACTATTGCTTCCAGCCGGAACCATAAATTCAAACTCAGGGTCGATGTCCTGGTGTTCCATCACAGATAAGAGAGGACTGTTGTGGTCCTTATCGTTATCATTAACCAGGATACCTGAACCCGCGACGTATTCAATTTTGTGGTGAGAATGGTCCCTCGAAAATGCACTGTAAACAGAGGAAGCTGTTTTCCAATTGCCTGCTTGCACTCTGAAAGATGAGAGATCATTTAGGGGCCAATCGGTCATTTGTTGGGCGTTGGTCTTTGGAACCAGGGCCAAAACCAGCAAAATTAACTGGCAAATGAAGGTGTTTTTTTTCATAATTTGAATTGACGAGTGCAAATATGGACAAATAATGATGACCACAAAAATTGATTTACAGATTTTCAATAAAAATAGTGCTCGCGGATAATTGCAAGCTTATTTTTGTGGAAATTAAGCCAATGCCAAGCCAAAGATCCCTCTTTTTACACCATGTTGCTCAAACCAGTCCCTGGCCAATGGTGATTGAGGTTGAAAGAGCAGAAGGCATGTATTTGTACGACAAAGACGACAAAAGATATTTAGATTTTGATTCCGGTTTTTCAGTCAGCTCTCTTGGACACCGGCATCCTGTTGTGATAAAGGCTCTGGAAGATCAAATGGCTAAGTACCTTCACACCACTGTTTATGGTGAACACATTCAAGCTTCACAAATCCGCTTTGCCATGAAGTTGGAGGAGTGTCTTGGTCCGGATTTTGGCACCGTTTATTATACTAATAGTGGTTCTGAAGCGGTAGAAGTAGCTCTAAAAGCGGGTAGGAAGATAACCGGCCGTTACAGGGCTTTATCGTGTAAAAATGCCTACCACGGCTCTACCTTGGGTGCTGAAAGTTTGCGAAGTGACATAGCTTACACCTCAGCTCTTATGCCCGGAGTGCCTGGCATTGATCACATTGGTTTTAACAGCTGGGAAGACCTCGAAAAAATTGATTCCAGCATTGGTATTCTGATTATGGAAGTGGTGCAGGCAGAGGCTGGAGTTATACTACCTGATCCAGCCTGGTTGCGGGCAGTGAGAGACAGGTGTACCCGCCATGGATGCCTTCTGGCATTTGATGAGATCCAAACCGGATTTGGTAGGACCGGTAAATTGTTTGCCCACCAACAGTATCAGGTTTTCCCTGATTTACTCATTATGGCCAAGGGAATGGGAGGAGGCATGCCAGTGGGAGCTGTAGCAGGAAGCCAACAATTAATGCATTGTTTCAGTTCTCGCCCAGCACTAGGGCACATCACCACTTTTGGAGGTCACCCCATGAGTTTGGCAGCATCAGTGGCAGTACTTGAGTTTATGGCAGAAAGTGGCATCATGGATACGGTGGGAGATAAAGTTGAGCTCTTTAAAAAAGAACTTGATCATTCTGCAATTAAAGAGGTAAGATCTGCTGGTCTCCTGATGGCCATTACCTTAGAGAAGGCAGAAAACCTGGGCCCTGTGGTATCGGGTTTATTGGAGTCAGGTGTTATGGTTGATTATTTTCTATTCAATGCAGACAGTTTCAGAATTGCCCCACCGCTTATAGTAACACCCGACCAAATAAGGGAAGGCTGTGCGCTTATCAAATCTGTACTCGACAAAGTCATCGGGTAAATTTTGGGCTTTAGATCAAAATATTCCGGTTTTGACCTATTGTATTCCCCCCCAAAACGCAGTTAAGTGCATTTTTGAGAAAAAATAAAAATTATGATGATCAATTGGTTCGCCGTGCTGGTAGCTGGCATTTCCGCTTTCGTTTTAGGAGGCATTTGGTATTCGCCAACTTTGTTTGGCAATGTGTGGATGAAAGAAAATGGATTTACTGCTGAAGAACTTAAAAAGGGAAATGCATCCAAAATCTTTGGATGGGCCTTTATTCTGTCATTGATTTCAGCAGTCAATCTGGCGATGTTTCTTGCAGATACACCTGCAGAGTGCACGGGAGTATGTGCCCAAAAAACAGATGTTGTCTGGGGAACAGCAGCAGGTTTTTTGGCCGGTATTTGGGTATTATGTTTTGTGTTTATTCATGGATTATTTGAACACAAAGCTGCGAGATTAATGTGGATCAATGGGGGTTACGCTCTAGCTGCACTCACCCTGATGGGAGCCATTTTGGGTTTATGGAGATAAAAAGAATCTTATCTTATCATTAAGAATAAAATTTGCCTAATTTATTTCACACTTAACCTTAATTTTAACCATCTAAAACCTTAACAATGCACAGAATATCCTGGTTCGAAATTGCCACCAATGACATAGACAGGGCACAGAAATTTTATGAGTCTATTTTTCAAATCCAGCTCATTGATATGGACAATCCTGGATTGAAGATGAGGATGTTTCCGGTAGAAGACATGATGAATGATATATCAGGAGCCTTGGTTTATCATGCTGAGTTTTACCATCCATCTTCTGAAGCAGGATGCATGATTTATTTAAATGGCAATCCTGATCTCCAAAATGTATTGGACAGGGTTGAAAGTAATGGAGGTAAAATAATTGTTCCCAAAACCCAGATCAGTCCGGAACATGGATATATGGCGGTTTTTCACGACACAGAAGGCAACCGCATTGCTCTACATTCGGTAAGTTGACATGAAGGCCTATGATTGGACTTGTTTTTCAAAACGACTATTTATAAAAGCAACTGCGAATCAACTGTTTTACCTCTTTACGACCCAGGAAGGAATGGAATCCTGGTTTCTTAGAAAATGTGAATTTACCAGAGAGGGTAAACTGATGGACAGCAGGTCAAATGCCAGGGAAGGTGATCAGTATTTTTTTCTATGGCATGGGTGGTCTGATGAAACATTTGAGGCTGGGAGATGGCTCGAAACTGAGCCAAATGTAAAGCTCGGCTTCACCTTCAACGGCAATAACGCTACCCGTATGGAGGTCCATATTACTATTGATGCCCATGAGGAAGGAAGTTTGTTAACCCTCACTCAAAATTGTATTCCGGATGATGAAAACTCACGATCCCACTGGCACCTGGGCTGTATGGAAGGTTGGATTTTTTATCTGACCAACCTCAAATCTATAGCAGAAGGAGGGCTCGACCTAAGGAACAAAAATGCAAACATTACAGGTGTTTTTAATGCATAGAAAGCACGTTGTGTTTAATAAAATCGTTATAATTTTGTATCAAACAAAATAACTTCATGAGATCGATCTTTATATTATTGGCTTTTTTTTATTGTGTTTTGGATGGAAATGCACAATTGGTGAATGCGCCTAGCGGAGACAACCAGATATGTGAGGTTACTCAATATTTAGGTAGCATTGCCAATGTCAGTGTAAAATATAGCAGTCCCGGTGTCAAGGGTAGATCTGGTAAAATTTGGGGCAGTCTGGTACCTTGGGGTATGGAGGCCAACAATATTGGGAGTGCGAAAGAAATTCCATGGAGGGCCGGGGCTAATGAGAATACCGTAATCACCTTTTCGCATGACATGATGGTGAATGGCAATCCAATACCGGCAGGTAAATATGGCTTTCACGTTATACCTCAAAAAGACATGCCATGGACCTTGATATTTAATAAAACTCATTCCGCCTGGGGCAGTTATTCTTATGATGCCAACGATGATGTAATGCGCGTAGAAGTGCAGCCCACACAGGGAGAATTTACTGAATGGTTGACCTATACATTCACTGACCGAAAACCCGAGTCAACCGTTTTGGAATTGAGGTGGGAAACTTTGGCCATACCCATGAATATTGCATTGCCAAACAGTAACGCTATCTATGTCAGTAAATTCAAAGAAGACTTAAAAGGAGGCAAGGGTTTTTATTGGCAAAACTATGTTGAAGCTGTCAATTTCTGTGTATCCAACAACACCCACCTTGACCAGGCTCTGATCTGGGCCGAAAGTGCGATCAGCGGCACTTTCATTGGACAAAAAAACTTTACTACTCTTTCAGCAAAAGCATCAGTCTTAGAAAAATTGGGAAGAACCAAAGATGCTGAAAATTTGATGGACGAAGCCATAAAACACCCTACTGCAGATGTGATTCAAATACATGGTTATGGTCGCCAATTGTTGAATTCAGGTATGAAGGGCAAAGCCCTTACCATTTTTGAGTACAATTATAAACATCATGGAGGGGACTGGCCATCACCGGCAGGTATGGTAAGGGGATTATCGGCCAATGGTAAATATAAAGAAGCATTGGAATTTGCAGAAAAAGCACTCTTGATAGCCCCGGATGAAACCAACAAAACCTTCCTCAAAACTGCCATTGAAAAGTTGAAGCAGGGAAAGGATATGAATTAGGTGTCGGAAGGGTCGGAGGTGTCGGAAGGGTCGGAGGTGTCGGAAGGGTCGGAGGTGTCGGAAGGGTCGGAAGGGTCGGAGGTGTCGGAAGAGTCGGAGGTGTCGGAAGGGTCGGAGGTGTCGGAAGAGTCGGAGGTGTCGGAAGGGTCGGAAGAGTCGGAGGTGTCGGAGGGGTCGGAGGGGTCGGAGGTGTCGGAAGTGTTGGATGGTTGGAATTTATTGGGTTAAATAAAAAAAATACATGGATAAAAGAGCAAGTTTTTTCGTTAGGGTGACTTGGATATTCATGGTGCTAACGGCTGTCATACACAGTTTGAGTTTTTTCGCTGAACCCACGGCAGCCAATGAAACAGAAAGCCAGCTACTGCATTTGATGCAAAGTTATAAAGCAGACATGGGTGCCGGTTTTCACAGATCTATGGATGAATTATTTACCTCAATCAGCGCCTGTTTGAGTTTATTGTGTTTATTGGGAGGCCTGGTAACTTTGTATTTATCAAAAGCCCCAATTGAAATAAAAATATTTCGTGGCATAATGTTGATCCACACTTTGATATTTGGAATTGCCTTTGTGGTTATGTTATTTTTTGCCTTTTTACCAGCTATTGTTTGTATGGGTCTCATTTTTATAACATCTGGCGCAGCGGCTTATTTTTTAAAATAAAACAGCAATTTTTCTTAATTCAACGTATTTCTATTGTAGAGAACGATAATTTTTCGAAATAATTTTGTTTTTCTGGTATAATGCATTACTTTTATCATGTAACCAAAACAAAACAACATGATAACACAGCGCGATGACGATTACCTGATTTGTAAAGAATATCAAGCCAGAATCGACCAGAAATCATCCGAATACCCCGGATTTATCACCTTTCAACATACTAACGGCAACCATTATTTTGCATGGGTCAATGGCGATGAAATCATCATGCGGTCAGAAGCTTATCCTGATGAAGAACGCATGGTCAGGGGGATAAAGGCAATTCTTAAAAATAAAGATATCCCACAGCGATACAAGGTAGAGGAAGCGCATGGCGTTTACTTTTTGTTGTTGTTTGGTGGGGGTGACCACCAGGAACATACGGGTAATATGGAGAGTCACAATGAAATTGGTAGAAGTTGTCCTAAAAAAAGCAGGGAAGAAATACTGGCAATGTTAATGTTTAACGGTGCAGATTTTGCAAAAGCGGCGGTGCCTATGGCAGCTGCAGCAGCAGGGCTTGCAGCCGCGGTGAGTTTGGTAGAAATGCCAAAGGCCGAAGCTCCAAAAGTTGAAATTCCAGCAGCAGCGGCCGTTCCTCCTCCCGTAGCTGGTGCTGCTACGACATCTGCTTTTAATTGGAAGTGGTTGCTTCCACTCTTGTTGCTCATTCCAATTTTCTTTTGGTGGAAAAGCTGTAATAACAAAAAAGAGGAAGTACCTACCGCAATTGTACCGGCCAACACACCAGATACTACCACTGCGGTTACAACACCAACCACCCTCCACCGGCAGCTCCTGATTGTGATTTGAATTGGATTCTTTTTGAATTTGATAAAGCTGATATCACAAGTACGGCTACTTCAGAATTGACCACCATGGCCAATATTCTGAAAAAAGATGGAGGCTACACAGCATTACTGGTAGCCCACACAGATGCAAGGGGAAGCAACAGCTACAATGACAACCTTTCTCAAGAAAGGGCAATGGCAGCAAAAAATTCACTTGTAGGTATGGGAATTGATGCAGCAAGGATTACTACCCGGGCCTCCAGTGAAAACCAGCCCATTGCTACCAATACAGAAGATGATTCAGGAAGACACTACAATAGAAGGGTTGAGTTGCATGTGATGGACAGCAGCGGCAAAGAGATTTGCACCTCAATACCACCATCGGTGCCAGATGACCTAAAAATTAAATAAGAGAAAGCGGGCTAGTCCCGCTTTTTTTATGCCAATATTTCAGAGTTATAAAAGCCTGATTGTCAAAATGGCAGCACAAAGTATGTCCAATCAGACATAAGGTCCTATTTACCGCAATGGCACAATTTTGTTGGTTAGTATTCAAAACAAGTAACCATGAACCTCAATCAATTTACGATCAAAGCGCAGGAAGCGGTTCAAAGAGCGCAGCAGTTGGCCATGCAATACAACAATCAGTCAATAGAAGCTGCTCACCTAATGAAAGCCATCCTGGATGTAGATGATAATGTAAGTCCGTTTATTTTTAAAAAATTAGGTCTAAATCCTACCATAATCCAAAAGACGGTGGATGCAATGGTTCAAGCCATACCCACCATAGCTCAGCCCGAACCCAACCCCTATTTGTCGAGAGAAGCAACAGAATGGGTGCAGCGCTCCAGTTTATCGATGAAAGAACTGAATGACGACTTTGTCGCTATTGAACACCTTTTACTGTCTGCTGTATCCTCGCGCAATCCGGTTGCTCAAATGCTAAAAGATCAGGGCGTAACCGAAAAAGCACTCAAGGCCGCAATTCTGGATCTGCGAAAAGGTAGCACCGTAAAATCACAATCGGCTGAGAATACTTATAATGCATTGAACAAGTTTGCTGTCAATCTCAATGAAAAAGCAAGGAATGGAAAATTAGATCCAGTTATTGGAAGAGAAGAAGAAATCAGAAGGGTCTTGCACATTTTAGCGCGAAGAACCAAAAACAACCCTATTCTAATTGGTGAACCAGGTGTAGGTAAAACCGCCATTGTAGAAGGTTTGGCTCACAGAATCGTTGAAGGCGATGTGCCATCAGATCTCAAGGACAAGGAAATCTTTGCACTCGATATGGGCGCTCTAATAGCAGGTGCCAAATACCAGGGTGAGTTTGAAGAAAGGCTAAAATCGGTTGTCAATGAAGTAATAGCGGCAGATGGTAGCATCTTTTTATTTATCGATGAAATTCACACCCTTATTGGGGCAGGTAAAACACAGGGGGCCATGGATGCAGCCAATATCTTAAAACCTGCACTAGCCAGGGGAGAACTGAGGGCAATCGGAGCAACCACCCTGGATGAATATCAAAAATACTTTGAGAAAGACAAAGCACTAGAACGAAGGTTTCAAATTGTGTTTGCAGATGAACCCTCTGAAGAAGATGCCATCTCTATACTTAGGGGACTAAAAGAAAGGTATGAAACCCACCATAAAATCAGCATCACTGATGAAGCCGTAGTGGCCGCAGTCCAATTATCGACACGCTACATTACAGACCGTTTTTTGCCGGACAAAGCCATCGACCTTATTGATGAGGCAGCTGCTAAGCTCAGGTTAGAAATGAATTCCATGCCGGAAGAACTGGATGAAGTTGAGCGAAAAATCAGACAGCTGGAAATTGAGCGGGAAGCTATGAAAAGAGAAGAAGACAAAATCAAGCTCGACAGGATCAACAATGAGTTGGCCAATTTGGAAGAACAGCGAAGTAGCTTTAAAGCAAAATGGGAAAGTGAGAGAGAGGTAATGACAACCATCCAACAAGCCAAAGAAGAAATAGAGAGGCTAAAGTTGGAAAGTGCAAGAGCAGAAAGAGAAGGCAATTATAGTCTGGCTGCTGAGATCCGTTATGGTAAATTACCGGAAGTGCAAAACAAGTTGGAAGAAGGAATGTCAAAGCTAGCCGAAATGCAGGAGCATGGAAAGCTAATGATGAAGGAGGAAGTGGATGCAGAGGATATAGCAGACATTGTGAGCAAATGGACAGGAATTCCCGTCACCCGGATGCTGCAATCAGAGAGGGAAAAACTGATTCACCTGGAAGCAGAACTTCAAAAAAGAGTGGTAGGACAAGATGAAGCAGTAGAAGCAGTTTCTAATGCCATTAGATTGAGCAGAACAGGATTATCCAATGAAAACAGGCCTATCGGATCTTTTCTATTCCTTGGTACAACAGGGGTGGGCAAAACAGAATTGGCGAGAGCGTTAGCAGAGATGTTGTTTAATGATGAACATCTGATGACCCGAATTGATATGAGTGAATACCAGGAGAAACACAGTGTTTCCAGGCTCGTGGGAGCCCCTCCGGGATACGTAGGATATGATGAAGGAGGACAGTTAACAGAAGCAGTGAGGAGGAAGCCCTACAGCGTTGTGTTGTTGGATGAGATCGAAAAAGCTCACCCAGATGTATTTAACATATTGTTGCAGGTATTGGAAGACGGAAGACTTACAGATAACAAAGGAAGGGTTGCCAACTTCAAAAATACCATTGTTATCATGACCTCCAATATGGGCTCTGATCTGATCAGAGAAGGTTATGAAAAAATGAAGCCAGGTGAAGAAGAGGAAACCATTGAAAGAGCAAAAGCAGCCGTTTTTGCATTGTTAAAAGGAATGGTCAGACCAGAATTTCTCAACAGAATTGATGAGGTAATTATGTTCAGGCCTCTCGACAGGAGCGACATTGCTGCCATTGTAAAGATACAATTAAAAGAATTGGATCAAATTCTTGCCAAGCAGGAAATTACTGTAGAATATACTCCGGAATTTCTAGATTGGCTGGCCTATGAAGGTTATCAACCAGAATTTGGTGCCAGGCCTTTGAAAAGGGTGATTACCAAAAAAGTACTTCATGCTTTGAGCAAACAAATGCTGCTCAATAAAATACAACCCAAGAGTAAAATCTTATTGGATGTGTTTGATGGTACAGTGGTATTCAGGCAGCCAGAAAAAGCTATAGTTAAATAAAAAAGGAAGGGGACAAGAAGTCCCCTTTTCTTTTTACCCAAAAGTGATCTTAGTTCACACAAATATTTACAACTTTATAAAACTTGCTGATTTTACTACACCTTGCGTTGAAGTGGCCTTAATAATGTAGAAACCATTTGGTAGCGTTTCTACTAAAAGTGTAGGATCTCCTTTTGTGTAGGAAGTTTTTACCAAATTCCCATTCAAATTATATACCTGCAAATTAAATATTGTGAAATGATCTGGAACAGCAACTGACAATTTGTGGGACGCGGGGTTAGGAAAGACTGCCAGCTCACCATAAAGATCCGTAGTGCTTGTAGGGATGACATCTTCAAAATTCAATACCGGTCTCAAGTTCTCACTCTTGGTTACAACAAGACCCAACTCATTCTCTACACTTATGACCTTTGATAAGACCGTATTGGAATTGGATTTGATATGTAGATTTAATATGTCTTGGGCCGGATTGAGTTCAAGGCCATCATTCAACAGATCACTATGACCCGCCAAACACAAAACTATATATTTATCATCAAATTCATTGAATGATACATCGTTGAAGTAATTGCTTGAAACAGAATTCAAAACAAAATCTGATGTTTTTTTGATGATCAATTGAAGTCCTTTAACCTTGGCAGAATCTTGGTTCAATATAGGAATTTCATAAACCTCTCCATTATATAATAGTTGGTCATCCATAGCGATATTCAAATTTCCAACCATAGAACTTCCTTTCAAAATATCGTTGTTGATATCTCCCACTTTAACTCCTAAAAACTGAAGTGTTTCGAAAGGCGACGCGGAAGGTAATTCAGTATTATATGATCCCCGGAAAAAATATTCATTCGCAGAAAAAAATTGCCATGGACTTTCAAAAGTCATAGTATTGTTTTTTCTAAGGTTCAAATTTTTAATCAAGTTTAAATCTTTTTGATCAATATTACCATCTACATTCAAATCCAACTGATCCATTTGATATCTATTAAAGTAATCATTCTTCAAAATAGATTCAGCCAACAAAACAACATCTTGCACATCAATTCCGGAATGAAAATCAGTATCGACTTTTTTAGGCTTAATGATATTATTAGCAGGGTCATAAGAAATTTCCACACAATTGTTGTTGGCCGTAGAAAAGCCGTTGTATATTTCTACATCCTTAACAGGAATTTTATTCACATCTGTGAAACAGATTTTCCGAAAGTTACTTGTGCTAGCATCAATCCAAATGTGTTGGGTATAAAAATACTCAAATAAATTATCCCAATTAAATATGGCCCAATTTCTGGTTATCATGTATTGGTTAGGGCTTATAGAATCAATATCATCATTGTAGAATAATGAAAAATTATTGCATTCTGGATTCAATATGGGACCCACATTTTGGGGATTTACCAGAGGATTTAAACTAAGATCATAGGGAGAAGCCTCAGTTGTATTTATGGTGATATCAGCAGGCCACTCTACTGCATCTAAAAGCGTGTGTCCGCTGCTACAATTACCTATAGGTGTATTCCATGCTTTGGTATCGCAAATATCACAATCCAAATTTTGCAATAGATGCAAACGTATGATTTGTGTATATTCAACAGCTGGTGCAGCTTTGTCTGCCCAATTCAAATATGAATATTTTTTGAGAATTAGTTTAACATTTCCTGGTTCAAAAAAATCATGAAGTACTATGTTTTCTCCCAAAATGACACAACTATTGACATCAAATTGAGGCAAAATATCTTCCTCGTTCACAGCCATAAATAGTGCAAGATTTTCAGTGGTAGGGTTGTCCGCCAAGGAATTTGGCACATTAAATAACTCGATATCGCAAGGCCACTCAACATCATCCACTATAGAATGTCCTGAAGCGCATTGACCTACCGGCTCACACCTGCTTTTGGTATCACAAACATACAGTACAGAATCACACGCAGCCTCTATTAGTGTAATTTGACCCTGGCAGCTTGTTTGGGAAACTGTGTCCGTAACAGTAGCCAAATAGGTCTTTCCTACATCACTATAATTTACAGAATAATTTGATAGTGCCAAGCCATTGTGTTCTAAGTCGAATTGATAGAAATAGGAACAGGCGTAGCCGGTACCCGTCAGGATGAGATCAGGAGTTAATAGTGTTGAACCTCTCCTGTAAACTTCCACTTCAGTTATAGACCTACAGGTCAGGTCAGTCCTTCTGACCGGATTTTGCTCGATTGTAGCCAGTGTTATAGCCTGATTGTAATTGCCGAACTGATCTTCTACCGTCAAAATGATGTTCACAGGATTAGGAGTTTCGCAATTTAAGACAGTGGGAAAAATGGAGAGCGTTACCGTGCTGCAATGGTCAAACGAGCCATTATCAATCTGGTGGGGTTGTAAAAGATATTGATTATTATTATCTAAGGTAATAATCACATTTTGTTTGGCAATGGCAACGGGTGCAGATTTGTCTATTAAGGTAACATGAGTAGTACATAGACTTGAATTACCATTAAATTTTGAGGCTATCAATGTTACATCATACTGGCCCAAGACCGGTAAGAAATTATCAGATACTGTTAAAAGATCATAATTCATCGAGCCACTATCAATTTCAATGGCCTTTACCAGCCTGTCGCATGACGCAGGTTCGACGGAGACAGTAATTGCCTTTTTACAAATAGCGGTTTGTCCCTCTGAAAAATGTGTGTATCCCAAATTGAAGATCAGGATAAAAATTATTTTAAACAAAAGTTGAATTTTTCTCATAGTTAATGTTATTTAAATTGATTCAATAAATATTACCTTCTCCCCTCGAAAGACAGGCCAAATCCAATAGTGGGTATCAACAAATTGTGCACATTTGTAGATTTTTGAGTAGGTAATTTTTCTTTTCTATATAGGAGTGAAAATACAATATAGGCTTTATCGCTGTTTGGCAATCGGTAGCTTGCTTTATGACTTAACGTAATATAAGGATTCAAAACAAGGCCTGACTTTCTTGTTGCCCAAAGTCCGGCATTGGCTAAAAAAGAAGGAGTTTGCTCATTGATTTGCAGTATGTCGGTACCAATGCCCAACGTGTGAGTCAAATTCCACTTTCCTGAAAGTGGCCATTTTAAAGCCATGCTAGGCATGATGCCAATCCGATAATCACTTAGATAAAAGGTGCCTTGCGTCTCTGTTAGCTTAATGGCCGTTGTATTACCCAAAACAGGGGTAATGTTTCCTGCAGGATCTATGATCAACTGCGTGGTGTCTATTACTTCATATTCTTCCTGTCGCGAGAAATTATAGCCAAAGGCAGTTTGCGCTCTCCATAATTGAAAACTAAGACCTGTTGACCAATAATTGTTTAGATTTTTAGAGACTTGCCACGATAGGTATTGCACATTGCTTCGCAACCGATGACCATCGAAGTCAGAGGACGGTACTATTTTATTGTCCCCCATCACAAAGGCCCATCCAAGCCCTGCTTCCATACTTTTTGCATACTTATTGTCGGGATTTTGAAAATAGCTAGCCTTTCGTTGTAGGATAGGCATTTCAACTCTATCCTGTTTAGTGTTCGGTAAGATGTGCAGACTATTAATAGGCTGGAAAAATAACTGGCTCTGTTGAGGTTCTGAATCTGGCTGCAATGGTTGGGCAGTATTAGCAAATAAATAAGCACTTTTAGCTTCCTGATTTACAACATTGTCTCTTACTTTTTTTCTTTGATTTCCAGTTGATTTATATAAATACTTGCCAAATGTGGGTTTTGTATCACCAACAAAATAACCTTGTGCCACCCTATTTAATTTGCTTATTTTTTCATTGGCCAAGGTCAATTCATTCCTTAAAGAATCTACCAAAACAGAATCATCGCAGATCACTAGTTTTAAGTAATTTTCTTTATAAAGATGCATCATCATGCCTCCCAAAATGAGTCCCAAAAAGAGTGGTAAAATAAAATATCTCCTCCTCTTTTTGCCAATGGGAGCTTCATGACGAACCGAATTCCATAGTTGTTGGGTGTCAACATCCGGTTGCCACTCTTTTACTTTTTTTATGATATCGTCTTCGTTATAATCCATTATGCTTTATTTATATTGAACTATTTTTGCCAAACTTGTTTTTTCAGTTAGTTTCTCTTTCAAATAATTTCTAGACCTTAGTAAATAAACCCTGGAACTAGATTCGGAAATGCCCAACATTTCTGAAATTTCCAAATGAGAAAATCCTTCAATAAGGTTTAAGTTAAATACCAGTCGAAGGGTTTCCGGCATTTGATTTATCAGTTTCAAAATATCTTCTACTTCAAGATTATCATTTATGCTCGCACTACCTGATTCTTGATATTCTGCAAATGTGATATCAGCAAATGTTTTGCTACTCCTCAATTCTTTAAGGCAGACATTGACAGCAATGCGACCCACCCATGCACCCAATACACCATCACCTTTGTACTGTTTAATAGATTTGAAAACTAAAATCAAAGTTTCTTGAACTGCGTCTTTTGCAGAAGCAGGATCTTTTAGATACCTCATACAAATAGACATTATCTGTGCTGCGTACTTTTCTACGAACAATTTGAATGCCGTCTCCTCGCCATTTTTACATCCTTTTATGATCAAATGGTCTTCCAACGTTTACTTATTTACTTGAAATATACAATCCATCTCCTTATATCCAGCACCACTGGGTGAAAGTATTTGAGACCAGAATTTTCCGTTGAAACGCCCTCTGATGTAATCGTCGTTTTCTTCCAGATAGTTTATTTCTATTTTTTCAAAGCCACAGCTGTTTGAAGAGGGACAATTGATCAGAATTCCATAACCTCCGAAGGAGGGGTTGTTCCATTTTATGTTTGATGCTTGAGTGTCGAGGATACCAGTATCTCCACCATGGGTAAATCGAAGCCAAAACCCAGGGTTACCGCCACCTTTTGTATCTATAATTTCTAAAGTGGATGATGTATAAACCGTATTTACTTCTGTGTATGTTGTTATGTCATTATCGATTTTATAAATAACATATTCTTTTTTCAAGTCATCACAAATGGTCAATTCTCCGAAATTGATTTCCCCTTTGTCCAATTTCCAAAGCCTGGAGACGAAGCCTGAATTCAGGTCGATAAATCGGAATTTATAATTCTCATTTGAGCAACGCGAAAAAGTAAGATTGAAATTGCTTTGCTGAACCCAAAGAATTTTTTTCGAACTCTCCGAAACCAATTCAATAAAGCCATTGTCTACATCCTTCCAAAAACAATCGATCAAGTGACCCGCAAGGCTAGAGTGCTGAATGTCTACAATTTGGGTATTTAAAGTAGGAAGTACTTGATTAGATTCACTAACATCCACCACACCCTTTACCTCTTTCCCACAAATATCCGAATACAAAATATCGAGTAATGCGTAACGTGGAACTACTAACTCCCATTTTCCGGAATTTGAAGTCTGGATGCTCGATTCAAAACCCGGAGATGAAAATTGGATTTCAGCATTTGACTGGGCAAAATTATTCAACTTCCATTCTCCTTTCAAAATAGCACTTTCAACAAACTCCACAATGGCATAAGTACCTGAAAAGGGCAGAGAAACGTCCTCACCGGGCAAAAATTCAGCAATATAATCCCATTGCCCTGAAAAGGTGTTGTAATATACCACGTGCGACTTTTCATCAATGTCAGCGCTATATTTGGCAGGCGTTTTTAGTTTTAGTTGTTTGTTGTCATCGCTCAATAAGCGAAAGTCAAAGGCTGCTTTCAACAACATCAAAGAGCTTACGTTATTAACAGAAATGGATCTGCCCCCCGGAAGGCAGTTGATATGGTTGGCATTTTGCAAGTCAAACATATTGTACTTAATATTCACCTGCCTTTTATAATCAGCATCCAAGCCCGACAGATAATTGTTAGCAGGTAATTTAAGTAGGTGACCATTACTCAACTGAATCGTTTTTTCTTTCAGCGCATTTACTTCGCCTTGTTGCTTGTTGATAAAAACATTGATCTTGCGGTAATTGACTTCATTTTCCATGATAAGGGTAGTGTATTGATGCTCATTCCCCTCTTTGTCTGTTACCTTCAATATTTCATTGAATTTATTAATGGAATTTCCTTTGAAATGAAAAAATGAATGCCCCTCGATTACCTGAATGCTGTCATTAAAAACAGCGGTCAGTCCCTCAATGGCAATACCATTTTCATCTTCTACATTTATTACTAATTCACTATTACTTATAATGACCCGTGGTGGGTTTTTAATAATAGTAGTATGGGACGTTTCTGAATCTTTAGAACAAGACAATGCTAAAAGTGTAAATAAAATAAGCCATATGTACGATTTGTTAGTCATTCTTTTCTTCCTATTAAAGTGCAATTTAACCTAATGAGTCTTTGAGAGATAGATTCGTTACATTGACGAGGAATAAATATTTGCACTTTAAAAAATGTAAATACCTAGAAACAAAAAAGGATAAAGATTTATATGATCCATGTAGGATTTGATAATTAAGTCCTTAGCCTTTCAATCATATTTAATATCGATTTTTTGCATTTCGCAAAATATTATTCTGTTTCTTAGATTTTAAGCGCAAAATACACATTTTCAGCACTTTATTTCGCGTGAGTGCTTGACAGGAGCCTGTTTTACGTATATATTTACCAAAATTTTATTTTACCGATTAACTTTTACGTGATGAGAGCTTTGATTTTATCTATATTTTCCTTGTTTTGGGGAATTTCGTCCGCCCAACAAGCTCCAGACTTCAATGTTACCGACACTGAGAACAAGGTCCACAGACTTTATGCTGACTACCTGGATCAGGGCAAGGTGGTAGTTTTTAAGATATTTTTTGTCAATTGCCCTCCCTGCAATGCCATTGCCCCGGCTTTTCAGCAAAAATATGTGCAATGGGGAAGTGGAACCGGCAATGTGCAATTTATTGAAATGACCAATAAAATTGGGGATACCAATCCTTATGTTATACAATATAAAAACAAACATGGCTTAACTTTTCCAAGTATTTCTGCTGATGGTGGAGCCCTCACTGCTATTATTCCTTACATGAACGGACTCTTTGGCATTTGGTCAGGAACTCCTATGTTTGCAGTAATAGCGCCTAATAAATCGGTGCATTACGATGTTCTTTTCAATAATTTGGACAATGTAATCATGGCAGCAGGGGGTGAGATTGCAGTGCCACCTACCACCGTTAATCTCAATGTAGCTTTTCAGAATCCTTCATTGCCTCAAGGTGTATCCTATGTATTGAAACCTGCCAATGCCAGCAGCCCTAAATACAACATCACTCAAATGACCAATGGCACTCACCAGTTTACCTATCCGTCAGCCACTATTCCTGAAATGGTCAACCCTGTTGTGGTGCTGGAATCAACTGCAGCTGCGTTTAGCTCACTGCTGACAGTAACCGATCTAGTCAATATCAGAAATCATATTCTAGGCTCTCAACTACTCCCTCTGGCTTCTCAAAAAATAGCTGCAGATGTCAATGGATCCGGAAATATTTCGGTTTCAGATCTCGTGGTGTTACAAAAGGTAATCGGAGGACTCATTACGCAGTTTCCTAATAATGTACCAGCCTATAAAATGATACCGGAATCGATCCCCCTTAATGTTCCAACCAATGGAGGTGGCACCGTATCACTTGCAGGAGAGTTGATCAAAATGGGCAACGTTAAGTAATGCTATCTTTACTATCAGAGCAGGGATAAGTTGATTCTTTTACGGGCTACATCTACTTCAATAACTTTGACATTCAACTCTTGATGTAATTTCAAGACCTCAGCCGGTGATTTTATAAATTTTCTAGTAATCTGACTGATGTGCAGCAGACCATCCTGTTTTACCCCTATGTCAACAAAGGCACCAAAAGCGGTAAGATTGGTCACTATTCCTGGCAAGAGCATGCCAGCCCTCACGTCTTCAATGGTTTTTACGGTGGCATCAAAAGCAAAGGCCCTGGCCTCACCCCTCGGATCAAGACCCGGTTTTTCCAATTCTTTTAAAATATCCTGGAGGGTAGGAAGCCCTGTTTTTTCGGTAACATATCTAGAAAGCTCTATCTTTTTTCTAAGTACCGGATCTTCGATCAATTGTTTCACCGTGCCCCCCATATCTGAGGCCATTTTGGCAACCACTCCATATGATTCGGGGTGCACCGCTGTATTGTCCAGAGGATCATGGGCATCTTTGATTCGAAGGAAGCCTGCACATTGCTCGTAGGCTTTTTCTCCCAATCTGGGAACTTCTTTTAATTGGTTTCTAGAGGTAAAGCCTCCTTTTTCTTCTCTGAATTTTACGATGTTTTGTGACAAGGTTGGTCCTAAACCAGAGACATACATCAACAGGTGTTTACTGGCTGTGTTGAGGTTGATGCCCACGCTGTTGACACAAGACATCACTGTCATATCCAACGATTCTTTTAACCGAATCTGGTCAACATCGTGCTGGTACTGCCCTACCCCAATGCTTTTGGGGTCAATTTTTACCAACTCTGCCAAAGGGTCCATCAACCGCCTTCCAATGGAAATGGCTCCCCGAACCGTCACATCTTTGTCCGGAAACTCTTCTCTTGCCGCCTCTGAAGCACTATAAATAGAAGCTCCGTTTTCGCTGACCACAAAAATTTTTACCTGCCGGTCAAATCGAATGCCTTCTACCAAATCTCTGCTCTCACGTGATGCGGTGCCGTTTCCAATGGCAATGCTGTCTACGTCATACCGATCTACCAGCGCCCTGATGGCTGCCTGACTCTCAGACCATTGATTTTGGGGTGGATGGGGGTAAATAGTTGAATTGTGAATGAGGTCACCCCTTTCATTGAGACAAACCAATTTGCATCCGGTTCTAAAGCCCGGATCCAAAGCCAGAATTGATTTTTGGCCCAAGGGAGCTGCCAATAAAAGCTGCCTGAGGTTCTCAGAAAACACCTTGATGGCTTCTTCGTCGGCCTTCTCCTTGTATTCAGTTCTTATTTGATTTTCAATGGAGGGCACCATCAGTCTTTTATAACCATCTGCAATGGCAAGGGATATCTGGTCAGCGGCATCACCCCTGGTAAAAATAAATTTTCTCTCCAACCAGGCCACAGCCCTTTCCTCATCGATGTCGATAAAGACGCGCAGCATACCCTCCTGCTCACCACGCATCATGGCGAGGTACCTGTGAGAGGGGCATCGTTGTACCGGTTCTGAAAATTCAAAATAATCCTTGTAGACCACCGCTTCTTCGGCCTTGGTTTTCACTACTTTGGAGCTGATGATTCCATGCTTTCTGAAAACATTTCTGAGGTAATCCCTGCAACTTTCTTCTTCATTGACGGTTTCGGCAATGATGTCGCGGGCCCCCTGCAGGGCCTCTTCTTCATTGGGTACCAGCTCATTGATAAAATTTTTGGCTGCTCCCAAAATATTTTTTTCTCTTTGTTGCAAGATTAATTGGGCCAGGCCATCCAGTCCTTTTTCCCTTGCTATGTCGGCCCTTGTTTTACGCTTTTTCTTGTAGGGCAGATAAATATCCTCAAGTTCAATGGGATCCATACACTTTTCGATGCGATCTCTCAATTCCGGGGTTAATTTGCCTTGAGACTCAATGGCATCCAAAACAGTTTGTTTTCTGGACACCAGCTCCTCCAATTTTTGATACTTTTTTTGAATTTCACCAATTTGTACCTCATCCAAATGAGAAGTCACTTCTTTACGGTACCTGGCAATAAAAGGAATGGTAGCACCTCCCTGCAATAATTCAAGGGTTTTTTTTACTTGATCTTGTCTCACACCTACCGCGTTGGCGATATAGGGCAAATAAAAACTTTCTGTCATCATAGGTCGCAAAGATAAATAAAAATAAAAGTACCCTTAAACGGATTAACCGTGGCATAGAAGCAATTTTGTCAGCTATTTTGTACCTTTGATACCATGTATATACCTGATACCAACCCCGGTAAGCCCAACAAATGGAAGTGGGTAGCTGAATTTTTATTTCTTTTGCTCTCCATTGCTTTAGCCGTTCTTGTTATGCGACCCATTCACGATTATTATGGAGAACATTTCCATTACTATGTGTCAAATTATGCATTTATTGTTCTCTTTCTTACCTATACCCGGTACTTATTCTTACTAAAATATACCCCGTTTTCCCACAACATGTGGATAAAACTTATTCTGGTTTTTGCTTCCATTCCTTTGATGTTATGGCTGGTAGATGACACCTATGACTTCAGAAGAATGCTGGAAGAAGAAGGCCTGGAACCCATGGTACAAAGCAAGGTCCTGGATACCAGAATGAACCTGGCCAATATGAAGTATGAATACCTCTTTTTTTAGCTCTTCTGCCATTATTACCATCATTCTCATACCATTTAGGATGATGATCTCTATCTGGAGGGTCAAGAATAAAAAAGATGGATCCCTTTAGGTTTTATTGGTTAGCATGGTTTGAAAAAAATAAAATGAAATCATAGATGGTTGAGGAATTTAATGATTACCGAAAAAAAATGAATGATCGCATTTTAGGGCAGGACAACCTTGTGCTAAAACGATTTTTTAGTCTGGACAACCAGGCCTACCAATCAGGCGCACTGTCAGAAAAAACCAAAGAGTTGCTGGGTTTGGTGGCGTCAATGGTCTTGCGGTGCGATGACTGTATTAAATACCACCTGGGCACTTGTTATGAGCTTGGGGTGACAACAGAAGAAGTTTTTGAAGTCTTTTCTATTGCTAACCTGGTAGGGGGAAGCATTTGTATTCCCCATACCCGCAGGGCTGTGGAATACTGGGATGAATTGATGGGACAGGCATGAAAGTGACACTTTCCTTCCTGATGGCCTTTGTGGGTTTATTCAGCCTCCAGGCACAAAACTGTAAGGCAACTGTTCGTTTTGTAGATGAACGAACATTGGAGGGAAATGCTGTTTATTATTTTCAGGCAAATACTGATTCCGTTCATTTCTGGTTGTCGGCCAATGGATATGCAGACAAAAATTCATTGCTGGCTGACACTCTTTTTAAGAGTTTTAATCCCTGCCTATACTTTGCCAACAAAGATGAAATGGGTGGCTATACCAAAATGGAGTGGAGTTCAGATGATGGCCTGCTTACGGGTCAATTCAATGAAAGTAAGGAACATTTTCGGACAAGAGTACCGACATCTAGAGCAATCACTTTTTCCTTTACATTAAGGTTGCCCAAAAGATGTGGTGAATTTGGCTACGATCCCTCCTACTTGTATCTGAAAGACTGGCTGCCTAATCCTATAGGGTCAGAATCGTGGTCCTATTTGGTATTATTGGATGTACCTTCCGACCGATGGGTGCTGGGCAGTGACCAGGTGGAAGAAAAGAAAGAAGGCTCAAACCATCACTACAACATAGTAGCGTTTGGCCATCAGCCTGATTTGAGTATCACCAGTCAAAAATTAGCCGTCACGACTGAAAAAGATTTCCAAGACAAGACCTACCAGGTTTATCGAAGAGAAGCATTTAAACCTCTCAGCTTCCGAAAAAAATCCAAGTATATGAGGGCTGTTTCGTACAATTTTAAAGACAGCCTGGCTTCCAAAAGGTTGGTAATTGACGACGATCGTTATTTGAAAATGCGCAACATGCTGTTCTTTTCCCATAAAGCCATTAAAAGTACTGAAAGATCTTTTTATCCTACCTATAAATATACTGACAAAGGCAACCACATGGTAGGCTTTTTGTTGCACAATACAACCAAAGGCAGGCAGCCATTTTACTACTTTATCAATCCTTACTTTTCATTCAAAAATGATTTCAACTGGAGTCTGGGCATCATGAAGCCTTTTTATTTTAAAAACTCCTGGGTGAGTCAGATTTCGCCACAAATCACGTACCGAAAATACCATTACTATACCAATGATATAGATGATTATAATCTGTCGTATCACCGCATCAGCCCCAGAGTTAAGCTGAATTTAAAAAAACACAGGTGGGTCAATGTTGAGTATGCCTATATAGCGGAACAATTGGCCTACTATGAAGGTAGAGCCATTCGATTTGACTATCAAAGCTCACATTTGTATCGACTGTGGTACGACCAGGAAAAAAGGGCTACCCTTTATAACTGGAAGCTATGGGCCAATCTGGAACATTTCAGGTACACGAATATTTTAAATGAGGCACAAAACTTCACCAAGGTGACGGCCTCATTTGCTCAGACCTGGCGCACCAGCATGACACGGAACTTCAGAGCCCGGATCTTTGTATCCAAATTTTTGCAAAACGACCAGCGTACCAGCAACAATTATTCAGACTTCATCACCAAAGGCAGCATAGCGCTGATCCAGCAAGGCAGAAATGATTATGGCTACGATGAATTGTATATAGCCAGAAGAAATCAAAACGGACACTTCACCAATCAAACCGGCAACCTGGGCGGTGGATTTAAAAATGCACCTTCCACCACTTCCTCATTGGGCCTAAGCAACGATTTTGCCATGAGTGTCAACCTTGAATACGATCTTTTTAAAATTTACAGAAGCATGGGGCTTTTGCCTACGGAGACGCCGGTATGTACCGCCAGGGCAACGATGTAAAATGGGAAATGAAAAATTTGTACAGTGCGGGTATAGGAATTACGCTGGGTAATTACCTGACTGTCTATCTACCTGTCTTTAATCATAGAGACATCAACAACAATTACAGAGATGAAAACCTTGGCTTTTTTGAAAGATGGAGTTTTCAATTAAATTACACTGAAAAATTTATAGGGAGAAAATAAGCATGGATATTTTACAATTACTTAAACATTCAAAAGCAACAGATTTCAGCATCCGAAACCTGCCCTTTGGCATTGTGAAAGAAAATGGTCACTATACCCTGGTAAGCAGACTGGGCGATTATGTGATCGATGTGAGATCCTTTATTCACATCATGGGACTCGAGGCTTTTACCGAAATTCCGGAAGAAGTATTTATCAATCCATTTTTAAATGACTTTATTGCCTTGGGGAAAAAAGTTACCCGCCCACTGCGACAAGCTATCCAGGATAAAATTCTTGAAAAGAAATTTTCTGAAAGTATTTTTAAAATGCTTTTTACACCCATCGAAGAGGTAGAAGTTTGCATGCCTCTTAGAATTGGAGACTACACCGATTTTTATTCCAGCATAGAGCATGCTACCAATGTGGGAAAAATGTTTCGGGATCCCAATAACCCTTTACTGCCCAATTGGCTCCACATGCCAATCGGTTACCATGGTAGGGCCAGCAGCATAGTCACAGGGTACACCCATTAAAAGACCCAGCGGACAATACCAGATCAACGAGGGCGAAGCCCCTCAATTTGGTCCTTGCAGAACCTTGGATATTGAAGTGGAAATGGCCTTTGTGGTAGGTAAAGAAAACCCACTCGGAGAGCCGGTAACGGTAGAAAATGCCCATGATCACATCTTTGGCATGGTTACTTTCAATGACTGGTCGGCCCGCGATATTCAAAGATGGGAGTATGTGCCCTTGGGCCCCTTCCTTGGCAAAAACTTTGCCTCTACCATTTCTGCATGGGTAGTGACCATGGAAGCACTTGAACCCTTTTTGACAGAAGGTCCAACCCAAACAGTAGAAGTACTCCCCTACCTCCAATATAAAGGGAAACAAAATTACGACATCCAGCTGGAGGCCGATCTGATTACAGAGGACGGCAGTGTAACCACCATTTGTAAGACCAACTTCAAATACATGTACTGGAACATGTGTCAGCAGCTGGCACACCACACCGTCAATGGCTGTAATCTCAAAGTAGGTGATCTTTGCGCCAGCGGCACCATCAGCGGGCCTACAGAAGACAGTTTTGGCTCCATGATGGAATTGTCATGGAAAGGAACAAAGCCTATACCCTTGAGCAATGGTCAGGAGCGAAAATTTTTACAAAACGGTGATGCCATTAACATCCGCGCTTACAATGAGACCGACGGCTTTAGGGTCGGCTTTGGCAATTGTTATGGGAAGATTTTGGCTTAAAATAAAAAAGGGCGGTTGTTTCAACCGCCCTTTTTTTTATGCTTTTTTCTCCTCTGTGAGGTACTTAATTTTTATCCTGAAGTAGGCAAAAATAAGGGTCATGATTGGGCTGAGCCAGTTGAACATAGCATATATAAAATAATGTTCTGCCCCTACACCTAAAACCTTACTCTGGTAAGCACCGCAAGTGTTCCAGGGAATGAGGGCTGAAGTTACAGTACCCGTATCTTCCAATGTACGACTTAGGTTGACCAGATCCAGGCCCTTGTCTTTATAAGCCTGGGCAAACATCTTACCGGGTACTACAATGGCAATGTACTGGTCTGAAGCGGTAAGGTTCATGGTCAGGCAAGAAGCAACTGTGCTGGCAAACAAGCCAAAGATCGAATGTGCCAAGCTCAACAGCGCTTTACTGATGCGGGCGAGGGCTCCAATGGCATCCATCACCCCACCAAAAACCATGGCACAGATGATGAGCCAAATGGTGCTCAGCATGCCTTTCATGCCGCCGGTAGCAAAAAGGGAATTTAGTTTTTCATTGTTCATTTCAATGGAGGTATCTGTTACCATATTTTCCATCATGCCTTTGTAAGCTGATGAAAATCAAGGTTTGTAACTTTGGCTACCTCAGCCAGTAAGGAAGGCTGAAAAATATAGGAAAAGAAGCCACCTAATAAAGGTACCGGCCAGCAATGCAATGAGGGGCTTTGTCTTTCTCACAATCATCACAATGACCAGCACTGGCACTATCATAAGAAGAGGACTTACAAAATATTTGGCGTCTATTGCATCCGTTAGTTGTTTAATCTCGTCACCTCCCACACCATTGGCATTTTGAGTGAGACCCAAAATAATAAAAAATATCAATGTAATTGTGTAAGTAGGAAATGTTGTATACTTCATATAATTGATGTGGGCAAAAAGTGTGGTACCCGCCATGGCTGGGGCCAGGTTGGTGGTATCCGAAAGCGGCGACATCTTATCTCCAAAATAAGCGCCTGAAACCACGGCACCTGCCACAATAGCAGGACTTATACCTAATGAACTGCCAATACCAATCATAGCAATGCCTACGGTTGCCGATGTTGACCAGGAAGAACCCGTAAACAAGGATACTATCGAACATATGATCAAAGCTATTGGTAAAAAGATCACCGGGTTCAACAATTGAATACCTCCATAAATGATGGTGGGTATGATGCCGCTCAAGATCCAGGTGGAAGACAGGGCTCCTACCATCAATAAGATGAGGATGGCCTCAGAAGTATCTTTTAAATTAAGACCCACCTTTTCGATCATCTTGTCATAGTCCACATGGTTGTAAAAGCCAACGATGGCGGCCACTGCAGCACCAATCAGCAATAAAAACTGGTTGGATCCATTGAGGGGATCATCATCCGGATTGACTTTGCCGTTGTAGGCAAAAAGTACATTGTACGCCAGTAAGGCTACCAATACAATAACGGGAATAAGGGCTTCCCAAAGTGTAAGTTCTGCGTTTTCCCGTAGTTTACGAAATGCCATAAGGTCTGAATTTGGAATAAAGAAATAACAAAAGCTTCAATCCAAAAAATATTTGACTCACTTTTTTCAATATGTGAGATCAGGCCTGCAATAAAAAAAGCTGCCCCGGCTCCACATAAGACCTAAATCCTATGGGGAACCGGGGCACAATAAACCAATCTCAATAAAAAGGTAAGATTATATAAAAAGACGAAAATCTTAGTTCTACCCCCTTACAGGAGGTGATTTCCGGTTGGTTATTCAAAAACAAAAAACGGGGCGGGTGTTGAGCATCCGCCCCGTGACCTTATAAACTCTTAATCTATTTTCTCTCTGAGGAAAGAATTGCCGGTTTGAACCACGGTTCCCTCAGAATCTACATAAACGGTAGTGCTTATGTTGCCTTTTACCACGGGTACATTGTCATCGTCATCCAACAACAAGCCCCTTCTTTTATAAGCCGGTATTTTTTCAACCATTTCTTTGTTTTCTGCTGTATCCAAAGGCATGGTAGTCGTATTGCGATTGTACATCCTTCTTGCATTTTCCATCTCCTGTACTTTCTGGCTTTCTTCTGCTGCCTTTCTGTCGCGAATAGGATCTGTAAAGGTGATGGTTTCTTTGATGCGCATTACTTCATCGTGTTCAAACTCAATGGTCTTGCTCGAAGGGGTAGCATCCATCACACTGTAAAAATCAATGTTGGCTACATTTTCCATTTCATCGTCCAAGGCCACTTTTTTGGGCTCGTGTTGTACGGTGCGCACCTTGCTGGTGCCCGTTTCAAAGCCGGTAGCAATCACAGTTACACTGATCTTGTCTCCCAAAGCCGGATCCATACAGTTACCCCAGATCAGGTCGGTACCAAAGCCGGCCTCTTCCTGTACGTAGTCTGTGATTTCACCAATCTCACTCATGGTTACTTCTTTGGCACCAGATGTGATGTTGAGCAGGATGTGTTTGGCACCTCTGATGTCGTTTTCTTCCAACAAGGGTGAGGTCAAAGCCATGTGAATGGCTGTTCTGGCTCTGTCCATGCCTTCTGCTTCGCCATAACCCATCAGGGCTACGCCTGAGTCCTTCATAACAAAGTTGACATCTTCAAAATCTACGTTGATATAACCCGGTACTGTGATGATCTCTGCAATCGACTTGGCCGCAGTAGACAACACATTATCCGCATTGTCAAAGGCCTGGGTCAGTGTGAGGTCGCCATACATCTCCTTGAGTTTATCATTGGAGATGACCAGGATGGCATCTACATTTTTTTTCAGGTTTTCCAAACCTTCCAGGGCCTGTCTCTTTCTTCTCAATCCTTCAAAGTGGAAAGGAAGGGTAACTATGCCAACGGTAAGGATGCCCATTTCTTTGGCTGCCTTGGCAATGATGGGTGCTGCACCTGTACCGGTACCACCTCCCATGCCGGCAGTGACAAACAACATTTTGGTACCATCGGCCAGAAAACTTCTGATCTCATCGATGGATTCGATACAGGCTTCTTTGCCCGTTTCAGGCTTAGAGCCGGCTCCACGACCGTCGGTAAGGCTCGGACCTAATGATATTTTTTTATCAATCGGACTGGTTTCCATGGCCTGGGCATCGGTGTTGCAGATGGCAAAATCCACGCCGATGATGCCTTGCCTGAACATGTGTCCAACCGCGTTGCCGCCTCCACCGCCTACGCCAATTACCTTGATGATGGAATGATTATAATTGGGTATATTAAATTTCATCTTTCTTAATTTTGAATTGATAATTTTGATTAAAGTTCGTGATCAGGAGTGGGTTCAAAAAAATCTTTGGCATAGACTCCGATTTTTTTCATAAATCCTAAAAATTTAGATTCTGCACTGGACCTTTCACCTGCTTCAACTACTTCTTCTTCCTCAAAATCGTCATTGCTGCGTTTTTGCATTTCGACTGAATTTTTGACAGGAATTTCCGGTTGGGCTATCTCTTCGTTGCCATATTCTACATACACTTTATCCGGCAGATTGTCGATGGTATACTTCAACAAACCAATGGCAGTGGCATAGATCGGCGATGACAAATCTTTGCTGTAACCATGTGCCAGGTGCTCAACCGGCTCACCAATTCTGGCGGGCATTCCTGTGTGCAATTCCACCAGGGTCTCGATGTGTTTCAACAAGGCTCCCCCACCGGTAAGTACGATGCCGGCTATGAGTTTGTGGTCATACCCCGATCTTTTGATCTCCCACAATACGTAGTCAAAGATCTCCTCAACCCTCGCCTGGATGATTTTGGAAAGATTTTTTTCCGAGATACTTTTGCTCTCTCTTCCCTTCAACACAGGTATGGTGATTCTTCTGTTGTCTTTGATCATGTCTGCCAGGGCCACACCAAATTTTACCTTCAGCTTTTCAGCCTGGTCGGCCAAAACGGTGCATCCTTCTTTGATGTCTTCTGTAATAATATTACCACCAAAAGGAATCACTGCGGTATGGCGTATGATGTTGTCTTTAAAGATGGTGATATCCGTGGTACCACCTCCTATGTCAACCAAAACAACACCGGCCTCTTTTTCCTGATCGCTCAATACAGCACTGGCAGAAGCGATGGGCTCCAGCGTAATGTCAGCGATGTCAAGACCGGCCTTTTCGATACAACGAATTATATTTTTTGAAGCAGTGATCTGACCCGTGATAATGTGGAAGTTGGCTTCCAGCTTGTGGCCCGACATGCCGATGGGATCGACAACATCTTTCTCATCATCTACTGTAAATTCTTGAGGAATCACATGGAGAATCTTATCACCTGGGGGAAGGGCAATGCGATACATGTCTTTGATCAGCCTTTCAACATCTTCTGATGAGATCTCCGCATTGTGGTCTGCCCTGGTAAGGTAGCCCATGTGGTGGTGACTCTTGATGTGCTGTCCGGCGATTCCGACATGAACAACCTTGAACTTACAGCCCGCGGTCTTTTCTGCCATGTCTACTGCTTCTCTGATGGCTTTCACCGTTTTGTCGATGTTGGATACAACACCTCTGGCTACACCTTCAGATTTTACAGTACCGTATGACACCACTTCGAGCCTGCCGAATTCATCCATCATGCCGGCAATGGCGCACACTTTGGTAGTCCCTATGTCCAGGGCCACCGCCAATGGCTGCTTGCTGAGGCTTTTGTCGGTGAGCCAGGCAAATCTCTTTTGTGGATTCAAACTAGTACTCATGGTATTATAATTAATTAGTTAATAAATGCTGTTTCAATGTTTTTTTGTGCCACTACCTGGCCCTTGTAGTTGAGTTTCAATACACTAAACTTTCTCCATCCCTCGCGTGGCAGTCCTTCCTTGTACATTATCTTGAGGTTTTCAAATTTTTCCTCCAGATTTGTGGCATCACCCAACACTACTTCCTGCCTGCCAATCTTGGGTATCAATACTATTTCTCCGGTTTCGGTCACATCGATTTGCTCCACCAGGGCCGACAAAAATTCATCGGCAAAAATGGTCTTTGCTACATCGTAAACCTCTCTCAGCTTTCCAGGATTTCCGGATTTAAATTTTTCTTCCTGGTACAGTTCAAAATGGCCAGTAGCCAGAGGCACCCGGATGGCTGATTTTTCAACAATGGGTACCTGGTCTCCATCTTCATCAATGTAGTAACTTCGATTGCTACCATCCATGACCCTCACCACGGGCTGCTTCTGCAGGATCCATACATTGAGTTTGTCATCAGAATCGATAAAAACTTCCACTTTTTTTATTCTTTTGTCTGCCTTTAACAAGGCTTCCAATTCTCTCGCTTCTATGTCTTCAATGGCGGTTTGGGTCACATCTACCCCGGCGTGCCGGTTGAAAATTTGTTTTACCTCGGCCGCATTGATGAGGTTTCTCTTACCCCTGATGGGTTTGATGACCACTTCCAGCTTTGATACTTCTGCATTCAGCTTGCGCTGAACAGATAAAATAAACAACACGCCGATGGCCGCCATGATAAAGGTCCACATGATGCGCTGTCGCAATACCGGCATATCGATTTTTTTATCCATGATGTCCGGTTAATATTTTTTGTATCTGTGGTACCAGGGTATCAATGTTGCCTGCACCCAGGGTCATAACCACATCAAAATTTCCTTTCTGAACTGCTGCCAGGATTTCTTCCCTGCTTACTATTCTTGCATTGGCATGGTTCATTCTGGATAACAGCATCTCTGAGTTGACCCCTTCAATGGGCTCTTCTCTTGCCGGATAAATATCCATCAGTAACAGCTCATCAAGCTTGGACAACTCCTCTGCAAAACCATCGGCAAAGTCGCGGGTACGGGTAAACAGGTGGGGTTGGAAAATGCCCATCAGTTTTTTACCCGGAAACATCATTCGTGCAGCACCAATGGCCATCTTCAATTCGGTAGGATGATGGGCATAGTCGTCAATATAGACTTTTTCACCATCTACAATCCATTCAAACCTGCGCTTTACTCCTTTGAAGGAAGCCACTCCATTGGCAATGGCATCTTTGTCTTTGCCCAGAAGTAAGGCCACAGCAATTGCCACCGCTGCATTGGATACATTGTGTATACCCGGCATGCGGCTGGCTATGCTTTCGATACTGCCCATTGGACTGAAAAAATCAAAAACAACCTTTCCTTCCAACACACCTTTGATGATTAGCTGGATGTCGTCTGTTTCTTCAAAACCATAGGTCAATACCCTGTATTTATTTTTAATGGCAGCTACTTCTTCCGCACCCAGATCTTGTGCCGCCTGGTGTGCCAGCAATACCGTACCATTTTCTTTGGTCTTATGTATAAATGCGAGGTAGGCCTCGGTTACCTTGTCTGGTGTACCATAGATGTCAAGGTGATCGGGGTCGATCGAATTGACGACAGCAATTTCCGGTTGTAAATGGAGGAAGGACCTGTCAAACTCATCTGCTTCCACTACTACCCATTCGCTGTCACCCAAAAAGTAATTGGTATTGTAGCCACTTAAGATGCCACCCAAAAAGGCAGATACCGATTCATCGCAACTTTTCAACACATGGGTAACCATGGATGAAGTGGTGGTTTTTCCGTGTGTACCTGCAATGGCAATGGTCTTTTGAGCCTGAGATATCAAGCCCAGCACTTGTGCCCTTTTCATGACGGGAACACCCAAATTCAGCAAGTGGACCAGCTGCTGGTGATCTGATGGAACCGCCGGTGTATACACCACCAGGTCGATATTTTCGGGCAGAACATCCAGGTCTTCCGTATAGTAAACCCGGATACCTTCTGCATTCAACTGCTGGGTAAGAGCCGTTTCGGTTTTATCATAGCCTGCCACTGCAACACCCCTGGTGTTGAAATAGCGGGCAATGGCACTCATGCCAATGCCACCGATGCCGATGAAATATACCGATGTCAATTCTCCCGGATTCACGCTGTGGTCTCCTTTAATGGGTTTACAATTTTTATGATTTCATTCGCAATAACATCAGCCGCATTGGGCCTGGCCAGCGAAAGCAAATTTTTACTCAGTGTTTGTTGTTGTACAGGGTCTTTAAACAATTGATCCAATACCCGGGTCAACTGACTACGGGCATCCACATCTTTTACCATCAGGGCTGCACCCTGTTTAACCAACGACATCGCATTGTGGGTCTGGTGGTCTTCTGCAACGTTTGGAGAGGGGACTAGAATGGCGGGTTTTCCCACCAATGCCAGCTCCGATATGGTTAATGCGCCTGCCCGACACACTACTACATCACAAGCCTTGTACGCGGTTGCCATATCCTCGATAAAAGGTAAGACTTTCACATTTGGCAATTCCGCTACCGAAGATCTAATAAATTCGTCGTAGTACAGTTTACCAACCTGCCAAATGAATTGAATGTCTTGATTTACCTCTATCCATTCCTTGTTTGCCGCGATGGCATCATTCAAAGTTCTGGCCCCCAGGCTACCGCCAAATACAAGTGTAGTTTTCTTATTTGTATCGACGCCCATTTTTGCCCTGGCCTCCTCCGTTGTCATATTACTTTCAGCAATCTGTGATCTGATGGGATTGCCTGTCCATTGTATTTTATTTTTGTCAAAAAATCTTTCCATGCCTTCATAGGCAACAAAGACTTTTTTTGCCTTTTTTCCCAATATTTTATTGGTTACTCCCGCATAACTATTTTGCTCTTGCAAAACATAAGGTACTCCCATCCAGGAACAAACCTTGAGCAGGGGACCACTGGCATAACCTCCTACCCCAACGGCTACATCGGGCCTGAAGTCAGATACAATTGATCTGGCCTGGATCAGCGACCTCAACACCTTAACAGGTAGTAAGAGATTTTTTAACGTAAGCCTACGCTGCATGCCTGCAATGTCGAGACCAATGATGCGGTAACCGGCTGCCGGCACCTTTCCCATTTCGAGTTTACCCTTGGCACCTACAAATAATACATCAGCAGACGGCAGTTGACGACGAATCGCATCTGCTATCGCAATGGCCGGAAAAACATGGCCTCCCGTTCCGCCGCCGCTAATTACTACTTTCATTTTTTGCTTCCATTGCTTTGAGCTCTATCCTTTCCGCCTCCGCCTGCTCTGCATTGCGACTCACACTCAGGATAATGCCAAGTGAAATACTGGTAAACAACAAAGAAGTACCTCCCATACTGATGAGGGGAAGGGTCAATCCTGTTGCAGGCACCAGCTGTACCGATACACTGATATTGGCAAAGGCCTGAACCACGAGATTGAGACACAAACCCATGGCCAGAATGGCCCCAAAGGCCCGAGGGCTTTTGGTCACAATATGAATGCACCGTATTAATAACCACAGATACAACCACAACACCAAAAGGCCCCCTATTACACCATATTCTTCACAAATAATGGCATAAATACAATCGGCATAGGCATACGGCAAGTGATTGCGCTGGATGCTGTTGCCCGGACCTACACCAAACACCTTTCCTGAGGCGATGGCTATTTTGGATTGTTGTATCTGGTATACTTCGTCTGATGAATTTAAAAATGTTTTTACCCTGGTTTCCCATGTTTTACTTCTCACAAACTCCGGATTGGCCAAACCAATCTTATAGATGGCAAAGCCCGTGAGTAAGCCACTCATGATGAGAAGAAATACATACTTAAGAGAAATCCTGCCAATAAACATCAAAGTGATGCTGGTGACAAACAATAAGGCTGCTGTTGATAAGTTGGCAGGAGCAATCAAGCCACAGATCAAAATAACCGGTAAAATAATGGGTAAAAATGCACTCTTAAAGTCCTTGATGTACTCCTGTTTGGTGGCCAGCGATTTGGCTAAAAACAAGATAAGCGCTATCTCTGCAAAGTCTGATGTCTGAAAAGTTTTGTCGATCCAGGGAATGGTGATCCATCTTCTGGCCTCATTCATTTCTGTACCAAAAAACATGGTATAAATCAATAGAGGAACCGACAATGCGATGAGGTAAGGTGCTAATCTGGCATACTTTTGGTAGTCTAAGCGGTAGCATAACCACATAAGCAAAAGACCAGAGGATAAAAACATAAATTGCTGCACCAGGTAATACTCTGTATTTCCTTCGCGCAGCTTAAACGCCATACTTCCGGCTGCACTGTAAACAGCCAGCAGGGAGAAGAGTGACAGCAATGCCACAATAAGCCAAATGGCCCTATCTCCTCTTAGTTGATGATATAGTTGTATTACGTTTGTCAATGTAGTTTTCTTACCTTTTATATTTTTGGTTGTCCCTCTCTCGAAAAATAATCCCGATTACAAGGACAAGACCATTTGTTTAAACTGATCGCCGCGGTCCATGTAGTTTTTAAACAGGTCAAAACTTGCACAAGCAGGAGACAACAAAACAATGTCACCCTCTTCTGCCAATTGGCCGGCCTTCATAACCGCGTCTTTTATTGAATTGGTTTCTACCATTTGGGCCACCTTTCCTTTGAAAGCTTTTACCAATTTGGTATTATCTGCACCCATACAAACCAGGGCTTTTACTTTTTCTCTTACCAGTGAATCTATGGCGCTGTAGTCATTGCCTTTGTCAGTACCTCCGGCTATCCACACCACGGGTCTGTCCATGGCTTCCAGTGCATAAAAAACAGAATCTACGTTGGTTGCCTTGCTGTCATTGATGTATTCTACCCCATTTACTGTGGCTACCGGTTCCAGCCTGTGTGCCAGGTTGCGGAAGGTTGCCAGACCGTGGGCTATTTTTTCTTCGCTAATGCCCATCAATCTGCAGGCTTCAACGGCACACCTCGCATTGAAACGATTGTGCCTGCCTTTGATGGTAAGCTCAAAATTACGACCACTTAAGTCTCGGACCCCATCCAGGTAGTCATCTGCTTTTATTTCAATGACGCTTCCGTTTAATGTGTGTTGGCCTCTGTATTTCAGCATTTCCTCATCATCCCCATTGATGATAAAATAATCATCCTTGTCCTGGTTTTGGTTGATCCTGAATTTGGAGGCTACATAGTTCTCCATCTTGTAATCATACCGATCCAGGTGATCGGGTGTAATATTGAGTAGAATGGAAATATGAGGTTTGAAGCTGTCTATGTCATCCAATTGAAAACTGCTGACTTCAAGCACCACAACATCTTCCGGACTGCCGGCAACATAACCGGCAAAACTGTCTCCATAGTTTCCGGCCAAACCTGCTTTCAGGCCCGCCGCATTGAGTAGGTGGTATAAAAGTCCCGAAGTTGTAGTTTTCCCGTTGCTTCCTGTGATGGCAATCATCGTCCCTTTGTAGTGTAAGGCTGCAAACTCAATTTCTGAGATCACCCTTAACCCGGCACGTCTGATTGTTTGCATCACCATAGATCCCTCAGGAACTCCGGGACTTTTTAAAACCAAACCAACATTACTCAATGAATCAATATGATGACCCCCTTCTTCGTAAAGGATCTTATTGATGTCTAATACTTCTTTATATTTAACAGGAATGATGCTTCCATCACTCACGAATACGTCGTAATTCAATTTTTTGGCCAGAACCGCTGCACCGGTTCCGCTCTCCCCCGATCCTATGATCAGGATTTTTTTATCTGTTAGTCCGTCTATCATCTTACCTCACTTTTAAGGTAATGATGGTTAGCAGGCCGAGTACGGTACCAATGATCCAAAAGCGCACTGCTATTTTTGCCTCGTGCATGCCTTCCTTTTGGAAGTGGTGGTGGAGGGGCGACATCTTTAGGATGCGTCTGCCTTCTCCGTATTTCTTTTTTGTATATTTAAAGTAGCTCACCTGCAACATTACCGACAGGTTTTCTACCAAAAAAATGCCGCATAAAATGGGAATAAGTAATTCTTTTCTCAGCAACAAAGCCATTACTGCAATGATGCCTCCAATGGTCAAACTCCCTGTATCTCCCATAAATACTTTAGCCGGGTAGCTGTTGTGCCATAAAAATCCAATACAACCACCTAAAAAACAAGCCGCAAAAATTACCAATTCAGCGGTATCGGGAATGTAAAAAATATTGAGATAATCCGCTATAATGGTATTGCCGCTTACGTAAGCCATAATGGCCAAAACAGTAGCTATGATGGCCGATGTTCCGGCTGCCAGTCCGTCTAAGCCATCCGTTAGATTGGCCGCATTCGACACAGCTGTGATGATAAAGACTACAATCACTATAAAAACAAACCAAAGAAAATTATCTGCATTGTCTCCCATAAAGGAAACCAGACTCTTGTAATCAAAGCTGTTGTCCTTAAAGAAAGGAACATTGGTCAATGTAGTTTTTACATAGGCCATTTCCACTCTTTGTGGTGCAGCATTGACTGCTGGCATGATGGTAGAATATTGTTTTACAACTTCATACCCTCCTGTCTTTGCTTCATCCAAAGTCATTCTGACGGTGATGCCCTCATGCCAAAGCATGATCATACCCACAAAAACACCCAACACTACCTGGCCAATTATTTTGGTGGTACTTTTGAGTCCTTCTTTGTTTTTCTTGAATACTTTTATGTAATCATCTGCAAATCCGATCAGCATGAGCCAAACGGTGCTGATGAGCATCGTTACGATGTAAATGTTGTTGAGTCTGGCAAAAAGTAAACAAGGGATCACAATGGCGAGGATGATGATAAAACCACCCATCGTTGGTGTACCTTCTTTTTCTTTTTGACCTTCAAGACCCAATTCTCTAACGGTCTCTCCAACCTGCAACCTTTTCAAAGAGCGTATGATCCTCCCTCCAAAGATCAATGAGATTACCAATGACAATAGCATGGCCATCCCCGACCGGAAGGTGATGTACTGAAACAAGCCTGCCCCCGGCAGGTTGAACTGTTTGTCTAGATATTCAAATATATAATAGAGCATACCTTTTCTTTAAAAGAGCAGTTGGTGGTTTTGTGTGTCTGATCTTTATCAGCAGTGACTAACCCCAACTGCTAAACCAACCTGAGAATGATAATAGAACCTATCTTAAATATGGCCGGAAAATGCTTCCGACAATATTTTTTTATCTTCAAAGGGATGTTTAACTCCCTTTATTTCCTGGTATTTCTCGTGGCCCTTTCCAGCTACCAGCACAATGTCTCCGCTGGTGGACATCATGGCGGCTGTTTTAATGGCCATAAGGCGATCTGTTATGCGAAGGCTTTTTGCCTTCTGGGTCTGATCCAAATCCTCCATCATCTGATCGAGAATGGCTTCCGGGTCTTCACTTCGCGGATTGTCGCTCGTAAAGATGGCCGTATGTGCATACTTTGCTGCAATGGCTGCCATCAAAGGCCGCTTGGTTGCATCTCTGTCACCACCGCATCCTACTACCACAAAGATTTTTTGATCTTTGCGCGCTGATGCCGTTATGGTTTTTAACACATTTTCAAGGGCATCCGGTGTGTGGGCATAGTCAACGATGCCGGTTCTGTTTTTAACCGCATCGGCTACTTTTTCCATTCTGCCTTCTGCACCCTGCAATCCTGAAAGGATGCTGAGTACCTCGTCCTGGTTCTCGCCTAAGCCATGGGCTACCGCAAGTACCGCTGTAAGGTTGTAGGCATTGAATGCACCCGACATTCGGCAGCTTACATCCCACTGGTTGATGCGCAATTGCAAACCTTCCATGTCATCTGACAAGATCTTACATCTGTAGTCGGCCATGGAATGCAACGCATAAGTCACCACTTTTGCCCTTGTATTCTGAACCATGGTTTTACCATTGCGGTCATCTACATTGATGATGGCAAGACTGTTGTCTTCCAGATGATCAAAAAACAATTTTTTAGCCTGAATGTATGCCAAAAATGTTTTGTGATAATCGAGGTGGTCATGGGTAATGTTGGTAAAGACAGCCGCGCTGAAATGAACCCCCATCACTCTCTTTTGATCCAGAGCGTGGGAACTAACTTCCATAAAAACATGGCTGCAACCTCTTTGCCTCATTTCCTCCATCAATGCTGCCAGACTTACTGCATCTGGTGTGGTGTGGGTAGCCGGAACAACTGTATTGCCTATGATGTTTTCAACCGTGCTGATTAAGCCGCAGGTAAACCCTAATCGGGTATACAATTGGTGCATCAGCGTGGCCACCGTGGTTTTACCGTTGGTACCTGTTACGCCTACCACTTTCATGTGGGCTGTTGGGTCTCCGTAAAAGCCGTGTGCCAATTTTGCGGCTGCAGCCCTGGTATCTGTTACCCTTTGGTAAAAAACACCTGCTTCTGCATCTTGGGGCATGTTTTCACAAACAATGACCCTCGCTCCTTTGGCAATGGCCTGAGAAATGTAGTCGTGTCCGTCTGCTGCATTGCCTCTGATGGCTATGTAACATCCTCCTTCTACCACCTTGCGCGAATCAAGGGCTATGCCTTTGACTTCACCTTCCGGTGCTCCCAGGCGCTCCCGGCTGAGATCGCCTATATATATTTCAAACAACTTTTTTGCTTCCAAAAGCAATATTTTTACTGAAGATAGATTTCAATCTGCTGTCCCTTTACTCCGGTTCCCGGCAACAGGCTCTGCCTGGCTACCTTTCCCCTTCCGAAAACGGCTACTCTGAGTCCAAGATTTTCCAATACATACATGGCATCTCTTGCTCCCATGCCCCTTACATCCGGCACAGCACTTTTAGCTATCTTTTTATCTTCAACAATCATTTTGGTTTCAAATGGATCCACACTTACCCATGAATTCTTACTCTTATTTTTATATGGCATTCCTACATAATCAAAGAGCGATACAAAGTCGGCACTAAAGCCTACATTTCTTTCCGGCATCGAAACCAAGGTCTTATCGGCCATGGTATCATTGTACACCGGTGCAATTTCAAACCTCCAGGCCATGGTTTTTTCAGCAACGGCTTTAAAAACCGGGGCTGCAACCGAGGAGCCGTAAAAGGCTCCCTTGGGTTCATAAAGAATGACGATCATGCTGTACTCCGGATCATCGGCAGGAAAGTATCCGCAGAATGATGCATTGTATTTGGCGTATTCTTCTTTATTGGTATAATTGACCCTTGTGGTTCCCGTCTTGCCGGCCATCTTAACATGAGACGACAGGATGTTTTTAGCCGTTCCATCTTCTACAACTGCCAGCAACATTTCCTGCGCTTTCGCAATGTTGTGTGCCTTGGCAATGTGTTCGATCATAACCTTGGGTTCGATCTTTTTAGAGGTGCCATCGTCTTTTCTGATTTCAGAAACCAGGTAAGGCTTCATCATCTTTCCATCGTTGGCAACCGCATTGTAAAAATTCAACAACTGCAAAGGTGTGATCGCAATCTCATATCCGTGGGCCATCCATGGAATGGTAGTACCATACCAGGTGTTTTTATTTTTAACCGGATCTTTGATCACGGGTCTGCCCTCTCCATCGATTTCCACCTCCGTCATTTTGTCGAGACCAAATTGAGACAACTTGGATCTGAACATCAATCTGCCGGCTTCGTTTCTGTTGTAGGCATCATTGGCGAGTTTTGCTATTCCCACATTGGATGAGATGGCAAAAGCTTCCTTCATACTTACTTCGTATCTGTTGTGTTTTTCAGAATCGTGCATGACACGGTCAGAAAAACGCATGCTTCCTGCATTGAGGTTTACCTTGGTTTCCAGATCGGCCAGACTGTCTTCCAACAGTGCCAAAACAGTAGCCAGTTTAAAGGTTGAACCCGGTTCGGAAGAATTTCCGATGGCTGTATTGAGCACCTCTACTCCTATGCTGTCTTTCAGCGTAAGATTGGAGATGGCCTTTATAGCCCCTGTTTTCACCTCCATCAGGATGGCGGTACCTGCACTTGCCTGGCTTTTGATGAGTTGTTTTTCCAACTCAGCATGAACCACATCCTGCAGGTGAACGTTAAGCGTGGTTACAATGTCATCTCCTCTTTTGATTTCAAATTCGGAGGGATCGTAAACCGGCACCCAGATGTCTTTGGAATTATCGATTTTTTTCATCAATCGTTTATCCGTTGGTCCTTTCAGGAATTTATCAAAATATCCTTCCAGTCCCACTTTCTGGGCGTTTTCGCGGTCTTCACCGATGGTGCGGGAAGCCAGTTGGTTGAACGGTTTTTTGCGAGTACCATACCTCAACTCGAGGTAGCCGCCGGCATATCTGCCAGAGCGAAAAATCGGGAACTTGCGCACCATTTCTATCTCTTCGGTGTCCAATGCTTTGGCAATGTAGAGGTAGCGGTTTTTTTGTTTCCGAGCCTGGTACAAGGTCTGCTTCCATTCAGCATAACTTTTATCGGGCCTGATCGACTTGCTCAACATAAGGGCGAGGGAATCGACCTTTGATTTGAAGAGCTTGGCATCAGGCACTGTGGCATCCATTCGTATTTCAAAGAACTGTAGGGAGGTAGCCAACAAACTTTCATCATCGGCATAAATATTGCCTCTATCGGCATCTACCTCCATCCATTTGACATTTTTTGAGCCTTTTGCTCTCCATTTGTCGCCTTCAATAAGACTGATCTTAATGACTCGAAACGCTATGACCAGTGCCAGTATCGCAAAAACCGATACTACAAAGTAAGCCCTGGCCAGTAATTCTGTGCGTCTGTTCATCAGCTAGCTCAATCCTTTTTATCTTTCTTGCCTTCTTTATCCACCACAATTTTGCGGGGCAATTTGGCAAGTGGTAAAATCTGTTTTTCTTCCAGGTTTTTAGCCAACTGCGATTGTGTGCTACCATACATTAACTCCTGCTTGAGATTCATGTATTGCCATTTGTCATCCATCACTTCTTTTTTTAGACGGTCGATCTTTCTCAAAGACCGCTCAGCAGTGTGTGCATTGTAAATGTATACAATGCCCAGAAATGCCAGGTAGCACACAAACGGCAGATTGATAAATACCCACTCAACCCACTTGGTCCGTTTGGTTGTAGTTGTAGTTGTAGTTTTCTTATCTTGGACTTCAGTCATCTTTTGTCTGTTAATCAGAACAGAATTATGGTCAAATAAGTATTTATCTCTTTATAGCTACCCTCAGCTTTGCACTTCGCGATCTCGGATTGATCCGTTGTTCTTCCGAAGAAGGCACAATCACGTTTTTGTTGTACAACTCAAAAGGTCGCTCAATATTTCCAAATGCATCGCGTATCACATCACCTGTTACATTGCCTGTTTTGAACAGGTTTTTCACAAGTCGATCTTCGAGCGAATGATATGTAATCACTGCAAACCGGCCACCCGGTTTCAACAGGTCTTTTCCCCGCTGTAAAAAATCGATCAACGCATTCATTTCATCATTGACTTCGATGCGAAGTGCCTGGTAAACCTGGGCAAAGTATTTTTGCGCCGGCCCCATTGCACATTGACGGAGGATGGCATTGAGATCATCGGTGGTGTCGATTTTTTTCGACTTTCTCACCTCTACAATCTTTTTTGCCAGGGTAATGGCGTTGCGCACTTCACCATAATCACTGAAGATCCCCGTAAGGTCTTCTTCCGGATAGGTAGCCAGAATTTCTCTTGCGGTTTGCGATGAAGAAGTGTTCATGCGCATGTCAAGAGGAGCCTGATACCTGAATGAAAAGCCACGTTCCGGAACATCAATCTGGTGAGATGATATGCCGAGGTCCGCCAAAATGCCATCGATTTTTTCAACCCCATACAACTTCATGAAACGATGCAGGTAACGGTAGTTAGCCTGAATCAAGGTAAAGTTGGGTTGATCGAAAGCATTGTCAAATGCATCGTCGTCCTGATCAAAAGCGTACAAATGCCCTTTGGCATTCAATGTTGTTAAAATCGGTCTGGAATGTCCACCTGCCCCAAAAGTAGCATCTACATACACCCCGTCCGGCAGGACATTCAGGGATGATATGCTTTCGTTGAGTAAAACCGGAATGTGGTATGCTTGCATGGCTTAGGGTAAAAAGTCTGGTTTGTTGCCAAACACCCCTTGAATTACTTCATCAAAACTATCGGGTTCGCTGGACAAGTAACGTTCGTACTCCTCCTTGGACCACAATTCAATGAAGTCTTTGTATGCAAATAAAACCGCATCTTTTTCAATCCCCGCATAAGTGAGGAGATTGCCGGGTACATTTACCCTGTCGGCACTATCCAGCAGCAGCTCTGTTGCTCCTCTGTAAAAGTACCTAATTGCCTCTCGATGCTTCTTGTCATAGATATTGAGTTGGTTTATTTCTTTCGTCTTCTGTTCCCAAACTGTTTTGGGATAAATGGCTAAATTTTTCTCAAATCCACGATTCACTATGAAGCCTGTATGCTTTAGTTCACCCAATGAGTCTATGAGTTTCTGCGGGAACTTTACCCGCCCTCTTTCGTCTAATCTACACTCATATTCTCCAGTTAAACTAATCATTTCCCCTTCTAGGCCTTAGGTTGATAGCACAAATATGAAACATGTTTCCCACATTTTCCCACATCGCTACCATTTTTAACCAAAAAAACATTATTTTTTTCCATAATATGTAAAAACACCCCGTTTTGACAGCTTTCTGTTTACGTTTCGTCAACAAATTGTTGACATTTAGGCGGTTTTACACCCCACATACAAATTATAAAATATTTGAATGTGTACAATTATTAATGTATAAAATGTTGATTCAAAGAGCAAATTACATGGCAAATATATATATTAATTTTATTATTAATATGTAATTGTTTGAAATAAATTTATTGCCCAGGCTCTCATAACCCAGAAATGACCGCTGTCATTGAAAAGTATAGATTTTCACCATTTAAGGCGATTGCCAAATATTATTTTAAGATTACTACCGGGGTAAAATAAAAACAGGCTTGTCGATTTTACTCAACAAGCCTGTTTTCCAGCTTTGAATCTGATTGGATGTAGATTCTTTATTCTTTCTTTCTGCCAAAGAGGTCCTTTTTAGGGCCTTCTTCTTTTTTGGGCTGGAAAAAGATATCAGTGGGGGCCATCTCAACGGTAGCCAGCTGATCAATTTTTTTCCAATACTTACCATCCCATTTATAACCGGTATAGGTGCCATCGGGTACCCTGGCCACTTCACCCGAAGGATCGATGCCCATCCTGGCTACAATGAAGTCATGCACTATCATTTCCTGTTCAACGCTATAATTAAAGTTAACATTGGCCAGGGCGGAATAAGGCAAGCCGATCCGGGTCTTTAAATCGGGTCGTTTGCCCTCCCCCACCAAAAACAGCTCTGCGCCAAAAACAGGGACTCCTTCTTTGCTGAAGGACAAGACATCTACCACCTTCATCCTGTTTTTGCCATCGCCTCCGTCATAGCCAAACAACAGCCATGCCTCTCCTTTTTCTGTTTTGGTCTCTATAATATTATAATACAAGGCCCCCAGCCATTGATCAGGCCCCATCACAGCGTAGTCCATGTCGGGCTCATACACTGATTTATCTGCGAGCACAAACACCTTTCCGTCTTTGTGCTGGATCACGCCGTATTGAGTAAACTTTCCTTTTTCATCCTCCACCTGCCAGGTAAAGATGCGAAAGCTGCGATCCTTGTCACTTTTTTGTGAAACCCATTTCAATTCGACAAATCCATTGCCAAAGCTGCCCGGCTTCTTGAGCTCATTAATAATTTCACTGTTAAATGTTTTAGCAGCCTCAGCTCTGTGTTTACCGTCCATGGCATTCACCATCACATCGTTGTAAAAGGCTAATGTGTGTTGACCCTTAGCCGCTATAAAAAAGAAACATCCTATTAATACCAAAAAATACTTCATACCCCTTTGTTTTGTATTCTATCCTTTAATGCAAAATTAAGGTATTTATTATGTGTTTGGCTGAAATTAACTTTTTGATAGGGGATAGGGGTTAGGGGTTAGGGGCTGGGTTAGCGCTACGCGCTATGGGTTAAGCGCAAAGCGTTAAGCGCTAAGCGCAATCGGCTATACTCAACATACGCTATACGCCTTGCGCTCCGCGCTATACGCTCTGCGCCTCAATTATACCACCGGTGTCTCTCCTGCCACCCATGCGGCTAAGCCAATAGAAGAGCTGTAATTACTGGAAAACAAAGAGGCTTCCTCAAAAGTCATCAGCCGGGATCTTTGTCTGACCCATAGATCATAGTCGCTGCCGTACATTCGCTGTACCATGGCGGTGTTCATCGGATTGTCTTTTCCCCAATGGAAGGTGTAGGGTATTCTTTTGCTATCGAGCAGGGCGGGAATTCGGTGAACGAACTGATCAATGGCCGGTACCCTGACACCATCCAACTCGAGGATGCAGGTGATATCACTAAATCGGGTAAAGGCCATCAAGGCCTTGCTGCTTTTGACAAAACGAAGGGCAAGGATGGCGGGTATGTCCCGGTTGATATTCATCTCGTCATGGATCACTTGCAAGGCAGCGGCACAATGCGGGAGTGGAATGCCCATGGCACAGGAGTAGGTTTGACCGCCGGTAGTGGTATCGTAAAACATATCAGCGAGGGTGCACACCTCTCCCCCGGGAGGGGTGTTTTTGGGAAACCCATAGTTTTGCAAGACCCGCAACATGACCGCGATACTGCCTTTTAATTGCTGCGACAAGGCACCAATGACACCCAGCAGATCTTTGTTGTAATCCTGCACTACCCCACCCTGATGGGGAGAGGTGTAACCTGCAGGATAGGCTTCTTTGTACATTACTTCGGCTTTGATAGCTCCTCTGGTTCTATACGGATTGATGTACAGCTTAAAATGCCAAGGTCTTAGGCCGGCCATACCCGGGACCTGAAAAGAAGCGTTGGCAAAATCCAGATTGGGTATCAATTCATTGACCTGTTCGCGGCTGATATCCAAAACAAAGTTGCGCAGCACATAGTTGGGTTCTGCCTCCACCATCACGCCATGTATAAAGCCAAAGGCCCCCATGCTCACCAGGGCAGCATTAAACATATCATCATCTCTAATGAGAGTTGCGCCAATGGAATCCACAAATGAATTACTGACCACGGGGTATGTCGACCGCTCGATGTACACATTTTTGGATCCGCTGACCAGGATGTGCAAGCCTACCACAAAATCCTGGACAGACCCAAATTCGATGGAAGATCCATGGACGCCGGTACCAATGGCCCCTGCTATGGTCTGCCCATTGCTCGCACCTGAGGACTTCAGCGACCGTTGCCGCCTGTTAAAAAAAGTACTTAGCTGTTTGATCCCCACCCCACATTGGGCAAAAGCAAGGTCGTCAGGCACACCCGGGTAAGAGGCATCTAATTCACCTGCCTCCATGTGCATGGCAATGGATAGTCGGGTGGTATCCAGGTACCATTGATTGGTAAAATTGATGGGCGACAATGACCAGCGGGAGCCACCTGCTTTGACTTGTTTTTGTCGGCTAAGTCCTTCATCCAATAGATCGAGTATTGCCTGGGTAGTAAGATTGTAGTTGTCGAGGGCCAGTCCTGAGCGATCGTTGGAGATCACAATGAGTTCTTCTACTGTTTGGTTAAAAGTAGTGTGAAAATTGGACCACGGCTTTTGCGGGTTGCGTATGATTCTTGCCATGTCTTATTCGTTTTGCATGTCTTTGGTACATGAAGTAATGATGGTAGCCGGTCGCCAAATGCCTATGGTAATCAGGCCGGCCAGTCCCTGCCAGAAGGTGTATTTGACTTCCACCTTGTGAAAGCCCTGGCCATCGCAATAAGGCTGGGTGTACACTGGGTGGCTTACAGCACCCCAAAAATAAGCGCTGACCACCATGGTATCCTGGAGGTCGCCCTTGTCATTGACCGCTGGCATGGTATCCTTAGCAACCGCTGCATAATGAAAGCAGGAGGTGAACGTGAGGCTACAACCGATCAGTAGAAATAAATAAACGGTATTTTTCATTGAAAAGATTTTATTGCCATTTGTAAAACCCCTACTACCTCAGCATGCGTCGTTTTGGAATGTTTGCCAAAGCCGTAGATGGGGTGGATGCCGGTGCGCCAGAGGTAGTTGACATAGATGATGATCCGGAGTCTGTTCATAACCGATGATCGATTGTCGTAGCTACCCAAAACCGCTAGGTGTCCCTTTTCCAGAGCACAGGAGAGCGTGTAGGGGGGCTCAACCGTACAGGCTTCATCAAAGGATACATCATGGCGCCACTGGTGGGGAGTGGGAATCAGTTTAAGGGTTTCGAGCAGTACCTGCACTTTCTGGGTCTGGGTCATTTTTGTTCGTTTCGTGCAAAGGTATAGGAGGGAGCAGCACTTGTCAAGGGGAAAAAGCCGGGTGTAACAAAAGTTATAGTGATAGATTAAATTAAAAATGCCAAATTTGGGAAAACAAAATGAATTTATAAAAAAATGAATTGACCTAAATATTGACCTATTAGAAATGAATATCAATTAGTTCATATGGAATATGTTAAAATTGAAAACTCTGAGGGAAATATTGCGATTGGTTTAAAGCCTTATGCGAAATTAAATGATAATACCTATGAATTAATAAAATTCGACCTCCAAATTTTTTATGACCCTAATTCAGTATGCGTCCAATTTAAAAATGATCCAACGGTAATTTATAACCATGATAGTTTTGATTTGTTCCTTGACATGGAAATTGAGAATGGTACTACTAAAACCTTATTTACACATATCAACACAAATACTAAATTATTCAAAAAGGGAGACAAAGGAGATGTTAAATGTGTGTTAGATCCGAACAGTGGTAAAGGAGGGCCAGGACGTGTTTGTAAGTTTATTTTTAGATAATATCTTGCTGTGTATCTCAAAAGAAGCACGTCATATACTTTTATTTTTATACTCTATTTGCTTCTGCCAACTGTATTGGCTCAGGATAATTATTACATTGAAAACAATCAAAATAAAAATGATCGGATACATAAAACAAATAACGAATTTAAGTTTTTCAATATTTGGAGACAATACAAAGACGAAATCTCAAAATACTATTGCTTTGATACCATACCTGATTTAAAGTCAGACATTGACTCAATTTATTTTCTCCTAATCTATAGTGATTGTGTTTCAAAGAGTAAAAATGACCATGAAACCGGTTATGAAAACATGTTGAAAGCATTAAATCTTGCTTTAAGTGTAGGAAATGACACAATAACAAGTGAAGTTATTAAGAAAATCACAAATTATCACCTATTCAATTATAAAGATACAGTCTCACAAATCTATTACATCCATCTTCACAAAGAGTACTGCTACAATTTATTTGAGAATACAACCAATGAACTATTCTTGTTAAGATATGAATTAAATAAGGCTTACATAAATAATAAGCAATCTTCATTTGACAAATCACCGTGGTATAAACTGGCATCAAGATGTGAAACTTATGGATATCATAAGTTATTAATTGACATTTACCTTTCATTTGGAACATATTTAAGTTATAATCCTAAAAACTATAAGGAAACTATATATATTTTTAATAAAACAATTGATATATCAAAAAAAATTGGAGGAACCTATTTTAATGACATTTGGTTTATCTGCAGATCAAACATAGGGAGGGAATATCTTGAACAAGAAAAATACAAAAGCGCTATTGAGACATTTAAAGAAATAATTTCTTCCAATTTCAGTTTTCAAAAGCCAGAAAATAAACATTATATTTATTCATGGCTTTCAGATGCATATCTTGGGGCAAATAAAATTGATAGTGCATATCAATTCTTATTACTTGCAAATAAAGAGAAAGAAATTGCAAAAAGCACTGATTTTACATTAAAAATTAACAATATAGAAAATAAGTATAGAAACAAGGATTTAAAATATAAGCTAACTGAGTCTGAACTCAAAAGAAGAAATAGCATTTACTTGATTGCTTTTATAAGTCTTATAGGTCTTTTCTTTTTTATTTTATATGTTTTTTCAAGAATCAACAGCAAACAAAAACAAAAACTTTTAAAGCAGGAAATTGAGAATAAAACCCAAATGGCAGAAATTAGCAAACTGCATGCGTTAGAAAACGAACGCAATCGCATATCCTCTGAGATGCACGACGATCTGGGCTCGGGTCTGACCCGCATCCGTTATTTGTCAGACAAGGCCCTGGTCCACGCTTCTGAAACTGAAAAAGAAGAGATTACCAAAATATCTGCTTATGCCAATGACCTGGTGCGCAACATGGGGGAAATCATCTGGGCCATGAACTCCCGGTTTGACAATGCTGAGAGTCTGGCTGCTTACATCAGAAGGTATGCGAGTGAATACCTGGAGGAACACCACATTGATCTGTCGTTTTCTGTCGATGCAGGTCAAGATGCCACAACCCTCTCCGGTGAAAAAGGAGGGCCTTGTTTTGGTGATCAAAGAAATTTTGCACAATACCGTAAAATATGCTGGATGCCATTCGGTATCTATCCAGATTCAAACCATACCCTCTCTACAAATTACCATTTTAGAAAATGGAGGTAAAGGCTTTGATCCTACTACTGCCTCCAGCCTGGGCAATGGACTTCACAATATGCACAAAAGGATATCAGGTATTGGCGGCACACTTCAAATACAAAAAACTGAGCTAGGAATGTACTTTGTAATTACTGCCTAAATTCCCTGCAAGACCACATAGCAAGGTTATGTAGTTCTGTTCCTGACCTAATTGTTCAAGGGCTGATATAATGAATTTATTCCATTCTTGATAATAACAATTCTTTCTTTGCGCCTCGAAAGAGAAAGCCATTCTACACTAATTATTGTATCATAAAAATGCAATAAAATAAAATCAGTTTCGTTTATCGATTGTTGAGGTCATCATCCTTATGAATAAACACTTATTCTCTAGTAAAAATTTAAAATCGTTAACGTCATGACAAAGTCACATTCAATTTTATGGGTATTATTATTAACAGGACTCCTTACTGGCTGTGACGAAGACCCGGTGCAGGTTTGTGATCCTTCTTTTTCAGAATTTCAGTTGCTTTACAAAACCCTGACACAAGGACTGGCAAAAGACATTGTCTACCATGATTCAGAGGTTCATGAATACAATTTTGTGCTGGCGACCAATAAAACCGTGTGTCAAATTGGGTATCAGAGCCATCCCTAAATTCCCAATGTCCCCTACCAAATTGAAATTATTGATAGTATTTCGGGAATCCGCGTATTGAAAGAGTCATTTACCTTTTCCAACATCCACCTCCTACGTTGTCCCAAAAAATAAAGTATTTCTGAATTCAGGCACCACCTACACTTCGAAGGACGCAGACCAATTGGGGAAATAATATTGGTAATACTACTGCAGAGTGGCTTCAATTGACAATCTTGTTTTCCCTGTAATATCGGGAGATTTGTCCATCACATCTTCCAATTTTTTTCCAGAATGGTGGTCCTTCAATAAACAAGGGGGTACCTTTTATCGATGTTGTATTTGAATAGTCTTGTTAAAGTAAATACAATATTAGTAGTAAGTAAACGTCTTTTTGCCATATAACGATATACTTGTTTACTGAAAAAAGTATTCGGAGTGGGATCAATTCACTAGTATCCTTCAAGTGAAGTCAGGTTTTATTCATATCCTCCTTTCAAATTGAGCTTGTTATTTCCGGGTAATGGAGATATAACCTTTGTTATATTTTTCCAATCTAAAGCCCTCTTACCTTTGATGCATTCCTCGTTGAGAAAATTGAATTAATACTCTCTCATTGCATCAAATTTTCTAACAACTCAATTCACAATTATTATGCGTACATTATTTTTGGCATGCTTCGCGCTTGCCCTGCTTACCTTTTGCTCTTGCGAAAAAGACGAATTAAATGTAGTACAAACCAGTGCCCCGGCAGCTTCCAACAGAAGTTCAGGTGAATTGTCACTGATTGTGGCCTATGGGGACAATCAGGTGGACACCATTGTAGTCGATTCTTTTATCGCTGTGGTGTATGGACTCAATCTCATGTCGGTGCAGGCTTGGGAAGATGGCAATTCTGCCGGATCCTACCTGGCCACAAGTGTTTTGGCCAACCACAGCAGCAGCGATTTGGATCTTCAGACCAATCCGGGTAGAGGAGGAAACAGTTATACCGGAAAAAGCAGTGCCCAACTCGTCATGAGTCAGGGAGTTATTTCAGCCACCATTCAGGGAGGCAATATTACAACTACCTGCACATCCATAATTGGAGAAGAAACGGAGGGGTATTAGATCACTTTTTCCTCAAAGTAGCCAATACTTTAACACACCATTTTCGATAGATGATGGTATCATATTGGTCTAGAGAGATTTGCTCGGGAGCTTCATTATCGCATCTTTTCATAAAATCCAACAAGTTGCTGTAATTTTTATAATTGCGTGTCGTGAATTTATCCTTGCTTCGCAGAAGTGAATTTTTAAAGCTTTTGAGCGCATTCAGATAAATATCAGGGTCTTCCTTTCGAAACATAAAGCAGGCAATGCAATGCAAACACATGGCCATGGTTTTTTGATTGTGAAATTCGAAGTCTGACCTCCAGGTATAACGAATCATTTCCCGATACCTTTCGTTATAAAAACAATTTTGGGCCATGGCCAGCGCGGCTGTGGCCTCTTTGTTTTTGGTCTGTACATTTTGAGCCCATTTCTCAATAAAGACTTTTACCTCATCAAAGTCGGCATTTATACTTAGAGCCATGATCAGATTGTGGAAGCTCACGTTTGTCAACCTGCCATGCTGGGTATATACTCCGTGTTGCATGCCATATTCTGTGATCTGCATGAAATAATTTTGTGGAATAGGTATACCTGTTGAATGAAGTTTGACCATCATTGCACCTATGTACAGGGTTGCAATGGTATGAATTTCTTCACCGGGATTAAGTTCTCCACTAAAAAGTCGATTTTTTAAATCCTCTGCCAAATCGATGGTGGGATGGCGGATCAGTTGATACAAATCGTATAAATATCGTTTGTTTTGGGGCAAAGGATCGTTTAAAAGCAATTCTTCCATCAGGCTCATTTCTTTCGAAAAGTCATGCGACCTGATTCTACCCCAATTCACCAATTCGGTGGCGTAAATTAGGGCCTGCATTTGGGTAACATCCAAAAAAAGATGGCACAATTCCTCTAACATAGCAGGTCCCATCTCGTTTTTTATACTGTTATTGCTAAAATATTGGGCATGGAGCATCGACATCCTGGCACGTTTGGCAATAAGGCTGAGGTTTTTTACTTCTCCCAGCTGACTTTCCAAATCGGCAGCCGTCGTGTTAGCAAAAGTATACAGTCCCCGCTCGTTGTACCACCTCAATAAGATGAGTTCTTTTTGAAATTTTTCTGCCTTTATTTGTTGTAAAACGATCCAATCTTCGGTCCAGTTGAGCAAGGTAGATAACAAATTGGACACATATTTGACCGATCTTGTTGGAAAATACCTGAGTTGAAGATCATCTGCCTGTCCAAGGCTGTCCAATTTTGACCTTGAAGAAACCAAGACATCCAGCAACATTTCCGCGTCATTTCCGGGAACAATCTGCCCTTTTACCCCCTTTACCCATGAATTCCACTCTTCTTTTTCCAGGTGTGAGAGAATTGTAAATAATTTTGGAACATGCATTTTTCAGGATTTTTCGAACACCAAATTACTGTTTTTCAATTATTTACAAAATTTTTTAACTGTTTTTTTTCAGGAAAACCCGAAAATTTCGTGTTGAAAAAGATTTTTTAGTGTCGTTGATTTGCATTAACAATTAAAAACTATCTATCATGGGCACAGCCAATATTACCATATTCTCTGCCTCTGCCCATGAAGGAAAGATCAGATTGTTGTGGAAAACAGGTAAACAAAGAAACCCCTGCACCTTTGAAAAATTTACGGGTCCTGAAAAGTTAGGTCCAGGCACTATTTTACTTTTGGACGTGAGTCATGAGTCAGATTTACAAATTTTGCGGTTGGCCCATAAAGCCAATGCTGCCACACTGGCGGTGCTCACCAATCCAGAGAGACTAAAGGCATTGATACGGGAAGAATACTCGGCGATGCTTTTACCCAGTTTTGACAAAGACGATGTAAACCATGCCTTATGGAAAGCCATACGACAATGCGTTGAAAAACATGACCCCAAAAAAATTTCAACCACGCACGAGGTCATTCGCAATTACTATCGAAAAGTTGAAACCCATGAACACCCGGCAACTGTGAATAATTATAAGTACGAAATTCCTTTACATGCCGGGCAAGTACCGCAGGTTTTTCTCACCAATCACGAGATCGGTCTGCTGACTTCCCTGGCAAAAGGGAAATTGTACAAAGAGATTGCCGACGAATTTTGCATTACTATAGGTACGGTAAAACAAAATTTGCACCGCATCTATGAAAAATTAAAAGTGAACAACAAAGTGGAAGCCATTAACTATCTCCATAAATATGAACTAGGAAAACTGTAATTGTTAATGGAGAAAAGCGAATCAGGAGTAGCTACCCTGACTAAACGCGAGCAACATGTGATCGAACTTTTGCACAAAGGCATGACCTATGGTGAAATTTCGACTGAATGCCGTATTGCCGTAGGTACGGTTAAACAACACGTGCATCACATTCTGCATAAAATGGAGGCACCCAACAAAACAGTAGCCATAAATCTTTGGTTGGATTGGAAAAAAAACAATCCTCTTTGATTACATTTGGGCTTACTGTAAATTTTCCTACATGAAATCTTCAATATCCGTTGCTATCCTTGAAGACCTGGCAGAAGTAGCAGAGGGCTTAAAAACGCTCATCAATGGCCAGAATGGAATGGAATGTCAGCATACCTATAGCAATGCAGAAGATGCCATTACCTTTTTACCCCACCACCCCACCGATGTATTGATTGTCGATATTGGCCTGCCCCGACTCAGTGGCATTGAGGCCATTTCTCAGCTATCCGCCAGCTGCCCTCAAACCCAGTTTTGCATCTTTACCGTTTACGAAGAAGACGAAAAAATATTTCAGTCCCTCAAAGTAGGAGCCAAGGGTTATATTCTAAAAAGTGCCCCGGCCCCAAAAATCATTGAAGCCATTCAGGACCTTTACCACGGCGGCTCGCCAATGAGTCCGAGCATTGCCAGGAGGGTGCTTGATTCTTTCAACAAACCGAATCCCCTTCCCATTACACCCCGCGAATTGGAACTCCTCCAACTTCTGGCCAAGGGCTTGTTATACAAAGAAATTGCTTCTGACCTCAACATCACTACGGGTACGGTCAAACAACACATTCACAAGATTTATGAAAAACTTCAGGTCAGCAATCGGACGGAGGCTGTGAATAAGTTGGAAAAGCGTTGAGCGGCTGTCCGCTAACCGGCAACAGCAGTCCGCTGACCGGCAACAGCTGACCGCTAACCGGAATTATCTTAAAACCCAATGCGGTGAGCGGCCTGTCTAACTGGCGTTAGCCAGGTAGATAATCGGTGAGCGGTAAGCAGTAAGCGGCTGACCGCTAACCGGCAACAGCAGTCCGCTGACCGGCAACAGCAGTCCGCTGACCGGCAACAGCTGTCCGCTAACCGGAATTACTTTAAAACCCTATGTGGTAAACGGTGAGCAGTAAGCGGTGAGCGGTAAGCAGTAAGCGGCTGACCGCTAGCCGGCAACAGCAGTCCGCTGACCGGCATTAGTTGTAAAACCCTACGCGGCAACAGCTGTCCGCTAACCGGCAACAGCCGACCGCTAACCAGAATTATCTTAAAACCCAATGCGGTAATCGGCTTGTCTAACTGGCGTTAGCCAGGTAGATGAGCGGTGAGCGGTGAGCGGTAAGCGGTAAGCGGTGAGCGGTAAGCGTAGAGCGCTAAGCGTAGAGCGTAGAGCGCTGAACACCTTGCGCCAGGCGCTATACGCTATGCGCTCCGCCATCACCCATTAACTGCAAAATTTTTCATTACTCCTCCCAACCCAATGGAGCGTGCAGCGTAGAGCGCGGAGCGCAATGCACAGAGCGGGGAAGTCCTCGCGCTAAGCGCTGAACGCTATGCGCTCCGCCATCACCTATCCCCTCTATCCCCTATCCCCTATAACCTATCCCCTAGTTAAGAATATCCTAAAAACAGGAGACTCTAACCTGAAAAAGGGACGGGCAGAAAACAAAAAGCTTATCTTTGATCTTTATCTTAGGTCAAAAGTAACATATGAGGTCATTGTGGATAGTAGGCGCCGTTATTGCGCTCATGGTATTAGCCAAAATCTTTTTATTCCCAGCTAAAGAAGAACAAAAATCAGGTCCCGGAGGTCCGGGAGGAGGTAAGGGTAAAGGTAGTACCATGCCTGTAGACATTTATCTGGCTAAAAAACAGGAAAATGCTCAGGAGATCTTTGCATCCGGCACCATGGTTGCCAATGAAGAAGTAGAGCTCCACCCTGAAATGTCGGGTCGGATTGTAAAACTCAATATTTCTGAGGGAAACCTGGTACAGAAAGGACAGCTCATAGCCAAGATTTATGATGCCGATATTCTTGCCCGACTTAAAAAGAACAAATATGAAGCCGAGTTGGCTGCACAGGTTGAAGCCCGCCAAAAAAAGTTACTCGACATCAATGCCATTTCCAAAGAAGAATACGACCTGGCTCTCAACAAGGTCAACACCTTGGGAGCCGACCGAGAATCTTTGGAAGTAGCCCTTGCACAAACCGAAGTGCGTGCCCCATTTTCTGGCAGGATCGGCCTGAAAGCCATCAGCGTGGGTGCCTATGTAACGCCGGCTACTACCATTGCAACCCTGGTACAAACCAATCCTATCCGAATGGATTTTTCGGTACCTGAAAAGTATGCTGCCAACATAAATAAAGGTAGTAAGATCAGTTTTGGACTTGATGGTTCCGCTCAAAAATTTGATGGCACGGTGACAGCCATCGACCCAAAGATCGACGAAGCGCTTCGTACTTTAAAAATTAGGGCAACGGTGCCCAATGCCGCTGAAAGATTCATACCCGGTATGTTTGTAAAAGTAAACGTAAAGCTGGGCTCCACCCAATCCATTCTGGTGCCCAGCGAGACCCTGATACCTTTTATTGGGGGCAAAAAGATTTATGTAATGAAGGGCGGTAAGGCTGTAGAGCAAAATGTAGTTACCGGACTGAGAACTTCAGATAAGGTCGAAATCCTTGAAGGTATAAATGTAGGAGACAGCATAGTAGCCAGTGGCATCATGGCTTTGAAAGACGGACAGGCAGTTAAGGCTAAAAAAGTACTCAACCCGTAGGCCATGTCGATCTCATCACTTTCCATCAAGCGGCCTGTTCTGGCCATCGTTATGAACCTGCTCATCATCCTGTTTGGGGTGATAGCGTACCGTGCCCTCGGAGTCAGGGAATTTCCATCCATTGACCCTCCCGTAGTAACCGTGAGGGCCAATTATCCCGGAGCCAATGCAGACATTATTGAATCGCAAATTACAGTTCCTCTGGAAAAAGCCCTCAATGGTATTGAAGGTATTCGCACCATCAGTTCTGCGTCCAACCAGGGTTCATGCAACATCACCATCGAATTTGAGCTGGGTTCCGACATGGAAAAGGCAGCCAATGACGTGCGAGACAAGGTAACGACGGCGGTTCAGCAATTGCCAAGGGACCTGGACGGACTGCCCATTGTCAATAAATCCGATTCCAACTCCGAGGCCATCATTTCTATGACCCTCAACAGTCCGACCAAGTCGATTCTTGAAATCAGTGACTATGCTGAAAATGTAATTGCGCCCCGCTTCCAGACCATAAATGGGGTTAGTAACGTCCAGCTATGGGGCCTCAAAAGAATTGCCATGCGCATTTGGATGGATCCATCCAAGATGGCTTCTTTAGGCATTACCACCCAGGATATTAAAACCGCCCTTGACAGAGAAAATGTGGATTTACCCAGTGGTAAGTTACAGGGCAATATGACCGAGCTGACAGTAAAAACAGCCGGCCGGTTTCAGACAGCGGATGACTTTAACAACCTCATTGTCAAATCAGATGGAACCCGACTCATCAAACTGGCGGATGTGGGCTACGCCTCCATCGAGGCAGAAAACCAGGAAACCCTGCTGAGGGTCAACAAACAACCCATGGTGGGTGTGGCCATCCAGCCACAGCCGGGTAGCAACTATTTGGAGATTGCAGAAGAGGTCAACAAAAGACTCAAAGAAGTGCAGGCTGACCTGGAGGGAGATTATCAGATCACTCCCCTGTTCGACAATACCTTGTTTGTAAAACGTTCGATTGAAGAAGTAGAAGAGACCCTGCTCATAGCCATTGGCCTGGTTGTAATTATTATCTTTTTGTTTTTCCGCGACTGGCTCATTGCCATCAGGCCTTTGATAGATATACCGGTGTCTTTGATCGGTACTTTTTTTATCATGTATGTGCTTGGGTTTTCCATCAATGTGCTTACCCTCCTTGCCATTGTATTGGCCACGGGTCTGGTGGTAGATGATGGTATTGTGGTAACAGAAAATATTTATAAAAAAATAGAGAAGGGCATGAACCCGATCCAGGCTGCGATAACAGGATCCAATGAAATCATGTTTGCGGTATTGTCGACCTCGTTGACCCTGGCGGCCGTTTTCCTTCCTGTTATTTTTATGGAAGGTTTTGTGGGTACCCTTTTCAGAGAATTTGGCATTGTACTGGCATCTGCGGTACTGATATCGGCATTTGTATCACTGACATTAACGCCTATGCTCAATGCCTATCTGGTGCGCAAACAGAACAAACATACCCGGTTTTATGAGGCCACTGAGCCCTTTTTCCAGGGACTTGAAAATGGGTACGCCAGCGGTCTTACCGACTTTATGAAAGAAAGTGGATGGCCTTTCCCATCCTGATTGTAACCATGGCAATGATCTGGTTTTTTGGCAAGCCCCTGCAATCCGAATTGGCCCCTCTCGATGATAGAAACTGGTTGCGGTTGATCATGACAGCACCGGAAGGCTCTTCTTACGACTACATGGACAGCTACGTTCGTAAGGTAGCCGATCTGGTCACTGACAGCATACCAGAGAAGCAGGCTGTGCTGACAGTTACCGCACCCGGCTTTGCAGGTTCTGGCGCGCCTAACACCGCATTTGGAAGGGTCATGCTTTTTGACAAACAAGACAGGGTGCGATCTCAACACGATATCAATGACTATCTCAATGGCCAGCTTCGCAAATTGCCAGATGCCAAGGCCTTTGCCAGTGAACAACAAACCATCTCACTCAATCGACGTGGAGGGCTGCCAATGCAATATGTGATCCAGGCACCTCATTTTGCCAAATTGAGAGAATACCTGCCCAAATTTATGGAGAAGGTCAACACCGATCCCACCTTTGTCATCTCTGAAGTAGATCTGAAATTCAGCAAGCCTGAGCTTTCTGTCAACATTGACAGGGAAAAGGCAAAGAGCCTGGGTGTTTCTGTTTCTGATGTAGCACAAACTATGCAACTGGCCTTTGCCGGCCAACGATTTGGTTATTTTAATACCAATGGCAGACAATATGCCGTATTGGGACAGTTTGAAAGATCTGACCGCAATGAACCGGTTGACCTCACCGCGCTTTACGTAAAAAATAGCAGAGGAGAATTGGTGCAATTGGACAACATTGTGAAGGCGGTGGAAGAAAGCAGTCCCCAACTTTACCACTACAATCAATTTATGAGTGCCACCGTGTCAGCAGGCCTGGCCCCGGGAAAGACCATTGCTGATGGAATCGCCGCTATGGATAAGATCAAGGCAGAATTAAACGACCCCAGCATCAAGTCAGACCTTACCGGCACTGCGAGGGACTTTGCAGAGTCGTCATCCAATACCTTGTTTTCTTTTTTCCTGGCCTTATTGCTCGTGTACCTCATCCTGGCAGCACAGTTTGAGTCCTTTATTGATCCCTTTATCATTATGCTTACCGTACCTCTTGCCATAGCAGGTGCTGTATTTTCACTGTGGTTTTTTGATCAGACCCTCAATATCTTTTCACAGATCGGCATCATCATGCTGGTGGGATTGGTCACTAAAAATGGCATCCTGATTGTGGAGTTTGCCAATCAATTGAGAGAACAGGGGTATAATAAAATAGACGCAGCCATTACCGCTGCCAAACTAAGGATGAGGCCTATTCTGATGACCACCCTGGCCACAGTATTAGGTGCAGCGCCCATTGCCTTTGCCCTGGGAGCAGCCGGTGCCAGCCGAAAGTCGATGGGTATTGTGGTTATGGGAGGACTTTTATTCTCACTCGTACTCACCCTTTACGTCATCCCTGCTGTATATGCCCTTCTGTCAAGAGAAAAAGACTTTAAAGTAAAGAAAGAAATTGAAGAACTGGAACACCAAGCCCATTAAGATGAATTCAAAAAAAGTAACCTATATAATCGCAATTATTATCATTAGTACTGTCAGTGTTCGTTCGCAGGCGGTACTTACGCTAGAGGAAGCAAAAAAGGCGGCACAGAATTCAAACTTAGACATTGCCGCAGCAGCCATGGAAGCAGCAGCAGCCAGCATGCAGGTGTACAGAGCCAATGCTGGTTTGGGTCCGAGGGTGGACTGGAATTTTAATACCAACGGCTCGTTCAACAAGGTAAACCTCGAGTTCATTGACGGCAGGACCCTCGATCGTTATGGACGATCGTTTGCACCGGGCTCTAATATAAGTCTCAGCTGGACCCTTTATGATGGAGGCAGGATGCAAAACAGATATGAAATCTTAAAAAAACAAAACGAACTTTCTGCCGTCACGGCCCAACAAACTACCGAAGAACTGCTGCGTATGGTTACAGAACTGTACTATACCATGGCGAGACAAAAGTATGTATTGGACTACTTGAAAAAGGGAGTTAAATACTACGAAGAGCGCCTCACCATAACCGAAGAAAGATGGAAGGTGGGCCGGATCGAAGCTCGACTATTTACAATCACAAACGATTTGAATAC
>JADKFC010000012.1 GCA_016717655.1 Saprospiraceae bacterium
ACTATGCCCTCATTGAACGACTTAAACTCAATATTGCCCCCATCCATTTCAACGGCTGGTTTTACATAGGTGTCTATCAGTTCCTTGATTTTTTTAACCAGTTCTGCGTCGTCGCCTGTATATTCTACGCCTGATTTTTCGGTCTCGATGGCTTCCATGGCCTCATCAAATCCCACTCTGAGAATGGGCTTGTCGTCGGCAATGTACTGTTTGATAAATTCTTTGAGCACCAACATGATGTCGGGCCAGTTGTAATTGAATTCTTTGGTGATCGACACAAAGTTGTTGCAGATGTAAACACCTTTAACGTAGGCGTGATCAAACAAGGCGGCAGCCAGGGGCGACCATTCGTCTGCCAAATCTCTGGTTCTGAAATCGGCGGTGCCCTTGTACAACATTCTATTGACCACAAACTTAATGGTTTCTGGATTGGGTGTTTGTTCGGTGTACAACATTACAGGGCCTGTAGCTACGGTGCTCATTATTTGGAATTTTTCTTTATAACAGATTTGCGTCCGTTTTGTTCCCCATGTGGACAAGTAGTTAATTAAAAATCTTCTTCAAATTCGTCGCGTTTCATTTTTTCTTTTTGGGTTTCCCATCTTTCGGTAGCCGGCCGAATGGTTTTGATCTTATCACAATCTATCATTTCTGCCATTCCTTCCGGGGCCGGGGCAAAACGCACCTTGTAATCAAAGATACCCGAGGTATCGTTTTCCAGTTTTTTGATGAATTTCTGAAAAACCGGGCGGGCTGTTACATAGCCCTGGCCATCATTGAGGTTGGTAAATCGAATCCACTTATCATCTCCCCCTGTCCATACACCAACTACCAATGTTGGTGTCACGCCCATAAACCAACCATCGCTGTAATCATTGGTCGTTCCTGTCTTTCCTCCATTTTCTGTTTTCAGTCCCATACCAAATTGACCTCCTACAACATTTTTGAGCATGTCTACCATGATGGCATTGTAAAGTGGGTTGATGGCCGGGCGAATGGTGGGATTGGCACGGTAAATTTCTCTTCCGTTTTTATCGGTTATACTAAGCACGAATACGGGTTCGCGATAGGTTCCCTGGTTGGCAAAGGTGGTGTATGCCGAGGTCATTTGATAAAGACTGATGTCAACGGCTCCCAGACAAATGGCCGGATATTCGGGTACCGCCAGCCTGCCATTGGAAAGTCTTTCTGTTTTTGAAATACCCACCTTGTCTAATAGATTTCTCAACAGATCTACAGAGCCCATTTCTTTTAATAAGCGTACGGTAATTGAGTTTTTGGAATACACCAGGCCGTGGTAAAGGTTGTACATGTTGCCGGTAAATTCTTCGGTTGCGTTGTTGGGCGTCCACTCTTTGTCTACATTAAAATTGGCATCACCGGGTGCGATGGTATATTGAATATCTTCATATTCCTGGCAAGGCATGATGCCTCCAAAGGCCATGGCTGCTGTATAAACAAAGGGCTTCATGGTAGATCCCACCGCCCTTCGAGAAGTGACGTGGTCGTATTTAAAATGTTTGTGGTCAATACCACCCACCCACGCTTTTACGTGTCCGTTTCCAGGGTTGATGGCCAGCACTGCATTCTGTAAAAACATGGCGCTGTATCGAGTAGAGTCCATGGGGCTCATCAAGGTGTCTTTTTCTCCCAGTACATAGTCATACACCTTCATTTTTACCTTTTGCGAAAAGGCCTCGTGAAAGGCTTTCTGGAGTTGTTCGTATGCCTTGCGCACCTTTGGAAAATCGGGGCCCTTTAAAAAGTCAACATATTTGTTTAATTCGTCTTTTTGGATCCAGCCGTTAAGATATAAATCGTTGATAACCAGCCTGTTGGTATCTGTTTTTATCAGGGTTTCGATAATATTGTCACTGGTTTTTATTCCTTCGAGCCCTTCTACCACCGGATCAAATAACTTTTTGCGCAGGGTAAGGTACCTGGGAGTTGATTTGGCCTTGGAAAGCAGGGCTTCTTTTCGGATTTGTTTTTGCAGGTCGTCGGCCTGGTAAGTCCATGGATCCATGCCCTTCCACTGTCTGAAGTACCTCTTTTGCAACCAGATCATATGGTCTTTGGATGCCTGTTCGGCATATTGCTGGTATTTGAGATCGATGGTAGTGTAAATTTTTAATCCGTCGGTATAAATGTTGTAAAGGCTGCCGTCCGGTCTTTTCAGGTTCTTTTCCTTAATCAGGTTTTGAATGTACTTGGTCAGTTCAGCTCTGAAATACGGAGCTGGTCCAAAACTTTGTTCTTCCTTTCTGAATTTCGACATGTCAACTTCCATGGCCAATAGGCTGTCGTAATTGGTACCTTTGAGGTAGTGATCAGACCTCATCAAAGCAAGCACGGTATTTCTTCTTTTTTTGGCTTTTTCGGGAAATCTAACCGGGTTGTATAGACTTGGATTTTTGAGCATGCCAACAAGCAGAGCTGCTTCTTCTGGATTCAGTTGGCTTTGGTCTTTGTTAAAATACACTTTTGAAGCTGCCTGGATGCCGTGGGCTCCATTGATAAATTCAAATTTGTTGAGGTACATGGCCATGATTTCCTCCTTGGTATAACTTCTTTCCAGTTTTACCGCAGTCAGCCATTCTCTCATCTTGACGGGTATCAGTCGCATCAGTTTTTTCCAGGCGGGCAATCCTTTGGTTGATGGCCTGTCGAAAAGCAACTTTGCCAATTGTTGTGTGAGGGTAGAGCCTCCCCCGGAGGTCTCTTTGCTTAATAAAATGGTTTTGATGGCCACCCTGCCCAGGGCTGGAAGATCCACCCCAGAGTGTTGAAAAAAACGCTCATCTTCTGTAAGAACTACTGCTTTTTTTAAATGGGGGTTGAGCTGTTCAAAACTAATGGGTATCCTGTTTTCTACGTAGTAAGATCCAAAGCTAACGCCATTGATATCGTAAATTTCGGTAGCCAGCTTATAGTTGGGATTTTCCAGTGTCTCAAATGAGGGAATGCCCGTGAAGGCAGCATAGAAAAGTAAGAGGATCAAAGTTAAAAATCCTGCACTGCAGAAGATCCAAAATCGTCTTATCCACTTGAGTTGTGGATTTGTTTTTAGTTCTGTGTACAGTTGTTTCATCATAGCGATCAAAATGAGGTCGGGTAAGTTTTTCTGGTACCGTTGACGGCGATGGTGGTTTTATACCTCTTGCCATTGGCTGTTCTAAAGATCAAACCTCGGTGAAGTTGATTGATCAACAGGTTTCCCGGGATGTTTAGAGCTGTGGTTGGTGGCGCTTGCTGGGTGCTGGAGAAAGACCCGTTTTCATCTATGTTTATTTTATACTTACTTCCGTTGGGTGCGGTAAGGTAGAGGATGCCAGGAAAAACAATTTCTAAATCTGCAGAGTCGATTTTATACGATGCTTCTGCCAAGGTAGCTGAAGAGGTAGCTAATTTTCCATCGTTGCCTATGGTCAGTCTTTTGTATCCGCTTGTGCTATCTCTGAAAACGATTCCTTTTCCGGGGGAAGAGATATGAATGGCGCCATTCAATTCTACTTTAGGAAAATGGGTTTTAAGGGTAACAAGGCCGTAGGTAATATCACCAGCAATGATACATCCTGAGGGCAAATAGGGATAAACACCCCAGGCTCCTTCGTATCCCGTATAGTTGCTTCCGTTGTTATTGGGGTAGGTATCATAATAAGCTACCCTAATGGGATTCAGCGGGTCAATCACGTCGTAGACCTGGATGCCATCATGGTAATAGGCAATGTAAAGTCCATTGTCTTTGACATAGGGATTGTGTGGTCTGTTGTTGGTATAAGTAGGGGCCGACAATGGGTGTTTGAAGCTTGACATCAAGGTAAGGTCATAGCCCAGGCCGTTGTCTATGGCCCTCATAATTTTAATGGGTCTTCCTATGGGTACTTCTTCGGCAACATAGATATACTGAGTATCGACAGAGGGGTGGAGGGTGTGTCGCCAGTTGCTATGATTGTAATTACTGCCATCATCTATGGATCCGAGATAGGTTATGTTATTGACATCGGTGCAATCCCACATAACAAAGCCGGCTTCACCTTGAGAACAATATGCGATATGGTTTTCTACGTAAAGATCGTGGATGTATAAGTTTTCAAATCCTGACATCCCTGGTAGTGTATTAAGTGATACCTTTTTAAGTAGGGTCGGTGTTCCCGGATTGGCAAGACTATAAATGATCATCCAATTGTTGGTTCCTGTGTTGTCTCTTGCTCCTGCCACGTATAACCTGGCATTGGGTACATCTACATAAATGTTGTGGGCTCTGTTGAAGTGGCTTGTAATTTGAGTAACTGAGATGCTGTTGATATTGGTTAAATTAAATACTTCCAATCCTTCTGCTCCTGTATCTGCTACCCCATAGGCATAGCTTCCATAGGTTTTAAAATCTCGCCAATAATTACTACTTGTCAGGCCATCCACAAACTGGTATTTCAATATAGGTGCGCTGCAGTTGGTAACATCAAAAATATTAACTGCCATGGTAGAACCGATGATGGCATATTCTTTACCATCCGGTGCTACATAACCCCAAACATCATTGTATTCGTTGCCGGGCATACCTGCTACCTGGGCCATCTTTTTCATGTTTTGAGATGGTTGGCCAAAACAAAAAATATGTAGAAACAAAAAATATACAAGAAAAGTGGATGAAGTTCTTTTTGCCATTCTATTTTTGCTGAATGACAAAAATAAATGAATCTGCCTTAAGTCACCTTAGAAAAGACAAAATTCTGAGAAAGATTATTGATCAAACGGTACTTCCGGTTCGTGAAAAAAAGACAAGTATCTACCATAGCTTATTGGGCAGTATTATTTCTCAACAATTGTCTACCAAAGCAGCTTCCACTATTCACTCCCGGTTCCTTCATTTATTCGATGGAAAGCCCCATCCTCAACTTGTTATTGAAACAGATCACGAGGTTTTTCGGTCGGTTGGCTTGTCCAATCAAAAGGCTGTTTACGTTAAAAATGTGGCTGATTTTTTTCAGAAGAATCCCGTTGAAATGAAGCATTGGAATAAGCTGGACGATGAAACCATTATTAAAGAGTTGACCTCCATAAAGGGCGTTGGAAAATGGACGGTGCAAATGACCCTGATGTTTACCTTGGATCGACTCGACGTTTTGCCAGTGGATGATTTAATCATACGCAATTCTATCATCAAGTATTATAATCTCGACCAAGGCAGCAATGGCTTGTTGGATGAAATCCACCGGGTTGGAGAAAAGTGGCGGCCTTATAGAAGCGTTGCGTGTTTTTATTTATGGGCAGCTAAAGACGGATTAAAGTAAGAACGCCTCTTTGATGTTTCACGTGAAACATATTTCACGACTCCAAAACTAAGATGGTAAATGTTTCACGTGAAACATATTTATTCTACATTTGTTGATAAAACAAATTTTCACGTTTATGCAGAGGATAATTCTCTTTACCTTGGTGTGCTTCAATCTTTCTATTCACGCCCAAAGCAAGTTTGATCAATTAGAAAACATCTTACCTACCGGCAACGATATCCGCACTTCATCTGGTGCACCTGGCCATAACTATTGGCAACAAAAGGTAGACTATGATATACAAATTGAAATAGATGAAGAAAACAACAAACTTTATGGTAAAGAAACAATTACCTACCACAATCAATCGCCCGACGTCTTAACATATGTCTGGCTTCAGTTAGATCAAAACTATTTTTCTTCAGAATCTTCCTCTAAGCTTTACAACCAGGATAAGGTGGAGGAGAAAATGTCGCTGTCTAATCTTAACAGATATGAATCTAGTTTTGATGGCGGACATAAAATAACATCCGTAAAGACAATTGAGGGAAAGGACCTCAACTACTTTATCAATCAAACCATGATGCGAATCGACCTACCAAAACCGCTGGCTAAGGGTGAAAAGGTGTCTTTTAAAATAGACTGGTGGTACAACATCACCAATACCCAAACGCAGAGAGGTAGGTCTGGTTATGAAAAATTCGACGATGGCCATAATATTTATTGCATTGCCCAATTCTTCCCAAGGCTTTGCAAATACTATGATACCTACGGATGGCAAAATAAACAGTTTATGGGCAGGGGTGAATTTACCCTGGAATTTGGCAATTACAATGTAGCCATCACGGTACCGGCCGACCACTTGATTGCTGCCACGGGATCATTAATGAATGAAGTAGAAGTGTTGAATGCACAACAACAAGAAAGATTTAAAAAGGCAAGGACCGAATTTGTACAACCCATAACCATTGCAACACTTGAAGAAGCCAATGAACGAATGCTCGCTGGCAAGTCAAAACAAAAAAAGACATGGAAGTTTTCAGCAACAAACGTTCGTGACTTTGCTTTCTCTACCTCTCGCCGGCATATATGGGACGCCCTCAATACAAAACTACCCAATGGAAAAACAGCCATGGCCATGTCTATGTGGCCCAAGGAAGGAGATTGCCTGTGGAGCAAGTTTTCTACCAAAGCCGTAGCCCATACCCTAAAGTGGTACTCGCATTATACCATCGATTATCCTTACCCGGTAGCCTGGTCAGTAGATGGTGAAATGGGAATGGAATATCCAATGATCTCTTTTAATTTCGGCCGATGTGAAGAAGATGGCACATATGCCGAAAGAACGAAATACGGACACATTGGAGTGATCATCCATGAGGTAGGACATAACTTCTTTCCCATGATCATCAACTCAGATGAAAGACAGTGGAGCTGGATGGACGAAGGTCTCACCACCTTTGTTCAATACCTCACTGAGCAACAATGGGAAAGAAACTTTCCTTCGGGAAGAGGTCCTGCCAATAAGATTGTTGATTATATGAAAAGTGATCCTTCTGATCTTTCTCCTATCATGACTAATTCAGAATCAGCCAAACAGTTTGGATCTAATGCTTATGCTAAACCTGCCACAGCATTAAACATTCTGCGCGAAACCATAATGGGCAGAGAACTTTTGACCGAGCATTTAAAGAATATGCCAGAAGATGGGCCTTTAAAACACCAACACCCGCTGACCTTTTCAGAACGCTGGAAGATGCATCAGGGGTAGATCTCGACTGGTTCTGGAGAGCCTGGTTTTTTGGCACAGAACCGGTAGATCAAGCTTTGGCTACTGTTAAACATTACCAAATAGATCCAAAAGATCCCGACACTAAATATGAGCTCGTTCAAAATAAAATGAAAGAAGCTCCTAAAAATATCAGTGAAATAAGAAATCTAACAGAGATCAAAAAAACTTACAACGAATTGGATACAACCATCAATGATTTTTATACCTCCTATGACCGCAACCAACCGGATGCCATCTCCTACCAGGAGTACAACAAATCGTTGAAAGGCCTGACAGATGAGGAAATAGAGATGATGCAAAACAAACAACATTATTACGAACTATCCTTCGAAAATGTAGGTGGCAATCCCATGCCCATCATTGTAAACTTTGTTTTCGAAAATGATAGCATTACCACTCATCGTCTGCCGGCAGAAATTTGGAGATTTGATGATACCATTGTAACAAGGTCTTTGTCACTGAAAAACCAATCAAAGAAATTATCCTCGATCCATATCTTGAAACAGCGGATATTGACAGGTCAAACAACCATTACCCACCCAAAGAAGAAACACTGAGATTCGAAGCCTTCAAACAAAGGCAAAACAGACAAGGAGGTAATGAAAATCCGATGCAAAGGGCCAGAAAAGCTAAAGAAGTAAGGCCTTAAAATGTTGATAATCAATTACTTGAAATAAAATTATCGAGGGCTTGATTAAACTTATCGGGGTGCTCCATCATAGGAGCATGCCCGCATTGGTCAATTTCAATTAGGGTAGAATTGGAAAGTAATTCGTGAAACTTTCTTCCCACCCACAGTGGTGTTACTTCATCCTGAACCCCCCATACAAGCAGGGTTGGGGTTTTGATTAAATGTAATTTATCTTCCAGGTTGTGTCTCACAGCTGACTTAGCCGTTTTAACAATCCGAATACACCTGCCAAGGTCACTGACCGAGTCAAAAACTTCATCAACCAGGGCTTCAGTGGCCACCTTGGGATCGTAAAAAACCATCTCGGTTTTCTTCCTGATATAATCTCTCGAACTTCTGCGTGGAAAGCTATTGCCAAAGGCGTTTTCAAATAAGCCTGAACTTCCGGTAAGGATCATCTTTTCCACCCTTTCAGGTCTTCTTAAACAATACATCTGTGCCAGGTGTCCGCCAAGTGAATTGCCAAGAATATAAACCTTATCGAATTTTTTATATTCGATGAATTCTTCAATAAAATCAACGAGACCATCCAGGTCAAGACTTTTAAGCGGCATATTGTAAATAGGTAGAATAGGTATGACCACATTCATCTTATCTCCAAAACTACTTAGTATTGACTCAAAGTTACTGAGCGCTCCCATTAAGCCGTGCAATAGCAATAAAGGCACCTTGCCTTCAACCTTCGCACCGGTTTCTACATACTCAAACTTACCCTCTTTCTTAATGTCCGTATTCACCGACAAAATATTGATTGAGGTACAAAAATAGCATTTACTTTAAAATGGGCTATTTTTAATTTCAAATCTTAATACAAGGGTAACAGTGAGTAATATCAGCGCACCAGCCTGATGTAAAACACCCCACATCACAGGTATACTACCTTTACACATCATTACTGTAATTATCCCCAAAATTACTTGAGTTATCAACACTATTAAAAACCACTTTGCCGCAGTGTTTAAAGCCGGCATTTTACTTCTCCAGTTGAACCTATAAAAAAGGGCCATGCCCAATATAAACAGGAAATAAGCTGTAGATCTATGCAATTGCTGAATCACCGCTGGTGCCAGACCGCTAACATCGTAGTGGATCCATTCTTCCACATTAAATACAGACGTGTTTAAAACCAGCTGTGGAATAATTTCTCCATTCATATCCGGCCAGCTGGGGTAAAATAAACCGGCCTTCATTCCACTCATAATTCCACCCAAAAATAACTGAATCCATAAAACCACTAAAAAGATAAAACTTGGCATATCGGCAAGCCCAACCATTTTAACCACAGTACCTTTTTTATACTCCAGATAAGTCCATAATAAAGCAGTGTAAACAGAAAGGGCTATACACAAGTGAAAGCTGAGCTTATAAGCATTTACCCAAGGCCGGTTGATCAGCCCACTGGCTACCATAATCCATCCAAAAGTAGCAGCCAACATGGCCAGCAGAATTACTACACCCAGCCGTCGCAATAAGTGATTACTGATTAACTTATTGCGGTAAAAAATGAGAAACGGAATCAGAAACACAAAACCCATAGTACGGGCCCATAAACGATGTAGGTATTCCCAGAAATAAATCCATTTAAAATCGGAGACCGACATACCTGCATTGATCTTGTGATACTGGGGCGTCTTTTTATAAAGCTCAAATTCCTCCATCCATGCACCCTCACTCATAGGAGGGAAGGTGCCTGTAACAATGTCCCACTTTGTAATTGAGAGTCCCGAACCTGTTAGCCGGGTTATCCCTCCGATGACAACCTGGAAAAAAAGGAAAATCAAACCTGTAAACAACCAATATTTAAGCCACTGCATCTAAGCCCTATTTTGATGTAAAAGTACCTCAATAAAAACCAATTTTGAAAAACACTTGTTTTGCTTGATTGGTAATAATTTTCTTTTATTTAATTTTTTATACCTTCATCATTAGGGCTGTGGAGATGTGGAAAACACATGGCTGAATGTCTGCCATTATGACAATGTGGGTTACTGCTTTTTTTCTCACGTATAATCTTGAATGTTTCACATGAAAACCAGCTAATTAACAATTACATGTTAGTGTGGAGAAAGTGGTGTTTAAAAACCCAACTTTAATAAATTGTGAAATGTATGGGCATAAAAAGTGGTCCAACCAACACATCAAAAATAGATTTAATATGTAAGTAAATCCAAATTTTTTTTCCCTCTTTTTCCCCACGCCTTCCCCCGCTTTTAGTGTTGAAAAGTATTTTTATAACAGACTTATTTACTGCGTCTTACAAATCTATAAATATCAATATGTTTATAAATAGCTTAGCCCGGTGGTATCGCATTTTTTCTTAATACAATAACCACCCACAGGCTCTCATACATTGCTTTAATGGTATAATGGAATTACATTTGCAGGGCCAAATCTCCATCATGCGGGCAGTCATACAAAGGGTTAATCATGCAAAACTGGTCATAGAGGATCTTCTATACAGTGAAATCGGCCATGGCTTGTTGGTTTTACTTGGCATTCATGAAACTGACGGGGAAGAAGATGTAAAATGGCTGGTATCTAAGATAAGCCAGATGCGCATTTTTTCTGATGCTGACGATAAGATGAATTTATCCCTTTTGGATACCGGTGGTTCGATGATGATCGTGAGTCAGTTTACCTTACATGCCAGCACCAAAAAGGGAAACCGACCTTCGTTTATTGGCGCCGCACGTCCCGAACAGGCCATACCTTTGTATGAAGATTTTATAGGGCGTTGTCAGGAATTGTTTCCCGGCAGGATAGCCACAGGCAGTTTTGGAGCAGATATGAAAATTACGCTATTGAACGATGGTCCGGTAACCATAGTGATTGACAGTAAACAAAAAGAATAATGACGGTATCAGAACTGCAAAATCAGGTAGATGCATGGATCAAGACCTATGGAGTCAGGTATTTTGGTGAACTGACCAATATGACCATTCTTACTGAAGAGGTAGGAGAACTCGCGCGCTTGATGGTCCGAATGTATGGAGAGCAATCTTTTAGGGAAGCACCAACAGAATCGGAGCAAAAAGAAATGCTGGCAGATGAGATGGCAGACGTTTTGTGGGTATTGACCTGTTTGGCCAACCAAACGGGTATTGACCTTACCAAAGCCATAGAGCGCAATCTGGATAAAAAAACCGCAAGAGACAATCAAAGACATATCCATAACCCTAAACTTCAACCATGAAACCCATTATAGAATGTGTGCCCAATTTTAGTGAGGGCCAAAACAAAGAAATCATAACTCAGATAACAAGAGTCATTGAAGAAACAGAAGGTGTAAGCCTGCTCAATGTAGATCCGGGAGCTGCCACCAATAGGACGGTGGTTACTTTTGTAGGTTCGCCTGAAGAGGTAATAGAAGCTGCCTTTAATGCCATAAAAAAGGCGTCAGAACTGATTGACATGTCGCAGCACAAAGGAGAGCACCCGCGCATGGGTGCAACCGATGTGTGCCCATTGATACCCATTGCCGGCATCACCATGGAAGAAACGGCAAGGTATGCAGAAAAGCTGGGCGAAAGAGTGGGACGTGAACTTAATATACCCGTTTATCTTTATGAAGCCGCAGCCAAATCACCGGAAAGAAAAAACCTGGCAACCATAAGGGCAGGAGAATACGAAGGGTTTTTCCAAAAAATAAGCCAGGCAGAATGGAAGCCGGATTATGGCCCTGCCGTGATGAATGTACAAAGTGGTGCTACAGTGATCGGTGCCAGAGATTTTTTGGTGGCCTACAATGTTAACCTCAATACTACCTCTGAAAGAAAAGCCAATTCGGTAGCCTTTGATGTAAGAGAGGCGGGCCGTGTCAAAAAAAGGGGAGAGACCATTCTACGCGATGAGCAAGGAGAAGCCCTAAGAGAACCCGGCAAATTAAAAAGTGTAAAAGGCATTGGCTGGTTTATAGAAGAGTATGGGATCGCTCAGGTATCTATGAACCTGACCAATCTCAACGAAACCACACTACATGAAGCATTTGAAGCTTGTCGTGAAAGCGCAAACGCCAGAGGCCTGAGGGTCACCGGCTCAGAACTGGTAGGACTGGTACCAAAAAACGTGATGCTGGATGCAGGCCGGTATTTTTTGAAAAAACAAGGAAGGTCAACCGGCTTGTCGGAAAAGGAATTGATATTTATAGCCGTCAAATCCATGGGTCTCGACGAATTGGCACCATTTGATGCCAATGAAAGGGTAATAGAGTATAAAATGTTAGCTGCAACTGAAAATCCATTGGTGGCAAAGACCCTGGTAGATTTTGCCGACACCACAGCCTCTGAAAGTCCGGCTCCCGGAGGAGGAAGTGTTTCTGCCTATGTGGGCGCACTTGGAGCAGCACTCGGCACCATGGTAGCCAACCTTTCTGCGGGTAAAAAGGGTTGGGAAAAACAAATTTCCTACTTCTCAGATTGGGCAGAAAAGGGTCAGGCCATAAAAGACCGCTTGGTTTTTCTGGTCGATGAAGATACGAGGGCCTTTAATGGCATTATCACCGCAGTAAGAATGCCGAAGGGTACAGACGAAGAAAAGGTGGCGCGCAAAAATGCCATGCGTGAAGCCACCAGGTATGCCATTCACATTCCCCTTGAAGTAATGAAAACCGCCAGCGAGGCATTTGACCTGATCGATGCCATGGTCAAAAAGGGCAATGTCAATTCGATATCTGATGCGGGAGTAGGGGGCCTCTGCCTAAAAACCGCCATTTATGGTGCCTACCTCAATGTTAAGATCAATTGCAACGGCTTTGATGATCAAAACTATGTCAATGAAGTGAGCCAAAAGGCAGATGAAATGCTGGCCGAAGCCATTAGAAGAGAAAAGTTGATTGTGAAAGCGGTTGAAAAATCAATGCAATAATCACGATTATTTAAAAAGAGGGGAGTAGACTTGAAAGATAATTGGTGTTTACCGTGTTTTCCATAACGCCGGCCATATAAAGGGTGCGGAGGTATTGAAGGGTTAATTTTTTTTCAAGCTCCAGCCTGCGCGACCATCGCTCTATTTCCCTCTTTTTTCTTTCCACATACAAAGCCCGTTCTACCGCAGCATTTTTTTCATTGAGCAAAGAAATGCCAGGTTTTTGCTCTACCAGCACCTTACATTGATTGTAAATCAGCAGAAAGCGATGTAGCTCATTGGTAAACGCGTTTATTTTTTCTTCCTGCTGCAAAACTCGTTCCTGTTGGATCTTCAGTAAATCCAATCGAAACTCATTGCTTTGCCTTTTTTGGGTGCCCTTGTAAGGCAGACGCAAGCCCACACCAATAGAGAACTCATCCTGAAACAATAAATTATCTCTTTTGCTATACCGTAGCTGGGCAAAGTCCAGAATTTTATGATCGTTGCTTTTTGAGGTCTGCCAACGATAGGAAATGAGTGAGGAATCTGCTTCAAAATCTTTGTCATCCAGGTCACTCATCTTTTTCGGAGAAAGATCATTGAGGGTTTTCAGCATAAATTCAGGATGCGGCCAATGTGCCCACGAAAAAACAGCTCCGCCGATTTTCATCTTTGATTTCTGAATTTCTATGGCGTAATGAAGTTCATTTAATTTTCGGGCACTCTCTGTTTTCTTATTCTCCCAATTGATAACATCGCCCAAATTGTTTTCTTCGTCGGCCAACATATTTTTTACAACGAGCAAGACCATTGAATCTGCCAGTAAGGAGTCTGCGAGATAAACGGGAAGATGTTGTTCAAAAAAATACAAATCGCACAAATCTTCATATCGTTGCAACAACAAGTCACTAGCATATCTCTGCTGGGAACTTTGTATTTTTTGTTGTAGCCAGGTCTTTTCTTTAGCATAAGCAGAGCCGGCGCCCCAGCCATTGAACATGACCCGCAGGGCATACTCTTGTCTGCTCAGATTGAATTGATCGGTCTCTGTCCTAACATTGAGTTCATCCACTACGGGCAAACCAAAACGAAGGGCGCCTACCCCTTGGTCATATTGATCAAAGGATACATATCCTGCATGGTCTTTGTACGATTTTAAGTACTCGCCGGGGTCAAGGGTTTGTGCATAAAAGGGTAATGATAAGAGGGCTAAAAGAAAGAGGACACAATACTTCATAGGGCATTATTTGATCAGGGTAAACTTTAATGCCTCTTTCTGCAGAAAGATATTTTGTGCCCCCAGCCCAATATAGACTTCAAGCCCATAGGTTTTGTACTCCGGAATCTTTCTGAGCCTCTCCGGTATTTCTACAATTCTGTGGCCCAGCCCGGTAATAATGCCTTTGGCCGTGTGGGTGGGATGCATCACAGAGACCACTTCAACACTGTCACCAATGTTGACAGAAAGCGACATGCTTTCGTGCACGTAAGCCAGGGCCTGGGTAGGGCGAATTTCATAAAAAGAAAGCAAGGTTACATGGCCGTCTATGTACTCGGCGGTTCTGCAATTGACATTTCCAACCAAACCATCGAAAGGAGCTTTAATGGAACCTTTATTTCGATCATAGTGTAAGAACTTAATTTTTTCTTCCAGGCCCAGAGCCTCTTCTTCTTCAGGAGAAGAAAGGGCTAAAGATTTTTGGAGAGAGGCAATAAGCTGATCATAGGCTGCTTTGCTGGCTTGAATTTCTGCTTTGATATCAACTATGTTTTTTTCGAGGGGATTGTTCCAATCCTTCCCGGGCTTATATGTGCTTAAACTTTTTTGATAATCCAGCTTACTTTTTACCTCTGCCAACTCCCTTTCAAGGGCTGCTAATTTTGCTGCCTTTTCTGTTCTGGCTTTTTCCACGGAGGCCAAAAGTTCACTTTTGTTTACATTCGCTTCTTTGCGTAGTTGGGCAATCTTGTGTCGGGTTTGAACCAGTTCAAGTTCAGTAGCCTCCAGGTCGAGCTCAATCAAGACCTGGTCCTTGCTGACCTTTTGACCGGGAGAGACAAAAATATTTTTGACCTTAACCGGAACATCTACTGAGAGCTGGGTTTCTTTGTTTTCTGCATAACCAAAGAAGGTGGTTTGAGGTTGACTGGCGGAGAGGTAAATCTTCCAACAGGCAAAGACCAGAGCAGGTAAAATCAACCAATATAAAAAATTGAATCTAGGCACAACGTTCATATCTTATAAAGTATCAATATCGTTTTCATCATCAAAAACCAATCGTCCGATTTTGAGGCCATTCAATTGACGAAGCTCTGCAATCATAGCTATGGCCGTTTGACCATTCTTGAGTTTAAAGCGATATTCAAATTCAAAAAAATCTTTGCCTTCAGGGGAAACCGCAAAACGTTTTCTTTTGAGTGAAAAGGCACTGCAGCAGTTCTCCAAAACCGAAGCCACCGGTTGTGAGCCCTCGTTTTCAGCCTCACATTCAAACCGGAGGGAACCCAGTAGGTTGGATTTTTGACCAAACGGTGAAAAACGAATGATGACAACCACCAGACAAAAAGCCAGGGTGCCAATAACACCATTATAAAAGCTGTGTACGCCACAGGCAATGCCCACCGCCATGCTGGCAAAGACAAAGGCCACATCTCGGGGGTCGCTTATCCGCGTGCGAAAACGAATGATGGCCAGGGCTCCGAAAATACCGAAACTCAGGGCCAGACTGTCGCCAATGGACTGCATAATGGTACAGGTAACCAATGACATGAGTAAGAGAGACTGAATAAAGTGATCCGGTCTGCTTACCTGACGGGAAGTTTTATCGTAAGTAAGAACAATGAGCAATGACAAGACAAGGGTCATTGCCAGGGCAAAAACGATAATCAGGATAGATGTTTGTGGCTGTGACAGCCCTCCGGAAAGTTCCAGCATACAGATTAAGGGTCGATTAAATTACAAAGAAGAGGCAATTATACCAAAAATGTACTCATTAGACCAAAAAAACCTTTGAATGTCAGGAAAGATATAGAAAGATAAAAATCCAGGCATGAAAAAATACTTTTAGATTTGTCTTCATGGAAAATGTAAAAGACCACAAGAGCCTTTTTAAAGAGTGGTTGGAAAAACTTCAACAGGAATCGTGGCAGTTGGAATTGCTGATTTCAGGTTTTGCCATTGTTGGAATCTATGCCGCCCGAACCACCATTAAAAACCTGGAAATATTCCAGGAAATGTACCTTTTTGATGAAACCGGCAGGCTGGCATCAACCTTCATTCTGGTGCTTCAAAAAGGTTGGTGGATCTTTTTTATCAATCTGATCTTCCATGTCACCCTTCGTGGCTTGTGGATTGGGGCGATTGGCTTGCGTTATGTTTCCGGAGAAATCAACTATGACCAGTTCCGATATGCAGACAGGGTGACCCAATACCTAAAAAACAAGGTGGGTAGTTATGATGACTTTATAGAAAACCTGGAAAGGCTGTGCAGTGTCATCTTTGCCTATACCTTTTTGTTGTTTTTGCTGTTTTTTTCCATGATGGTATTTTTTATGGAAATAGGTTTTATTGGGGTAGTAGGACAAAAAATCATCGGCGAAGACCCGGGCTCTATGCAGGCCTTATCCATGATTATTGGTGTTTATTTGATACTGGGCATCGTTGTCTTTATAGATCTTGTGACCCTTGGGGGCTTTAAAAGGGTCAAGGAAAAACACATCGCCGCGGTCTATTATTACATCTATCGTTTTTACAGTGCAGTTACCTTTTCGTTTTTGTACAGACCCCTGCTTTATAATTTTATAGACCACCCCTATACCAAAAAACTCTTTTATCTGTCCATCCCGTACATTGGTTTTATTTTACTGGGGCCCGCAACCTTCAGAAACAATACAACCCCCTTTATTCCCAGAGAGCAAAACCTCAAAGAATTTGGATTGATGGTAGACGATTATCATTATGACGACCTCAGAAATACCTGGCTGCAGGAACATCCCAACGAAGAGCGAAAGATCAACAAAAAAGAAATGCCGGAAATTTCTCTGGAGCAATTTAGGCTAACCCAGACCACGGCATCTTTCTTTATAAGATTGACCGATGAATACAATGACTTACTGGAAAAAATAGCAGAAAAAAAACCATTTTATAAAAAGGGCTTACAATTTGGTCAGTTCAATGTCAATCAAGGCCTGTCTATTGAAGTTGAATCCCTTCAAAAAGTAAAATCAAAACAAAGAACTCCGCTTATAATGAAAAGGCAGGAGATCAGTAAAAAGTTAAAAGCAGACCCCAAAAACGCCGAGCTACTCCGTCAAAAGGACCTTGTCAACCAGGAGCTGGATCGCGTGGATGAAATATGGAACGACTCAATGGATGTTGTAAAAAAGAACACGGCCCAAAAGTCAATCGATGACTTTTTACAGTTTGTAAAGGTCTCTATCGATGACAAAAGTTTGGAGTTAAACCATCAAAACTGCATGTATTATAAGCACCCGCATTTGGGAGAGATGGGCATGAGGTGTTTCTTTTCAACAGATTCGTTGAGCAGGGGGCTGCATCAAATGGAGTTTATACAGAAAGAATTCAAAAAACCCAAAGAGACGACAGAAAAAAAATTACTTTTACCATTTATAAAGGAATAACTATGTTGAAAGAAAACTGGATGAAATATGGTGCGATCTATGTACTAGTGGTCATGATCATGCACGTAATGTTTTACTATATTGTTGAGTTAAGCCTGACTATTCAGATGGTTTTGGGTTTTGGTTCTATGATTCTCTTTATGGTTTTGGCCACCTTAAAAGAGCGGTCGCAAAACGGGGGTTATTTAAGTTATGGCGAGTGCTTAAAAACATCTTTTTTGACGGCATTAATGGGGACCTTGGCTTCCATCCTTCTTTTGATGATCCTATTAATGGTAGACCCGGGACTTAAGGAGAAATTAATGGAAATCCAAACCACCGCATCGAGATCAATGATGGAAACTTTTGGCATGACCGAAGATCAAATCGCAGAAGCCATGGAACAGGTGGAAGAACAAGGAGCTGCAGAATTTACCATAGGCAAACAACTGACCAATGGTATAACAACGTCCATTATGGTCTTTATTTTGGCTGCCTTTGTTTCGTTGTTCTTAAAAAAGAATGCTCCGGAGGAAAAATTCTAAATCCCGTTATATCAGAACTTAAATCCTGCGGTTACAACGATGCGGGTCTGTGTCACTTCATTGTTGACCAGGCTTTCGTCAGCGGGATCAACCAAGACATAGGGCACATAACCTTCTTCAAACTTTCGGAATCTAATGCCGAGGTCTACAAAAAAATTGTCCTCTCTAACGCCAATGCCAAAAGAGTTGGTGCGCACCTTTTGCGTGTCGGCGGAAAGCGGACTGTCTCCCCTTTCTATACCGGCTCGTAACCTTAGGACTCCGATAGCCATTTCGGTTCCCAGTCTCAGATTGACCACAGAGCCCAGGTATTTTTCCACCTCATCATTGACATCGATGGTGTTTTGTTCCTCTGCGGGGTCGGTTGAGTGACTGGTGAAATCAAAACGATTGTTGTTGTAGTCAACCCATTCAAGGTCCGCATTGATAAATCCCTGGATAGGTCCTAACTTGTAGAGCGTACCGGCACTTCCCACCAAACGGGCAGGGCTTTTAAGCCGGTATTTGAAACTGCCATCCGGAGACCGATTTTCATAAAACTGTGATTCTCCGTCGTTGTAACTATAATCGAGATTGGTATAATAATCATCATTCAAGGTGTACCAGGTGGGGCTATGGAAGGAACCACCCAATCGCAACTGCCGGATCGGGGCATAAACAAAGCCGGCTTTAAAGTTGATACCGGCTCCGGAGGTATTGAGGTATTCAGTGTAATTCAAGGCAGTGAAAACGGGATTGGTATTATTGACATCCGTTTCTGCGTATTGTTTTAGTTCCTGGTAGGAAACAAAGGGAACACCAATGGAAGCACCCAGCATAAATTTTTCAGAAAAGCTACCGCCCCAGCCCAGAGAAAGTTCGTTGATGTATCCTTCCTGATCTACCTCTTGACTTTTATCAACATTTTCAAACCGGTCGAAGTCGGTTTCGTAGTTTTTATTTTCATCCAGATCATAGATGGCACCAGTGGCATAAGCAGGATAAGCTTCGAAATCATCTAGACCCTCAACCTCTCTGCCATTGGCCCTTTCGGCAAAACGTTGGGTAATGGAGCCCCGGGTAGAGCCACCGAAGCTGAAGTTTTTATTGAGGTCGGCGATCTTTGAAAAGCCGATGGCAAAAGTTGATCTGACTCCGGACCCTTTTCCTGCAAAGACTAGAGAAATGTTATCAACAGAAAAAGAGTTGTACTTGTCTTGGGTAATGCGCTGGGCGTCGTCAACCAAAAAGGACGTTGTTTTATTGTTGGTCAGAGAAGGAGAAAAAGTAAACTCGCTTTTTCTGTAGGTTGCCAAACCCGCCGGATTGATGTTGATCACCGAAAAGTCGCCACCCATAGCACCGAAAGAAGAACCAACACCCAGGGTGCGTGCAGTGCCACCCGGACTGAAGAACGACCAGCGCACAGCATCAGTAACACCTTGCGCCTGGGCGGTACATATCAAAATAAGCCCGAAGAGGGTAAGGGTAAAAAATCTCATGATAGAAAGGTCTGAAAGGTAAAGAAAGACCATCCGCAGTACATCATTTTTTCAACAAGGGACTGCGGATGGTAAAAGGATTTCGTCAACAGTGTTTAGCCACCTTTGCGGGGAGATGAAGACCCCCTGCTGCTGCTGCCGCCGCTGCCACCAGAAGAAGAGCGTGAACTACTGCCACCACTGCTACCACCTGAATTGCGGGATCCTGAGTCATAGGAACGTGACGACCTGTTTTCATTTCCAGACGACCTGTTGTTGTCATTGGACCTTGGTCTTTCGTAAGAGCGAGGCTCCTGACTTCTGTTGTTATCTCTTTTAGGTCTGTCTGCCTCAGGTTGTTTGTCCATCTGAGGTCTGACATCTGATCTACGACCGGGCTCCGTATTGCCAGGATAAGTGCTGCTGCCAGAGCCGGGACCAGATACATCAGATCTCTTGCGATTGTAGATACTGGAACGTTCTTCTGGCTTTGTGCTTGGATCGTAGTCACCCTTGCGTTGTCTGGTACTGATCGATGGTCGATCACCATTGCCCTGACTTACATCAGCAGGGTTGTGGGCTTCCGGACTTACATCGCGTGGAGAAACATCTTTTCTTGGTCCTTCGATCCTACCCTTGGTGCTGGCAACGGAGGAACCACTTTTTCTGCTTCCGTAATAAGTGCCGTAAGGGTGGTTGTTATTATTATTGTTGTTGCCACCTCCATTGTAGTGGTTTCCATGTCCGTGATTACCATACCAAGGATTGTTCCAACCACCATATCCATAATAGTTGTTGACATAGTAGTTATTTCCCCAACCCCAGTTGTTGTAGCCCCAATTGTTGTAACCCCAGTTGTTGTAGCCACAGCTCCAGTTATTCCATCTGTTCCATCTGTTCCAGGATCCCCAGCCGCCATTGCCAACCACAACAACTACGCTGTTGCCACCATACCAAGGGTCGTACCATGAATTGTACCATGGATCCCAATAAGGATCTCTCCATGAATACGCCCACAGAGGGGAGTAATATCCTATGCTGTAGGAAGGGCGGTAAAAACGCCTGATGCGACTTGAGTATTGATAGTCATCGTAGTCTTCGTAATAACCATCATCGTACTCATCATCGTATTCATAGGAATCATCGTCGTACCCAGAATATTGGGTAGTAGAATTGTATTGTTGAGCAACCGGATCTTCGATCGAAGTGTTGCTTTTTGGGTCGTAGTAAAGATCGTCAAACTGCGCAAAAGCAGCCGATGCAATACTTACCAAGACCAAGGTGGAAACGAACCATCTAAATTTCATTGTTAATGAATTTATTTTCGCAATAATTGATACTCCTGTTTCGCATGCAAGTTAGTGCAAAAGTGCATGATAAAGCGTTAAGAATGATTTAATGTTTTGACATAAAAAACTTAAGACACAAGATCAAATCTATCTCAACGTTTACATAGGTTTAGACGTAGGTAAGTGGCAGAAGGTTAAATCCAGGTACAACTTTAAGAAAACCTTTACATATCACAAAAAGCGACAAAGAGTCGTCGGGCAAATAAAATTAAAGAAACTGCAGAAAAGCTTTATTTTTGTATTGTTATTTCACAATTATTGGCCCGCAACAAAATAAAATAATGTGTAACGGGCCTTCAAAAGAAAACAAGGCATGGCAAAAGAAATTACTCCAAGAGGGGAGAACTATTCACAGTGGTACTTAGATATCGTGAAGAAAGCCGGGCTTGCTGATAATTCAGCGGTGAGGGGTTGTATGGTTATAAAGCCCTATGGCTATGCAATTTGGGAAAAGATCAGGGACCAATTAGACAAAATGTTTAAAGAGACCGGTCACGTCAATGCCTATTTCCCGTTGTTTGTACCCAAAAGTTTGTTTGAAGCAGAAGAAAAAAATGCTGAAGGGTTTGCCAAGGAGTGCGCCATCGTTACCCATTACAGGTTGAAAGCCGATGAAAATAACAAAGGAAAGCTTATCGTTGACCCCGAGGCAAAGTTGGAAGAAGAGCTCATTGTGAGACCTACCAGCGAAGCGATTATCTGGAATACCTACCGCGACTGGATTCAATCCTATCGCGACCTGCCTATTTTGATCAACCAATGGGCCAACGTGGTAAGGTGGGAAATGCGTACCCGTCCTTTCTTAAGAACTGCAGAGTTTTTATGGCAGGAAGGACATACAGCGCACGCAACAAAGACGGAAGCCATTCAGGAAGCGCAATTGATGCACGACGTTTATGCCCGATTTGCAGAAGAGTGGATGTCGATGCCTGTAATTAAAGGCGTAAAAACCGAAAATGAAAGGTTTGCAGGGGCAGATGATACCTATACCATCGAAGCCATGATGCAAGACGGCAAAGCCTTACAAGCAGGAACCTCCCACTTCTTGGGTCAGAATTTTGCCAAGGCCTTTGAAGTAAAATACCTGACAGAACAAAACCAGGAAGAATATGTATGGGCTACTTCATGGGGGGTTTCCACCCGATTGATAGGAGGGCTGATCATGACCCACAGCGACGACGAAGGTCTGGTGCTGCCGCCTAAACTTGCACCTATTCAGGTGGTCATTGTACCTATACCCAAGCCAGAACCCGAATTGATGTTGGTAGCCGACCAGATTGCCGACAAGTTGAGGGCAAGGGGCATTAGTGTGAAGATCGACAACGATGAAAAAAACAGACCCGGCTTTAAATTTGCGGAGTATGAGATGAAGGGCATACCTGTGAGATTGGGCCTGGGCAAAAGAGACATCGAAAACAACCAGGTGGAAGTTGCCAGAAGAGACAACAAGACCAAGACCTCTGCGCCGCTTGAAACCATTGACAGTTATGTGGCAGACTTGTTGGACGAGATCCAGGCCAACCTTTTGCAACGGTCAAAGGATTTCAGAGCAGAACGAACCACCATTGCCAATAGTTATGACGAACTCAAGCAGGCACTGGAAGAAAAAGGTGGTTTTGTTTATGCCCATTGGGACGGTACCACAGAGACAGAGCTAAAAATCAAAGAAGAGACCAAGGCCACCATCCGATGTCTGCCACTGGAAGGAGAGAAGGAAGAAGGTGCGTGCATCGTTACGGGAAAACCTTCTGCACAGCGGGTTATTTTTGCGAAGGCGTATTAACCGGGTATCGATTTACCAATTTTTGATTTACCGATTTTGAATATAAAGAATACGGGTGGGGCGCATTGAGATGCGCCCTTTTAATGAAGGGCTACCGCATGGTTGTTTTTGATGATTTAAAAACGATTTACTGTCTTCTCTTTTTGGAAAGATAACATAGCGAAAAAAAACAGAAAAAAATGATAATATTAGGCAGTGACGCCAGTCATTGCCTTTTCTGTTTTTGTGTCATACCTTATGGAAAAAACAAGAGATGTCTAAGCGGCAGGGATATCCGTGGTTGTATCTGGTGATGGGTGCGTGCGCGATGTTGTTGGGTGTTTTGTTATACATTTCTGGAAGGGGCATTTCTTCTGTTGTTTATCAATGGATTCCCGGTTCGTACTACATAGAAAAAACAATGCTTGTTTCGGGGATGGGTGTTTTGTTGCAAGACAATCCGATGTTGACCTTCTCTCTTCCTGACGGACTGTGGATGTTTGCTGTCATGTGTGTTCAGCTTTGGATCTGGGATAGAAAATTCACCAACTGGACGTGCGCCTGGATGGCAATCGTGTATATAGTTTGTATGAGCAACGAAGTCTTACAGATGTCGGGAATAAGTCCTGGAACCTATGATGTAAACGATGTACTATTTATGAGTATGGGAGGGATGCTTCCCATATTAATTGAACTCACCATACAAAAAACAAAGAAATGGAAAGATACAAGAATCCAGTATTAGCGGTCATGTCGGTGGTGGTTTTTTGGTTGTTGGCCATTGCCAGTTCTCCCCAAATTGGGCTGACGGTTGATTGTAATAAACTACCCACACCTACCACAAAAACATTTACGGTTACCATTGTTGTCATGGACCTGGAAACGGATCAGGCGTTGAAGGCAGCCAATGTAATGATTGAACAAAGAAACATTGCTTCGGTTGCTGCATCCGAAACAGACTGTAAAATGGAAATGATCAGCAAATCTTCCAGCCTGAAAAACACGGGAGAGGGATCAACCGCTGTATTTACAGTAACAGAAACCAAAAAGTCACCGTACGATTATGCACAGGTCTTTTTTATTATTAATAAACCTGGTTACAATGAAGGCACGTGGAGCTTTTCCACACTTACCACAGAATCGACAACCTTTTCCAAAACCATTTTTTTAACGCCTAAAGAAATTTATCCATGAGACAGTTACAACAAGGATTGATATTGCTGGCTCTGTTAGTGACCAACACCGTTTGGGGCCAAATATTTGAATACAAGGGCTCTAACCCTTTTGGATTGGAGCTTACCAAGCCGGATACCAGCGAGCCTGGCATGCGATTTATCTTTTTTGACATAGACAATGATGGAGACAAAGACGCCATCATTGCGGGAATAGACTCTATCGATCAAAGCCAACAACCGTTTACCTTTAAAAGCATAAAGTTTTTTGTAGCGGTGCAAAAAAACGTAGGAGACAGATGGACGCCGGAATTTGAGGGCAGGCAAGCCGCATATAGCGACTTGTTGCAGATGACGGGACTGGTGTATCCGGCAGTGGCCGATTTTAATGGTGATCGTTTGCCTGACTTTGTAGTCTGTTGTGATGCCGACGACTACCTGAATTTGAGTGTGCGGTATTTTGAAAGCAAGAGCAGTGGCGGATATAACAGCTATTCCGGAGAGCAGCTCAAACTCAATGACTTTTCTGCGGGAAGTTTTTTTGTGCCGGAAATTGCCGACATGGATCAGGATGGCGACCAGGACATTGTAATGAGTGGCTTTGTGCGCTATTTTGGGGATAACGGAGAAGAAAAAGATGTGGCAACCATGTTGTATGCCAAAAACACGGGTAGTGCCACTGTTCCTCACTTTCAAGGCTGGTATCAAAATACCAACGGCATTGCCGCCTTTCTCAACAAGGCCGCTTATTTTATAACCGGTGATTTGGATTTGGACGACGATGTAGATCTTTTTACCCTGTGGCAGGACAGTCTTGATGAAGACGTATTGTATGTTGGTGGTATTATCAATGAGCCCCTTGTCAACGGAAAGGCCAACTTTGTATCCGGCTTGTCGTTTTTAGGCCTGCCTGCAACAGTAGACGATGCAGCATCTATTCCGGCCCTGGCAGATATGGATGGCGACCGGGACCTGGATGTCTTTTTATTGGAAAATCTGCTTACAGATACCATGCGACTTGCCTACTACGAAAACATAAGTTGTACCGGACAAATTGACAACAAGGTAGTAAAAACAGGGTCTGTGCTTAAAGCCAATGCCATTGGAATGACGTATCAATGGATAGACTGTACAACGGGCAAGCTCATTGAAGGCGCCAATCAACAAAGTTTTATACCGCCAACATCCGGCAGGTATGCCGTGAGAGTGCGTGACAACAAAGGATGTGAAAACCTTTCTTCTTGCGAAGAGGTGGTCATATCCGGCACCGAAGATCCATTAACAGCATTTATTGACCTTGGCCCAAGCCCGGCCAAAGACTATGTGTGGATCAGGCACCGCGACGGAAACATCATTGACCAGATCCTCATATATGGAGAAGATGGGAAAACGGTATTGAACAAACAAAATGCATCATCGAACATTAGACTGGATCTAACCGGGTGGAGTGCCGGTGTTTACCTGGCCGAAATTAAAACAGGCAACAGCACAGTACACAAAAAAATAATAGTTGTGCCCTAATAACCTTGCAGGATATTAAGGTATAAAAACTTAAAAAGAGGCGGACCGGATGTTGATGAGGCCATCAGTGATGCTGCATCCATCTCCCGCCTCACGGAGGGTATATTTGATGTTGACCCCATAGGGGTATTCATTTCTTACTTCAGGAGAAATCGATTCAGGATACTGGATGGCCTGATAGGTTTTGCCATCTACTTCTATTACCAGGCCGCCGCAACAGGCGCATTTATTGGTGTCAAATTTTATGACCCGTGCATTGTAAAAACAGTCTTTATGACAAGCAGAAACAGCAATAGATAAGCAAAACAAGACAAACAACAATCCTTTTTGAATTGGCATAATACTTCTTTTAATCAATAAACGATCATAAGACAGGAAAGGTGGGGTAGGTAACAACTTATTGTACGATCAAAACAAGGGGCCGGGCTGCACATTATTGCTGAATATTGTATCTTTGTGCCACTCTAAAAGAACGTTACCAAAACAAACACACATGAATTTTGAAATAGAAGGCACACTGCACAAGGTGTATGAGGTAGAATCCAAATCCGCCTCTTTCCAAACCCGCGAATTTGTGATCTCAACAGAGGGAACCTATCCTCAGTTCGTTAAATTTCAAGCGGTTCAAGACCGCACCGGCATTGTTGACGGCTTAAAGGAAGGAGATAAGATCAAGGTCTTTTTTGATCTGAGGGGTCGAGAATGGCAGGGAAAGTACTTTACCAATCTCAATGCCTGGAAGGTTGATAAAATGGCAAAAGTTGAAGTACCGGCACCTCAGGATAGCAATGGCATGCCCCCATCCAACTTTGAACCGTTTACCGATACCGACAACAACACGTTTAACGATTACGGCGATCTGCCGTTCTAAGGTGCAACACAAAATTTTGCCAAGCGCCCAAAATCAGGGCCAAAGGCAAATAAAAAATTGCTAAAAGGCGTATTTACAACAATAGAAGCGTAAAAAAGCGGCTTAAAAAATTTAATTTTGTGTCAATTAAGGCACAATTGTTGCTGATATCTGACTAACACCAATAACAATCTCATGGATTTTAAAAATCTGATTTCACACTGCAAGGAATATGGTTTCATTTACCCATCGAGCGAGATATATGATGGACTGAGTGCTGTTTATGACTACGGACCGTATGGAGTAGAGTTGAAAAACAACATCAAACAGTATTGGTGGAAGTCGATGGTGCAAATGCATGAAAACATTGTTGGGATTGATGCGGCCATCTTTATGCACCCGAAGACCTGGAAGGCTTCAGGGCACGTAGATGCGTTTAACGATCCTTTGGTCGACAACAAGGACTCAAAAAAAAGATACAGGGCAGACCAGTTGATTGAAGGTTATGCAGAAAAAATTGAGGCCAAGATTCAGAAAGACGTAGACAAGGCAAAAGAAAAGTTTGGTGAAAGTTTTGACGAAACAATGTATCGGGCTACCAACCCCAGAGTATTGGAGAGACAGCAGGAAATAGATGCCGTACTCAAAAGAATGAACGATGCATTGAGAGATGGCAATATGGAAGACCTCGGCGCTCTCATCAACGAATGTGGCATTACCTGCGAGGTGAGTGGTTCCAAAAACTGGACAGAAGTAAGGCAGTTTAACCTCATGTTTAACACCCAGCTGGGCAATATCGCAGGAGAAGAAGGCAAGCTGTATCTAAGACCGGAAACGGCTCAGGGCATCTTTGTCAACTTTCTCAATGTACAAAAATCAACCCGCCAAAAAATACCGTTTGGAATTGCGCAAATAGGAAAGGCCTTTAGAAACGAAATTGTTGCTCGTCAGTTTATCTTCCGAATGAGGGAGTTTGAGCAGATGGAAATGCAATTTTTCATAAGACCGGGAGAAGAAATGCAATGGTATGAATACTGGAAGGAAACCCGGATGAAGTGGCACCTTGCCCTGGGAACACCGCAGTCGAAGTTGCGTTTTCACGATCACGACAACCTGGCTCACTACGCCAATGCCGCCGTAGATATTCAGTTTGATTTTCCTTTTGGCTTCAGAGAGCTTGAAGGCATCCACAGTAGAACAGACTTTGACCTTACCGAGCACCAGAAACTCTCTGGTAAGAAGTTGCAGTACTTTGATCCGGAACTCAATGAAAACTATGTGCCTTTTGTAGTGGAAACGTCCATTGGCTGCGATCGTATGTTTTTGGCCATGATCAGTCAGGCGCTCAAAGAAGAAAAGGTGCCGGATGCCGATGGCAACGAGTCTACCAGGGAAGTATTAAAACTCCACCCTGCATTGGCACCGGTAAAGGTGGCGGTACTTCCACTGTTGAAAAACAAAGAAGAGTTGACGAGTGCAGCAACAGAGGTTTTCAACACCTTAAAAAAACATTTTAATTGCCAGTACGACGAGAAAGATGCCATTGGTCGCCGATATAGGAGACAAGATGCCATTGGTACGCCGTATTGCGTAACCATCGACTTTGATACCCTGGAAAACAACACAGTAACCATCCGAGACAGGGATACCCTGGAACAGGAAAGAGTAAAGATAGAAGACCTGGCTGCCAAGATAGGGCCGAGGGTTAATATGGCAAGTATCTTATGACAGACAAAAGACCTCCCCAAAAAGGAGGTCTTTTTATTTTAGCTTTCTGAGCAGGAATTTTAGTGTTTTGCCATCGTTGCTGAAGGGATCGATAAAAGAGTCTACATATTCATAACCCTGTCGGGCCAATAAGTTGAGCACCTCCAGCAGGCTGTTGAAAACCACCTCCCTGCCATTGACATCAGAAATTCGGGTCTCACTACTTGCCAAAGACTTGTTGAGCTGGCCATATTCCAGTTCTACCCTTACCTTATCGCTTAAAAACTGTTGGGAAGCATGGATGGTTATATATTCAACGCCAAGAGAATCAATGGCTTGCTTGTTGACATAATAACGAGGGTTCTCCTGAGCAGTGGCCGAAAGGAGAGAAAGAAGCCATAAAAGAAGGGTGGCAAAAAAGTAGCGATTCATAATTTTTAGAACGTATATATCAACAAAAACGCAGATCAATAGCCAAAAAAAATTTATCTTTGCCTCGCCAAAAGCAGGTCCTATAGCTCAGCCGGTTAGAGCACCTGACTCATAATCAGGTGGTCCTAGGTTCAAGTCCTAGTGGGACCACGAAATAATGATGGGAGTTGATCGTTAAAAATCAATTCCCTTTGTTTTTCAATGAGTTACATCATAAACATCAGAAAGTTGATTTAAAATAATCAACAATAATTCAAAAAAAACCGCCCCTCAGACCGCCCCTCATTATCTTTGTTAGGAATTAACCACTAATTATGTCGCTACCTAACTACAAATTTGAGCTGAAAGACCCCCGACGTGACAAAACCTCAATTTTCTTTCTGTTTTACTTCCAAGGCCAAAAATTCAAATATGGTACATCGCAAATCATTTACCCGGAACTTTGGGATAAGGAGCGACAGCGACCAACGAACAAAAAGACATTGATTGCGGAATGGTCAAAACAGGTGCCGGACATAAAGACGGACCTTGAAAACATAGCCAACAGATTAGCCAACATTTGTACAAAGACAACAGAATACTTTTCACTTACCGAGAGAGCCGGAGCAAAAATCAATCTGGAGGACTTACGCACCACTTTGGACCAAAGATTTAAAGAAGAAAAGAAGCCCAAGGCAGAACCCAAGAAAATGCAACAGCCCCCCTATATATCGGAAATAATAAGTAAGCAAGTAAAGGGCATGATTAACGGGACCGTGTTCATAACACACCCCAAAAGCAAGAGAGGCCAAAAGTTCAGCCCGGCAACGGTGGATTTATACCGATCATTTGAAAAAGTATATAATGAGTTTGAACAAGAGTATGGTCAACGTAGGATTGACGAAATATCACGGGAATATGAAAAGGACCTATTTCAGTTTTTTGAAGATAAGAAATACGCCCCCAATCAAAAAGGTAAATTGATAACCAGATTAAAAGCAATAATCCATGACTATCTAAATACCCAAAGGGGCAAAACGTATGCAGTGGAGAAGGAAGGCAAACGCCCGGTATTAAGTACATCGGATTTGTTTCACATATCTAAGGAATTAGACGAAATATCGAAGCCCAAAGTCAAAACCCAAGCTGTTGCATTATACAGTGAGGAAATTAAAAAAATTGTGAGACTTGATCTATCCCAAAAACCCTATTTAAACCGCACCAGAGACGTTTTTTTAGCCGGGTATTATACAGCACTCAGATATTCGGATTTCCACCGCCTTGACCCCTCAAAACACGTTAAAGGCGACCAAATAGTTATTAAAGCACAAAAGACCAAGAAGCAAACCCGAATTGATATTTCAAAAGAACTAAAGGCCATATTAGATCAATACCCGCAGGGGTTCCCAAAAATCACATCGCAGGAAATAGGCAGGAACATAAAAGAGATTTGCAAGTTGGCAGGCATCAAAGAAAAGATTGAAATAGACGACAGGGGTCAAATAGTGGAAATGGAAAAATGGCAATTAATAACAACCCACACCGCAAGAAGGAGTGGTGCCACCAATATGTATGAAAACGGAATACCATTATTGGAGATTATGCAGATCACAGGTCATACAAAGCTTGATATATTACAAGAATATTTGATACCAAGGACAACCAAAAGCCAAAAAATGAATAGCAAAGTTTTAATGAGGCAAAAAAATATTATTCAGGCAGGTCTTTTGATGATAGAAGACAATCAGTTGTTCACAATTTAGGAATAGCGTTAACAACAAATAGAGGACACAATATGTAAAATGGAGATATAGGAATAGGACGCCTTTTTCACAACATCATGAACTAAGGGACCTATATAATAAGAGCATAAAAATATGTGGTTTATTAAAAGTTGCAGATACAATGAAATTATTGAAGAATTGCTTAACGCTATTATCAGAGCCATTATGGATTACTAAGGCTCTCCTTTTTTTTTCACGTCAAGCCGCCTCATGTAAATGAGTATAAGAACATTGTAAAGAAATGTTTAGAGCATTAATGACCTACCACACTATGAGTTTGATTTCACAAAATACGGCCTGAAGAAAACACAATAAGTCAAAGACTCTTTCCTATACTTGTTATACACTGGAATAATTGCGGGTAGCGCAAAAAAAGACATTGAAACAGCTGAACTAATAAATCCAGACCAGAATTTTAACAAAAACAATGAATACTTCATGAATGCAATGGAGTACTTTTCTTATACTATCAAGTAAATAATTTTAATTTATCAACGCAAGAACCACATGAAAATGAGAAATAAGAAAATCACAGAAAAACTAACTAAAACCAAACAACATGAGACAATTATCAAATTAATTGCAAAATTAAATAAAGAACAATAAAAGAGTAAATCTCACTTTTTACTCACAATTAAGGGGTCTTTATTTGCATCAAAATACATTCAACATGCAAATAGAGATTATTACCAAGAAAGACTTAGAACTACTTTCCGAAAAGATCATTTCAGAAGTAGTAAAAGCAATTGACAGCAGCAAAGAGCAAGCAGCCAACGACAAAGAGCTGTTAACCGCCAAAGAAGTACAAGACACGCTAAAGATTTCACATACGACGCTTTGGAATTGGTCACGCAAGGGGATAATTAAAACCCACAAAATAGCGGGTCGCCTTAGATATAAAAGAAGCGAAGTATTAACGGCAATTAAGAGGAAAGAATATAAGGCCGGGTAAATGGTTGACTTCTTTAAAGCCGCAATTCCCAAAACGTATGAGCATCAGCTATTAAATAACCCATGTATAACATTACAAGGTCAGCATAATTACCACACAGGGGAGGTTTTAAACTATCCAATCAAAGGGAACTACAAGAACATTGAATTTGAAATTAAAGAGCGAAAAATCATTATTTCCGGGTCGCTTCATATTTTTTATAACATAATTCAGGGCAAAGGATGGCAGAATTTTAATGATTTTAGTTTTAAAAATGTAATCCAATCCATTGACACCCTATGTAAAGTATTGCAGATTGAACCCAAAGAAATGAAAATAGAAAACCTTGAAATCGGAGTCAATGTAAAGCTAAAAACAAACGTTTCTGATGCTCTCTCTATGCTATTTATTGATTGGGACACCAGGAGCAAATTTGTAAACAAAGTATATAAAACCGGTCATTTGGTAGAGTACAAAACGGTTGATCGTTACGCTAAGTTTTACGACAAAGGAGGACAACACACGTTGCCATTTCATTTATTAAGGTATGAACTCAAATATATGAGAAATGAAACCATAGTAAAGAAGGCCCAAAATTAAGCGGTATAGGATTTAATTCAACCCAGCCAATTTTAAATTATTAGTAAAAAACCTGAAAGAGGAGATTACAAAAATCAACTTCGTTGATACATTGATTAGCCCGGTGGTGTTGACATCAAAAGAAGCTAAACTTTTTCAAAATGGCATTAATTCAATGTTTTGGAGCAATTATTCAAACCAAGGAATAAAAGCACAGAAAAGCAAATACAGGAGGCAATACACGGAATTAATAAAAAGGTTGGGATTAGACACAACCAAGAACAAATTATTCAAAATGTAATTGAAAAGGCCAACGCCCTAAATGCTAAAAATGAAATCTAATAATATAGTTTCATACTTAGCAATGTAAATGTAGGGTTAACCAATTAAACACCCCGGGGGTATAAAAATGCTTTTATTCTATTTGCCCGGCAGCCAACGCGAAAAAGTCTGCATATCTATAAAGCCCCGGAAACTCTTTTTTGACTAAGTTATTGATAATCAAACCAATGTTTTGCGGTTTTGTCAATAGGCGACTAAACAAGAAGTGAAAAATAAAAAAGGGTAACTTAGCACTTGAAAAATCGAGTGCAAAATGAATCTAAGCCAGTATATTGATAGCATTAATCAAAGGTATAAATTAGGGAACGCAACAGAACACACCTTTAGGGGGGACTTGCAACAGCTAATTGAATCCATTGTCCCGGAAATCAGAGCGACCAACGAACCCAAAAGGCAGTCATGCGGAGCACCAGACTATATATTGACCAAAAAAGATATTCCCGTTGGCTTTATTGAAGCAAAGGACATTGGAGACCCGGACCTTGATGGAAACAAGAAAACGGGCAATAAAGAACAATTCGACAGATATAAGGCATCATTAAACAACCTCATATTTACCGACTACCTAAACTTCCATTTGTGCCGTGACGGTCAAATTGTGATAAAAATTCAAATTGGTCAGGTAACAGAAAAAGGAATCAAACCAATAAATGAGAATTTTGCCACCTTTGAGGCGTTTATACGGGACTTTTGCACCCACATAGGGCAAACCATTAAAAGCAGCAAGAAGTTGGCGAAAATGATGGCAGGGAAAGCCAGATTGCTATCAGATGTAATTGAAAAGGCATTGACCAGCGATGAAAGCAGTCACGAAGACAGCACCCTGAAAAGCCAAATGGAGGCGTTTAAACAAATCCTTATCCACGACATTACGCCAAAGGGCTTTGCAGATGTTTACGCTCAAACAATAGCCTATGGAATGTTTGCAGCCCGTTTACATGACCCAACATTGCCAACATTTAGCAGACAGGAAGCAGCGGAATTAATACCCAAATCAAACCCATTTTTAAGAAAGCTATTTGGCTATATAGCCGGACCAGATTTAGACGACAGGATAAAATGGATAGTTGATAATTTGGTTGATATCTTTCTTCATACCAACGTTGAGGAAATACTCAAAGACTATGGTAAGAGTACAAAGATGGAAGACCCGATTATCCATTTTTATGAAACATTCCTTAGCGAATATGACCCCAAATTAAGAAAAGCACGGGGTGTATGGTACACACCTCAACCAGTGGTTAATTTCATTGTGCGAGCCGTTGACGACATATTAAAAACGGAATTTGGACTACCCCAAGGACTTGCAGACAATAGCAAGACAAAGATCAAAGTGGACCACCAAGGCAAAAAAGTTGAAATGGAGGTCCATAAGGTCCAAATCTTAGACCCGGCAACAGGTACCGGAACATTTTTGGCAGAAGTGATAAAACAAGTTTACCGCAAATTTGATGGACAACAAGGAATTTGGAGTAATTATGTAGAAAACCACCTCTTGCCCCGTTTAAACGGTTTTGAATTGTTGATGGCCAGTTATGCAATGGCACACTTAAAACTTGACCTATTGCTTACAGAAACAGGATTTAAGCCAACAACAAACCAACGATTTAAAGTTTATCTAACAAATAGTCTTGAAGAAAGCCACCCGGACACAGGGACATTGTTTGCTAATTGGTTAAGTCAGGAAGCGAACGAAGCAAATCAGATAAAAAGAGCTACCCCAGTAATGTGTGTTATAGGAAATCCACCATATAGTGGTATTTCTTCCAACAACGGTAAATGGATAGGTGATTTAATTGAAGATTACAAATATGTTGAAGGAATTCATTTTAATGAACGCAAACATTGGTTAAATGATGATTATGTCAAATTTATTAGATATGGTCAGCATTTTATTGAAAAAAAAGGTGAAGGTGTAATAGCATTAATAAATCCTAACGGCTTTTTAGGTAATCCTACTTATAGAGATATGCGATGGAATTTGCTAAAACCTTTGATAAAATTTACACCCTGGACTTACATGGCAACGCAAAATTAAAGAAAGTTCACCCGATGGAAGTCCTGATAAAAATGTCTTTGACATTCAGCATGGCGTTTCAATTAACCTATTTATAAAAACAAGTAATAAGAAAAATGACCAATTAGGAAAAGTGTTTCATTTTGATTTATACGGGAATCGGGAAAACAAATATGATTTTCTAATTGGCAAGTCATTAAAAGCAATATGTTTCAATCAATTAAAACCAGAAGCCCCCTATTTCTTTTTTAAACCTTCGAATAATGATTTGTATGTAGGTTACAACTATGGTTTTTACATAGGAACGTTATTTACTAATAATTCTGTTGGTTACGATTCGGCAAATGACTGTCTTAATATTTAATTAAAAAAAGAACAAATTCAAAAATAAAACAATTTTAGAAATGGACGAACTTAGTTGGCGAATTTTATTCAAACGTGCAACTGATGCAAGAGACTGAACTTAGAAAATGCAAAAAACGAATTGATATTATAAATTCTGACAATTATTAAAATTTCAATATAGGCCTTTTGACATAAGATTGACACTTGTTGAATAGGAAATCAAGTGGCTTTTATGGAAGCCCTCAACCTAAAATTATGAAACAATTTCATATAGGAGATAATTTAGGTTTGGTTAGCCGTCAAAAGAAATAAATCAATACTTGGACCTTTTTTATTTACAAAACCATTATGGCTCTAAATGAAGAGAAAGAACAACACAATCTGCCATTTTTCCTTTGTATTATATTGCCACTGACCAACGAACAACAAACAATAGGACAAACATCAAATAGAACACCAAACCTAAATAAAGAAATTGTAAAGCAAATAGAAGAGAAAATATGTTTAACTTTTACCAACGAAAAAGAAACAACTAAACATACTTTTGCCCCTATTGATCTTTTAGATTACATATATGCCGTTTTGTATTCGCTAAAGAAACATTTTGGCTTTTGGTCAATTTAGGTTCACAACTCAGAGAAATCCATTTAATGGAGAGTCCGATTGTTGAAAACTACATTACGCAATATCCGGTTGATGGAGACAACGAAGTGAAAAAGGTACAATTTGAAACTTATTTATATGAAGCAGCACCAACAGATGAAAACGGTAATTTTGTTTACCCGGATTATTTGGGTAATGTACATATAAACGAAACTCAGTATTTTGAAGATGTACCGATGTCCGCATGGGAGTTTTATATTGGAGGTTACCAGCCAGCGCAAAAATGGTTAAAGGACAGGAAGGGCCGCAAACTTGATTTTGACGATATATTGCATTATCAGAAAATTATTGTGGCTTTGGTTGAAACAAAAAAATTAAAGAAAGAGATACGTCAACATTTTTCCCAAACTGTGTTAGTAAAAAAAAAACAATGAAGAAATAAAAGAAAAATTTTGAATTACTATGTTTCTCTCGGGAGTTAGGGTCAATTCGAAATAACAGGCTGATAAAATTTATCAACAAATGTCTTATGATTAAAACAATAGAGACGAACAAAAATGACTCAGATTACTGGGAACAAGCTTAAAAACCAAAGAAGAAGTAAATCTAAATCTTCTTAATGAATTAGAGGAATCGAAGCAAACATATACAAATTTGATTAAACATTGTCTTTGTTTGAATCAGAGGGATGGCATCAATGTTGAAGAATTCAATTTAAGAAAGAAGGGGATAATATTGAGGTCTTTGAATTAGAGTTGGTTTTATAGCCAAATTAGAAACAAAAACAAGAAAAGCTATTGAAGACAATATGAACGGTTATAGAAAACAATACAAAAACACCCCTTAAGCCCCCCCAAAATTTTACAACATAAATAATTGAATATTAATTATAATTCAAGTCCTAGTGGGACCACGAAAGCCACTCCAAAAGGGTGGCTTTTTTGTTTTTTGGTGGAAAAAAGTGGGTTTTCCACAAATGGTGGTTTAAAACAAGGGCCTTATATCCTTGAAAAAACCGATAATCTGTTGTAATTTTGCTGTCTTTCGAAAAATTCCCTAATCGATTTAAACACAGATCATAATGAAGTTTGAAGTTTCCTCTTCGGAGTTGTTGAAAAGCTTACAGGTGGCATCAGGCGTAATTGCACCCAGTCCCGTTTTGCCAGTGACGGAAGACTTTTTGTTTCAACTAAAGGGCAATACCCTTACCATCCGTGCTACCAACGTAGAGAACACGGTCATCACCAAAACAGAGGTGAATGGTATTGAGAAGGGAGAGATCGCCATTTCTGCCAAGATGTTGCTGGAAACATTGAAGGCACTTCCAGACCAGCCAATCACTATTGGCCACGCGGAAGATGGCAACTCAAACGCCATTGAAATAGTATCCAGCTATGGTAAATACCACCTGGTGGGTGATAGTCCGGACGACTTTCCGATCATCAGCGAAGACGATGCAATGGAAACTTTTTCATTTGAGTGCCAAAAGTTATCCACAGCCCTGACCAAAACCTCATTTGCGGTAAGCAACGATGAAATGAGGCTGGCCATGACGGGAGTTTACATGTTAATCGACTACAACAAGGTTGTATTTGTAGCAACAGATGCACACAAGCTGGTAAAATATACCTTTGGCAATGTCAACACCGAAATTTCTGACTCCATCATTCTTTCTAAAAAACTAATTACCCTGTTGAAATCTGCCCTTCCTGGACACGGAACGGTTGACATTAGTTTTAACCGCAAGAATGCGGTATTTCAATTTGGGGATACCAAAATAATTACCAAGTTGATTGAGGCCAAGTATCCGGATTACAACGCTGTGATCCCGGTAGAAAACCCCAATGAGCTTACCTCCAATAAAAAAGACTTGCAGAACTCTCTGAAAAGGATTGGTATTTATGCCAACAAGTCCACCAATCAGGTAGTGCTCAATATGTCGGAAAATGCCCTTACGCTTTCAGCGCAGGACATCGATTTCAGCAATGAGGCCCAGGAGCAGCTGTCTTGCCGATATGCAGGAGAGGCCATGAGCATGGGCTTCAACTCAAAAATATTTGTGGAGCTGTTGAGCAACATCGATACCGAAGAGACCATCATGCAAATGTCAACCCCAAGCAGAGCGGCCATCATTTTGCCATCAGAGCAGGAATCAGATGAGCACATTATGATGCTGATCATGCCCGTGCTGTCTGGCTATTAATGGCGGGAGCGGGTAAAAAAATCGGACTTTTTTTCGGATCCTTTAATCCTGTACACACAGGACACATGATCATTGCCAACTACATGGTTACAAAGGCAGATCTGGACGAAGTATGGATGGTAGTGAGTCCGCACAATCCCTTAAAAGATAAAAAGAGCCTGGCCAACGATCACGACCGACTCCACCTGGTGAACCTGGCCATAGGAGACAATGCCAGAATAAAGGCGTCAAACATCGAGTTTTCCCTGCCCAAGCCATCTTATACCATAGACACACTTACCTATCTCGAAGAAAAATATCCACAACATCAATTTGTATTATTGATGGGGGGCGACAACCTACAATCGCTTGACAAGTGGAAGAACCATGAAAAAATAGTGGAACATAACATATACGTATACAAAAGGCCCGGTAGCAACGGAGGGATTTATGAAAACCACCTCAACATCCACTACATGGAGGCCCCACTGCTGGACATATCTGCCACCTATATTCGTGAATGTATCAAACAAGGGCTGTCAATCGAGTACCTGGTACCGGACAGGGTCTATTCTTATCTGCTCAATTCCCGATTGTATAAATAAGCGCGGTTACGGTTTGAGCGTACATGCACCTGTCAGCGAAACCGTACCGGCCCCCTGATTTCTGAGGAGGGAAGTATGGGTTACCGACGGATTTTTAATCAGGTCAATGTCAACCAAATTTAAATTTCCGGCATTTCTAATGGCTCCATCAGCAGCTCCCGAAGCCTTGATGTTGAGACCGATCAGGGTTACCGTCTGACCAGGGGTCACTTCCACTGTTGGAGAAGAGGATGCGTTGGTAGAAATGGTAATATTGTCTGCAGGATTTGCCTTAAAAACGATGCTCTTGTTGATCACAAGGGTTGAAGTTCCCAAATCGAGGGTTAGGTTTTTGAGGCTTGAGTTGAAATAGATGGTATCACCGGATAAAGAACAAGAAACAGCATTGAGCAAGCTGCCGATGCCTGTAGAGTAAGGATGCTCTACCTGCAGGTGGCAAAAACCATTGTAACAACCTACCCAGCCCCAGTTGGTTAAAAAACCACCGTCGCCGGCAGCAACATCTTGTACTTTCAGCTTCCAGTTGCCAATAGGATTGACGTCTTGAAAAAGAGAGAAGGGGTTGGTGGGTTTATAGCTCATGCCATTGGTAGGTGGGCAAGGAAAGGCGCTGCTCGAAGCGGCATCGCTGAGGTTAATGTTAAAATTATCTTCGCCGTTGCAGGGTTGATCCCAAAAGAGCAGCTCTGTGCCTAGGGGATCCCGTAGGAAAAACTTTAGGTTGTCTACATTGGTATGTTGGCCTTCGAGGTCATAAATTTCTGCCGTTGTTAAACGTCCGCGGTCAAAAATGAACTGCTGTGATTCAACAGTAGAAGGGGCTCCCGAAGAAATGGTTTGAGGAATATCTCCGGATTTATAATACATGCAGTTATCTGTAGAAAAAGAAGAAGCCGCACTCCAGGGGTTGTTAGCGCAATTATTCACTCCGCGAACTCTCCAGAAATAGGTGCTTTGACCGAGGAGGGGTAAATTTAAAGATGCAGCGTTAGAGCCTGCATTCCCCGATGCGGCAAGGAAAGAAAATGAAGAAGATAGAGAAACCTCAAAATTATAGGCAGCTGCGCCGGATAGTCCATTCCATGACAAATCAGGAAGGTACCACACACCGGTTGCACCTGAAGCAGGAGCAATGAGGGTGGGTGCAGCCAAAGGAGCCTGAACGATAAGCACCAGGTTGACATCTTTGATGATGCTGCCACTGGTACCCCGTACGGTTACATTGTACGTGCCATCTGCGCCGGTAAGGTTAGAAATGGTCATCACCGAAGAAGCATTGGGGGCTACCGGATTGGTAGAAAATGAAGCCACAGCACCCGGAGGCAGGTTGAGTGCCGATAAGGTTACGTTTTGTGTAAAGCCATTGACAGGAGAAACAGAAACCGTTGTTTGTCCCTGGCCGGTGTTGCACAAAACAACCTCACCCGGCTCCAGTGATAAGTTGAAAGTAGCCGGATTGGCTATGATGGTGATGTTGGCATTGTTGACATCATAAAATACATTGTTGGCAGCTCTTACCATGATGCGGGCCGTTGTGGAGGTGCCGAGCGGTAGGGTCACCGTTTCGGTGCCATCATTGGCGGTGCCAGTAGCCAAAGTGACCGGATAGGTAAGACCGCCATCATAAGACAAAAGGATGTTTACACTGGCACAGTTTACCGGAGAGTTGGTGGTGTTAGCAACATTCCAGGTGATGGTGGCCGGGGCTCCTTCTGTTAAGTTGGATGCCGTATTTTGGGATGTTATAATAAAAGGACCGATGCCGGCTACGGTGGTGACGGTCATGTTTTCTTCATCGCTGCAACCAGCAACCGTGTGGAAGTCACGCACAGTTGAACGGAAATTTAATGTTCGACCTACAGAAGGCACAACCTCCCAGGTATTGGCTGTACTTCCGGTTAGTACTGTTGACAGGGCAGGAAAATACCTTGAGGGCGAAGAAATAGGAGTGTTGCTTCTAAAGTTTGGACCATTGTTGTTTGTTGCTTGTGGGGGTTGAGGTTGTGTGCCGCCATTATTAAACTGTTCCCAGCAATATTTTAATGGGTCTCCATCACCATCAGTTGCAGATGCAGTTAAAACAAAAGGAGTTGAGATGGGAACTGAATAATTAGTCAAGGCGGCCATAACAGGAGCCTGGTTTACGAAAGAAATAACAGCATGGCAGTTATTGGCCGCCAATACGGTTTTGATTTCTTGCATACTGCGTGCATGATAATAGGCATCGCTGTTGCTTTGTACATTGGGAGAACAGATACCGGCATAACCCATAATGGTAGATGCACTTCCAGGCTCATATGCCGAGTTGTTAGAACGATTACAGGCGTTGTATTGGGTGTGGTTGGCTCCTAACTGGTGCCCCATTTCGTGGGCAACATAATCAATAGAAAAAGGATCTCCAATGGGAGTAGACTGACCAGTAACACCTTTTGCTTTAAAATTAGTAACACAAATGCAACAAAGAAGCAATTCCTCCTCCACCTGTGCTGAAAACATGGCCCATATATCGTAATTGGCAGTCCCGATGATGTTATCACAGGTTGTCTGATTTTCACCCAGCATTGCACTGCCATTGCCATTGTTAAAAGGATCTGAGCCAGAATCATAGTAAAAGACACTAGCGGTATTTGCAACTAAAAGAAACCGGATGGTAACATCTTGCTCCAATACACCATTCACCCTGTTCATCACAACAGTTACTGCAGAAAGCACTAAGCTTGATTGCGAAGAAGACATGGCGCCATGAAAGTTGGAGTATTCTGCCGTTGTAGCGATTGCAAGTCTATAGGAACGAAAAACACAATCACCAACCCTATCAGCATTATCATGGTTATGTCGATCTTCGTCTTCTTCCTGAAAACCACAAGACCACTCGTTGGTATTGACAAGGTCTTTTTTATAGTAAACCACTTTATGCGCCTTATCTCCCCGCTGAAAGTGATCGATGTAGGAATTTCCCGCTTCTTCGGTGATTACGGCGCGAAAACCATAATCGGTATAATCAGCCCTGATGCGTTTATGCGGATCGGTTACAGAAACCCCGTGAAAGGTTCTGATATGAGGGTATTGTGCCGCCAGAGGTGCCTCCATCATATCATATTGCACCATTCGATACTGATCCAAGCTACCATCAGCTGAAGGAACAGAAATAATGGTATTGCTTTGTGAGGGTTTCACTTCAGATTCGTGTGGAGCCGACCACAGCAGTTCTCTCATGGCAACATCATCTGAGGTGTAGGTTTTATACACTACGGGTACGATGTCGCGGGAACCAGTTGAATTAATAGAAGAAGGGTTTACAATTGACCAACTTTGGCCAAAAGCAGATAGGGATGTCAGCACGATCAGAGCCAACAGGGGAGCCTTGAAATTCATTCGAAATTCGTATGTTTTAAATCAGATGCAAAAATAACAATCTTGTACTATTGTTTTAACAAATAATATACCGAAATAAACACACGAAACCCTCAAATGGACAAATCAGGCAGCAGTTCTGTTTTTTCTGGCCTGAATAAAGCTGCGGATGAAATAAAACAGGGAAACGGCATTGGTCAACACCATGGTAGCCACACGCACTAGAGGCATGGTTTCTCCTTTGGAAATGGCAGAAGGCAGGGGTTTGATGGCCAGAGAAAGAAAGGCAATCAAGGTAACAATTACGGCAATGTGTGCCTGGGCTTTTTGTTCGTTTTTAACCCCTTGGCTCATCACTACCAAAATAACACCCAAAAAGACAGGGATTAAAGCAGTTGGTGATGGATTTGAGGATGAAAAATAAGCCCATGATCCCATTACGATCATTACTACGGCGTTGAGTAAGTTGGCGGTATGCGCTGTCATGTTTTATAGTTTTAAGATAAACAAGGGTTTTGGAAAAGGGTTTTGATTACTTCAAAATGTTGTCAATGGCAACGAGTTCATCGGCAGTAAATTGGGTGTTTTGAATGCTATTAAGGTTGTTGCCGAGTTGTTCCACGCTACTTGCCCCAATTAGTACGGTAGTGATCTGTGAGGTGCGCAGCAACCAGGCAATGGCCAATTGAGAAATACTTTGTGAGCGGGCATCGGCAATGGTTTTGAGGGCCAGCACCTGATTTATGCGATGCTCGGAAACTTCTTCCCGGTGCAAGAAGCCATGAGACTTGGCGGCACGAGAGTCTGCAGGGATGCCATGGAGGTAACGATCGGTAAGCAAGCCCTGGGCAAGGGGAGAAAAAGGAATACAGCCCACACCGTTTTCACGCAAAACATCGAGCAAGCCCTCTTCTGCATCTCTTACAAACATAGAATACTTGGGCTGGTGTATCAGGCAAGAAACACCCATCTCTTCCAGGATTTCTAACGCCAAACGGCTTTGCTCCGCATCGTAGTTGGACAAGCCCACATACAAGGCCTTGCCTGAATCCAGGGCCTGCACAAGGGCGCCCATGGTTTCTTCCAAAGGTGTATTGGGGTCGGGGCGGTGTGAATAAAAAATATCTACATAGTCGAGCTTCATTCTTTTTAAACTCTGGTCGAGGCTGCTGATGAGGTATTTTTTGCTTCCCCATTCGCCATAAGGACCTGGCCACATGCGGTAGCCGGCTTTGGTAGAAATGATCAACTCATCGCGCAGATAGCCCGGAAAGTCTTTGGCAAGAATCCTTCCAAAGTTTTCTTCTGCACTGCCCGGAGGCGGCCCATAGTTGTTGGCCAGATCAAAGTGGGTAACGCCCTGATCAAAGGCAAAACGAACCATTGATCTGGCATTTTCAAAAACATCAACGCCACCAAAGTTGTGCCAGAGTCCCAAAGAAATTTCGGGTAACATCAAACCACTGTTTCCACAGCGGCGGTAGTTCATTTTTTCGTACCTCTCTTTATTTGGCTGATACATGCTATGGATTTAAATTATAAATACGCCTTTATCATAAATACGGTTACCGTCGGCCAGTATTTCGCCGTCTGCCATGTTGGCGATCATGTCCCAGTGGATGGCAGACTGGTTTTGACCCCCCGTCTGTTTGTAACTTTGCCCGATGGCCATGTGGATGGTACCACCAATTTTTTCATCAAATAATATGTTTTTGGTGCTGCGGGTAATATCATAGTTAGTGCCAACAGCTACCTCACCAAAACGGCGGGCCCCATCGATCTCAAAGATGCGATCCAGCAAGTCACGCCCCTGTTCGGCGTCCCAGCTTACCACGTTGCCATCTTTGACCTCCAGGGTAATACCCCTGATTTCTTTGCCTTGATAAATAGAGGGAACGTCAAAATGGATGTGACCATTGACGCTGTCTTCTATCGGACCGGTATATACCTCTCCTGAAGGCATGTTGGCTTTGCCATCGGAGTTGATCCAGATCCGGTCTTTTACAGAAAAAGTAATATCGGATTTTGAATTTTTGTATGTGATGGAAGAACAACGGTTGAGGTAATCTACCAAGTGTTGCTGGCCGGCCCCCAGGTCAGCCCATGCTTTGATTGGGTCGTCAACATTGAGTTTGCATGCATGAAAAACAAATTCTGCGTACTCCTCCAAGCTCATATCCGCCTCTTGTGCTGCTGCCAGGGTCGGAAACTGGCAAAGATTGCGACGCATGGCACCCGACCCCGTTCTGTCAAAATAGATGGTATTGAGTTCCGCTCCGGCTGCCAACTTTCGTTTTTGTCTTTCCGGATCAAACTCACCGTCCTCTCTGAGATTATAAGGCGCCCTAATCACCAGATAGGCATCAAAGGTTTTTATTGCCAGTTCTTGAAAAGGAGAAACGAGATCCAATAAGTTGTCTTTAGCGTGGTGCATGTATAACGCACCCATGCCTTCAAAACCAAAAGAAAACTCGATTTGAGCTCCTATGGAACAAGCCTCTTTGTAAAGTTCTCTGGCCAGGGGTTCTGCCAAAAAAGTAGTTGAAACCAATACCTTGTCTCCTTCTTTTATAGAGAGGCAGTATTGCAATAATAAGCGTGCATATTTATTCCAGTTCTCCATTGTATTCTGTGTCCCAGCCCTTGGGTCGGTATGGGTATCTGATGGTGTATTGAATTTCTATCATATCTTTCATTTTGTTGCGCAGCTCTGCAATGTTTTCCTTGGTCACTGCTGAAATGAAGATGTTGTCGTGTTCAAAATTGTGTTTTAAATTGGACTTTAGCTCGTCCATGATTTCCTTTTGGGTATTTTCATCGAGGTATTTGTCGAAGTTTTTTTCGCGGTACAAGTCCACTTTGTTAAAAACAAGCAAGGTGGGTTTGTTGTCGGCGTTTAACTCTTTGAGGGTGTTGTGAACGGTGCGAATGTGGTCCATAAACTGCGGATGGGCCAGGTCGACAACGTGAATCAGGATGTCGCTTTCTACTACTTCATCGAGGGTGCTTTTAAAACTTTCAATTAGGTGGTGGGGAAGTTTGCGGATAAAACCAACGGTATCATAAAGCAGGAAGGGCATGCTGCCAATCACCACCTTTCTTACCGTAGTATCCAGGGTGGCAAATAGTTTATTTTCTGCCAGTACTTCTGACTTGCTGAGCAGGTTCATCAAGGTAGATTTGCCCACATTGGTATAGCCCACCAGCGCGACACGAATCAGTTCGCCACGGGTCTTGCGTTGGGTTTGAGATTGTTTGTTAATTTTGGCCAGCCTTTCTTTGAGGAGGGCAATTTTATCTCTAACGATTCGGCGGTCGGTTTCAATTTCCTGTTCACCGGGTCCGCGCATACCTATACCCCCTTTTTGCCTTTCCAGGTGGGTCCACATACCCCTGAGCCTGGGCAACAAGTACTGGGTTTGTGCCAGCTCCACCTGGGTTTTTGCCTGAGCGGTTTGAGCCCTACTGGCAAAAATATCAAGGATAAGGGTGCTTCGGTCAACAATTTTAACCTTGAGGTTTTCCTCCAGGATGTTGATTTGTTTACCAGACAAGTCGTCGTCAAAAACGGCCAGGGTGATTTGAGGGTGGTCATTGATGTATCGCGCAATCTCTTCCATCTTACCCTTGCCTATAAAGGTTCTGGGGTCAGGGTTTTGTTTTTGAACAAACGTTTTTAGTGTTTCAGCACCAGCCGTTTGTGCTAAAAATTCAAGCTCGTCGAGGTACTCGCGTACGAGTGATTCTGTCTGATCCTGGGTAACCAGCCCAACCAGAACACAATACTCCTGTTGAAGGACTTCAACCTGACGTGTTTTTTTGTTTAAATCCCAATTTTCACTCATGTACAATCGAAAAATCTTAGATCAAAAGTATAAAATTTTGACAACACAAGGTCTAATGCTTGTGAAGCAAATAAAATATGGTAAAAAGCCCCCTAATAATTATAATATAGCTATTATTACACCCAAATTATGAAGGAGATTTATATCATCAACAACAGAAAGAACTAAAACATTCAAAACATTTAAAACATGAAAAGATTTTTTGTCTTATTGACCCTGATAATTGCTTTGTCAAATTCAACCCTTATTGCACAACAAACATATGAGTGGAAGTATTACGGACTTGAAGTAACAGTACCCAACGACTTTAAGGTTGTAAAAAACACCAATGAAGAGTTTGAAATGAAAGGCCAGGGCATGGGCATGTACATGTTTATTTTTGAAGGTGACATTACCGCAGAAGATATGGATGAGGCTGTAGCAGAGGCAGCCTTAAGCATGGATATGCAGGAGGTAGATGCAGCACATGTTATTCAGGGCGACGGTCTTGATGGATTTTATGTTGAGGGCTTTAAAGACGGTGTTCGCGTGATGCTGGCAGGTATGATTGATCCTAAGAGCCAAACCAACTTTATGATGCTCATCACTTTTTATGATGAAGACGGAGTAGCAGAGTCGGATGCCATAGACATCATCAACAGCGTTACTTCTACAAAATAAAATAAAAAAGGGGAGAAGAAAAAACATTCTCCCCCCGTTCATGGAATGATTACGGGGTACTGAGCAGGTATTCCCGTGGGGGTATCAAACCCATGCCAAAAGCTTGCCAAAGGCCCAAAAAGGAGAAATCATTTTTGGGCCTTTGTAATATTTAAATTATTTGTTGCGAAGTCTTAACTATTTTTACCCAGGATGTATAAATTAAAACATGAAATGAAACACAACAAGATGTTTTTTCTACTGCTCGGTTTATTGTTTTCATGGAGTTTGCCTGCACAGGACAGAGCTGCCTGGATGGTGGAGACCACCAGCATTGATCCCGCGAACTATTATGGAGTAACACTGGCCAACGGAGTAACCGGCATCGTTTCTTCCGCAGAGCCGCTCAAAGTGAAAGACGTGGTTTTAAACGGTGCATACGACTATTATCAACGGGGTCGGGTTTCCAACATATTGAAAGGGTTTAACCACCTCAACATGAATTTAGATATCGACGGTCGCCGACTAGGAGCAGGCAATGTGCAAAACTATGTGCAGAGTCTTGACATGGAAACAGCCCAGCTCATCACCCGATTTACTATAGAAGATAAAGCAGAGGTAAGCACCACCATGATGGCGCTGAGACACCTGCCATATACAGCCATGGCCACCATGACCATAACGGCTAAAAAAGACATTACCATAACCCCCATGAGCGTAATAGAAGCGCCGGTTCACTTGACAGATGTGAGAAATTATTACGCAGAAATAGACCGGCCGCACGCACTGATCCGACTGCTCACGTCGGTAGGGAAGAGTCCGTCGGGTAAGCTTCGCTTAGCAGCCAGCAATTCATTTATTTTTGAAGAGGGCCACGGAAAGGAGCCAAGGGTCATACATGAAGATTGGGATTACAACATGCACCTTGCCAAATTTAGCAAACAATTAAATGCGGGAGAAGTATATACGTTTTCAATTGTAGCATCCAGCTGTGCCAGCAATCAATATGATGATCCACACAATGAAGCAGAGAGGCTTACCATCTTTGCTGCACTGGAAGGCCGGGAACGCTTGCTGAAAAGGCACTTGGAGGCGTGGAAAGAAATTTGGAAGAGCAATGTGACCGTAGAAGGAAACACAGGGGTAACCCGCGACATTCGATTTGCCCTTTACCACCTTTATTCCTTTTCAAGAGAGGGTACGGCTTATAGTCTGAGTCCAATGGGCTTATCGGGATTGGGATACAATGGTCACGTTTTTTGGGATACCGAACTGTGGATGTATCCGCCCATGTTGCTGATGCAGCCGGAGATGGCCAAATCCTTTCTTGAATACAGATTCCAAAGATTAGAGGCGGCCAAAAAGAATGCATTTTCGCATGGCTATAAAGGTGCCATGTTTCCATGGGAGTCATCGGCAGAAGGCAGTGAAGACACCCCTGTATGGGCGCTAACCGGACCCTTTCAACACCACATAACCGGGTGTGTCGGGTGGGCATTTTGGAAATATTATCAAGTGACAAAAGATAAGACCTGGCTCAAAGAAAGAGGCTGGCCGGTATTAAAAGAGGTGGCCGATTTTTGGGCGAGCAGAGTGGAAAGAAATGGCCCGGGAAGGTATGACATCAACAACGTAATAGGAGCCAACGAGTGGCAGGAAAACATAGACAACAATGCTTTTACCAATGGCATGGCCATTACCTCTTTGAGATATGCTTCTCAGGCGGCTTTAGAGTTGGGACTTGTACCCAATGCCGATTGGGCACATGTGGCAGACAACATTCCGATACTCACTTTTCCGGATGGAACCACCAAAGAAAATGCTACTTATGATGGCGTGGAAATCAAACAGGCAGATGCCAATTTATTGTCTTACCCACTTAACATTGTTTCAGACCCCCAAAAAATAAAACAAGATCTGGAGTATTATTTGCCACGGTATTCAAAAGAAGGGCCTGCCATGGGAGCTGCGATTCTGGCAGTGCTGTATTGCAGGTTGGGAGAATACGAAAAGGCAGCAAAAATATTTGCATCCAGTTACAAGCCCAATGAAGTTCCTCCCTTTGGTGTTATATCAGAAACAGCAGGTGGTACCAACCCCTATTTTGCTACCGGCGCAGGAGGTATGTTGCAGGCGGTAATCAATGGTTTTGGAGGGCTGAGTATAACCGATAAGGGCGTGGAACAAAAACAGGGCTCTTTGCCCAAGGGCTGGAAAAAACTCACCATAACCGGAGTGGGAGCAGAAAACAAAACCTTTGAAGTGAAAGAATGATGCAGTGTAAATCTGGTCTCGTATGGGTGTTTATGTTGCTTTCTTTTTGCGTGAAGGCACAAAATGTTGTGCAGGAAAGCACACCCATCACCATAGGTGAAAGCCTACGTATTGATTCAAAAATAATGGCCGAATCCAGACAGATCAACATCTACCTGCCGGCTGAATTCAACAAAGAAGAAGCAAAAAAATACGGTGTGGTCTATTTGCTGGATGGTGGCTTGGACGAAGACTTTGTTCATACCACGGGATTGGTTCAATATGCCAACTTTCCCTGGATCCAACATCTTCCACCCGTCATCGTGGTGGGCATCGTCAACACAGACAGGAAAAGAGATATGACTTTTCCGACATCACAAGCCAATGAAAAGAAAAAATTTCCAACAAGCGGAGGAGCGGCCAGGTTTATTGACTTTATTGAAAAAGAAGTTAGGGTCCTTGTGAAGAATCGTTACATGGTAGAGGGGCCCAGTTTTTTAATTGGTCAGTCATTGGCAGGACTTTTGGCAACAGAAGTGGTGATGACCAGGCCTTCCCTGTTCGACAATTACATCATAGTGAGTCCGAGTGTTTGGTGGGACAATGGATCTATCTTAAAAAGAGAAGCGTCGGAGCTGGGTCAACAAAGGGCAAATATATATCTGGCAGTTGGTCAAGAAGGATTGGCACCTTGTGAAGAACCCCATGTTATGGAAGTAGATGTCAATTTGTTGGCAGAAAAAATCAAAGCCAAGTTGCCAAAAGAAACCCGTTTTTATTTTGATTATTTGCCAGCGGAGAATCACGCCACCATTGGTCACCAGGCTATGTATAATGCGATTAGGTGGTTAGCATCTAAGCCCTAATACAGAAATACAAGAAAAAAAAAGGGGCGACAATTTGCCGCCCCCGTGAAGGTTAGTATCCTTCGTTTTGTTTTAAGTTTGGATTAGCGCCAAGGTCGGCCGATGGGATCGGGAAGACGTTATAGGTTGGTGCTACCGTTTTACCATCTTTAACACCTCCTTTCCATTGCCACAGATAGCTGCCATCGCTAAACTGTCCAAATCTAACCAAGTCTGTTCTGCGGTGGCCTTCCCAGTAAAGCTCTCTTGCCCTTTCGTCCAAAAGATACTCGTAGGTAAGTTCAGCTGCCGTGATGTTGCCCACCTTGCCGGAATAAGCACGTTCTCTGACCGCATTCACATAAGCAACCGCCTGGTTTTTATCGCCGTTGGATCTCATGATGGCTTCTGCTGCCATAAGATAAACATCTGCGAGTCTGAACATAGGGAAGTCTGTGTCGGGGAAGTCAGAATCCTTGCCGGGAGCTCCGGTAGAAGTTACATTTTTGAACTTATTAACGGCGATACCATCAGTAAATATTGAAAGGTCATTGATGTCAAGGTTTTGTCCGTTGGTATAAAACATTGGTCTTCTGTCAAAGCCGGTGAGGCGATCAGAATACGTATAGTCAGGCTTATCAACGTCGAGGAAGAGTTCGTGACCACCGGGTTTACCAACCGTGATTGCGTTGGCGTTGGAAGTAAGAATGGCATTACCGTCTTTGTCCCCCAACAAATCACCTCGGTTGTTTTTGAAAACAAAACTACCGGATCCGAGATCAAGGGTCGCTTTGACCGTCCGGGTTTTAGCATCCCAGGCCATCGCTACATCGGTGCCACCGGTTGCGCTGCCGGAAACAAACCAATCTGTTTTCTGGATAGAGTACTTCTTGGTTTTATTATCTACGCGAATATAATGCAAGCCGGCTTCAGGAACGACGATTTTAGCACCACCTGTTTCTAAGGTTCCGTCTGCATTGTTATCTCCCAGTTTAGGAGCGGTATTAGAAGAAATGGTGGTGAAATACAATTCTGTATTGGCAGTAGCAAAATAAAGATGGCCCTCATAAATGCTGCTGTTTTTGACACCTTCTGACAGTGAATTGTCGGTATCGGTAGCGTCAAAATTCTGGTGTGAGCCAGGAACATACATCTTTTTGTATTTCACGGTTTCGCCCTGATTAAATTCAGTAACAACACCTGTAAGATCGGCAGGGAATTTTTCTACCAACTGTCTTGTGGTACGAGAACCGCCCCAGCCACTGGCTACACCTGAAGCAGAGGGGTCCATAGAACCACCAATGCCGGCACGAATAATAAAGGTGGTACCTCCCCAGGTACGGGTATTGATACCATCATAGGCAACCGGGAAAATAATTTCAGGTGAGGTGTGGTTGTCTGACAAAAACAAGTTTTTGTAATTGGGGTCTAAAGAATAACCAGAACCCAGAACCTTCTGACAAACGGCGGTACATTCTGTGTATTTTTTCTGACCCGTATATACTTCGTGGTTTAGGTAAAGTTTGGCTAAAAGGGTCCAAACAGCAGCTCTGTCAACACGGCCGTATTCATTTCCCTTAGGTGGGGCCACTTCGTTTTCAATGGCCAGCAACTCAGACTCAATATAAGCTGCCAGGTCGGTAGCATTGGTTTGGGTAGGAAAGAAAGAACCCACCTTGTCGTTTTCTGTAACAAAGGGAACATTTCTAAACATGTCTAAAGCATGCCAATAGCTCAGAGCGCGAAGAAACCTGGCTTCTGCCCTGAAAGTTTTAACCTGTGCCTTCAATGCATCGTCCGCTCCCCGTGAGGTTAACTTTTCATCAGAGGTTTCTCTGATAAACTCATTGCAAAGAGAAATTTGATAAAAGATACGACTGTAAAAAGCGTAAATGAGACCGTCGGTTTCCGTCCATGTCTGGTTGTGGAAGTCTTTGATGGTTTGGTCATTCCAGCCAATAACCGCCTCGTCAGTGGTCAGTTCCTGGTGGTACCAGAAACCCCTGAGGTATTGTCCGAAACCTTCGTCGATGCCTTCGATATCGGGTTGACCAGCGGCACCTTGCTGACCGGATACTGCAAATCCGGCATATACTTTGGCCAATACCTTTCGGTATGAAGTGGCGTCTTTGTACACTGCGTCTGCTGTAAACACATCTTTATCCAGGGGTACTGTATCGAGGTCGTTAAAGCAAGAAGAAAAAACAAGTGTACATATAGTAATCAGGCTTAAAATCGATGATTTTTTCATGATTTGTGTCTTTTTCTAAAGTTTAAAAATTAACAGATACACCGGCCAGGAAGGTCCTTGGTCTGGGATAAATGTTATTGTCTATGCCATTGCCTATTTCAGGATCCAGGCCGTCGTACTTGGTTACAACAATTGGGTTCTGCACGGTAGTGTAAACCCTTAGTCCGTTGAATACCTTCTCAAAGTTGTAAGCCAGGGTAATGTGGTCCATTCTGAAAAACGAAGCATCCCTAACGTAGTGGTCGCTAAAAGTAAGTTTACTTTGATCAACTACGTTGTTATCAATGGCAGCCTGGTGGATATTCCATAAAACGGCGTTAGAGGCAAAGGCCCGAGCCTGATAACCCATGTCGGTTTGAACGTTGTTGTAAACATAGTTGCCCAGATTGGCTCTTCCAGCAAAACTCAGATCAAAGTTTTTGATGTGGATAGATCCTGTTAAACCTAAGGTTAGATATGGGTTGGGGCTTTTGAAGTGATAAAAGTCAGAGCTATTGACAACACCATCACCATTGACATCTTCAAACTGTCCTTCAAGGATGTTGCCTTGTTCATCGTATTTTTGTTTGTAAACATAAAATGAACTTGGAGCATAGCCCACTGAGTGAATTTGAATGTTACTACCCACTCCACCGGCAATGCCTCCTGTAGCAATGCCTTTGTAGGTAGGATCATCAACAGCTGTAAGTTTGGTAATCTTTGGTTGGTTGTGAGTAACATTGATGGAGAGATCGAGCCATGAAGTAGGGGTTGTATTAAGTATAACTTCGATGCCCTTGTTTTCCATATTACCCACATTGGTGGTAATGAAGTTGGTCAGGTTGGTGCCGGCAGGAACCGGAATTCTGTTGAGCAGGTCTTTGGTGAGTTTGTGGTAAATGTCCACAGATCCGGTCAATTTGTTTTTAATCAAAGAAAAGTCTACTGCCAGATTGTAAGTCGAAGTTTCCTCCCATTTGATGTTGGCATCATAACCATTGGGTCTGAGTGTGGTTACAAATTCATTGCCGAACTGATATTGAGCATTAGGCGTACCCACCTGGTATCGGGCCAGATAAGCATAGTAATCGCCTATATCTTGTTGACCGGTTACTCCCCATCCTGTTCTGAGTTTAACGCTGTTGAGATAGTTATTGTCGTTGTCGATCAGTTTAACAGCAAGGGCGGCAGCCGGGAAAAAGCCCCAACGGGCATCAGGTGAAAATCTGGAGGTGCCGTCTCTTCGCAATGAAAATGTTAAAAAGTACCGATCGTTGTAGTCGTAGTTTAACCTTGAAAACAATGAAACCAGGAAGTATTCGGCAGGATCTCTGTTTTCTGATGTTTCGGCCGGTGTGCCAGCAGTATCGGTGTTTTTGTAATAATTTTCTACATAAAAACGTTGCCAGGAATATCCACCCATGATGTCAAAGGTGTGATTGCCACTGTCTTTTTTATAATTGAGGTAGGACTCTAAGATGGTGTTCTTTTTGGTTTGAGTATAAAAGTTATTTACCCCACCCCCATTGATGGCATCAAAAGCAAATGCTGCCGTATTGGGAACAATAACAGTACCCTCTCCTTTAGCCTGGTCATGACCCAACGAAAGATTGAGACGCAAGTCTTTGAGGAACCACATGCGGTAGTCAAAGCTTGCATTGGCAATGTATTGATTAACGGTAGAGTTGTCGTCTCTCATTTCAAGCAGGGCTATCGGGTTGGTAGGGGCAATGGGGTTTGGATTGCCATTGGCCGGAACCGTCCAGGCAGTATATCCGGCATATTTAGAAGTGGCATCATATGGACCCCTTGTAGGGTCAAAGTTGAGAGAGTTGCCAATCGCACCACGGTCGGCAAAGTGGTTTTTATTGAGCATTGCTTTGAAGTGAAGATTCACCTGTAGAGCATTGTCAAAAAAGCCGGGATTGAGGTTGATTGCAGTGGTGTATCGTTTGAAGTTATCCGTTTTCAACAATCCGTTTTTATCGGTATAACCAACGGACAAACGATAAGGAAACTGTTTGATGGCACCGGAGAGTCCTATGTTGTGATCCATTCCGGTGGCATTTTGGTAGATCAATTCCTGCCAGTCAACATTGTCAGCGCCCAGAAGTTGGATGGCTGCGTGTTGTTGGTCAATGGGTTTAGAAGGATCGTACTTGTATTTTGTATTGATAAAGTCTCTGTATTCATTGGCAGAAAGCACATCTACTTTATTGTACTTTGTTCCAACAGAGAAATTACCATTGTAGCTTAAAGAAAGTTTGCTTCCTACAGAGCCCTTTTTGGTGGTGATAAGGATAACCCCACCGGCAGCCCTGTTGCCATAAATAGCGGTTGCAGAGGCGTCTTTGAGGACGCTCATTGCAGCGATGTCGTTGGGGTTGATGATGTTGAGCGGATTCCTGCTGCCGGAGACACCTCCGTTGTCAAGAGGGATGCCGTCTACCACAATAAGAGGGTCGTTGGTGGCAGATAGTGAAGATTCACCCCGAATCCTGATTTTTGAACCCGCACCCGGGCTTCCTTCTGTGGTAATACTTACACCAGCCACCTTACCTGCGATCAGTTCCTGTGCACCTGTGATGGCACCCCGGTTGAACTTTTCAGAGGTAACCGCCTGGATGGCTCCCGTGGCATCGTCTCTTTTAACCGTGCCATAGCCGATAACTATTACATCCTCCAGGACCTGACCAGCCATTAGAGCGACGTTAATCGTAGAAAGAGATGTGACATCAAATTCTTGCGAGGTGTAGCCGGTATAACTGACTACAATCATTTTGGTTTGTGGGCCTAATTCAAGCGCAAAAGCACCGTCAAAATCGGTAACGGTACCGTGAGCTGGATTCTCTTTCAAAACAATATTTGCTCCAATCAGGGGCTCACTGGTTGTTGCATCTGTTACAACCCCCTTGACAACCCGTTGTCCAAATAATATTTCGCTGACTAAAATTGTAAAAAACAATAATAAGTAATGGCCCTTCGATTTGAAATTTTGGCTTCTCATAGAAGTATAATTTTTAATAAATTTATTCGGTAAAATTAAAAAAATAACTTACTTTGTGTCGCAGTAACAATAACTATTTTTTCACAAAAAATTAAACCAATGAAATTACGGCTACATTTGTTTTCTTTCATGATGTTGGTGTCGATGACCATTTTTGGTCAGATCAATGCTGTGGGTATCATAGGCTCTGCAACCGCCGGGGGCTGGGACAATGATACTGACATGGTAAGAGATGCCAACGACTCTAATGTGTGGACCATTACCCTCAAACTCAACAATGGAGAGGCGAAGTTCCGCGCGAATGATGCCTGGGACATCAACTGGGGATCAGCAGATTTTCCTACAGGAACGGGCGCTCTTAACGGACCGAACATCAAAGTAGTAGCGGGTGATTACACCGTTACCTTTAATTCGTCAACCGGAGCCTATTACTTTGATGTTGACTCAGATATCGGCATCATTGGATCTGCGACTCCGGGAGGCTGGGACAATGATACTGACATGTACATTGATCAGACAGATACCAACAAGTATTTTATTGAAATTGAACTGGCAACAGGAGAAGTTAAATTCAGACAAAACGATGGTTGGGACATCAACTGGGGTGCTACAGACTTCCCGACGGGAGTGGGTACTCAAAACGGACCTAACATTCCAGTAGCCAAAGCCGGAAAATATACAGTTACATTTGATAAGAGCACAGGCGCTTATGATTTTGAGCAAGCGGTTGATTTTCAGTCTATTGGTGTGATCGGATCAGCTACTGCTGGTGGCTGGGATGCCGATACAGACCTTACGAGAGATGCCAACGACCCTGCAGTATGGAAAGGTTTTGTTGACCTGATTGTAGGAGAAATCAAGTTCAGAGCCAACAAAGACTGGGCCAACAACTGGGGAGGTACAGAATTTCCTGCCGGAACAGGTGTTGCCGGAGGTGCAAACATTGCAGTACCAACAGCAGGTAAATACCTGGTAAACTTTAACACAGGCACTCTTGCTTACAGTTTTACTGAAATCAAGCCGTTTGAAACTATTGGTATTATAGGTACCGCCACACCAGGTGGCTGGGATGCTGATACAGATATGGTTCAGGACACCCTTGACCCAACTCAATATTCATTGGACATTACATTGGTAAACGGTGAAGCGAAGTTCAGAGCAGACAATGCATGGACCGTAAACTGGGGAGCAAAAGATTTTCCAGCAGGTATTGGTACACAAGATGGACCCAATGTTCCTGTATTGTATGGTGACTACAATGTTACTTTCAATACCACAACAGGAGCCTATAACTTCAAGGTTTTCTCAGATGTAGGTATCATTGGTTCTGCTACACCTGGTGGCTGGGATGCAGATACAGATATGTATGAAGTACAAGGTGATACCAACAAATACTTTACTACCCTTACTCTGGTAGCGGGAGATGCTAAATTTAGAAGAAACAATGACTGGGCCATCAACTGGGGAGGAACAGATTTCCCTGCCGGCATTGGTACTCAAGACGGACCCAATATTCCTATTACTCAGGCAGGCAAATATTTAATCACATTCGACAGAAGTACAGGTGCATATTCTTTTGAAGAAATCAAAGAATACCAGAGCATCAGTGTTATCGGTACCGCTACTCCAGGTGGCTGGGATACAGATACAGAACTGGCACGTGACCAAAACAACGGAGACCTGTGGAAGGCAAGAATCGACCTTACAGAAGGAGAAATCAAATTCAGGGCCAACAATGCATGGGATATTAACTGGGGAGGTGTAGACTTTCCTACAGATACAGCCGTTGCCGGTGGTGCAAACATTGTAGTTCCAGAGGCTGGAAAATACCAAATTGTGTTTAACACGAAGTCTTTGGTTTACACCTTCTCTATCATCAGACCTTATTCTGCAGTAGGAATCATTGGTGACGCTACTCCGGGAGGCTGGGACACAGACACAGACATGATCAAAGACGAAACAGACCCTACCATTTGGAGACTCAGAATTGAGTTGGTAGATGGAGAAGCGAAGTTCAGAGCTGACAATGACTGGGCGGTTAACTGGGGTTCAGGTGACTTCCCTTCAGGTATAGCCGAGCAAGATGGCGCCAACATTCCTGTTCCGGCAGGTGACTACAAAATCACGTTCAACACATTGACAGGAGAGTACAACTTTGAAGCGGTTGTGGAGTTTGATAAAATCAGTTTGGTGGGCAAATCTGGTCCATTTGGCGAGTGGCCGGGAACAGATGACAGCAAAGACACCTACCTTACCAAAGATCCCAACGATGCTAATCACTGGACAAACGAAAGTGTAACAGTAAGTAGCCACGGAGGAGCAAGCGATGACGGTGTTAAATTCCGCGCTGAAGCAGCATGGGCGACCAACTGGGGATCTGCTGACTTTCCAACAGGCGTGGGAACTCAAGATGGTCCCAACATTGTAACGGTTGGTGGAACATATAAAATAGACTTCAAATCAGATACCGGAGAGTATGGATTTGCAGAGCCTAACTCTACCTACAACTTGTTGGACGATAGCGCTATTGCCATCTTCCCTAACCCTACAGCATCCAGAATCAATGTTGATATCAAAAACAGCGATCTCAAAGGAGCAACATCAGTAAATGTTTACGACCGCACCGGTAAAATGGTGTTTACGCAGCAATTCAACAGTTCTGACAACATCAGCATCGATGCCAGCAACTGGTTGACAGGCAGCTATATGGTACAATTGAGCAATGGCAAGTACATTGCAGGCAAAAAAGTACAGGTAGTAAGATAATATCCAATCAAAGCTTGCTGATTAAGCTTTAGAGGGGCTGCGGAATTCCGCAGCCTTTCTTTTTATTACCAAGTAAATAAGGATTGTGGAGAGGTCGATCCTTTGAAGGAGCTACTAGCTATGAACGCCTAACAAAGCCTCAAAAAGCAGGTGGCCATCTGTATTGCCCAGGGCGTCTTCCGCTGCTCTTTCAGGGTGGGGCATCATGCCAAAAACATTTTGTTTTTATTGCACACACCGGCGATGTGATACAGGGAGCCGTTGACATTGGATTCATCGGTTAGCTGTCCGTTTTCATCACAATACCTAAACAAGACCTGTTCGTTGTCCCAGAGCGCATTTACCTCGTTTTCCGGAATAAAGTATCGACCATCAGCGTGGGCAATGGGAATTTTCAATATCTGTCCTTCTGCAATTGAAGAGGTAATGGCGGTATTGTAGTTGACCGTTTGCAGGTAGACGTTTTTGCAAATAAATTTTTTATCTTCATTGGGCAGCAACACACCCGGAAGCAGACCGGCCTCACAAAGGATTTGAAAGCCGTTGCAAATGCCCCAAACAAGGCCACCGTTGTTGGCAAAACGCACCACCTCCGGCATGATGTCAGAAAAGCGGGCGATGGCTCCTGAGCGCAGGTAGTCGCCATAAGAAAAGCCTCCCGGAAGTACGATGCCATCCAGGGGACCATAGGGGTCAAGTGATTTTTCTTTGTGCCAGATTTTAACCACATCAAAGCCCATAACGGAGCCCAGAACATGGACCATGTCATCATCACAATTGGAACCGGGAAAAACAACTACGCCGAACTTCATATCTATTGTTTTAAACGTGTAATGCTCTATTTTCTGTTGCTGCCAGGGCAGCCTCTTTGACCGCTTCTGTGTAGGTTGGGTGTGGGTGACAAATGCGAGCCATGTCTTCTGCAGATGCCCTAAACTCCATCAGGGCTACGGCCTCCATGATGACATCGGCAACCCGTGGTCCTACCATGTGTACACCTAGCAGCTCATCTGTATCCTTGTGGGCAATCACTTTTACCAGGCCTTCAGTATCCATGCTGGCGCGGGCCCTTCCCAAAGCTTTGAATGGAAACTTACCCACCTTGTAAGGAATGCCTTCGGCTTTGAGGGTTTCTTCGGTCTTGCCTACAGAAGACATTTCCGGCCAGGTGTAAACTACTCCAGGAATCAGGTTGTAGTCGATATGGGGTTTTTGACCAGCCATCCATTCTGCTACCATGACACCTTCTTCTTCTGCCTTGTGCGCCAACATTGCTCCCCTGACCACATCACCAATGGCATAAATACCTTCGATGGATGTTTGCAGGTGGTCATCAACGGCAATTCTTCCTTTATCATCGGTAGTCAGACCTATGTTTTCAAGTCCCAAGCCGGTGGTGTAAGGCTTCCGGCCAATGGCAATCAGACAGTAATCAGCGGTAAGCGTTACCGGATTGTCAGCATTATTGGCTTTCATGGTTACCGAAACCTGTTTTTTGCCACCTTTGACTTCGCTCACTGCGTGCGATAGGTGGAAGGCAATACCGAGGCCCTTCAATGATTTTTGAAGCTCCTTGGCACAATCTGTGTCCATGCCGGGCAAGATGCGGTCCATGTACTCTACTACTTCTATTTTGGTGCCCAGTCTTGCAAAAACAGAGCCTAGCTCCAGTCCAATTACTCCGGCACCAATCACGATCATACTGGAAGGTACCTCAGTTAAGTTGAGGGCTTCAGTAGAAGTAATGACGCGGTTTTTATCGTAGCCCATAAAATCAGGAGTCACAGGCTTGGATCCTGTGGCTATGATGGTTTTAAGGGTGGTAATTTCTTCCGTACTGCCGTCTTTTTTGGTTATGCGAATGGTGTTTTTATCCACAAAGCTGCCAACGCCGGTAAAAACAGAAATCTTGTTTTTTTTCATTAAAAAGGCAACGCCCTTGCAGGTTTGATCTACCACATCCTGTTTGCGCCTGATCATTTGGGCCATGTCTACTTTGAGAGAAGACAATTTTATACCATGTTCTGCAAAACGATGGGCGGCATTGTGGTAGTGTTCAGATGAATCAAGTAGTGCTTTGGAAGGGATGCAGCCTACATTGAGACAGGTACCTCCCAGCACATCGTATTTTTCAATAATCGCGGTTTTCATTCCCAGCTGGGCACAGCGTATAGCAGCTACATACCCTCCGGGCCCACTGCCAATAATGGTCACATCAAATTGCATTATGAAGGATTATTGTTCTTTTTGTTTCTGTTAAAAAACTTTTTCTTTTTAGTGTTTTTAGCCGGAGCACCCTCCTGACCGCTGTTATCTGGCATTGGGGGAACATCTGGTGCCGGGCTGGCATCAGAAGCAGGACGACCTCCTTGTTTATCCGGTCTAGGAGGCCTGTTTTCTCTGCCCGGACCTCTGTTTTCTCTGGCCGGGTTGGGAGAAGGTGTTGGCTTTTGTTCCTGACCGCCCTCTGTTGTAGGCGTTTTGTTTTCCTGAACAGGTCTAGGAGGCCTGTTTTCTCTTTGAGGTCTGTTCTCCGACCTTGGGTTTCGATTGTCGCCACCTGATCTATTTTCCTGACCGGGCCTTGGACCCCTGTTTTCTCTTTGAGGGCCTCCTTCAGTGCGAGGAGGTCTGTTTTCACGGGCTTCTCCACCGCCTTCGTTTTTAGGGCCCCTGTTCTCTCTGGGCGCATTGTCTCCACCTGCCGGGCCTCTTCCTGCCGGGGCTTTTTTCTTTTTCTTCTTAGATTTTTTATTTGGCAATTCAATTTCACCGGTAACATCGGCAAAACCAATTTCTTTAGGTACGTCCTTAATTTCAGTAAATCCGGTGAGGTCGTCTGGTAAGACCCCTTTTTTGTTTAAGGCCAGCACTTCTTTTACCTTTTCTTTGTCCAAGGGGTGGAAAACGCCCCTCATTGAAATATCGTCATAGGCATAGTACATGATGCCTTTAAAAATATCTGTTTTTACCAAAGAGGCATTGCCTTTTTGGGTTCTGATTACATTGGCGTGGGTTGGAAAGTGTTTTAAGGCGTCGAGATAGGTATCGAGCTCGTAATTGAGGCAACACTTCAGTCGGCCGCACTGTCCGGAAAGTTTGGTTTGGTTGATGGCAATGTTTTGGTAACGAGCAGCCGTGGTATTGACGGATCTGAAATCAGATAACCAGGTAGAACAGCAAAGCTCTCTGCCACAGCTGCCGATGCCCCCTATTCTGGCACTCTCCTGACGGGAGCCAATTTGTCGCATCTCAATCTTTACCTTAAACTCTTTGGCGTAAGCCCTCACCAGCTCGCGAAAATCAACCCGGCCATTGGCCGTAAAAAAGAAGGTGGCTTTTTTCATGTCGCCCTGAAACTCAACATCGCCTATTTTGATGTTGAGACCGAGGCTGTGGGCAATGGCCCTGGCCTGTACCATGGTTTTTCGCTCCAGGTCGACCTTGTTTTCCAGCCTTTCGAGATCTCTCTCGTTGGCTTTTCTGATGGCAGATAGGTGGATTTTATCTTCATTGGTAAACTTCTTTTTCATCTGAAGTCGCACCAGGTCTCCGGAAAGGGTAATAACCCCTATATCAAAGCCCCCACCCAGCACTTCTACCAAAACTGTATCACCCGTGATCAGGTAATTGGGGTTTTTGAAAAAGTCTTTTCTGGAGCCATTTTTAAAACTCACTTCTACAAAAGGGTATTCAATGGGATCGTCAATATCCAGGACAGAAAGCCAGTCGTGGGCATTCATTTTGTTGCAACTACCCGAGGCACACAGGCCTTTGTTTTGGCACCCGCCGGTACTGCATCCCCCTGTTCCGCAACTTGCACATGCCATAACGAATATTTATATTATGATAATTTCTAAATTGTAAGTCTATGTAATCAAAAGCGCTTCATCGGCAAAAATACGGCTATTTGGGGAAGTATGGGTTAAATTTCTCAAAATATCTCCCACTACAATGGTGTCAGCCATCCAGTTTACTTTGTGGTTTCCGTTTCGGTTTAGGTAATAAATCAACTGATTGATGGTAGCACTGATGCTTTCAACTTTTTGCCTGTCGATGATGGATTTCATTTTTTCTGCTACCGTTTTTTCACCCTCTGTCATGTAAGATCCCTTGCCCTCAGTGAGGAGGAAGCCAAGATAAGTTTCAAAAAAGTGCAGGCTGTATTCCAAAAACCGCACCTGGTTGTCAAGGCTCAGACCCACCATTTCATTGACAAAGCCAGTCATTTCTTCACTGTCACCTTTGTAACAAATGCGCAGCCAGTCGAAAAGCATGGAGGATTGGTTTTTGTCGGCCCCCTTGGCACCATCAACGGCCTTGGCAATGTTGCCTTCGGCAGCCCTGGAAATGCGGGTAGCCGCTTCGTCAGCCAGGCCCATCTGTGTGCTAAGGTAATCTTTGAGCTCTTCCTCGTGGAAGGGAAGGAACTTCATCAATTGGCAACGGGATAAGATGGTGTTGAGAATTTTATCCTGATCATTGGCCACAAGGATGAGGTAGGTGTTGTCAGTGGGTTCTTCAATGAGCTTGAGCAGCTTGTTGCCTTCTTTTCCCAAATACTCCGGCATCCACATCAACAACACCTTTGGGCCATCAGAAAACGACTGATATGATAGCTTCTGAATAATGTCATTGCATTCTTTGGTGTTGATGTTGGGCTTGGTGGTCTGGGCGTGGATGGCCTGCTGCCAGTCATAGAAGGTAAAAAAAGCGTTTTGCTGAATTATGGTTCGCCATTGGGGCAAAAAGTCGTCGCTTGTAGTGTCTTCCCTTTTTTTGCTTTCACTCTTTACAACCGGAAAACTAAAATGCACATCGGGGTGGATTTGTTTGTGGGTCAGTTTGCAGGCGGCACACACACCACAGCTGTCGCCATCTACCCGATCCTGGCAGTAAATATAAGAGACAAAGGCCATGGCCAGGGCAAGGTTGGCGCTTCCCTCCCGGCCAATAAACAGCTGAGCGTGGGGTATTCTGTCCTCAGAAACCTGGTGGATGAGTTTGTTTTTTTCCTCCTTTTTGCCGGGTATGTTCTTAAAAAACATCGTCCTTATTTTGTCAACCAGGAAATAATTTGTTCGTCAAGGGGATCTACTGAAGAGGGAAACGACTTATAAAGTTTGCCATTTTCATCAACCAGAAATTTGGTAAAATTCCACTTAACCTCGTTGTCTGCTACCTGGTTTTTGGATTTTTGGGTCAGCCATTGGTAGAGAGGGTGGGTATTTTGGGTAATGCCCAGTTTTTCTGTTAGGGGGAAGCCCACACCGTAGTTCTTTTTACAGAAGGTAACGATCTCTGCCGGAGTACCGGGCTCCTGACCGCCAAAATCGTTGGAAGGACAGCCGATGACCACCAGTTTTTCGTAAAAAGTCTCATACAAATCCTGCAAGCGTTCATATTGGGGCGTGTAACCACACTCTGAGGCTACATTGACGATCAAAATCTTTTTGCCTTTGTAAGAAGCCAAGTTGATGGCCTTGCCATCGATGCCCGTGAGGGGAATGTCATAAAAAGATTGTGCATTCATAGATATAGAAAACATGGTGGAAAAAAGGAGAACCCGGACAAAGCGGGGAAAAAGGGTAGAATCAGAGAATTTCATAAAGAGGTTTTGGTATATACAATAAAAAAAGAGTTTCGATGGTTGCAATACCGAAACTCTTTTTTAACAGAACAAAGATGTTCTTGTTGTTATTTTTTGCTAAGTCGGATAGACTTTAAGGTTTTGCCTCTAGCATCCAGCATTCTAACGATGTAGATACCTCTGCTGAGGTCGTCTATTTCATAAGAGTTGCCTGGAGTGTGACGGAAACTTTTAATTTCTTTACCCAGGATGTTGAAGATGCCTACTTTAGAAACATTGTTGTCATTTTTGATCACAAAGTAGTCATCAGCAGGGTTGGGGAAAATTTTGAGGTCGGCTCCCTGAGAAGCAAACTTTGTACCCACGGTTTTATCGGCAACAACGGCAGCATCGGGATCGGTTTCTGCCACCATGGTTTTGAAACTTTTATCGCTGAACAGCTGCATGGCCAATTTGGAATTGCCTACAACACCATTGGGATAAAAGTGGATGGTAAAGGTAGATGTTCCGTTGGCCGGAATGGTATTTGCTTTAGTAGCAGGACACTCATCAAAGTTGGGTGCATAACAAGTGTTGTTATCACAGGTTTGAGTGGTCCAGGCAGAAGGGAAGTTTGAACCTTTGGCCACCTTCCACCAAACGGTTGCGGGTGAAGCACCTGCATTGGAAACGGTGAGGGTGTAAAGGTAATCTCCTTCTTCACTGATGGTGAGCGCCAGAGAATTCGGCACGATACTAATCTGCCCCGATAAGCCGAGGAAGAAAAGGAGGAATGTTAACGTGTAAAGTATTCTCATATTTTAATAGAACTTAGACTGACTGCAAAAGTATAACAATAAAGCGGATAAAATCAAAAAAAGGCTGTTAAAAAAAGCATAAGGACACAATTTTTTATGGAAAGCGTCGTATAAACGGCATTTTGTATTTTAAAAACAATCAAAATAATTTTTTAGACCACCTTAAAATTTTAACAATTCTTAACACTTTGAAGGGATAAAAACAATTTTTTAGTATGATATTTGCATGAATTCTAAAAAACCAGTTATAAAATTCACAAAACTTGTCAAATGAGTGATTATTCCCATGTAGCCAATGCTCATCCATCGTACATCGAAGCCATGTACAAAAACTATCAACAAAGCCCTGAATCCATTGAAAAGGAGTGGAGACTGTTTTTTGAAGGCTTTGATTTTGCCTCTTACCACGCCAATGGCAGTTCTGCGGCTACCAGTTCGGGAGGTGATGTGAGCAAAGAATTTGGTGTTTTGTCCATCATCCATGGCTTCAGACAGAGGGGCCACCTTTTGTCGACCACCAATCCCATCAGGCCTCGCAGAGACAGAACCCCTCATCTTGATCTGGCAGATTATGGTTTGAGCAATGAAGATCTCAGCAGCGTATTTCAAGCCGGAGAAGAAATTGGCATGAAAGGAGCCACCCTGGCCCAGATTCTTGACAGGCTAAAGGTCATTTATTGTGGTAGCCTTGGTGTAGAATATGCCCACATTGAAAACAGAGAACGCCGCATGTGGCTTCGACATAAGCTGGAGCAAAGAAACCTCAATAGCGACTACGGACTAAGCATAGAAAAAAAGAGAAGAACCCTTGAAAAACTCAATGGGGCGGTGATCTTTGAAAGATTCCTCCACACCAAGTATGTGGGTCAAAAAGATTTTCACTCGAAGGAGGAGAGACCACCATTGCGGCGCTGGATGCCATCATCCACAAAGCAGCGGGTGAAGACAAGGTAGAAGAAGTGGTTATTGGCATGGCCCACAGGGGTCGACTCAATGTACTGGCCAACACCCTGGGCAAGACCTACGAACAGATCTTTACCGAATTTGAAGGTACCTCTGTACCCGACCAAAGTTTTGGTGATGGCGACGTAAAATACCACCTTGGTTTTTCATCCATTGTTAAAATGGAAAACAAAGAGGTATACCTCAAGCTGGTACCTAATCCATCCCACCTCGAGGCCGTGAATCCAGTACTCGAAGGCTTTACCAGGGCAAAGATAGATTTGTTGTACAACGATTACAGCAAGATCCTGCCCATCACCATCCACGGAGATGCAGCGGCAGCCGGTCAAGGTGTGGTGTATGAAACGGTACAAATGAGTCAGCTACCAGGATATAAAACAGGGGGCACCATCCATTTTGTGATCAACAATCAGATCGGCTTTACCACCGACTTTGACGATGCGCGATCTTCTACCTACAGCACAGCATCTGCTGCTTTGGTGCAGGCACCCGTTTTTCACGTCAATGGCGATGACCCGGAAGCCGTAGTATTTGCCTCTGAGTTGGCCACCGAATACCGTCAAAAATTTCACACCGATGTGTACATCGACATGGTTTGTTACAGAAGGCACGGACATAATGAAGGAGACGATCCCAAGTTTACCCAGCCCAAGATGTATGAGTTCATTGCCAATCACCCCGATCCCCGGGAAATATTTGTAAAAAAATTATTAGAGAGAGGCGATATAGATGCAGCGCTGGCCCAGGAGTTGGAGAAAAACTTCTGGAACATGTTGCAAGAGCGACTGGACATGCTCAAAGAAAAACCACTGCCCTACACCTATCAGGAGCCAGAGATGTCTTGGAAAAAACTGAGCAGGACCAACAATGCAGCTGAGCTGGAATCATTTTTTGACACGGGTATTCCGAGAAAAGAAATTGACAAGATAACGGCCCACCTCATGACCACACCAAAGACGTTTACGGTGATGTCAAAAATCAACCGACTCCAGAAGTCGAAAAAAGAACTTTTGGAAAACGGACTTTTGGACTGGGGCTTTGCAGAGTTACTAGCCTTTGGGTCGATCATCAACGAAGGGCACCATGTTCGCATGAGTGGCCAGGATGTAAAAAGGGGAACCTTTTCGCACCGCCACGCTGTGTTTTTTGATGAAAAGACCAACGAGCCATACAACCGCCTGGATGGTCTCAACGACAAAGGAAAGTTATTGATATTTAACTCCCTATTGTCAGAGTTTGCCGTACTTGGCTTTGAGTATGGTTATTCACTGGCATCTCCCGACAACCTCGTAATATGGGAAGCGCAATTTGGTGATTTTTACAACGGCGCTCAGACCATCGTAGATCAGTTTATCGCTGCGGGAGAGAGCAAGTGGCAACGCATGAGTGGTTTGGTAATGCTACTGCCACATGGTATGGAAGGCCAGGGACCGGAACACTCAAGTGCCAGACTTGAAAGATTCCTGATGATGGGTGCAGATTTTAACATCATCGTAGCCAATGTCACCACCCCCGCCAATTACTTCCATCTTTTGAGAAGGCAGCTAGCCTTGCCATTTAGGAAGCCGGTTATCCACATGTCTCCCAAATCACTGTTGAGGCATCCCAAATGTGTTAGTAAGATCAGTGAATTTGAGTCGAAAAATGGATTCCAAATGTTGATCGAAGATCCTATGGCTAAAAAAGCAGAAAGACTACTGTTCTGCAGCGGCAAAGTTTATTATGATCTGGAAGAATACCGCGAAAAACACAACATAGAAAACACCGCCATCGTGAGGGTAGAGCAACTCTTCCCACTTCCTGAAAAAAAGATGAGGGAGATCATGAAAAAACACAAAGGCGCCGAAGTTTTCTGGGTACAGGAAGAATCTGCCAACATGGGTGCCTGGAATTATATGCTCAATTACTTCCGCAAAGATCCAATGGAAGTAATTTCCAGAAAGGCCAGCGCATCTCCAGCAACAGGATTTAAGAAGGTGCACGACGCACAACAAGAAGACTTGATGAAGCGGGCTTTTGGAGTGGCGGGGTAACCGCAACCGGGCGGCATTCGGAGCAACCGGGAATTGTTGGTACGTAATGCATTGCGTACCAAAAGGTCTTGGTACAGTAGCTACGAGGCCATGTACCAGGAAATGTATTAACTTAGGCTTTTATTAACCGAAGAGATGGCAGGAGTAAAAACCGTATTTTTTTGTACCAATTGTGGTCATGAATCGCCCAAGTGGGAGGGGAGATGCATGGCGTGTGGGGAGTGGAATACCTATATAGAAGAAAAGATATCAAAGGCTAAGACGCCGTCGATTGTAAGTCGGTCTAAGGAAAAAGAAAAGGCGCAGCCCAAGCCCCTGCCCAGCATCGTGGCAGGACATACCCATCGGATTGACACCCGTGACGGAGAGCTCAACCGGGTGTTGGGGGTGGCCTGGTACACGGCTCCATTGTATTGGTGGGAGGTCAACCGGGCATTGGTAAATCAACGTTGATGTTGCAATTGGCCATGAATGCCGGCGGCACCGTACTTTATGTATCTGGAGAAGAAAGTGAAGAACAAATCAAGATGCGGGCCGATAGACTGGGCACGGCAAGAGAAGAGTGTTTTATCTACACAGAGACATCATCGCAGGCCATCATAGAAGAGAGCAAAAAACTGCGTCCAGCACTGCTGATCATAGATTCCATCCAGACCCTGTACAGCCCCTTTATAGATGCGCCACCGGGCAGTATTTCTCAGGTAAGAGAATGTACGGCTGAGTTGCAGCGCTTTGCCAAAGAAAGCAATATACCGATTATAATCATCGGGCATATTACCAAAGAAGGCGGGCTGGCTGGCCCCAAGGTGTTGGAACACATTGTAGACGTAGTCCTTCAATTTGAAGGCGATCAAAATTATACTTACCGCATCTTGCGCACGCTCAAAAATCGATTTGGCTCAACCGATGAACTCGGCATCTACGCCATGGAATCGGTTGGACTGAGAGAGGTGAGCAATCCATCGGAGTTGTTGATGTCGCAAAATAGCGAAACCCTGAGTGGCAGTGTCATCGCTGCCTCGTTGGAAGGGATGCGACCCCTGATGATTGAGACCCAGGCATTGGTGACACCCAGTGTTTACGGTACACCCCAACGATCGGCCACCGGCTTTGACCTCCGTCGACTCGCCATGCTTTTGGCAGTACTGGAAAAGCGGTGTGGCCTGCCTATTGGTCACAACGACGTTTTTCTCAACATAGCCGGGGGCATAAGAGTAACAGACCCCGCCATCGACCTTGCCATCTTTACCGCCTTGATAAGCTCGCTTAACAACATAGGCATCGGCCGCAATGTATGTTTTGCCGCCGAGATCGGCCTCACCGGAGAAATCAGGGGCGTGAGTCGCATCGAACAACGCATCCAGGAAGCCGACCGCCTTGGCTTTGACACCATTTACATAGCACAGTCCAACATGAAAAATGTAAAAAGAGAAGGCCTGGGCATTGATGTGAGAGCTGTATCCAGAGTGGAGGATCTACTATACGAAGTCTTCGGTTAACCAGCCCTCTAATCAAGTGAACCCGATTAAAGTCAGGCGCTCAGACGAATTGCACTAAGGCGCAGCCATGACTGAATGGTTGCGACTATGGAGCAAATCGAGTGAAAGAGTTCACTCGGAAATGCAGGAACCGTGCAAACCCTTGCACGGCAACGACAAAACTTGATAATTGGGTTAAAATAAAACAGCCTCTATCTCAAATATTACTGCGTCGTTGCCACGCGGTTAGCGCGTGGTCCTTCACCAAAACGTTCGTCATCAATTTTTTGGCAAAGCCAAACCGAGCATTGACAGCGCGCAGCGGCATATTGCCGAGGTCTTTGCACCGAGCATTGACCTGAGCGCGCAGCGCGTATTGCACGAGGTGCTTAGCACCGAGCATTGACCTGAGCGCGCAGCGCGTATTGCCTAACCCCCTCTCAATCAACGACTATTACCCCTTGGTTTTGTTTAATATTTACCAAAAAAATGATATCTTTGCGGCTTGGTTTTGACAGTATATGAGTAAAGAAAAATTTAAACCGGAAATAGAGCATAAAGACCCGGAGGGCCTGCCAACCCTAACGGGCATGTACCAGGAATACTTTTTGGACTACGCTTCGTATGTGATTTTGGAGCGGGCGGTGCCACATCAATGATGGCTTGAAGCCTGTACAGCGAAGGATCTTGCATGCGATGAAAGAGATGGATGATGGCCGGTTTCACAAGGTGGCCAACATCATTGGGCAGACCATGCAGTTTCACCCACATGGTGATGCAGCGATCGGAGATGCTTTGGTGAATCTGGGACAAAAAGACTTATTGATTGATTGCCAGGGAAACTGGGGAGATATTCGCACCGGAGATTCCGCTGCCGCGCCAAGGTACATTGAAGCGAGGCTGACTAAGTTTGCGCTGGACGTGGCTTTTAATGCACAGACCACCCACTGGCAGCTTTCATACGATGGAAGAAAAAAAGAGCCGATAACACTGCCAATGAAGTTTCCATTGGTATTGGCCCAGGGTGTGGAGGGTATTGCTGTAGGATTGGCCACCAAAATTCTGCCACACAACTTTATTGAGTTGATCAAGGCTTCGATCAAGGTGCTGCAGGGAAAAAAGGCGACGATTTATCCCGACTTCCAGACCGGGGGTATGATCGACGTAAGTGAATACAACGACGGACTTCGTGGAGGTCGCGTAAAGGTGAGGGCCAAGATCGAGCAGGTAGATAAGTCGACCCTCATGATTACCCAGCTTCCTTACGGGGTGACCACCACCTCAATGATTGAAAGCATTATCAAAGCCACCGAAAAGGGGCAGATCAAGGTTAAAAAAGTAGTGGACAACACCGCTAAAAATGTGGAGATTGTGATGGATTTGATACCCGGCACTTCGCCCGATATCACCATCGATGCACTATACGCATTTACAGAATGTGAGGTTAGTATCTCACCCAATGCCTGTGTGATTGTAGATGACAAGCCACGCTTTTTGGGTGTATCAGAGCTGTTGAGAATATCTACTGAGCAAACCAAAGCATTGTTGGAGTGGGAGCTCAACATCAAAAAATCAGAACTCGAAGAAAAGTGGCACCTTGCCTCACTTGAAAAAATCTTCATCGAAAACAGGATCTACCACGACATTGAAGAGTGTGAGACCTGGGAGTCGGTAATAGAGACCATAGATGCAGGATTGCGCAAATATGTGGTCACGCCATCAGAAAAGGCCAAGGCCTCAGACAAGAGGCTGCGACTGATGCGGGAACTCACAGAAGAAGACATTACCAAACTCACCGAGATCCGAATCAAAAGGATTTCTAAGTACAACTCCTTTAAGGCCGATGAGTACATTCAGGGCGTGGAGCAAGATCTCAAACAGGTAGCCTTTGATCTGGAAAACCTGACCGACTATGCCATCGCTTATTTTGAGAGGCTGTTGGAAAAATATGGCAAGGGCAAAGAAAGAAAAACAGAAATTACCTCGATAGAGCAAATCCAGGTACAACAGGTAGTGGCCAACAATGCGAAACTGTACGTCAATTTGAAAGACGGCTTTGTGGGCATGGGCATGAAAAAAGATGATTTTGTTTGCGATTGCTCCGATATCGACGACGTAATTGCCTTTACCCGCGACGGTAAGTTTAAGGTAGTGCGGATCGCCGACAAGGTGTTTGTGGGCAAAGACATCATTCATGTAGCCGTATGGAAGAAGGGCGATGAGCGCACCACTTACAACTTAGTATACGTGGATGGCAAAACAGGCACCACCTATGCCAAGAGGTTCAATGTCACCGGCATTACCCGCGACAAAGAATACGACCTCACCAAAGATGGTTCAAAGGGATCAAAGGTGCTGTACTTTACCATGCAGCCCAATGGAGAGTCGGAAGTACTCAACATCACCCTTACACCTGCATCTACGGCCAGGATCAAGGTCTTTGACTACGACCTCTCCGAGATTGCCATCAAAGGCAGGAGCTCACAGGGCAACATTGTAACCAAGTATCCGGTGCGCAAGGTAACCCAGGTGAGTGTGGGTCAGTCGAGCCTCGGTGCCATGAAGGTCTATATTGACGACGTAAGCGGAAGGCTCAACACCGATGGTCGAGGCCGACTGCTGGGCGCCTTTGATACCGGCGAAAAACTCATAGCCCTGTACAAAGATGGTTCTTATGAATTGTCAGAGCTAGACCTTACGCGTAAGTTTGATGTCAATGCCATCGAGATGTTGTCACAATTCACCGAAGACATGGTCATCGGCGCCATTTATTACGAGGGCGAAAAAGGCTGGACCATGGTCAAACGATTTAAGATAGAGACCAATAGCCTGGCGCAGAAGTTTTACTTCATTCCAGAGGGCATCACTTCCAAGCTGTATTTTGCTACCACCCATACCGGCTCAAAGATCAAAATCACCTACAAAAACGGTGGTCAGAAAGAAGAGTATGAGTTTATGCTCGACGAATTCATCGATGTCAAAGGCTGGAAGGCCCTGGGCAACAAATTGTTTGAAGGCAAGATGATGAAGGTCGAAGAGCTGTCATACGATCAACCCGCCGAGCCACAAGACCATAGCCCTGTACAGGGAGATTTGTTTGGCGGCAAAGGAGGAGACAAGGGCGGTAAGCTGAAGAGCGGAGATACGGTAGAGTGGTAGAGAGCGGAGCGTGGAGCGTATAGCGCCAAGCGTAAAGCGCTATGTGAAATGCTTGAGATATGCGTCTGCTTTTGCTCTGAATACAGCTGAATTGCATTGAGCGCAGCGCATTGCCCGAGGGCAGAGCCCGAGGATTGCACTGAGTGCGCAGCGCGTATTGACTAAGCACAGCGTATTGCCCGAGGGGCAACGTCCCGAGGATTGCATTGAGCGCGCATCGCGTATTGCACTAAGGCGCAGCCGAATTGCTTTAAGCCGAAGGCGTATTGACTAAGCACAGCGTATTGCCCGAGGGCAACATCCCGAGGATTGCATTGAGCGCGCAGCGCGTATTGCACCAAGGCGCAGCCGAATTGCATTTACCTATGAAATCAATGGCCCGGCTTTTTGAATAGGACATGCATTTGAAGAATTTTGCTTTGCTAGAACAAGGCCTTGGCATGACCTTATCGCCGGGGAATTGATGGGAGGGGATGGCTGTGCAAAATGCAATTAAGCGTGATTTATGCCCCCAAAAATTATATGTAAAAGAATATAAAAACAATCTTAATAAACAAAACTATATCTGTTTGCATATAAAATTCTCTTATTTAAGATAATTATATTTAATTACATATATTTTGTCTAAATTTGCATCAGTTATATTTAAATACATATAATGAGACAATTGGCGGTTTTTGTAAAAGAACGGAGAAAGGAGGTAAATCTGACCCAGGAAGAATTTGCTGAGCGAGCAGGTGTTGCGTTAACCGTTGTTCGTAAAATCGAGCAAGGTAAAACCAATCTGAATATGGAAAAGGTCAACTTAGTGCTTCGGATGTTTGGGCATGAACTGGCACCTGTTCAGTGTAAAACATTTAATGAATGAGACAGGGCAAGGTGTTTTATAAAGAATATTTAGCTGGTTTACTTACGGAAACGGATGATGGTGAGTATGTATTTCAGTACGATGCCATGTACGTAAAGGATCATGTCAATGAATTCATCACATTTACAATGCCGGTTAGCCCAAAAACCCTATACTGAAAAACGACTGTTTCCATTTTTTGAAGGATTGATTCCGGAAGGATGGTTGTTAGATATAGCTTCTGAAAATTGGAAAATCAATAAAAATGACCGCATGGGCTTACTATTGGCTTGTTGTCAAAACTGCGTTGGTGCTGTGAGTGTAGAACCAATAGCAGAATAAGATGGCAAATAGATGCTTATACTGTTATCAAGACATTGAAGGTGAACATAACTTTCACAAACAATGTTCTTTGGAATTTTTTGGGACACCGAGCCCTCCCAAAATTGAATATTCCCTGGATCAAATGGACGAGCTTGCGAAAAATGTGGTGGAACGAAGTGTTGCTGTGCCTGGTGTACAGGCAAAACTGTCGATGTCATTGGTTAAAGAAACCAAGGAAAAATCCGACACAAGGTTGACCGTGGTAGGTGCACTGGGTGGTCAATATATATTCAAACCACCATCCGACAAATATCCTGAAATGCCGGAAAACGAACATGTGACCATGCGCATCGCAGCAGCGTTTGGAATCAAAGTAGTTCCATCATCCTTGATTCGATTATTATCAGGAGAACTCTCTTTATATAACAAAACGGGTTGATAGGACAGAAACGGATTCGAAGATTCACATGATCGATATGTTTCAGATCACTGAAGCATTTGATAAATACAGGAGTTCAATGGAGAAAGTAGGGAAAGCAATTGGCCTCTATTCAATCAACCCCTTGCTAGACAAAGTTATTTACCTGGACCTCGCTATCTTTTCATTTTTAACGGGAAATAATGACATGCACCTGAAAAACTTCTCCATGATCGAGGGTCCTTCCGGTTGGGTGTTGTCTCCTGCCTACGATTTGTTAAATGTTGCCATAATCAATCCTGACGACACGGAGGAACTTGCCTTGACACTGAACGGAAAGAAAAGAAAGCTGCGGAGAGAACATTTTGAACAACTGGGCAATGAACTTGGGTTGACCTCAAAACAAATCAGAGGAAGCTTTGACAGAATGATAAAAAACAAATCTAAAGCCATAACATGGATTGACCAATCATTTCTTTCAGACGAAATGAAAAAGGCTTATAAAGATTTACTTGAAATAAAATACAACCAATTGGGATTTGGCCAATTTTAAAAGATACATGAGATTATCATAAGTTGTATGATAACTAACCACTAATGGATTCGAGAGTTTAACACATTGCAGACAAAAAGGAATGGAGATGCATTGAAAAAAACACTTAGCCAGACGAAACCCTAATCCTTAAACCTAATCGGCAGCGTATAATACACGATTTCCTTTTTCCCTTTATGCATGCCGGAAATCCATCTTTGATTCATGTAGTTCATGGAATTAACCACTCTCATGGCCTCCCGATCTAGGCATTGGGACAGCGGTTTTTCTACTTTTATGTTTTCAATATAGCCGGTGGTATCTACAATAAAAGAAACCATAACGATGCCTTTGGTGCCGGAACCCTTACATTCAGCAGGGTATTTTAATTCTTGATAAACATAATCAAGCAAACCTTTTTTGCTACACTCTTCCTTTTTTTTTTGTGGAATATCACGATCTTCGCAGCCGGGAAATCTGGGCATTTGTTCAACTAACTTGTACACAGTATCGTCTTTATAAACTCTTTTTTTTCTAAAAGGCTGGATTAGGCTGTCCTGGTCAAAGGCGATGTCTTTATTTTTATAATAAACAGTGAAATGGCTGTTGCCGAAAGACGGGTGGGCCTGGCTGGTAAAAATAAAAACGAACAAGAGAACCGGCATGCCGCTAAATTGATTTTTTTGAATAATCATAGATTGAGTATTATGGTTAAACACAGAAAGGGTCTCGATGATTTCTGTTTTGTATAGAAACCAGATTTGAAGTCCCAAGTTCTTAAATCCATATGTAAGGACAGTTTCCTACCCCACCACCTCCACACTTATACCCACACTCACTCCTTCCACAATCTCCAGGGCTTCGGTACCCGTGCTGGCTACCAAACGGATGTCGTCGGCCAAAACTTCGTTGCTGATGTAGCTTTGGAAGGAGGCCAGGGTCTGCTGGATGAGCTCGTGACTTTCGATGGAAACGACGATGCGGTCGGTGACTTCAAAGTCGCTTTCCTTGCGGATGTTTTGGATGCGATTGACGAGCTCACGAGCTACGCCTTCGAGGTAGAGTTCGTTGCTGATGTGTACATCGAGGGCTACGGTGATGCCTTTGTCGGAGGCAACGGTCCAGCCGGGGATGTCTTCGGAGGTGATCTCAAAATCTTCTAATACAAGGTCGTAGTTGTTGTCGCCAATGACGAGGGTATAGCTGCCGGATCTTTCGATGTCGGCAATTTGTTTTTGGTCCAAGGCGGCGATGAGGTCACCGGCGGCTTTCATGTCTTTGCCCAGTTTGCGACCCAGGGTCTTAAAGTTGGGCTTGGCTTTTTTGTGGATCACACCCTCGGTATCGGTGATGTATTCGATTTGTTTGATATTAACTTCGGCGAGGATGAGATCGCGCACGGCCTCCACCTGGTCTTTGAACGAAGGATTCAACACGGGCAGGAGGATCCTGGACAAAGGCTGCCTCACCCTTATGTTTTCCTTTTTGCGCAAGCTTAGGATGAGGGAGGAGATGCGCTGTGCATAGTCCATTCTTTCGAGCAGGTCGTTGTCGATGGCTGTGGCATCGGCTGCCGGAAAGTCGAAGAGGTGAACGGAAGTGACACCGGATTTTTGGGTAACGTCGTTGAGGTTTTTGAACAACCAATCTGAGAAAAACGGTGCTACCGGGGCCATCATGGCGGCGATGCTCTCCAGGCAGGTGTAGAGGGTCTGGTAGGCGGCGAGTTTGTCTTTGCTGTACTCTCCCTTCCAGAAACGCCTGCGACAAAGCCTCACGTACCAGTTAGACAGGTGGGCATCGATAAATTCTTCGATGTCTCTGGCTGCGGTGGTGGGCTCATAGTCTGCATAGCTGGCATCTACCCTGGCTTTGAGGTCGTTGAGCAGGGAGATGATCCAGCGGTCGATCTCCGGTCGCTCATTAAGTGGTACTTCTGCTTCGCTGTACACAAAGCCGTCGATGTTGGCGTAGAGGGCAAAAAACGAATAGGTGTTGTACAGGGTGCCGAAGGTTTTTCTTTTTACTTCTTCCACCCCGGCGAGGTCAAACTTGAGGTTGTCCCAGGGGGGTGCATTGGCGATCATGTACCAGCGGGTAGCATCGGCGCCGTGGGTACGGATGGTGTCAAACGGATCGACCACATTGCCGAGGCGTTTCGACATTTTTACACCGTTTTTATCGAGTACGAGGCCGTTGGAGACCACGTTTTTATAGGCTACACTGTCAAAGACCATGGTGGCGATGGCGTGGAGGGTGTAAAACCAACCCCGCGTCTGGTCCACACCTTCTGCGATGAAGTCGGCCGGGAATGAAAGGCCGTTGTCGATCTTGTCTTTGGCTTCAAAGGGATAGTGCCACTGGGCGTAAGGCATGGAACCGGAATCAAACCATACGTCGATGAGGTCGAGCTCTCTTTTCATGGGTTCACCGTTGGATGAAACCAGTACTACTTCATCGATGTAGGGACGGTGCAGGTCTTTGGGCACCTGCTGGTTGAGGCCGAGGGCGGCATTGGCCTTGGCTACCTCACTTTCGAGTTTGGCTATGCTGTCGATGCAGATTTCTTCGGTGGCCTCTGCATTGCGCCAGATGGGCAGGGGTATGCCCCAGTAGCGGGAACGCGAGAGGTTCCAGTCCTGCAGGTTTTCGAGCCACTTGCCAAAACGACCCTCACCGGTGGAGGCGGGCTTCCAGTTGATAGAGCTGTTGAGTTCGGCCATGCGCTCTTTGGCGGCACTGGCGCGGATGAACCATGAATCCATGGGGTAATACAGTACGGGCTTATCGGTACGCCAGCAGTGTGGGTAGTTGTGCACGTATTTTTCCACTTTAAAGGCCCTGTTTTCTTCTTTCAGGCGGATAGCAATCTCTACGTCCACTGAACGTTCCGGTACGTCTGACGCGTTGTAATACTCGTTTTTGACGTACTTGCCTGCCAGATCACCCATTTCCGGGCGAAAACGACCCTGAAGGTCAACAAGAGGCACCGGATTGCCTTTTTCGTCTAAGACCAGCATCGGCGGCACCTCGGGTTTGGCCTCTTTGGCTACCCGGGCATCATCGGCACCGAAGGTTGGGGCGGTGTGGACCACACCGGTACCATCTTCGGTAGTGACAAAGCTGCCCTCTATTACGCGGAAGGCGTTTTCCGGGTTTTGGTACGGCAGGGTATAGGGCAGCAGCTGTTCATAACGGATGCCCGTTAGGTCTTTGCCCTTGCAGGTGGTGACTACAAAATAAGGGATGGTTTTATCCCCGCTTTGGTAAGCGCTTAAGCCCGCTTCTTCGTCGACAGCTGTAAATTTATTGCCCAATTGTTTTTCTACGAGGGCAGAGGCCAGAACAACGGTGATGGGTGCAAAAGTATATTGGTTGTAGGTCTTGATGACCGAATAGTCAATATTGGGTCCTACCGTCAGTGCGGTGTTGGAAGGCAGGGTCCACGGTGTGGTGGTCCAGGCCAGGATGAAGAGTTCACCGAGTCCTTTGAGGGAGTCGGGCAAGGAATCTTCGATGGTTTTAAACTGAGCTACGATGGTTGTATCGGTCACATCGCGGTAGCAGCCCGGTTGGTTAAGCTCGTGGGAGCTGAGACCGGTGCCGGCTGCAGGGGAATAGGGCTGGATGGTATAACCCTTGTACAGCAGTTTTTTGTTGTACAACTGGCTGAGCAGCCACCATACCGACTCGATGTAGTCGTTTTCAAAGGTGATGTAGGGGTGGTTGAGGTCGACCCAGTAGCCCATTTTGCGGGTGATGTCGTCCCACAGGTCTTTGTAGCGCATCACGGTTTCGCGGCACTTGGCATTGTATTCGTCGACCGAGATTTTGGTGCCGATGTCTTCTTTGGTGATGCCCAGTTCTTTTTCTACGCTGAGTTCGATGGGCAGGCCGTGGGTGTCCCAGCCTCCTTTTCGTTCTACGCGTTTGCCCTTCATGGTTTGGTAGCGACAAAAGAGGTCTTTTACTGTCCGCGACATGACGTGGTGGATGCCGGGCATGCCATTGGCAGAAGGGGGGCCTTCGTAAAAAACAAAGGTTTTATCTTCCGGGCGGGAAGAGATTGATTTTTCGAAAATTTGGTTATCTGTCCAAAAGGCCAAAATTTCATTGTCTATCTCGGGTAAATTGAGGCCTTTGAACTCACGATATTTTGTCATTTCTAAAAAAGCTTTATTTTTATATGGATTGGCAAAGATAAGGTATTTTCGCCTAATAATCGCAATGAGAGGGGCCTGGCAGCGGGTCGGGCTACTGTTATCGTTATCCAATCATCACGCAACAAAAAGAAAAAAGTATGCTACGAAAAATGGTATTTCTGATCCCGACAATGTTGTTCGGTTTTTTATCTAAGGCACAATACGATTATACCCAATTCAGGTATGCGGATGTAGATGTGAGGGGATTGAGTATTAATCCGAATGTAGATGTAGGTAAAAAGAATAGGTTTACTTCTTTAGAAACCATCGGTAGTATATGGGGATTGTTTTCCGATGGTGCAGCCAATTACTTTCATTTTGTCAATCTCCCGGATAGGCAGGCGAGGACAGATTTTTCCAACTATCTTGTTTTAAATACCTTCACAGATGAGGACTCGATACAGTACAATGAAATTTCTTTAAATTCAAGGTATTCGACAACAAAGACAAAATTTAAAGCAGATCAACGCTTTTACGAAACAGTATTCAATATTGCAGCTTTTGGATCCAGGCAAACTGAATATGACAGATTAAACCCGGATGATAAAATTGAGGATTGGTATGTGAACCCTCAGGTCGTTTTTGAGTATAACGTTGGCAAGGGCAGGATAGAACCCATCGGCCCGGTTTTTTTAGCCCGGTTTATTGTGGAAGACCTCAAAAAAGAAGCAAGACCGAAGGAAGGATCGACACTGGAAGATCAGTTTATGATGGGTATATCTAAAGAATGGAGCCAGGAAGAGTTGTTTGAACTAGGGAGATTGATTGCTACACAGCAAAACAGACGGGTTTTTGATTTGAGGGTTCGGATCAAAGACCAGATCCGGAAGGTGGTAGAACACATTGCAGCAAAAAAACAACTGGATGCTTTGGATGTATATGGTATAGTTGCCGACAACTGGCAGTTTGCCTATCAGTTCAACCGCAGTTCCGGTAGCCGGGCATATTGGGGATTGGCTCCGAAGGCAAGTATGACAGTATTCAACAATAACCCCAATTATATAACATCACTGTCTGTGCACAGGGGCTGGAGAAAGGAGGTGCCTGTATCTTATAAACGGCAGAAAAGTATTGAGGCGAGGATCGGGGCAGGGGTCAGCCACTACATCAACAACAATTTCAATTATAATCACTTTTACTTTTATACTCGTTTTCAATATGATGTGGGATATTTTCCCTCATCGAGAACTTACGCCGGACTGGCATTTTCATTGGATGGAGAAGCAAGGTATCGCGATGAAACGGAAGTGCTGGGTTATAATATTATTCCTGCCATAAGATATAACGCATCCTATTTTATTAGTTACAATACCCGGCTGAACTTAGATGGCAGAATTTCAAAGAGGTATTTCAAAACCGATGACTTTGTTTACGAGGATGGAAACTTGTTGATTTCTGCCGGTCTCGTCCATAATTTTTACTAAACGGGTATGCTACTTACGATTTTTCCAGCTCCATCGTCATTCGTTTGATGCGGTCTTCGAGTCGCTCGGAAGTGAGTTTTTCGCGGAGTCGGTCCACCAGTAGTGGAAAGGAAAAAGGGCTGGGTCTTTCGAGGATTTTAATGACCATGGTTTGTGATAAAATTCTTTCCAGGGCCCTTCTCATGCGGGCTTCTTCGAGTTGGAAGGTGCGCACTTCTTCGTAGGTCTGGAGGTAGAGGAGGTTGTCGGACTCATACTCGTGAAAAACATTAAACAGCAGCTGGGCCGAGGATTGCAGGTGTCTTTCTCTTTTTTGTTTGCCGGGGAAACCCTGGAAGATAAGCCCGGATATCATGGCAATATCGCGGAACCGCCTTCGGGCCATCTCTACGGCGTTGATGCTGGCCTGGATATCGTCCATCAGATTTTTGGTGTGGAAGAGGTCGGTGGTAACCAGTTTTTCAACATCAATCTTCCTATCGCTGAGCAACTCAAAGCCGTAGTCGTTCATGGCGAGGGAAAAGGTGATGGGCTTGTGACGCGACAGCCTTTTGGCGATGAGGGCAGCCAGGCCTTCGTGGACGTTTCTACCTTCAAACGGATAAAACATGAGGTGGTGGCCTTCTTCAGATTGGAAGTACTCCACCAAAAACTCATCGAGGGCGGGTACCATCGACCTTTCCTGCTGGGTTTCGAGCAGGGGAATCAAAGCTTGCAGCTCTACCTCATCGACCCGGCCTTCCAGGTATTGGTTCATTTTTTTGCGCAATACTTCCGACATCTGAGAGCTCAAAGGCAGCCTGCCTCCCATGTAAGAGGGGATGCGGGCGTTGAGTTTTTTGGTATCCTTTACCTGGGCCGTCATATCCTTGACCCTGACCAGTTCAAGGGGTCGACCGGCAAACCAAAATGCGTCGCCGGGTTCGAGCTGGGAGATAAAATATTCTTCGATGGACCCGAGCCTTTTGCCACGTGTGTAAGCCACGTTGAGCATGGCGTCGCTAACAATGGTACCAATGCTGAGTCTGTGTCTTTGGGCAATGTGTTTATCGGTCACTTTATACATCCCGTCTTCGATGACCATTTTCTGGTATTCGTCATAAGCCGCCAGCGACTTGCCACCATATTGCAGAAAGTTGAGCACCTGGTACCAATCATCTTCATTGATGTCTCTGAAACAGAAGGTAGATTTTATTTCTTCAAAGACCTGTTCCGGCCGAAAACCTTCTGCTACGGCCAGGGTCATGAGGTACTGGATCAGCACATCAAAAGAGCGGAGGTAGGGAATGCGTTCTTCGAGTTCCTGGTTTTCGATGGAGGTGCGGAGGGCCGCCGCTTCGATGAGTTCGAGCGAATGGGTGGGCACAAAGTAGATGTGGCTGTCGGCTCCCGGTTGGTGGCCACTTCGGCCTGCTCTCTGGATAAACCTTGCCACGCCTTTGGGACTGCCAATTTGTACGATAGCTTCCACGGGTCTGAAGTCGACACCCAGGTCGAGGCTCGAAGTGCAGACAACGGCTTTGAGTCTGCCGTCATAAAGGGCGTCTTCTACCCATTCCCGGAGGTCCTTGCTGATAGAGCCGTGGTGCATGGCAATCTGGCCTGCCAGTTCCATATCTGCTTCGAGGAGTTGCTGGTACCAGATCTCACATTGGGCCCGTGTATTGGTAAAAATAAGGGTCGATTTGTATTGATGAATGATGGGTAAAACCTGGTGGAGCATGCGGATGCCCAGGTGGCCTGCCCACGGATATTTTTCAACCGAGAGGGGAATGACAGAAGTGACTTCGATCTTTTTCTGAATATTGGCCTTAATGCAGATGGCTTCGCTGCTCTTAGCCCCATGCAACACATCGATGGCTTCCTCCATGTTGCCTATGGTAGCGGATATGCCCCAGACGCGGAGAGCAGGAAAGAGAAATTTAAAGCGGGCCAACAACAATTCCGTTTGGACCCCCCGTTTGCTGCCAACCAGCTCGTGCCATTCGTCAACTACCACCGCTTTGAGTCCTTTAAAAAACAGGTGATTGTCTTTGGTTGCCAGCATCACATGGATGCTTTCGGGGGTGGTGATGAGGATTTGAGGCGGGTGGCTCCATTGTTTTTTGCGTTGGGTGGTGGTAGTGTCGCCAGACCGGATTTCAACACGCCAATCGAGGCCCAACTCGGCGATGGCTCTTTCTGATGAAATGCAGATCTCTTTGGCCAGGGCTCTGATAGGGGTGATCCAAATGAGCTGCAAGCCCTTGTGTTCGTTTTTTTGCAAGGCTTCCAGTAAGACCGGAATGATCAGAGAATAGGTTTTTCCGCTGCCGGTAGGTGCGTTGACCAGGCCTGATTTGCCCGAGAGGTAGGCCTCCCAGGTCTGTTGTTGGAAATCAAATATCTTCCACCCGTTGGCATCAAACCATTGGGTTGCAGGGGATATGTCGATGGATGGATTCAGTTGGTATAGTGGTTGGTCATAATACAATGCCAAATTGGTTTTTTTGGTTTATTTTTGGGCCAAACCAATGGCAATGTTAATGCGGCTAAAATACAACTCCCCGGTCATACTTAGTTATGCGCTGATCTGTACGTTCGTGTTTTTTATTGATCGATTTACCGGCAAGTCGCTCATGCCATTGTTTACCTTGTACAACCAGACCAATTTTTTAAACCCCGTTGCCCTGTTTCGGTTGGTGAGCCATATAGCAGGCCACGTAACACTTGATCACCTGTTGGGCAATATGACCTTTGTTTTGTTGCTGGGCCCCATTGTAGAAGAGAAATATGGGTCCGGAAAAACACTGTCGATGCTGATGATCACTGCTCTGGTGACCGGACTGCTCAACATCTTGTTTTTACCAACAGGACTGATTGGTGCCAGCGGTGTTGTGTTTATGCTGATTGTTTTAGTGTCCTTTACCAATGTAGATGACGGGCAGATTCCCCTTACCTTTATTCTGATAGCCTTGTTGTTTGTGGGCAAGGAAATACTTAATGGCATCTGGGATGATGGAGTCTCTCAATTTGCCCACGTGATGGGTGGTGTTTGCGGGGGTGTGTTTGGATTTACTTCCAACAAGTAACTCAGGCCTCAAGCACCATGGCCTGATGGGGGATGTCATCTTCGAGGTAGACGTCACCGACGGCAACAAAGCCCAGGGCCTCGTAAAAGGGCAGGGCATAACACTGGGCAGATATTTTCACATCGGCATCAGGATACAATTGACGGATGAGTTGAATGGCAAATTCCATCAGTTTTTTTCCTTCACCACTGCCCCTAACCGACATTGAGGTAATTACCCGGCCAATGGAGCTATAGCCAGGATAGGCCAAGTCTGGTGGCAGGAGGCGACAATAGGAAACCAGCTTTTGGGTATCATCTAAGCCTAAAACATGGATGGAAGCGGCATCTTTTCCATCGAGGTCCTGGTAGGGACAGTTTTGTTCAACAATAAAGACCTCACTTCTCAGGGCCAGGATGGCATAGAGCTCTTCAACGGAAAGTGAAGAAAAGGGCTGAAAAACATAACTGACGGGCATTAGTGATTTTTATTCAGGTTTCTGGAGGGCTCCAGATTTTGCTGAAAAGCAGAAAAAATACCAATTCGTTCTTTTCTCGATAACATCATGTCTTTGAGGGCCACGCATTGTAGGTCGCCGGAATAAAACACGTGGTCAAATGGTACCCGAAGAGAGGCAGGGATGACGTCTTTTCTTGAGTTACGCAGGTGGGTAGCTTCTCTGAAACGACTGATTTCATCTGACCAATAAACCATGTTGAATTCGCCCATAACGATGGTTTTACGGGGGTGATCTACCACAAAATGGTTGATGTTTTTCATTTGGTTTCGTGCCAGGGTAATGCCATTTCCATTGAGAGAGGGCGTGAGATAGGTTGAAATCAAATAGTAGTTTTGGGTGTTTTTAATCACCTCAACTGCCAAATCAAAGGCATAGGCGGCACTGAGTGTATCAATAACGCGGATGGGATAACGCGAATAAAAGCCCTTGCCGAATGGATCGATCCTTACCGCCTGGTAGGAGTGAGGATAGTTTTTTGACAGAGAAACATTCAAAAATGAAGCCCACTCTGGGGTAAGTTCCTGAAAGGAAATGAGGTCTACATCGGTGTTGTTGAGTTGCTCCACCATGGCCTCCCGTTCGTAAACATTGCTGAGGTTGATGTGGCAGACCGCAATTTTTTCGGTAAAATTGTCTTTAGGGTAGATGAGTTCGCCGTTGCTTTCATTTTTGATAAATACGCACAAAACGCCACAAGCAGCAAAACTCATGAGCATTAGCTTTTCAAAGCCCGTAAACAGAAAAAGGAAGCCAAGTGCGAATAAACCCAACATGATGTGGAGCAGGTGGGCCGACATCTGGCGAACAAAAAACACCTCGGGACCGGCAACGATAAGTGCCACCATCAGCAACATGATTACCATGAAGCTGGAGTAAACAAGCCGGTGATTGAGGAAGGTTTTCAGCTGTCCTGAAATTTAGCTTGTAAAATTAGTCAATAAAATCGGCAAGCACACAATCTTTTTTAATGAGGTATCGATCTCCTTCAGGGTGAAAAAAGGAAGCTACCAGGATGTAGATGCCCATTCTTTCGGGCAAGCCGTTGTCATTGGTGCCATCCCAGGTCAATACGCCGTGGGTACCCAGCAACTCATTGTTTGTCAGCTTTTTTACCTTGTATCCTTCGGTACTGTAAACCTCGAGACTAAGTAAAAAGCCGGGTTTTTCGAGCTGGTATTCCATTATCAGCACATCGTCTATGCCATCACCGTTGGGCGAAAACACTTTTTCATAACTTAAAATCTGATCCTGAACCAGTCCTTGTATCATTTGATTGCTATTGGCATAACCCGGTGAGGCAAAGCCACCTGCCCTTGCCCCTGAATGCCAGTTGAAGGTACTGTTGTCAAAGGCTTTAAGACAGATGCGTTCCAGACTCACTCCCTTGCGATCTTCGCTGTCGAGCAAGGGGTGGTGCCTGTCTTCGTGATAACTGAAGGTATCCAGCATTTCACCATCACTATTTATCAATTGAATCAAGCCCTCATCGGCATTGAGAGGGGGTAGTTCGCTTTGCAGGAATCGGGCATGGGCCGGCACCGGATATTGAGTTTTTAGCGCCGTGGTATCCTCACACAGGGCCACGTACTCACCCGCTTTTAAAACGTAACTACTGCTTACAACTTCTTCACTGTTGTTATCAAGGTTGGCAAAAACGATGTTTTTTAATTGAAGGGCCCTGTCAGAAGCATTGTACAGCTCAATAAAATCAAAGCCACCACTGTTGGGATAAAACAAAACCTCACTCAAGACGAGGTCGCCCACTCCCGGGATGACCCCATAATACAGGGAGAGGGTTGTATCCCTGATGTTGTTGTTGTTTTTATCGGTCAGGCCTTGAATTCTCAATAAATAAGGAGAAAGGGCAGATAAGGGCTCTGCCAACTTCACCACAATTAGGCGGGAATTAAACAAGGCTACATCTGCATTTTCAACTTCGGGCTTGTTATCTGCAAAGCCAATATTGTCTATTTGCTGTGCGGAAGCGCGATTCATAAAGTCGTCAAAAGTCAAAAGAATTGTTTGCGAATCCAAAGCCTCTGCATGGATCAGTTTGGGTGCTAATTGGTCATGACGGTGAGCGCTCTCATAGCCCGGGCTGGCATACAGAGTGGAAGAATCGGCGGATAACCAGTTGGACGGGTGGTTTTGAAAGGCAAGGGCTTGCATTTTTTCAAGGCTAACACCCTCCTGATTTTTGATGTCGGGATCAAGGGTTTGGTATAGCTCGGTGTAAAAAAAGCTGTCCAAGACCTGACCCAAGAAATTGGAAATTACTACGGCCCCTTTGTCGTTGTTGAAGGCAGGAAGTGCATTGAAACGGATGTCTGCTGTTGCAGCTGTATTGTAGGTTTGACGCAGCTGATCGGCGTCCGGGGTATAAGCGCGATAAGAGCCAGGCTGTAAGGGTATAGGGTCGTTGATCCATTGTTTTTGGCCGTTCATGGGATTGGAAATCAACAGGCTGTCCAGACTAACTCCTACGGTTCCTGCATTGTAAACCTCGATAAAATCATTGTGATTTACATAGGGGTCATATAAAATTTCAGTAAGCACCAGTTCTCCCACCACCGGCGCCCTGAAGTACTCAAGCGTTGTGGTGTAGCTTGTCAGGGTATTACCGGCCAGGTCCTTAAGTGCGGCAACGGTGAGTTCAAAGGGCACAGAAGCCGGTAGAGGATTGGCAAATTGTAAAAAAACCTTGTCGTGGCTTTGGCCCCAATAAACAGAGTCCGGAAGGAAGGCAGCCTTGATGTGGTAATTGTTTTTATCCAGGGCTGAAATTTCATCGAGCACCTCGCTGAAGCCCAGGGCTATCGTGAATGGATTGACCACCCGGGAGGAAGAAAGAGCAGGTGGTGAGCCATCCACCTGATACAGGCTGACGCCCAGATTGTCAAAAACAAATTTATCCTTGCGAGAAGTGGTGAAGGTACATTGGATGCCAAAATAGGAGGCCTGAGAAGGCAGAAGCATGGCATCCGTAGCAGAAAAACGATCTTCAAAGCTGCCATCGAGGTTGTAGTCGGCCCAAACTGTGATCTCGCCAGATTTTTGGTAGACAATTTTAAGAGCAGCCGTTGATGGGTCACCCGCCATGGCCCCCGGAGTGCCAGAGGCGAGGAGGGAAGTAACGCCCCATTCGGATTTGTATAAATGCAGGGCATCGTTGCTCCCGTTTTCACCGGCCTGGATGAAGTAGGCGTTGCCCAGACCGGGGTCTTTGTGGTTGGACATAAAATAGATCCGGGTGAAGTTGGTAGCACTGGGGCTAAACTCCATCGATAGCTCGGCAGTGGCCACAAAACTATCGGGATAGACCAATTCGGTGTATAAATAAGCGAGGCCGCCGGCCGGGGCATTGAGCCTGAGCTTATTTTGCGGATCTACCGTGAATAAGGAATTGTTTCCCAACCATTTAGGGTTGGCGACGTGGTCTCCATCATCAAAACTATCGTAAAACTGAGCGTTCAGGGAGACAACGTGCAATACTAAAAGTAGCAGTACGTTATTTCTCATGGAATAAAATTAATAGAATTTTCCGGCAAATCCTATATTTGCGCCACTTTTTTATTTCCCTGAGAAACAACAGGGTGTGGAGAAAGAAAAGACCAGAATTTAAGAAATGAAATTAGCAATTGTTGGTGTTACCGGTTTGGTTGGTACTGTGTTGCAGCAGGTATTGGAAGAAGAATCCCTTCCCATTACCGAGTACATCCTGGTAGCGAGCGAAAAATCTGTAGGTAAAACATTGATTTTCAATGGAAAACCCCATACCGTTGTGAGTATGGAAGCCGCTGTTGCTGCCAGACCCGATGTTGCCGTATTTTCAGCCGGAGGCTCGGTTTCATTAGAGTGGGCGCCTCGTTTTGCAGAAGTAGGTTGCACGGTAGTGGACAATTCTTCTGCCTGGAGGATGGATCCGTCAAAAAAACTGGTTGTTCCTGAAATCAATGCGTCGGAATTGACCCGTGAGGATAAAATCATTGCCAATCCCAACTGCTCAACGATTCAAATGGTCATGGCCCTTGCCCCCCTGCACAGGAAATATGGCATTGACAGAATAGTGGTATCAACCTACCAGTCTTTTACAGGTACGGGAGCCAAGGCCGTGGCCCAGTATGAAGCCGAACGGGATGGCCAAAAGCCGGAAAAAGACAAAATGGCCTATCATTATCCTATTTTTGAGAACTGTATTCCTCAATGTGACGTTTTTACAGAGAATGGGTACACCAAAGAGGAGATGAAACTGGTCAACGAGACCAAAAAAATCCTTGGAGACAACTCATTGAAGGTAACGGCCACAGCGATCAGGGTACCGGTAAACGGAGGGCACTCAGAAAGCGTCAATGTTTCTTTTCACCGCGACATAGATGTGACAGAAGTGCGTCAAATCCTGACAGAAACCCCTGGAATTGTCGTTTTAGACAATCCGGAAAAGTACGAATACCCCATGCCGCTGTTTGCCAAAAATAAAAATGAAGTTTTTGTGGGCAGGCTAAGAAGGGATGAGTCGGCTCAAAACGCGTTGAATATGTGGATAGTAGCTGATAACCTGAGGAAGGGGGCAGCCACAAATGCCATACAAATCGTAAAATATTTGATAGATCATCAGCTGATTGGCTAAGTTTTTGCAGTAATAGTTGGAATTCCGCCGTGAGTATATATTGATTGATTATTTAACTGACAAGTAAAAAATGAAAACGAAAGTAGTTCTGTGGGGAGAAAACGCCTCAAACGAAAAAATTCTGCTGGCAATGGAGTTACTCGAAAGAGATAACAAAGTGATGTTGTATGTATTTCCACTGGAAGTAGCCACCGAAGATTTTTATCAATCCCTTTTGGATTTATGGAGAGAGGGTAAACACGTAGATTTTCCTCAACCCCATCAGGTCATTGAACGTCCGCTGTCTGTCAGCGAGAGTTTGTTGCCTGAAGACATTAAAGTAGAGAGAACAGACCTCATCAGCAGGGCGCAGGCAGAATGGCATTTTGTAGTGCTATCGGCCAAATTATACGAAATGTATAAGACTGAGCTGGATGAGTTAAAAGATAAGATTGACAAGTTATCAGATTACGATGATAAGTTGTGGGCCGATGCCAAGGGTTTCTGGACCAAGGTTCAGGATCAGGTAAAGGAGCAAAACCTATTCAAAGAGCATTCTGCCATTCTAAAAGAAAGGACCAATATTTTGTTTGACAAACTCAAGGACTTGAAGAAAAACCTTCAAAACGAGTTTGAAAAAACATCGGCCGATGTTTCTGCCAGGTTTATGGAAGAAATCAAAGAAATTGAAGAAAAACTTGAAAAAGGACTGGGTCTCAAGCCATTGTTTGAACAAATGAAGTCTATTCAGGAGAAGTACTACAAGGCCCAGATGACCAAAGATGACCGAAAAAATGTTTGGGACAAGCTGGATGGTACCTTTAAGGCCCTGAAAGACAAAAAGCCGGCAGGTGGCGGTGGCGGAAACCGGGAATACGACAAGTCCAGGCTGCAAGCCAGGTACGACGGACTGGTAGACACCATCGGCAAGATGGAGAAGTCTATTCTAAGAGACAAACAAGACCTCGAGTTTCAGGTTAAAAAAATAGAGCAGACCGATGGTCAGCTTGAAATGCAGATCAGAAAGGCCAAGTTGAAGATGTTGGAAGAGCGTATCAACTCTAAAAACGATAAGCTTCAGGACATGTACAAGGTTAAAAAAGAGCTGGAAGACAGGAGGTCAAAAGATGAGCAAAGAAGGGTAGTAGAAGAAAAAAGAAACGAAGCCAAAGAGGTAGTAAAACAAAAAATTGCCAGTGGCATCGAAGCAGCGAAAGAAGAGCGTGAGACCATGGCAGATCTTTTGGAAAATGCGGCTACCAGAATCAAGGAAAGCAAAGGAGGTAAAAAACCATCGATGCTCGACAACCTGAAGGAGTCGATTACAGAAACCTTTGAAGACGTGGTAGACACGGTGAAGGCGGTAGCTGAAGTGGCAGAAGACAAGATAGAAAATGCAGTTGACGCCCTGGATGACAAAATGGATGTGGCAGAAGACAAGGTAGAGTCGATGCTTGAATCTGTTGGTGACAAGCTTGGGATTACCAAAGAAAAACTTCAATCTGTAGCTGATGCCGTAGAAGAAAAAATGGATATCATCGAAGACAAGGTAGAAGATGTCATAGACTCCATTACCTCTTCAGATAAGGACAAGGATTCAGAAAAAGAAGCTTAGCCTAATTGAGATAAGAACAGATGCCCGGCAATCAGGAGGATGCCGGGCATTTGTGTTTGAATACATGCCTGTCCTCCGTCACAAAAGAAAAAGACAAAACCATGATTGAAAAACTGGAAGCCATTGTAGAACGCTATCATTATCTGGAAGAAAAACTTTCAGACCCTTCCATTATTTCTGATCAAAAACAGTTTGCCAAGATCAACAAGGAATACAAAGACCTGAACGAAATTGTATCTACCACCAAGGAGTACCAAATGGTCATTTCGAACCTTGAAAATGCAAAGTTGATGCAAAAAGACCCGGATCCTGAAATGAGGGAAATAGCTTCTGCAGAAGAAGCCATCCTCAACCAGGAAAAAGCAGATCTGGAAGAAAAAATCAAATGGTTGCTGGTACCGAGAGATCCGGAAGACGAGAGAGATATTATTCTGGAGATCAGATCGGGCACAGGTGGTGACGAGGCCAGCATTTTTGCCGGTGATCTTTACCGTATGTACATGCGCTATTTTGATACCAAGGGCTGGAAAACAGAGGTCATCGACGCCAACGAAGGCTCTGTGGGCGGATACAATAAAGTGGTACTTGAAGTACACGGAGAAGATGTGTTTGGCAAGCTGAAGTTTGAATCCGGGGCCCACAGGGTGCAAAGGGTGCCAGAAACGGAGGCCAAGGGCAGGGTACACACCTCAGCAGCCACGGTGGCAGTTTTACCTATTTTTGAAGAAGAAGAAATTGATATCCGCAAAGAAGACCTCAAAGTAGATACCTTCAGATCGAGCGGTGCCGGCGGACAAAATGTAAACAAGGTAGAAACCGGTGTTAGGTTTACCCACCTCCCTACCGGCATAGTGGCGGAAAGTACGGAGGCCCGATCACAGCATAAAAACAGAGAAATCGCCTTCCAGAAACTGTACCAACGCATCACCGATATCGCCAAAGAAAAAACCTACAACGAACAAAAGGAAGCCAGGAGATCCCTTGTAGGAACCGGAGACCGCTCTGACAAAATCAGGACCTACAATTTCCCACAAAACAGGCTTACCGACCACCGCATCAACCTCACCCTTTACAGCTTAGACCGCGTAATGAACGGAGACCTGGACGGTATTATTGATGCCCTGATCATGGCAGAAAATGCCGAAAAGCTAAAAGGAGAAAGCATCGCAAGTTAACCACGCCGTGGGGCGCTAAGCGCATTGCGCAAAGTGCGCAGCACAGATTGCAAGAGATATACCGAAAAGGTTTAGTCGCTGCCACGCGGTTAGCGCGTGGTGCCTTCACTAAAATGATCTGCCGATCATTTTTTTTGGCTGTGCCAAAACCGTTCAGTTATCCTAAGCCCGTAGCGCGAATTGCCCTATTCCCATCATTTCATTATCTTCACCCGACCAAAGTTAAGATATGTCGCCACAGCTATTGTTTTCATTTGTGTTGTCTTATTTTGCCCTGCTGCTGATTGTGGCATGGCGAACCTCCCGAAACGCAAACAATGAATCTTTTTTTATTGGCAACAAAAACAGCAACTGGGTGCTGGTGGCCTTTGGCATGGTGGGCACTTCGCTGAGCGGGGTTACCTTTGTAAGTGTACCAGGTACCGTTGGCAGTGCCGGCTTTCAGTACTACCAGGTAGTTTTGGGCTACTTCATAGGTTATCTGGTCATCATGTTTGTGTTGTTACCGCTGTATTACCGGCTCAACCTGACATCTATCTACAACTATTTAAAGCAAAGATTTGGACCGGTTTCGTATAAAACGGGGGCTATCTTTTTTATTATTTCCCGCACCCTGGGTGCTACTGCCAGGATGTATCTTGTGGTGAACATCCTGCAATTGTTTATCCTTGATAAGATGGGCATTACCTTTTGGGCCACTACGGCCGTAATCTTGCTGCTCATACTTTTGTACACAGTAGAAGGAGGGGTCAAAACCATTGTTTATACAGACACCTTACAAACCTCCTTTATGTTGTTGGGTCTCGTAGTTTGTATCTGGGCCATTCTTGGACAGATGGACATGAGTTTTGGCCAAGCAGTAACAAAGCTGGGAGAACAGGGCCTGACCAAGGTATTTAATTACGACGCCAATTCCACCTCTTTTTTTCTAAAACAAATACTTGGAGGGGCCTTTATTACCATTGCCATGACAGGGCTTGACCAGGAGATGATGCAAAAAAACATCAGTGTAAAGACCCTGACCGATTCCAGAAAAAACATGCTGACCCTTGCCACCGTATTGTTGGTGGTCAATTTTTTGTTTTTGGTGATGGGAGGCTTGTTGCACATGTATTCAACAGAGCACAGCCTCAATCTCAAGGGAGACGATCTCTTTCCGGGCATAGCCCTGGGAGGTCATTTATCGCCCATCATTGGAGTGGTATTTATCATAGGACTGATATCTGCCTTGTTTCCGAGCGCAGACGGTGCCTTAACCGCGCTGACTTCCTCGTTTTGCATTGATCTGCTGGATCTTAAAAACAAGACAGAATGGTCGGAACAACAAAAAAAGAAAACCAGGTGGGTGGTCCACCTCAGTTTTGCGGCCTTATTTTTTGCCTGTGTCATGATATTTAAGTGGATCGATGACAAATCTATAATCGATGTGATTTTAAAGGTGGCTGGCTATACCTATGGCCCACTATTGGGTCTTTTGCCTTTGGCATTCTAACCAAGAGAAAATTGAGGGATCAATATGTACTTTGGGTGTGTCTGGCTTCCCCTCTGCTGATTTTGGGGCTTGACTTTGTCAACAATGCCGAATGGTTTATTGGTAAAACGGGTATGAGTGGTGACTTTGCAGACAGCCTGCAGCGCTTATCGACCCAAATTTTTCAGGGATTTAGATTTGGGATAGAGATTTTGATCCTCAACGGACTGGTAACCTTTGCAGGTCTTTGGATGATATCGAAAAAAGCAGAAGATTAAGCCTCCGGATTTCTAGGGAGGAAGACAAAATTGGCGCCTAACTCACTGAGCACAAAAACGCAGACAAAGGCATCAGCGTCCTTATAGGCTTTGATAAAATCGTCGATTTTTTCATCAAAAATCAGGTTTTTGGCTGCAAACTCCTCCAGGGTGGAGGCGTGGATGTTCCAATTTCCGCCATTTTTGTCCTTTTCAATAATGGGGAGTCCTATGGACACCTCCTGCTGATGGGCTACAAAAACCGGGTATTTGGATACGTCCTGGTCGCGAATTACGTCTGCAGCTTCGCCCAAAACGCGGGCGTATCTTTGAAGATCTTCCTTTAGAATAATAAAACTTTCGGCCTTGCTCATGGCACAAAATTAAGGAAAAAGAAGGGCATAGGCAATGGCACGGTTTTAGTTCCAAAAATAGGTGAGCCATTGCAGATACCTATGGATAAAAATTACGTTATTCTCCATAGGCTTCAATGGTGTAAGCTTTTGTATTTTTGCAACACAAATAAAAAAATGAGAATTACCGCCGTATTAGTATCCCTTTTCATTGCCTCAACCCTGTTGGCGCAAAAAAACGACATTGACCTGCTTAAAACAGAAAGCGGCAACGAAATAACGTACTACGCTAAAAGCAATGTAAGAGAGGCCATGACCCTGGAAATGAATGTTGAAGGCACTGGCTTCACGTGCAGTGTTCCCCTGCCTGCCGTTGTTGACCTCAAGTCGTACGAAAAAAAATTAATTTTAAAAATCACCCTGGATCCAAGCGGTAATTCAAACTACAGCGTTTCTTATAAGTCGTATAAAAAAGGCGCCGGTGGGCCCAAGATCACATCCGTAGATGCCAAGGTATCAGAACCTCAGGCAGAGAGACCCGGTTTGAAAAAGGGGGTAGTTGTATTTAGCAAAGACGGTTGCGGAAAGTGTCAATACGCGGTTAAATACCTGAAAGAAAACAACATTAAATTTCAGGAAATCAACATTAGTAAAAGCGAAGACGATCAGTCTTTGATGTGGAAGATGCTGATGGAAGATGGCTTTGCAGATACTTATGTGCAAACCCCTGTGATTTTGGTCAACGGTAAGGCCAATTACAACATGGACCTAAAAGCCTTTCTAGCCACACTCAAGCCCTGAGATGCAAAGAGTGGCCTCCTTGTACATTGCCTCATCTGACGATCGCGGACGGGGCGTATTTACGGCATCACCCATCCATGAAGGAGATATCATAGAAGTGTGTCCGGTGATTGTCATTCCCAAAAGAGAGTTGCCCATTATCCACAAAACCATACTCCACGATTACTATTTTCTTTGGGGAGATAAGTTGGAAGATTGTGCCATTGCCCTTGGGTATGGTTCTATGTACAACCACGAATTAAATCCCAACGCCAACTTCATCCTCGATTTGGAGAATATGACCATCGATATAGAAGCCATTCAAGACATAGCGGCCGGAGAAGAAATCACCCTCAATTATCACGGCGAACCGGGTGATGAAAGTGAACTTTGGTTTTAGATCAAAATATTTTTTTAAGGTGGCGTTAAACCATTTTACAAGCCGCGGGTCAAAGCGATGTAACAAAAAAATAATACCATGAAGAAGTTGATGTTTTTAATGTTTGCGCTGACGATGTTTACTTTTATTGCTTGTAACAAAGACGAGGCTGCTACAGAGGCAGAAGTTGAAAACTATGTGAACCAGGCCATCGTAGGTTTGGAAGCAGAGAGCCGCACCGGCAGGGGTGGTTGTTTTGAGTTGGTTTTTCCGGTATCCATTGTATTTTCAACCGGCGAAGAAGTGGAAGTAGACAGCTATGAGGCATTAAAAAATGCCATCAAAAACTGGAGAAGAGAACACAATGTACCCAAAGGTACGCCTACTGTAAGACCCCAATTTGTATATCCTATTGATGTTATAACGGCAGAAGGAGAAACCGTAACCGTTGATTCAAAACTTGAACTTTTACAACTCAGAAGAGAATGTATCCTTGCCGGAAATGGCCAGGGAAGACCTTGTTTCAAACTTAACTTTCCACTTTCTGTAGCCTATCCTGATGGCACAACAGCTACTTATGCTACGGGCATGGAAATGAGACGTGCGTTAAGGGCATGGAAAAAAGCAAATCCTACTTCTGTATTAAGACCAGTGTTGGTATTCCCCCTTACCATCACCATGGAAGATGGCACACAAGTGACCGTGAACAGCAGAGAAGAACTGGCCCTAATCAAGCAGGACTGCAAATAAAAAACTTAAATAAGCTCTTTGGAGGCCGGGATTCCCGGCCTTTTTTGTTTTATATCCTGGCCGACAAGTACAAACCGTAAAAAATGTCGTAAAAGGATTAATTTTGTAACAAATTCTTTTCAATGATTAAGATGAGGTCTTTGCTTTTTTTGTTATTTGTCATTCCGAATATCATCTTTGGCCAACACAACTACGAATCCCATTTTGAACACTGTAATAAGGCGGAACACGCAGAACACTATCAGGATTTACTGAAAGATGCCTCAAGGGAAGATGACGCCAATATCGACCTCGTCCATTACGAATTTAGATGGTATGTTGACCCTGCCGTGTATCAATTATCGGGCAGTGCCGCTGTTACATTTAAACCAGAAGTAGAAGACCTAACACAGTTCATGCTTGAATTGGGTAAGGACATGCAGATTGACAGCATAATTTCAGAAGGAGGTAGTAAGGCGTTTACCAGAGTGGGTGACTTTCAGGTCAACATTTTCAATGAAAACGGAATGAAAAAAGACCAACTCTACACCTTCACTATTTATTATCACGGTGAACCTGCATCCGGTGGCTTGGGATCATTTATCAAAGACAACCACAGTGGGGTTCCTGTTATCTGGACCCTTTCAGAGCCATTTGGAGCCAGGGACTGGTGGCCATGTAAAAATGGCTTAACGGACAAAATTGATTCGATCGATGTCATCATCACCACGCCCAGCGCTTACAAAGCAGCGAGCAATGGGGTGTTGGTAAACGAAGTGGCGAATGCAGACACAACCACCACCTTTCATTGGCAACACAGATATGCCATTGCACCCTACCTGGTAGCGATAGCGGTGACCAACTATGAGAGGTATACCGATATGGTGCCTTTATCCGATGGCACCCAGCTACCAATGATCAACTACGTATATCCTGAAAACCTCAATGATGCAAAGGCAGGAACCGCAGCTCTGGTAAATGTGCTTACCTATTATGACTCTCTTTTTGTGACCTATCCTTTTCATGCAGAAAAATACGGCCATGCCCAATTTGGCTGGGGAGGAGGGATGGAACACCAGACCATGAGTTTTGTTATCAACTATGGTTTTACCCTACTGGCTCATGAGCTGGCCCATCAATGGTTTGGCGACATGGTGACTTGTGGTAGCTGGGAAGACATCTGGCTCAACGAAGGTTTTGCCACCTACCTGGAGGGACTGAGCCGCCGCAGGATTCAAGGCCGCGCTTCATTCCGATCATGGCAGACATCTAAAATCAACAGCGTGGTTTCTCAGGCCGGGGGCTCTGTGAAAGTGAATGACCCAACCAACATCAGCCGCATTTTTAGCGGAAGACTTTCGTATAACAAAGGTTCTTACCTCCTTCACATGTTGAGGTGGGTTTTGGGAGATGAAGCTTTTTTTGCAGGTCTCCGAGCTTACATAAACGACAGGCAATACGATTTTGGAACGACAGAAAGTCTGAAATTCCACCTCGAACAAGCCGGACAAAAAGATTTAACAGGTTTTTTTAATGACTGGTATTCTGGAGAAGGATATCCTAAGTATAACATCCTTTGGGAACCTACCGAAAAAGGGGTTATCATTCAAGCGTTGCAAGAGACCTCGCACCCAAGCGTAGACTTTTTTGAAATGCCCTTGCCCCTTCAGTTTATTGGAGAAGGAAAAGATACAACGATCACCATCCAGCATCTGTATTCAGGTCAGGTATTTGAAGTTGATGGGCCTAGCTGGGCGGATAGCCTGGTCTTTGATCCGGAACTTTGGATTATTTCTGCCAATAACAATGTGAAAAAAACGGTAATTTCCAAAACCATAGAAAGTCAGCTGAATGTAAGTGTTTTTCCGAATCCAACCGAAGACCTATTAAGCATCAGGGCGGAAAGCGGGTTTAGTTTTCAGGTATTTGATGTCCACGGCAAACAGATTGTGAAGGGTCAGGAGACATCCACACAAAGCCAAATCAATACATCTGACTGGGTGCCGGGTATTTACAGCATAAAACTGAAGGGCGTAAATGGCAAAACCACGGTTAAAAGTTTTGCCAAGGTAGGAAACTAAAACAGCGCTTAAACGTCGTAGGTAATTTCTACTACCGATGTCACGGGCTTGGCCTGGCAGGTTAAGATAAGACCCTTTTTGAGGTCTTCTTCATCCAGGGCATAGCAGGATTCCATTTTAACTTCTCCTTCGATGGTCTTGGCCATACAAGAAGAGCACGCCCCACTGGTGCAGCTGTAGGGTGGATTCTTTTTTCGGGCAATGAGCTCATCGAGAATGGGTTTTTTACCATCGATGTTCATTTCAATGATTTCGCCATTGAGGTGCACTTTTACCAGGGCTGCGCTGCCGGTAACAGGATTGTCTTTTTCGGTAGGGGTGGAGAAAAACTCCCTGTGGATGCGCGGCTTGTCAACACCGTGTTTTTCTAATACTTTTTCAGCGTTGGAGATCATATCGCCGGGTCCGCACAAATAATACATTATTTTAGCAGAGTCAGCGCCAATGTGGTCTTTGAAAAAGCGCTCTAATTTTTCTTTTGAGATTCGACCGGTCTCCCCTTTCCAGGAGGTTTTGGATTTTTTGAAAATGCCGATGAGTCCGGGCTCTTTTTCTTTCATTGGAGCACTGAGGGTATGCACAATATTAAGCTGGCCCTCGTATTTTTTGGCAAGGACATCCAAGGTGTCTTTAAAAATTATATTTTCTTCGTTTCTGCTGCCATAAAGCAAGATCGCTTTGCTCATGGGCTCATTTTCCAAAAGCGTTTTGATCATAGAAACGATTGGAGTAATGCCGGATCCTGCTGCGATAAAACAAACCGTTCTTTTTTTGTCGTGGTCTGTAGTAAGTATAAAGTTGCCTTCAGGTGGCGCCACCTCAACCCAATCATCTACCTTCCAATTGCTGTGGATAAAGGTAGAAAGTCGCCCTCCGGGAATTCGTTTGATGGTGACCCCAATATGGGCATCATGGGGGGCCGAACTTATGCTGTAGGCTCGTCTAACTTCGGTGCCATTGACTTCATCTTTCAGTGTCAGGTATTGACCCGGGGTAAAGTCAAACTGATTTTTTACCTCATTGGGAAGGTCAAACAAAACAGAAATGGTATCAGCCGTCTCTAACTGAATTTTGTGAATGCGAAGTTTTACGAAGTTCATACCTGGTATTTTGGGTTGAAATGGCCGCAAAATTAACATTACACAGGGTAAAAAGATTATAAAATTTGATTTTTTGATGCTGACAGTGATCATAATGAAGACAATAGGCGACAGAAAAAGGAAAAATCGACCGAACAGACCTATAAAAGGCCTATTTTTGTACCTCTTTAAAAAATAGTGAATTGCAAAAGTTATCCATAGTTATTCCGGCCTACAACGAAGCCAGGACCATTCACAACATCCTTGACAAAGTGGATGCGGTACAGTTGTCAGGTGGGTGGACCAAAGAGGTAATCGTAGTCAATGATGCATCTAAAGACGAAACGGGCAAGACCCTAAAGGCCTATGCCGCCAATCATCCCAATTTTCCCATTGTCATCTTTGAACACGAAGTCAATCAGGGAAAGGGTGCTGCTTTGCGCACGGGTATTACAAGGGCAACCGGAGATGTGATTGTGATCCAGGATGCAGATCTGGAATATGACCCCAATGAATTTAATTTATTGCTAAAGCCCATCCAGGAAGGAGTGGCGGATGTTGTTTACGGATCAAGGTTTATGGGAGGTAAGCCACATCGAATTTTGTTTTTCTGGCATTCCATTGGCAATAAAATCCTTACGTTTTTATCTAATGCACTGACCAACCTCAATCTTACAGACATGGAGACCTGCTACAAGATGTGGAAGGCAGAGGTGATCAAATCTGTGCAACTCAAAGAAAACAGATTTGGTTTTGAGCCCGAGGTAACCGCAAAAATAGCGAGGATCAAGGGTGTGAGAATATATGAAGTAGGTATCTCCTATTATGGAAGAACATATGCAGAAGGAAAAAAAATCAACTGGAAGGACGGATTCAGGGCCATCTATTGCATATTGAAATACAACCTTTGGTCCAGATAAAAGATCATCCTTCAAAAGGCAGAGAATAATTATCTTTCAGGCCTTTTTGAAGAATAATATTTTGAAGAAAAGCTTATTTTTGCCCAATAAAAAAATTAAATATGCCTTACTTATTTACATCGGAGTCGGTTTCTGAGGGACATCCCGACAAGATTGCGGATCAGATTTCAGATGCCCTGGTAGATCATTTTTTAGCGTTTGACCCTTCATCAAAAGTGGCATGTGAGACCCTTGTAACGACAGGACAGGTAGTTCTGGCGGGAGAGGTGAAGTCAAAAACCTATCTGGATGTTCAGGAAATTTCAAGAGAGGTAATCCGAAAAATAGGTTATACCAAGTCAGAATACATGTTTGAAGCCAATTCTTGCGGTATTTTTTCTGCCATCCACGAACAGTCTCCAGACATCAACCAGGGAGTGGAGCGCCAGAACAAAGAAGAGCAAGGTGCCGGTGACCAGGGAATGATGTTTGGTTATGCCACGGCAGAAACCGAAAACTACATGCCACTGGCCTTGGATTTGTCGCATAAAGTTTTACAAGAGCTTTCAGCAATCAGGAGAGAAGGCAAGGTGATGAAATACCTTCGTCCGGATGCAAAATCACAGGTAACCATCGAATATTCTGATGATAACAAGCCGGTAAGGATTGATACCATTGTAGTTTCGACCCAGCACGATGATTTTGGCAAAGAAGAAGCCATGCTGAAACAAATAAAGGCAGATGTAATTCAGATTGTAATACCAAGGGTGGTTAAAAAATTGAAACCCTCATTGAGAAAGTTGTTCAATGACAAAATCACCTACCACATCAACCCTACCGGAAAATTTGTAATCGGGGGTCCACATGGTGACACGGGACTTACCGGAAGAAAAATAATTGTAGACACATACGGAGGCAAAGGAGCCCACGGAGGAGGTGCTTTTTCTGGTAAAGATCCAAGCAAGGTAGACCGTTCTGCAGCGTATGCAACCCGCCACATTGCCAAAAACCTGGTTGCAGCCGGAGTTTGTGATGAAGTATTGGTCCAGGTATCTTATGCCATTGGAGTGGCCAAGCCTACCAGTATTTACATCAATACCTATGGCAGTGCCAAGGTAAAAAAGACCGATGGCCAGATTGCCAACATCATCCAGGGCATGGAGGTGTTTGACATGAGACCTTACTCCATAGAAAAGAGATTTAAACTACGCACCCCGATTTACTCAGAAGCAGCCGCTTACGGCCACATGGGTAGAACACCCGAAAAAAAGAAGCTGACCTTTAAGGATGGGTCTGGTAAAGTAAAAGTCATCAGCGTAGAGACCTTTCCATGGGAAAAGCTGGATGCTGTTAAAGAAGTAAAAAGAGCATTCAACCTATAAATAAGAAACTCGGTGATATTAACCGACAATGAAATATCGGCGGCGATTGAAAGAGGAGAGATTGTAATTTCTCCCTTTGATCCGTCGTGCCTCGGAACCAACTCTTATGACGTCCATTTAAGCCAATACCTTGCCACCTACAAGGACGAGGTGTTGGATGCCAGGAAACATAATGAGGTTCATCATTTTGAAATACCAGAAGAAGGCATTATATTGCAGCCTGGAATATTATATTTAGGTGCAACGATAGAATACACAGAGACCCACGCCACGGTTCCGTTTTTGGAAGGCAAATCAAGCGTAGGTCGTTTAGGAATAGACATACACGCCACAGCAGGAAAAGGAGATGTTGGATTTTGCAACCACTGGACACTTGAAATAAGTTGCAGCCAGGCCGTAAGGGTATACGCAGGTATGCCAATAGGCCAGCTCATCTATTTTAAAGTAGACGGAGGGATACAAAACTATTATAACAAGAAGCAGAATGCTAAGTACAACGAGGTCAATGTGAGGCCGGTTGAAAGCATGATGTGGAAAAATAAGTGGTAAAAACAGCTATTCATGAAAAGAATACTTCTCGTCATGCTGGTGAGCATGCTGCCTTCTTTCGCGTACCTGCAACCCTGGGGTAAAAACTATGGTGATGGCTTAAATTTTGACCAACTAGTCAGCAGATTTGAAGACTATTGGTCGGATAAAAAGCCGGAAAAAGGCAAGGGATATAAGCCCTTCAGAAGGTGGCAACACTACTGGGAGCCTCGGTTGCTCGAAGACAGAACTTTTCCGGAAGCCAATAAAACCCTCTCAGCATTTCAAGATTTTTTGAGCAATTACAGAGGCCCAAGAGGAGCCGGCAGATTTCAGCCCGCCAATTTTTCATCTTTGGGACCTTCCAGCACCTCAGGCGGATATGCAGGCACGGGCAGAATCAATAGCCTGGCCTTTCACCCAACCAATACCAACATAATTTATGCCGGCACGGCCGGTGGTGGCCTGTGGCAGTCGAATGACGGCGGCACCACCTGGTTTACCAATACCGATCAACTGGCCACCCTGGGTGTTTCCAGCATCATAGTGCATCCCAACAGTCCGGAGAGAATATACATCGCTACGGGCGATGGCGACGGCAGTGACAATTTTTCAATTGGTGTGCTGGTGTCAGTTGATGGCGGCGCGACTTTTACACCCACAGGATTGAGCCGGAATACTTCGGATACTGATTTGATCCGCAAGCTGATTTTTGATCCGTCTAACCTGGATGCCATCATGGCTGCTACCAGTATCGGCATATACAGAAGTTTAGATAAAGGAGGTACTTGGACCCTAGTACAGGCGGGTGATTTTGACGACATCGAGGCCAACCCCACATTAAATTCCAATATTTTTTATGCCAGTGCCCAGGGCAATATTTATAAATCATCCAATGGGGGAGCCAGCTGGACCTTAAAACAAACCATCGCCGGAACCAACAGGATTGCGCTGGGCGTGAGTCCGCACAATGCTGCCTATGTCTACGCCCTGTGTTCCAAGAGTTCCAACAGTGGTTATAACGGACTATACAGATCTACAGATAGTGGCGAAAGCTATCTTTCCAGCTCCCTCACGCCCAACCTTCTGGGATGGAGTGCCACCGGCAGCGATTCCGGAGGTCAGGGAGGCTACGACCTTGTGCTGGCAGTTGACCCGTTGAATGCAGATATCGTTTATACGGGCGGGGTGAATACCTGGAAATCTACCAACGGAGGTGTCAACTGGACCATTAATACCATGTGGTATGGCGTAAATGGCATACCGGAGGTACACGCCGATAAACATGCCCTGGAGTGGCAAAATAACACCACCCTTTGGCAAGGCAATGATGGCGGTGTATATAAAACCACCAATGGAGGTGCCACTTGGCAACACAGAGGCAGTGGCATTGTCAACTCCCAAATGTATAAACTGGGCATTTCACAAACCGATGGCAAGGTAATGACCGGCCTACAGGACAATGGCTCGAAACTCAAAGAAACGGGTGGCAGCTGGTCTGATGTCATTGGTGGAGATGGCATGGAATGTGCCATTCAGCACAATGATGGTCAGGTATTGTACGGCTCTATTTACAACGGGGATTTCAACCGGTCTACCAATGGTGGGGCTAGTTGGCAAAACATCTCTGACAATGTACCCGGAGCACCTTCAGGGGCGTGGATTACACCTTTTGAAATTGATCCCGGCATGCCTACAACCATTTATGCAGGCTACCAACAAGTCTACAAATCTGAAGATCAGGGAAGCACCTGGACATCGATTGGTAATTTTTCAGCCAACAGTCTCAATATCTTAAAGGTAGCACCTTCCAATAATAAGGTCATCTATGCTGCCAGGTCAAATGGCAACCTTTGGAAGACAACTAACGGAGGTACGGCCTGGACACAAATGACCTCACCGGGCAACAACCTGGCCTTTATTGCCATCCACCCCCATGATGCCAACACCTTATGGGCCGTAAGACAAAATTATACCTCAGGAGCTAAGGTTTATAAATCAGTGAACGGCGGATCTAGCTGGGTCAACATAAGTGGCACCCTGCCCAACATACCGGCCAATTGTATTGAATATCAAAACGGATCTGATGATGGTCTTTATGTAGGAATGGATGTAGGCATCTATTACAGAGACAACACCCTATCAGATTGGGTATTATTTAACGTCGGCCTGCCCAATGTGGAGGTAACCGAACTGGAAATAGACTACGACGAAAATAAGATTTATGCAGCCACCTATGGAAGGGGATTGTGGGCATCTGATCTTTACAATCCCATTACTTGTTTTATGCCAAAGGCGGTTTCTGTAGTCAACCTGTGGAATGTGAGTATGACTCTCCAGTGGCAAAGCCCAACATCGGTTCCAGCTCAGGGATACGAGTGGGGCGTTAACACCACCAATCAGGTGCCGCTGACAACGCAAACAACGACCAATACGAGTGTCAATATTACAGGACTTTTGCCCGAAACCGACTATTATCTCTTTGTGAGATCGGTTTGCACAGGCAATCAACAATCGCCATGGGTCAGGTTTGGTCCTGTAACCACGCTTGAGCAATGTCCTAAGGTAATTTCAATCAACCAGGAAGAGATAGGCCCCACAGAAGCTACTTTTTCATGGTTTGTCATTTCCCCGCCTTCGGTGGGATATGAATATGCTGTTACCAGTACAGAGACACCACCATCAAGTGGAATAGCCACTACTCAAAACAGCGCCCTGCTCAGCGGACTTACAGCTGCAACCGATTATTTTTTGCATGTCAGGAGCAATTGTGGAGTAGATGGGTTTTCCAGCTGGCTAACCCACCCCTTCCAAACCAGCTATACCTGCGGTGCCGTTTATTACGACAGCGGTGGTGCAAGTCAGGATTATAGCGATAATGAAGACCGTGTGCAGAGTATATGTCCGACCAGCCCGGGATATATGGCTAGTTTGCAACTGACTTCAATGGGCATTGAAGAAGATTGGGATGCATTGTATGTGCACAACGGAGACAGTGTAGAGGACGGGCTTTTTGCCAGTGCCAATGGAGTTACTCAGGCCGGCTATCCAGCTGGTGGGTATTATGGGTTTACAGCTCCGCCCACCTTTGTATCTACACATCCTTCAGGTTGTCTGACCACCCATTTTCTCAGCGATGGAGGTGTAACGGAACTTGGCTGGGTGGGTAATATCACGTGTGTGAATGTATGCAGCAATGTAGTGGTAAATACACAGGACGATGGCCCCGGCAGCTTGAGATTTGCCCTGAACTGCAACCCAGCGGGAACCCAAATACTGTTTAATATTTTATTGACAGGCGATACCATTGAGGTTTTGAGCCCCATGGAAATATCCAATAATTTTCAAATCATCAATACCTTCAACGATGCCGTGGTAATAAAAGCCACAGCTGCGGGGCCTATATTTAAGATCAATTCAGGAGCTACCGTCAATCTTGAAAAATTAAAACTGCTATCGGGCCTGGGCAATGAAGGCAGGGCCATTGATAACGCAGGTATATTAAACCTTAAAAACATTGATGTTATTGACCATGCTGGTTCGAATGGAGGCAGTACCGTGAAAAACACAGGTGCCTTGATCATAGAAGGCAGCACAGGGATTAAAGAATAAGAAACAAAGAGAAAGCAATCGAAAACGGGTAAGAGGTAATTTAATAGAGATCTTCCACTTATTCGATTACCATCTGGTCGCATTTTGCAGGACACTCATCGTGTTTTAATTGGGCTTGGTCGGAAGGATGATAACCTACTCTTGACAGGCCACGTATTTCATGTATAACTTTGATTTATAAACAATTAAAACAAAAGAAATGATACTTGAAATTACCTTGTTTTTTGCACTTGTCGTACTGATTACCCTTGTGAAATCCGGCAATAAGTACGAAGCGCAGGGCAATACGGAAGAAAAACCTAAGCCGGCCTATAAAAAGTTCAGACCGGGCATCAGCAACCTGATGATGTAAGAAATGCATAAAGAACAGACGGGGCAGAATAGCCCCGTTTTTAGTTGATGAGTTTTTTCAAACCCACATTGATCGCAAAACCATTGAGTTTTTCTTTGTTGGGTCCGATGCCATCAATCATATAGAACTTATTGAATTCGGCCCCCATGACCAGGGAGTGATTTTCATTGAGCTTTCTTTCAAGGCCCAGCTCTGCAGACACAGTAACAAACCAGTTTTCAGATAGCTTGCCCCCCTGGAGCAGTCCGGGATTAAACTCTTTTTCACTCAATCTTGAGCTAAAAGATTTGTTGTCTTTTTCTGAGACATAACCCACATTGTTAGGTGTGAGAGGCTGGTAGCCGGATAACTTATTGGTGATGGTATAATGGTTGGCCAGGGTTAAATTGGCACTTATACCGCTTTTAAGGTACCAGGAAGTTTTTTTACCTTTCTTAAAGTGGTATTTCACACCCAGAGGCAGTTCTACTATGTCATAGCCAATTTTGTCGAGGCTGATATCGTAGTAATTGGTGAGAAAGGCCCCATACTTTTCTACAATGGCTGCGGGTTCATGGGTTCTTCTGGTATATCTAAAACCGGTGATGGTTTCAATGTCGTTTTTTTGAAAACAGAACATTACACCGCCCGCAAACTGCGACGAGTAAGTGCTGTAACTTTTTAGATTGTAAATGGGGTCAAAGCCACTCTGGGTTATGCCGATGCCGTGCTCAACACTGCATTGGCCAGCCTCACAGAGAGGGTGGGCAAGGTGGTAAGAGCAGACTTATCAAAAAGGTCTGAATACCGGGCAGTGGGTCTGTCGGAAATCAGGGTGAGCGATCTGTCGGAGGAAGCAGATGGTAAAGCATCGACTACGGCAACGGCTGGGCGTTGGGTATAGGCCAAATGACTATGAACAAAGGTCTCCAGCTGGGTAAGGTCAACTTTAGGGGGTATGTTGTGATCAATTGAACCCTCCTTAATGCTATTAACCACCACATCGAGATTTTGGAAGCGGGTAGCCTGAAAAGTTTGAAAAGCCAGGAAGACCAAAAAGAATACAATCAGCTCAAGTGCTTTGGAAGAGAATACATTTTTTCTGAGGCGCTCTTCCTTTTCCAAACGCTTTTTTAATAAGGTCCAGTGCGATTCATTAAAGCCCACCTTGTGTGATTTTACCTTCTGGCGGATAGAATCGTCAAAATCAACGGATTCAAAACCTTCTGATTTTTTGAGAATTTCAGAAAATGCCTCCCAATCAGAACCGCCGCTTTGGTCTGATGGAGCCTCTAACCTTGTCTTAACCCACTGGTCAAAGTCTTTATGCTTCATCCAGATCGTTTTTATGGGAAGAGGGGGTAAATGAGCCAAACTGGAATCTTTTGGCAAGCAGTTCCTTTAATTTGGTCCTGGCCTTTACCAGATTGGATCTGGAAGTACTTTCGGTTATTTGGAGAATGTCTGCCAATTCTTTGTGTGAATATCCTTCTATGACGTACAAATTAAATACAGAACGATAGGCGGGGCTTAAATGCTGCAACAAGTCAATGATTTCGTCGGCTGATATATTGCTTAAGGCGTCTGCCTCACCGGAAGCCAGGTTTTTGGCATCGTCAATGTCTACTGCGCGTCTCCTACTTTCGCGTCGGTAAAAGTCAATGGCGGTATTGATCATGACCCTTTTGATCCACGAAACCAAGGAAGTACCAGACTGGTATTTGTCAATGTGGCGAAAGACCTTGATAAAGCCGTCGTGCAGGATGTCAAGGGCATCCTCTTCTGTATTGGCATAACGCCGACACACGGGATACATAACCGGATAATGAAATTCGTAGAGTTTTTTCAGAGCCCAGCCTTCTTTTGCAATGCAGGCCTGAATAAAATCTTCTTCACTGTGTAAGAGGTCGATAGCAATATTCATAGGGCTAAATTATACAAACGGAAAATAAATAATGCCTTTTCATAAAAAATTAACGATATTTTATGGTCTGTCATTACTTTTTTAAACAAAATCTTAATAGAAAAGAGTAACAAGGTCTTCAAAAAGAACCTTTTTCCGGCTTAAAAAGTATCGGGGGTCTTGTGTTAAGGACTTTAAGAAAGCAGTTAATTATAGTTTAAAAGGCAGTAAAACACTTGTGAAAAGCCGTTTTTTGGACCTATTTTTGCAAAAGCATTGAAAGGGTCAAATCTTTGATCTTAGTGTGTATTAAAACAAAAACTGTATGACGAGGTATTTCACTGTTTTGCCTTTACTCTTCCTTTCCCTCCTGTCAATGGCCCAAAAATCACCGGTAAGCTGGTCTTTTACTTTGGATAAGACCAAGGCTCAGAAATCGGAATTTAAAGCTACAGCTCAAATCAACAAAGGATGGAACATCTATGCTGTTTACATGAGCGACGAGGGTCCGATACCTACTTCATTTACCTTTGATCAGGTACAAAATGGAGCTATCGAAGGAAAGATCAAAGAAATGTCAAAGTCGATCAAAGGCTTTGATGAGTTATTTGAAATGGAAGTCGTCAAATTTAAAGAGGAAGCCGTTTTTACGCAGGCCTTCACCAATACGGGGGCCCTACGTGTAAAAGGCTCTGTAACCTTTATGTGTTGCGACAGCGAGCGCTGTCTTCCACCGGCTACCGTACAATTTGATTTAAAACAATAACCCACACAACAAATAGATCATGGGATTGAGGCATTTTTTCACACTGTTTTTTTTGGTTGCTGCATTTGCAGGTTTCGGACAAGTACTGAAGCCGGTAAAATGGGAAATCACCACAGAAAAGGTCAAAGACAACACCTACTATCTGGTTTTTAAAGCAAAGATTACCAAAGGATGGACGGTGTATTCACAATATACCAGTGATGAAGGGCCGGTACCCACAGCCATCACCTACGAAGAAAAAGGAGGAATTAAACTGGTGGGCAAAGCCACAGAAAAAGGATATAAAAAAGAAGGGCCGGACCCCTTGTTTGAAAATGTCAATGTGGTTAAGTTTTTGGATAAAGAGCCCTTTGTGATCAGGCAGAAGATAGAAGTTACGGATGCCAGCAAGCCCCTCACCGGCTACCTTACCTTTATGACATGCGACAACAACAAATGTCTGCCTCCTGAAGATGTAGATTTTAACCTAACTTTTGAAAAAACCGCAGACAAAGCAGAAGTGGCCCCCGCTGAAAAAGAGGCAGCAGCAGCAGTAGTTGTGGCCCCCACACCAACAGATACAACAAGTCAGCAAACTACTGCAGAAGCGACAGCCGTACCCACAGAGACGATTTCCAAAGCCAATATCAACAATGGTGTCATCGACCAACTCATTCCCGGTCTGGTCAATACCTATAAAAACCCCAAAGCAAGCTGTGATGATGGCGTACAGGTCAACTCCGGCTATTTATGGACCTTTATTTTTGGATTCCTGGGCGGGCTTTTTGCCCTACTTACCCCCTGCGTGTTTCCGATGATTCCCATAACCGTAAGCTTTTTTACCAAAGACACCAAAAGAAAAGGCTGGGTCAATGGTTTGATTTACGGAGCATCTATCATCGTTATTTATGTGGTCTTAGGATTGTTGATCACCGCCGTGTTTGGCCCTGAAGCCCTCAACCGCTTATCCACCAACTGGATTGCCAACACCTTGTTTTTTATCATATTTATTGTATTCGCGTTTTCCTTTTTTGGCTTTTATGAAATCACCCTACCGAGCTCATGGAGTACAAAAAGTGATCAAATGGCCGATAAGGGAGGACTGTTGGGCATCTTTTTTATGGCCTTTACCCTGGCCCTGGTTTCGTTTTCATGTACCGGACCCATCATTGGTTCCGCACTGGTAACAGCTGCCTCCAAGGGTGAATATTTAGGTCCGTTTTTGGTCATGTTTGGTTTTTCACTTGCATTGGCACTGCCCTTTGGTTTGTTTGCTGCCTTCCCTGCATGGTTGAACTCATTGCCGAAATCGGGTTCATGGATGAATTCCGTAAAAGTAGTTTTAGGATTTTTGGAATTGGCCCTTGCCCTGAAGTTTTTGTCAGTAGCAGATATGACCAACCACTGGGGCTTGCTGAGATATGAATTGTTTATGGGGCTGTGGATCATTGTATTCCTTGCCATGGCCGTTTACCTGTTTGGGTTTATTAAATTTCCGCACGACAGTCCGTTAAAAAAACTGAGTGTAACCAGAAAGGCCTTTGGTGCCCTGGCCCTCATCATTGTTTTTTATCTCGGATACGGCTTTACCATCAACAAAACCACCAACAACTACAATGCGCTTTCACTGATGAGCGGATTGGCTCCCCCTGCCAACTACAACTTCTTTTTACCGGCGCAGGAAGTCAATGAGGCCATCAAAGCCAAGTATCCTTCCTTCACCAAATGTGCCAACAACATTGACTGTTTCAAAGATTATTATGAAGGGCTGTCTTATGCCCGCGAAACAGGCAAGCCCATGTTGCTCGACTTTACAGGCCATGGCTGTGTCAACTGCCGCAAAACAGAAGAACACATCTGGGTGGACGATAAAATTCGCAATAGCCTGAACCAGGAAGTGGTCTTGGTTTCATTGTATGTAGACGACGACAAAAAACTTTCAGAGACCCTGATTTCAAAATCGAGGGGCAATAAGATCCGAAACGTAGGCAACCTTTGGGCCGATTTTCAGATTGTCAACTTTGAACAGAACTCCCAACCCCTTTATGTAATGGTGGATCCCAAAACGGAGAAGGTACTTACCCAGCCCAGGCCGTTTAAGGAGGGAATTCCCGGCTATAAGGCCTTTTTGGATTGTGGCAAGGGAGCCTTTACTACAAAGTAAGAGGGCAGTCGCGAACCAAACGGCACCGTACTTACGTTATAACTTACAAAAAGTGATACCTTTATGGTAGCTTTTGCGTCTGTTATAACAAAGTCGGATGTTGGATAATGCTCAAATACTGGTTAAAAAGAATCTCTGGTTTCTATCAGGGAAGCTGCTTTTAATTGGTGTGCTATCCTGGTTGATTTACGACCGCATCTGGGTGCAACAGGTTGAGACAGGGTACTTTGACCATCTTCAAAAAGTTTTATCGGGAGGTCAGCTTGGCTGGTTAATAGCGTGTTTGCTTTTAGCCCCGTTCAACTGGATGCTGGAAGTGATCAAATGGAAACAACTGACTTCGCCCTTTCAGCGGCTGAGTTGGAAGGAAGCCTCCCAGTCTATCTTAGCCGGCATCTCATTGGGCTTGCTCACACCGGCCCGGTTTGGAGAATATGGGGGCAGGTTGCTGCACTCATCAGCAGGGCACAGAGCCTCTACCTTGTACGCTCACTTTATCGGAAGCCTATCCCAGAACATACCCGTATTTTTGTTTGGATCCGTTGCCGTAGCCTGGTACTTTAGCCAGTATTATATGGCCAACACAGTGATGGCCATGTCTATTGCCTTTGTGTTGATGTCAGCCGGCATTTTGATGATTTTGTTGTTTATGCAGCACCACAGCCTGGCCATGTGGATGTCAAGATTCAAGTGGTTGAAAGAAATAAAGTCTGTACAGAAAGAAGTGAATTATACGCCGCACATTTTGCACAGTGTGGCGCTGCTTTCCTTGTTTAGGTTTCTGATTTTTGTAAGTCAATACCTCACCCTGTTGTATTTGTTTGACCTGCCCATTGGATGGTGGCAAGCAATGATGGGTGTTTTTGTCATTTTTGTTTTTCAGTCAGGGCTGCCCCTGCCCCCTGTTTTGGGCATTGTAGCCAGGACCCAGCTATCTGTGGTGGTTTGGTCGGTATTTGCACAAGACCAGCTCTCCATGCTAACCGTTCCCCTTCTTTTATACACCATCAATTTGTTGTTTCCGGCCGTTATAGGAGGAATTATACTCATTGGTACCAATTATCAAAGACAAATAGACCATGAATAAAAAAGCAATCTTGTTTTGTTTGATTTTATTTTCATCCATGGCCTTTGCTCCACCAAACACCCATGGGGGGCCATGAAGTATGCTCCATTGAAAACACCAGTTTTGTAGCCGGCGAAAGACTGGTGTACAAGGCCTATTACAATTGGAAATTTGTGTGGATACCGGCGGGAGAAGCCGTGTTTGATGTGATAGAAAATAAAAACGATTACGAAGTCAGGGTGATAGGCAAGACCTATGAATCCTACGATTATTTTTTTAAAGTCAGAGACTACTTTTACAGCAAGATTGACAAAACGACCCTGTACCCCAAAAACTTTGTGCGCATCATAGAAGAAGGCGACTACCGCAAATTTGACAGCATCAGCTTTGACCAGGTAAGGAGGAAGGCGTATTCGTACAATGGCAAAACGAGGGCCACTGCCAAGCTGCAGCAGGCCAATTTTGATGAATGTATGCACGATTTGCTTTCGGTTTTGTACTACCTGAGAAACGTGAATGTTGACCAGTATAAAAAAGGTACGTATATACCCACCCAGGTATACTTTGACAATGAAAAATATCCTATCAAAGTAAGGTACGAAGGAAGAGAGCAAAAAAAAGAGATCAAAGAATTGGGCACCTACAACACGGTAAAGGTGATACCGGACCTGGTAGTTGGCAATGTATTTAAAGATGGCGACAAGATGAAGATCTGGGTATCAGACGATGCCAACAAGGTGCCCTTGCTGATAGAGTCTCCCCTTAAGATAGGTTCCGCCAAGGCCGTGTTAAAAAGTTACAAAGGACTCAGGTATAAGCTGAGTTCAAAAATTGAATAAGGATCATGAGATTGATTGTAAAAATACTGATCGTAGTATTGATAGCGGCCATAGGCATCCTGGCCGGTGTATATTGGGGCAGTACCCTAGGACAGCCTAAGACCGAAGAAAACGTGAGTGTGGTGGTTGAAAAAATTGAAAAGGTAGCCAAGCTGATTACCATTGAAACCCACCTCTCAGAAATCTATACCTACAAGGATTATTACAACTACGACTGGAGCTGGCTGAGAAAAAAGGCCTTGCTGAGGGTCAATGCAAAAGTGAGTGCGGGCTACGACCTTAAAAAACTCAACATCAGGGCGGATTCAAAGACCAGGACCATTACCATAGGACCAATACCCAAGGTAGAGATCTTGTCTGTGGATCACAGCCTCGATTATTTTGATGTAGAGGAAGGCGTGTTTAACAGCTTTGCTCCCGAAGATTACAATAAAATCAATGCCAATGCCAAGGCCTACATTACCAAGGTGGCTGCCAATGATGAAGTATTAAAACAGGCAGCCCTTCAGGAGAATGTAATGATCGATATGATGAAGGCCATGGCACAGTCAATGGGTTATACCCTGGTGTTGGACAAGGGCGTTGAAGCTCCGATACGATAATCATAAATAGTAAAAAGATTAATAAGCTTAATCAAGTAAGACGATAGTCGAGCCCTGGCATCTGCAACCACAAATTTTTGGCTTAGTATTTTATGCAAACACGAAGATGGCTCAGATGCCTACTGGTCACCCATTAAAAAACGGGTAAATCTTTGTTTTGTGCCAATTGTAGAAAGGGCTCAAGAGGGCTCAAATAGGTACAAATTCCATTAAAAAGACGAAAATCACCTGAATGTCAGATATTGTATATTTTGCAGTTGGTTTAATAACGGAAATAATTCATAAAGAGCTGAATAACAGAACAATACAAACAAAATAAGTTTTTAACACATTGTAAAACAACGAGTTATAAAAACCTTACAGATCGCATAAAAAATAAAAAATGACTGAAAAAGCTCTAAAAAATCTAATAAAATCTAAACAATTGCTATTTTTACTTATCTATATAAATGAACCCATTGCGAAAATGATCAGGGCAAGCCTTGCCAAAATAAAATCCAAATTGCCGGCTGGAGTTATAAAATCTAATTAAAATTTTCAATTGGTTTTTTGGGGTTATGCAGGATGCCAAAGCCATTTAGGGTGGCGGCATCCTGTTCATTTTTAGGGGATATGTTTAACTTTGACCCCGCCCACCTACAATGGAGGCCCACAATGAGGTTTTATATCAAATACTTTTTTTACTGGTTGTTGTATTTTGCGCTTGCCCGCCTAGTGTTTTTGGTGTTTCATTATGACAAGTTAGATACCAACAAGCACACCTTGCAGGAAGTAGCATTATCCTTTGTGCACGGCATGCGCATGGACGCATCGATGGCTGCGTATCTTTCCATAGTCCCGTTTATTTTATACCCGTTTATCAGTAAGAGGTTTATTGGCAAAAGCCTGAAAACCTATCACTATGTAGTATTGGCCATTACCTCATTGATGGTAGTAGCCGACCTCAGTTCCTATAAGGCATGGGGCTTCCGGCTGGACGCTTCCATATTGGATTATATGTCGCACCCCAAAGAAGCGCTGGCCTCTACCCTGACAGCACCCCTCGGCTGGCTGGCATTGATCTTTGTGGTATTGGCATCCGCCTTTGGCTACCTGTATGCTAGATGGGTAGAAGAAAAAACCGTGGCCAAGATCCGAGCCGTGTTATTGCTGGCACTTCCTTTGTTGGTTTTACCCATGAGAGGAGGTTGGGGTGTAGCGCCCCTCAATCCGGGCAGCGTCTTCTTTTCGGCCCACCCATTTTTGAATGTGTTGGCACTGAATGCCTGCTGGAATTTTATGCATACGGCCGCGCACAAAAAGATGAAAAAAAATCCCTTTGTGGTCTGCTCAGAAAAAGAGCTCAAGGTCACGATGGATTCATTGACTGCAAAGACAAATCCCGCCTTTTATCTGCACCAAAAACAAAAGCCCAACGTGATCATAGTGATCTGGGAAAGCCTCACCGCCAAGATGTACAATAAGCAGCACAAAGGTGTAAGCGTGATACCCACCATCGACTCATTGAGCCAAAACGCTGTTTGGTTCAGCCGGATGTATGCCTCCGGTGACAGAACCGAAAAAGGCCTGGCTGCCATCCTGAGCGCCTATCCGGCCCAGGCCCTGACCTCTATAGTGAAAGAAACCAAAAAGGCAAGTAGCCTGCCCTCACCCGTGACGGCCCTGGCACAAAGAGGTTATGAAACCTCCTTTATCTATGGCGGCGACCTCGAGTTTGCGGGCATGGGTGCCTATCTCCGCTCCATGGGCTTTGGCCAGATCAAAGAGATGGACGACTTTCCCAAAGAGCAGCACAACTCCAAGTGGGGCGCCCACGATGAGTTTATCTTTCAAAAAAGCATAAAGACCCTGCAAGAAAGACCTGCACAAAAACCCTTCTTTCATGCAGTACTTACCCTCACCAGCCACGAGCCCTTTGAAACCCCCAGGCCCAAAAAGATAACAGGCAATGACGAGCTCAGCCTTTTTTACAATGCCCACCGCTACACCGATGATTGCCTCAAAGCATATATGCACGATTTGAAAAAAGCCGGCTTGTGGGACAATACCATCTTGATCATCCTCGGAGACCACGGCCATCGCCTACCCACCGCCCAAAGTAAAATCGAAGATTTTGCCATACCCATGATCTGGACCGGCGGTGCCATCGATACCACCTTCAACCAGACAAAAGCCACCTCCCAAACCGACCTGATGCCCACCCTCTTGGCCCAGCTGGGCTTAGATGCCCGTGCCTTTACCTTCGGCAAAAACGCCTTGTCTGCCCAGGGGGCCGAGTGGGCCTTTTTTGCTTTTAACAATGGCATTGGTTATGTGAATAAAGACAATGCTGTTGTGTTTGACAATGCGGGGAAGAGTGTGGTTGAGCAGAGAGGTAAAAATCCTGGACACAAGGTAGAAATAGCAAGGAGGGTACAGCAGGCGGTGGTGGTGGATTATTTGGGGAGGTAGGGGGCACCGATGAAATCATTCTGCCTCGATTTTCTATGCGACAGGAAGTAAAGATAATTATCTTAAATTCAGAATGTTATTTTGTATATGCACACTTGGGCGCGAGTCTTCCAAATTTTATATTGCATAAAACGATGGAACAAAATACATTTGAAATTTTGAGCATAGTTATTTTTGTTATATTATATTTGTATGGATTAAAAGTACTTAGCGTGAAAAAGACACCCATGTCCTGATAGATGGCACTGAATTTAACTCATACTGGATCTTTGGATTTTAATGGAAGCGTTGGCTTTAATCGTTTATTAAATGTTTGTAAAAGATTAAAAGTGGAAGTTAATAAGTATGAAATAGACGAGTATAGAGGTTGACGTAGGGTGTTGTTATTGATATTCAGAGGTTTATAAAAATTGTATGAATTACGGATTTAAGAGGATGTGGGTATTAACAAGTTGTGCAACATAAAAAAGAAAGTGGCAGTACTTTAGAATTCAACAAAGTAAATACAAATAATATGAAAAAGAAAATTCAAGTTTTAGTATTTAGCCTATTTATTTCAACAATTGGATTTAGTCAAAATTGCTACTCTGTTTTGGCGAATTTAAATGGAATGGACATTTCTGCATATCAAGGAGAACTAAATGCAAAATCTTGTGAATTAAAAGACTCCTTCCATCAGGATTTCAGAAGTGAATTTGGAGTTTTTGATTTTGGTTATTATCAAATTTCAAGAACTTTTCAGGGCGGTTTTGATCAAGTTTGGGATAAAATAATTGCAGATGCCAATGCATCAAAAAGGTATAATGTTATCTTTGGTAGAGAGACTACTTCTGAGGGTGGAGTAGATGTCAATCAAAGAGTTAAGCTGAATTTGCCAAGTACAGGAGACATGGCTTGTATGTCTCAAGAAATGTTAGAAAGCATCACTCAAGAAATGAAAATTATACTCAATGAGAAAAACAAGCCATATCATACCAAGCAAATAAGAGCTTTACAAGTTTTATCAGAATTTATTATAGGCGCCAGAAACTGTTGTGCAGGTGGAAACCGTAGTGGAAGTAGAGTAGTGACAGATATTGATACATCCAAATTAAAGATTCAACTTTGTAGTGATAATTGTAGTAACAATTATTCACCACAAAATTCAGTGGCTCTGATTCTTAATAATAAGATGCCGGATATATTATTTAAAATCTACTATCCGAATTCTAGTAATATGTGTTTTGATGTAGATGCAGTCGTTACAATAAACTACAAGAAAACAACGAATGTAACTAGTAGAAACAGAGATGATAAATTTGTAACTGTTGCAAGAAGTAAACTTGGAAACTCTGTTTATTGTAGTTGGGGTACTCAGACTGTTCATGACAAAAAATGGCCAACTAATCAAGGTGGACGGGTCAAGATAGAATTGAAAGACATACTTGGCAATATTTTAAAAACATTCCATTTTACTATTAAAGCACAAAATCCAAAGATTGGTGAAGTAATGCTTTATCTTGATGAAGCTCCTCAAAATGCGGCATGGTTCTTCAAAAAAATGGCAATGCACGAAAGCGGAACTTCATCTATGGATGCTTCTGCAGAAATGCTCCAATTCAACCCTTACAACCCATCATCAGAAAGCCTCCACATGGATTGGAATCATAGCAGCAGATGTCCAAACTTTAGTACCAATGGCAATGGTGGTCCTGGTGATGGCGGTATTGGTATTATGCAACTCACAGACCCTAAACCACATACTCAAGCACTTTGGGATTGGAAATGTAATGTTTATGGTGCATATAAGTTACTTACAGGAAACAAACAGAAAATTCTTAACCAATTTGATGACTATGTTTGGGAACATCCTTCCGATCCAACAAAAGACCACATGATTACCAAATGGGATAAAGCTTGGCCTAATGACAAAGTTGTTAAACTCAATGAGACATATGCTGGTTATACTTGGAAATTTGGGGCAAGTCAATTATATGGCAATGAATTTGGCAAAATCAACAACTATTTTAATGAAACTCTAGCAAACGGAGAAAAATCAATATTAGATGCTTGGCTTATAAAACTTTATAACTGCTTTGGATGTACAGCATTATTGACTGCATCACAAGCATCAGAGACTGCTAAACCGCTTTGGCAAATTAACTGGATCAATAATACTAATGGAAATAATTATATTGAAGATATATTTACACAACAAATCCCAAGCTATAAATAATATGAAATATCTATTTTATCTATTTAACATTATATTTATTACAAGTTGTTATGGGCAATCATCTAAAAACTACAAAGAAGTACCATATCTCATCATGTCGCACAGTAATGATATCAATACGCATAAACACATTAAATCTAGCTATAAAGCCAGTGATACAAGTTTTGTAAGTCTCTTACTAAGTTTTGATAAGGGAAAGATAAATGTAATTGATACACTTAATTATGATATTAGAATGAATAATATGGTAAGTTCAGTGACACATTACGATGAATTTTGTTTTTTTACGATTGGCGAAGGGGAAAAAGACAATTCCAAGAACATAACAGAACTTTTGACAAGGGGTGAAAATTATATGTTCCGGAGCTTCTTTAATATATTAGATTATTCAAGTGGGAATATAATAAAAAGAAAAGCTGAAGTTGACTCTTTGCCAATTCCTCATGGCACAAGTGGCGATGAAATGGGATATATCATTGATGGTAATTTTATGTTTGTTTGTAAGCCTAATAAAGATTTATCCAACGGTAAAAGTTTTTATAACCTGACTGATAAGTACTCAAAAATAGTAAGACCGCTCACAGATAAAGAGTGGATGCAAAACTATTACATTAAATCGCATGCTGGATATATACCAAATTGGTATTACAACTTTGTTTGCGATACTTTAGGTAATATTCTTCATAGAAACTCTTCCGAAGATAATCCATATAAATGGGAGATTTTTAACTTTGATTATCCAAGAGTGAAAAGTGAAGCTAAAGCAGTAAGTGGTTTAAATATTTTATATAATACAAATAAATCAAAATTTCTAATTGGATTTAAGCAAGTAAGGTCTGAGTATCAAAAAAAGGGGCTTGTATCACCTATCTACAAGAAGGATAAGCAAACTAGTCAATGGACAGAACTAAAGAATTTACCCTCAATTCAATTCAGTGTTTACAAGGATGAATACTTATACGGGACGATAATGGATCACAAAAATATACATGGAGAAGCATTAGAAGATACGATCGCCAAGTATGAAATGAGAAATCCTAAAAAGTACTCAACAAAGTATGCAACTACCCCAAATACTACTTTTATGACAGGCAAATTTTTCATCTATCATGTACCCACACAACGAGTAATAGAATATAAAGGACAAGATATCGATACGGAGCTTTTGTTTATTAAAGATGATTGGGTTTACTACAGAGATTTTGATAAAATAAAAAGGATCAAATTAGACATTTCAACATTTTCATTAAATTCAAAATCAGATAAAACCCTGTGCCAGGATCGTGAGATGATACCGAATGTACACCATATATTTTGGGCAAGTGAAAAGCCAATAGAAGTAGAATGGCTAAGCCCAAAACCAAAAAACATCAAATAGTTTATCACTATAGGAAAATAGTGAAATGAAGTCAATGAGTTCACTTTTGATTGCCTTTTTATCATTCAGGCAAACAGCCAAACTTTTAATTGCGTTCAATATAGGAAGATTATGGATAGAGAAATAGTTGCCTTATAATATACTAAGGCAGACAGAATGTTTATAAATGACTAAATGGTGAATATTGCAGGACAGGCATGCGAAATCTTTTTATCTCAGATCCTAAAATTTCAGATTTTGGCGAACTTAATACAAAATGAAATCCACATGCTGCATATTCTCATTAATATGTAACACCTTTTCGCACCGAAAAAGGTTTGGCCGCCATATTGAGTGCTTACCCCGCCCAGGCCCTCACGTCTATCGTAAAAGAAACCAAAAAAGCGGCTAGCCTGCCCTCACCGATGATCCCATTGAAACAAAGGGGCTACGAAACCTCCTTCATCTATGGCGGTGACCTCGAGTTTGCGGGCATGGGTGCCTATCTCCGCTCCATGGGCTTTGGCCAGATCAAAGAGATGGATGACTTTCCCAAAGAAGAGCACAACTCCAAGTGGGGCGCCCATGATGAGTTTATTTTTCAAAAAAGCATAAAGACCCTGCAAGAAAGACCTGCACAAAAACCCTTCTTTCACGTGGTACTTACCCTCACCAGTCACGAGCCCTTTGAAACGCCGAGGCCCAAAAAGATAACAGGCAATGACGAGCTCAGCCTTTTTTACAATGCCCACCGCTACACCGATGATTGCCTCAAAGAATATATGCACGATTTGAAAAAGCCGGTTTGTGGGACAACACCATCTTGATCATCCTCGGCGACCACGGCCCCCCCTCCCAAAGTAAGGTAGCCGACGTTACCATCCCCATGATCTGGACCGGCGGCGCCATCGATACCACCTTCAACCAAACAAAGACCACCTCCCAAACTGACCTGATGCCCACCCTGCTGGCCCAGTTGGGCTTAGATGCCCGTGCCTTTACCTTCGGCAAAAACGCCTTGTCTGCCCAGGGGCCGGAGTGGGCCTTTTTTGCCTTTAACAATGGCATTGGTTATGTGAATAAAGACAATGGCGTAGTGTTTGACAATGCGGGGAAGAGGGTGATTGAGCAGAGAGGTGAAAATCCTGGACCCACGGTAGAAGTAGCAAGGAGGGTACAGCAGGCGGTGGTGGGGGATTATTTGGGGAGGTAGGGGGTGTGGGAATTCACCTACTTTTAGTCATTTGTATCCACCTTGCTGTAGAAATGCCATAAATGTAATTATTTGAGAATCGAAATATTATTTTGTGATTAGGCACCGTAATGAGGCGTGGCCAAACATTATATTGTAAAAAATGCCACGGTAAATTATATGTGTATTTAGCGGCATAATTTATATTGTTATATTATATTTACGGGGATTATAAGTACTTAGCGTGAAAAAAACACCCTTACCTAATTAATGGCAGCGATAAAACCTCATACTTGCTCACTGAAATCGGATTGCTGCTTTGGCGTTAAACGTTTGTAAACGATTAAAAGCAAATCTTTCCAACCGTTTAATAGACGAGTATAAATGTTTAATGAAGGATATTATTATTGATAATCAGGGGTTTAAGAAATTTACAAGAGTTGCGCCTATAGGGGGGTGCGGATATAAACAAGTTATCACAGATTGAATAAAATAAATATAATGAAAATCCTACTTACTCTATTTGCATTTATTGCTTGCAGTTTTGTTTTCTCTCAAAACTGTTTTCCAACTCCTACTCTTCTGGATTTAAAAAATATTGAATTTGCAGAAATTAAAAATTGTAAATTCAGTTTATTAACTGATAAGTTTGATGAAAACGATAAACCAATTTTTCTAAAAGCAACAGTAACTAACAGGTGGGAAGGAGAAATTTGTTCAGAGCCTGATTTATCTCATCTTGGTGTTGCACCTAGTGGTATAATTATTGAAAAAAATGAAATCTTAAACACTTTCAAAACCAAAGAATTTAAGAGTATTGATTTAATTGATAGTCTTTATGTTGAACTAGAAGGTATAGGATGTGCAAATGAAATGGGTATATGTCCTGAATGTATTAAAGTATTTATAAGATATGAAAATGGGGCAGAAGAGTATTTTGGTGATGATTACTTTGTCTCAAATTTAGGATTTCCAGTTTCAAATTTTCAAGAAGTAAAAGAAATTGAAGTTACTGATATTGAATGTGCTTTTTTTACAGATTGGTTCATCCCAATTCGAATGGAAATAAAGTTCAATCCATTTTTGAAATCATGGGGGAACGTGATCAATAAAATCGAAAGTGGATGTTCATTATTTAGTAATCCGCAAGAGTTAGCAGAGGTATCTTTAAGCGAAAATGGAGTAATTATTGAAACAGTTAATACAAATGAAAATGGTCAATTTGCCTTTTGTGTAGATAGTAAGAAAAATTATTTGATTCAAGTAAGATATTTGGATTATGAAGTTTCAGATTCAATAAGAAGTATGAAAGGAGATTGTAAAATTGGTAGCTGCAATATAAATATCCATCAAAAAATTCAAGATAAATTAGAATTTGAAATTGATAAATTGCAGAATGTAAAAGTTCAATTCCCAATTGCTGAAACAAATATTATACAAATTCAGGGCTACAATCTTAATAATTTCAATAATTTTTTAAGCCAAAACAAAGTACTAGAATTTGATCCTATTAAAAATTTAAATGAAGTAAAAATGGAAGGGACTACTAGACTGCTAATATTAGATCAAATACATAAAAGTTTTTTAAAACAAGCAATTGCCCTTAATGATATTGAAGTAAAAAATGCCATTGATTTATTAAACTGGGCTATAAGTGTAGTTGATGCAATATTTGAGTTAGACAATAAAATAAAGATATATAATAAATTGCCAAACGTCGAACCAATTGTTTTTGATAAACTACAATTCATATTAGATATTAAAAATATCATAACAAACCTACTTGAAATTGGAGGCTTTGATGTTAGTAATCTTAATTTTTTATTAGATGAATATACTTCTTCAAAGGAGATAGATAATTTATTTAAATTGGATGTAGAAAATAAAATATCAGAAAGTTTAACTGAATTGACTGTTCAGAAATACTTTATTGAGCAAAATGCTCAAAATGATCTGGATGAAGCTAGTAGCTTGTTCGAACTAAATCAAAATAAAATGGGCTATCAAGGAGTTTGTAATTCTAAGAAAAGTGAAATACAAAATGAAGAAGCAGAGACTAACAAGAAAGTTGAAGGGTGTGAAAAATTAAATATAACAGCAAAATATTTTAGCAATTTAGATGCAATATCATCTTCTTTAGCTGATGTTACACTTTTGATTCCAGGAACTCAAGAATTTAGTTTAGCCTTTGAAGGTCTTTCTAAGCTTTTTTCTGCAGGTAATTTTACATTTTTAACAACTTCATTTATTTTAGCTCAAAATCGATTAGAGGAATTGCCAAGCAAATTAACCGATCTTTCGACGAACATTTATTATAAAACGTACTATAAAGCTAGCCATTATGTACATCAAATTACCAATTTAGATGAGGTGATAAAAAATGTGGATAAGTACAATAAAAAGTTGGATGAAATTGTATTAAATATAGAATCTAAAAAATATCAAACCTCCAGTTTAAATTTTCTAGAACTCCAAGAGATAGAAAAAGAGTTAAACTATTCAATAAGGGAAGTTATAAGACCAATAGTAGCAACAAAAATGAAAAATGGAATTAATGTAGTGGATAGCTCTTTCGTTTCATTAGCAAATTCTACAATAAATTTATCACCAATAAATAGACTATCGATGAGTTTGTTCTATTATGGACTACCCTACCAAAGTACATCTACAAACTTAGTATCAAATTTTAAAAGTTTAGTTAACAATGTTAAACTAAACAATTTAAATGTCATCACTGAGCTTGATTATCTAGTTGAACAAACTAATTTATTGCCAGCAGAAGAATATGTAGGGGTATCTAGAAATAATATTCCAATTTTTTTAGGAAACAATCAAATTATTTCAACAGGTTTTTATGTAAAAAACTATGGTAAATCTAAGGCCACTAATTTAAAAATTAAATTAGAGAATTTTTTACCTTCTATGTTAATGGTTGATACATTTATAATAGATGAATTGATGCCAGATGAACAAAAATATATATCTTTCAATCTAAATAATACATATTTAATAGATTCATTTGTTTCCTATGTTATTTCTTTTGCTAAAAACGACTTTTTAAATAGTGTATCCGAGTACGGAAGTATTAAACTTAATTCAAACACAACAAAAGTAAACGAACTAAAATTAAACTCTTTCACTTTTTTCCCTAATCCTAGCAATAGTGAATTTGAAATTATCAGTGAAAACACATATGATAAAGTTAATATTTACTCTATATCTGGTATAAAGCAGAGAACTGTTGAGCAAAAAAGTAGAATTAATATGGCAGATTTAATTGGTGGGGTATATATTATAGAGCTTGAATGGAAAGGAAAATCAATAGGAAGACAAAAGCTTATTAAAATTTGAGTAACCATGTGATAACATTGCATTGAACGAGAGCCAGCCCTATTGGGACTGACCCTCGTCAATACGAGACGTTGTGCTTCATGCTGTAAAAAGAGAAATATGGATAGAATTACAAGAAGTTTCATTCAAGAACTACTTACTCAACAGGAATTGGAATCAGAAGGAGAGGCCAAAGATTTTGAAAAATTGGTAAACTATACAGTCGTTTCAAATTCTTATAATAGATCCTTTAACATTGATTTTGTAACAGTTGGGGAAGGGAATGATACAGGTATTGACGGAGTAGCAATCATTGTTAATGGACAAATGGTTGAGTCTACAGATGAAATTGACGATCTAGTTGAGAGAAATGGAACATTAGAAGTTACATTTATTTTCTCTCAAGCGAAAACTAGCTCAAGTTTTAATTCTGGTGAAATCAACACATTCGTTTTTGGTATCAAAGACTTCTTTTCAGAGACTCCACAACTAGTTAGAAATGAAGATATTCAAAAATTTGCTGAGCTTTCAGATTATTTATATGAAAACGCAGCAGAGTTTAAAAGCAATCCTGATATTAAACTTTATTTTGTTACAACGGGCAACTGGACTGGAGACCAGAATCTATCGGCAGTTATTGAAGCTGCTAAAACTGAATTGGAGCAGAAAAATTTATTTAACAAAATTTCATTTGAACCATACGGAGCTAGAGAATTAGCTGCTGCATACAGAAAAACTAAAGAGGCGATTAGTTGTACAATCACCTTTGATAATAGAATAACAATTCCTTCAATTGAAGGTGTGTCGGAGGCATATATTGGTCTTCTTCCATTTTCAGAATTCATTAAAGTCATTGTTGATGACGATGACAAGCTTTTAAGCGTCTTCGAAGATAATGTAAGAGATTTCCAAGGAGATACCAATGATGTTAATAAAGTAATTGATGATACTGTTAAAGGAGAACGAAATGATCTATTTGGTGTACTCAACAATGGAGTTACTATTGTGGCAAGTAAAATTTCAAGTACTGGCGACTCATACACACTCAAAGATTATCAAATTGTAAATGGTTGTCAAACCAGTAATGTTTTGTTCAATAACAGACACAATCAGAATATCAATAGTATCCGAGTACCAGTAAAAATGATAGCTACCACGAATGAGACAGTTAAAAACCAAATAACTTTAGCAACTAACAACCAAACCCCTATTAAAAAGGAACAGCTAGCCGCTTTGACTGATTTTCAGAGAAGACTTGAACAATACTATAAGTCTTATGAGGGAGATGGACAATTATACTACGAAAGGAGGTCGAAACAATACAATACTGACAGTTCTATTACTAAAACTCGAATAATAAGTATACCAATTCAGATCAAAGCATTCTCCGCAATGTTTCTTCAGAACCCCCATATGGTCACAAGTTATTTTGGATCTATTGTAAAAAGGTTAAATTCGGATACATCGCAAATCTTTAATCACGATCATGCTTTTATATCATATTACACAAGTGCACTAGCCTACTATAGGTTAGAATCTTTATTTAGAAAACGGATTATTGACGCCCGATATAAAAGGGTAAGATTCCATTTAATAACCTTATTCAAAATTTTGGCTAAAAATGATGCGGTTCCGCCTATGAATAGTGAACGTTTAATGAATAGGTATTGTGAACCCATAATAGCAATACTTAATGATGAGAATCAATACGTGGCATTGTTCCAACGAGCAACAGCAGCAATTAATAATGCGGACTTTGATCTGGATGATAAACAACATGTAAAACAGGCTTCAAAAACACAAATTTTAATAGAAGCGTTGAATTGAAAAGTACGAATACACAACATTGTATAAGCGTAATACGGATTGTACTGCTAAAAATTGAGCTTTTTTCTCTTAATAAACATTTCGGCTGGCGGACAGTGAGTTGCTCCGAAACCCGCACTAGGCTTTTACTTGACCGTGTGTGTCTTGAACAATCTATGAAGATAGATTGATGCAATATGATAGATGAGAGTAGGTCTCTCGGTGGCGATTGTCAGGAATAGCTACCAAACCACTTTATGGTGCATATGCCGAAAGTCATATGTGCTGAACGATAAAGATGACTGAACGATCACGAAGTGTCGATGCCTTGTATGGCATCGAAGTGAAGGAACCGTGAAACGGAGATGTCAACTTAAGCTGTAGGTGAATGTACAGGAGTTGAACGAAAGTGAACCAATGATGAAGCCTCGAAAGGACAAAGATGTTAGCAAAAACAGGCAGTTACGTTTGTGCTTGAGACTGAGTGTAACGGGAGACCTGATTACTGTGTACATGAAAACCGGTGTTAAGTTGGCAATAACTGGATATAGGCAATCATATAGGACAAGAGATGTCAGCAATGCACTGCAAAATCGAAAGAATGAAGCCCGTTAAAAATTGATACATGAAGTATAAATTTAGGGATGAACTGTGACAAGCGCATAGCTAATACAAAGCAAAAGGGGTTAGATGTTGGCGACAGACCAAATCGTTGTAGTGTTGAAGGAGTTAAAATGGAGTTAGAGTGAGGGCTTTGGCAAGTTTGGTTGAAGTAGCTAGTCAAACCACTTTATGGGAAGAGACTATTTAGTGAAATAAAATCACAATTGGTTCTTAATACCCAGTTGACCTAAAGTTCTTAACTGATCAACGATTGAACAAGAAGAGCTCCCGTTTTAATGGACCAGACAGTGAGAAGGGAGCCTTTCACTCGCGGTTCTGTGGGAAGGTTGGGTTAAAGTACCCTGCCTGACTCGATTGGGAGAAATTTAAGAGAGGCTTGAACTTTACAGGCAATATCATTACATTTACAAAAAAGTTAGATTTCATGACTGCTCACATAGTATTGTCTTACGATTTAGGCCTAAAAGGAGACTATGCTAATCTTTATAGAACTCTTGATGAATACAAGGCAATTGAGTGCGGTAATAATGTTGCTGCTTTAGCAGTTGACATACCCGCCACTGATTTTGATACAGTTTATAACGTTGTACAACAACTACTTGCAAGTCGCGTTTCTATTTCATCTACTGATCGAATATACCTTATTGCTAAAGATTCTAACGATAATAAAATGAAAGGGAAATTTCTTTTCGGTAATAGAAGAAGAGCACCTTGGGAAGGTTATTTTAATGGCGCCCACGAAGAAACAGATGTTTTTTAATGGCTAAATACATTTTAACTGATACTGGATATTGGGTAGGGTTATTAAATTCTAAGGACCAATTTCATAAAAATTCAATTACAATCTCAGAATTACTAGAGGGTAATAATATTGTCATTCCGTGGCCTTGTTTATATGAAACAATCAATACCAAGTTAACTAGGCGAAAAAACGATCTTATTCAATTTGAAAATATTTTAAAAGATCCGAGAATAATTTATATTGATGACGCTAATTATAAATCTTCTGCAATTGAAAACGTGTTTGAAAGGAATAATAAATATTCAGAAGGTGCACATAGTCTAGTAGATTCTGTCATTCGCGAAATGCTTTTGGATATAAATTTGAAAATAGATTACTTAGTCACATTTAATGTTCGTGATTTCCAAGACATATGTTACAAAAGAGGCATCGAGATTCTAAGTTAAACTTCGCACAACCCTCGCTTACTGAGATTGCGGTGGCGGGAAAAATTGTTTTCACGAACAATGGTTATCTTCCGCAAAGAGAATTCAGATTGCTTTGATCCACAACCTCAGTTAGCGAGATAACGAAGTACAAATTTCACCAGCGACAAGCCGTTTGAAACGCCGAGGCCTAAAAGAATAACTGGCAATGACGTGCTCAGCCTTTTTTACAATGCCCACCGCTACACCGATGATTGCCTCAAAGAATATATGCACGATTTGAAAAAAGCCGGCTTGTGGGACAACACCATCCTGATCATCCTCGGCGACCACGGCCATCGTCTGCCCACCGCCCAAAGTAAAATCGAAGATTTTGCCATACCCATGATTTGGACCGGCGGCGCCATCGATACCACCTTCAACCAAACAAAAACCACCTCCCAAACCGACCTGATGCCCACCCTGCTGGCCCAGTTGGGCTTAGATGCCCATGCATTTACAATTTGGCAAAAATGTCTTGTCTGCCCAGGGGCCGGAGTGGGCCTTTTTTGCCTTTAACAATGGCATTGGGTATGTGAATAAAGACAATGGCGTAGTGTTTGACAATGCGGGGAAGAGGGTGATTGAGCAGAGAGGTGAAAATTCTGGACCCACAGTAGAAGTAGCAAGGAGGGTACAACAGGCGGTGCTGGGGGATTATTTGGGGAGGTAGATTCACAGTTAGAAGAACGACTAAAACATTTTTAACACCATCTTTCGTAAATACAGTTTAATTTTGATGGATGTTAAAAATTAAAGCCATCATTGTTCTGATGCTTCACTATTGTTGTATTTCTGCTCAGCAAGAAGACAACGTTTGGCTTTTTGGAACCAACTCAGTTAACTTGAGCAATTATAAAGGCTATGCATTTGGTAACTCGATAATGGACTTTTCAAATGGGGAGCCTAGAATCTATTACGATAGTTTGATGACGCTGGATTTTGTTGGTACCAATGCTAGTATTTGTAACGGCAGAGGAAAATTGATAATGTATACCAATGGTATGCAGGTGCATAACGGATCACATCAGGTAATTAAAGGGGCTGATACGATTGCATACGGTAGCTTTTGGGAGCTATTCAACGTTAAAGATTACCCCAAAACAGGGTTAAATTGGTTAGTTGGATTTAACATCGTACAAGGATCGATTGTTTTGCCATGGCCAGGAGAAGATGATGCCTACGCTGTATTTTATCATTTAGGTAGAATAGAATTTGAAAACTCATTCTTCGATTCTCTTATGCATACGAAAATATTGATTGACAGCAATTATCAAAACTCCAAGATTTTATTTAAAGATAGTACCATTATGACGGGTAAGTTCATACCCGGCATGATTCAGGCATGCAGGCATGGTAATGGGAGAGATTGGTGGTTGGTAAATCGATCTATAGACAGGGAATTTATTTATCTATACCTTTTTGATCCCAGTGGCATTCATTTTCACAAAGAAATCAGAATTAATGTACCTGTAGAGGATAAAGGTCCGGATAAGTTAGGTCAGCTTTATTTTTCACCAGATGGCAGTAAAATGGGCTTGGCAGAAAGCATACTTTGGCCTTTTGATTCTATCTATATTGAATTGTATGAATTTGATAGGATTAAGGGAGATTTGTACCCTATCATGAAGGAAAGTATCAAAAACAACCGGGTAAGAGGAACCCTTGCTTTTTCTCCCAGCAGCCAATACATGTACATAAGCAATCATTTTGAATTGTTTCAATACGATGTTACCGCACAGGATGTCAAATCTACGCGGCAAAAGACGGGGGAATATGACGGATATGTTTTTAAATACAATGAATTTGATGTTGGTACCAGTACCACCCTGGGTTGTATGGCCTTGGGTCCGGATGGGAGAATATACATTGTACCGGAATCCAGCAATCGATTTTTGCACACCATTGAGCAACCCGATGAAGAAGGTTTGGCAGCGGGTCTTGTACAAAGAAAACACATGATACCCACCTCCAACCATGGGGCAGTGCCCAATTTTCCGCACTACAGGCTAGGACCTGTAGATGGCAGCATAGCAGATACCCTGGGCATCAATAACAATGCAGTAGCCCGGTTTCGATATGAAAGTGACACCACAGACTTTCGCCAGGTGAAGTTTACCGACATCAGTTATTACCGCCCCGAAACGTGGCATTGGGATTTTGGGGATGGAAACACCTATGAAGGTAAAAAGCCGGGAACGCATCAATATGAAAGCAACGGAAGTTATAAGGTATGTCTAACGGTGAGCAATGAAAATGGAAGCCATACAAGCTGCAAATACATCCATCTTGGGGTAACGTCTACTAATAGCAATGGAGATGAATCCAACCCCGTAATAGTACAAACCTATCCCAATCCAGTGCAGGATGCAATGGTGGTAACTATTCATGACTACCTACCCGAAAATGCTAATATAAAAATATATGACATTACAGGCAGAGAAGTCCTGACCCAAAAAGTATATTTTGGTTGGAACCATCTGAACGTAGCGGGCCTGCCCCCAGGCGTATACTTGTTTAGGGTAACTGATACGGCAAGAGAGATCGGTGGCGGTAAGTTTGTAAAGAATTAGGGTTGAACATGCGGTTAGATGCGGGGAAGTGGATGGGACATCGCACAATTGGTTCAAAAGATAAGATTGACAGTCGTTTTGCAAGAAGGGAGGTAGATTACCCGTATAATGCCAACTGTTTTTAGGCTTCTGTATAAATTTCGCGGGAGGAAGGGGCACATGTGTATTTATTTTAAAATCGAAATATTATTTTGTGTTGGGGCATGGATGCTGCGCGTGTCCAAATTTTATATTGGGAAAAATGCTATGGTAAATTATACATGGATTTAGTGGCATAATTTATATAGTTATATTATATTTACTGGGATTATAAGTACTTAGCTTGAAAAAACACCCACTTCCTAATAGATGGCAGCGATTATACCTTATACTAGTATATTGAATCTGGATGGCCGCGTTGGCTTTAAGTGTTTATTTAACGTTTGTAAACGTTTAATAGCGAAAGTTTTTAAGTGTAAATTAAACGAGTGTAAACGTAAAGATGCAGAAATGATATTTAAAAATCAATTGTTTATGAAAATTCTCAGCCTTGCACCTATATGGGAGTTGCGGGGATAAACCGTTGTGGGCAAGTGTAAAGAACGACATACGAATAAATTAACGTAATGACAAATACTGAATTTAAAAAGAAAATTGCAGAGACTACCGACCCAGAATGGTTTAAAAATATTTCTGTGGCATTCAACTTTAGTTACATTAACGTAAATCAACAAATAACCGGACTGACAGCCATTTATGAATATGTTAATCAACAAATTGAAGGTTGGAACAAAGTGGAGTTAAAACTTCCTAGAGAACTTGAAAATTCAAAGACCTATTTTAATCAACTGAAAACCTCCATAATCCAATTTTTAAATAGTTATTATGATCAAACAGAAAATAATTTGACAAATTATTGGAGAAATGTCCAGAGTGGCTTTTCAAACACAAATAATTTCCCATTACCATACAATATTCCTGAATCAGAGTTTTTGATTAGAGTACACAAAGAAAATCCTCGATATTTTAAAGGTGCTTATATTTTTCTAATCGGCAACAATTTTAATATCAACGATAAAGATTCTTTTTTTGGAGCTTTATTGGCTTATGAATTCAGTCAAAAGGATAACTCTGAAATCGTTGAAAGAAGAAACGCTGAAAAGTCTTCTATTTCAAAAATTCGTACTGATTTTCAAAAATATTTAACTGAATCTGAAAGTATTGTTGTTGACCATATCAAAAATGCTAATGACAAATATAATGAGTTCATTAAGAAAATTGACGAATTAAAATCTGAAAAAGAAAATTTATTTAACACTTGGTTTGACGATACCAAAACTACACAATGGCAGAGCTGGTACGACCCAACAACAAAAAGAGTAAAAGAGCTTGAAGATACATATCGCGAAAAACTTAAACTTGAAGAACCAGCTCAATATTGGAGCGAAAGAGCAGAAAAATTAAGAAAGCAAGGTTGGATTGCACTTTCATTAATTATTATAATTGTAGGAATTTCTTGTTGGTCTTTGGCCGAAATACTATGGACAGCTCCTGTACAAATTTATGAATCTTGGTTTGGAGAGGATAAAAGTGCAGCTGTCAGGTGGTCAATTATTTACATTACTTTAATTTCATTTATTGCTTACGCCATTAGGGCTTTGACAAAATTTATGTTTAGTTCTTTTCATTTGGCTAGGGACTGTGAAGAAAGGCACACCTTGACTTATTTCTATTTATCTTTACTTAAAGATTCAAATGTTGACGAAAATGAAAGACAATTAATAATGCAATCCTTATTTAGTAGAGCAGAAACAGGACTTTTAAAAGATGACTCGTCACCAACAATGCCAAGTGATGCAATTGGAAAAATTATATCAAAATAATACACACCAGCCCACAATAGCGTGTATAAGAAAAAACAGGTTCAGTGCTAAATCAAAGGTCTGTACAATTAATAAAAGTCAGAGCCAAACTGAAAGAGAATTGCTATTTAATCCGCTACTTCTTTTACATGCAAACCATTGCCGAAAACCTTATTTGCAGAAAATGCTAATATTAATCAGATCGACTTTGACAAAATTTCCTGACACTATTGGACAGCAATTGATATTGATTATAAAGACTAACATTTCTAAAAAAACTTGCCACCGTACTGAAAAAATTTATTACTACAACACATTGCGTACGTTTGCCTTTGCTATTCAACCTACTAGTTTAACGCACAAGCATATTCAAAAAAGTGCAAATGCGAAAGCTTTATCAAACGCAGTGTTCCACTTAAGGCAAATCTTTATTCAAAACCTTTACTATGCAGGTTGAAAAATGAATTTTGAATTAAAAAATATCACCTTTACTTTCCCCGGCAAGAACCACCTGCTAAATAATATTTCGTTGTCTTTAGAGCAGGGAAAGATTTACGCTTTGATGGGAAGCAACGGAGCAGGGAAAACAACTTTGTTTAATCTCATTTCTGGTTTCATCAAACCGCAATGCGGCGATATTTTTTTCGGAGAAAAAAATATCACTCTTCTACAGCCATATAAAATAAACCGACAAGGCATTGGCAGAACCTTTCAGGATTTGCGATTGATTACAAAACTTACGGTGAAAGAAAATATCGTTTTGGCAATGCAGCAAAACCCAACTGACAATTGGCTCAATGCAATGTTGCCTGAAATATTTCATCGCAACACAAACGCAGCACAAGAGAAAGAAGCAAATGGAATTGTTGAGCAGTTTTTTCTTGGCGATGTAAAAAATTCTTTAGCGGCTGAAATTTCTTACGGACAACAAAAACTTCTTTCACTTGCTTGTTGCGTTGCAAACGGTGCAACACTTTTGTTGCTTGACGAAGCAGTAGCAGGCATACAGCCGGAGTATCTCATCAAGATTGCGGTTCTCATTAAGCAGTTGAAGGAACAAGGCAAAACCATTTTGCTTATTGAACACAACACCGATTTTATTGCCGATGTGGCCGACAAGATTTTCTTTTTACACGATGGAGAAATCTCCACCTTTGACAAAATGGAAACACTTAGAAAAGACAATCAGGTAATGGAGGCATACATCTGAAAACACAATGCTGAAACTAGAAAACATATCAACCGGCTATGGAAAAAAGCAAGTGCTTTTTAATGTTTCATTTGAAGTGAAGCAAGGCGAAATTGTTTTGCTTGCAGGAAGCAACGGCAGTGGAAAATCTACTTTGCTCAAAGCCATTTATGGAATGTTGCCGCAATGGAACAGCGGACAAATAATTTTTGACGGAGAAAACATTATTGGCAACCCAACAGCAGCACTTTTGGAAAAAGGTTTGCTCTTCATACCTCAGAAGAATAATTTATTTGAAGACCTCACCGTGAAAGAGAATTTGGAAATGGCTGGCTTAACGCTTAACCAAAAAACTTTGCAGCAGCGAATAGAAAATGCACTTTCAATTTTCACCGCACTTGTGCCACACTTGCACCGAACACCGATGAAACTAAGCGGAGGTGAACGCCAGTTACTCACTTTGGCAATGGCAACATTGCACCAACCAAAAATGATTTTAGTTGACGAACCGTTAACCGGATTGTCTCCTCAAAATATTACCTTCGTGGTTGAAAATATGATAGATTTAAACCATAAAAGCGGAATCACTTTACTGATAGTTGAACATCGTGTTAAAGAAGCCATAAGAATTGCAAAGAGAGTTATCAGTTTGAAATTTGGCAGGGTTTTCAGTGAAGCAGAAGTAACCGAAAGTTTTAACCTTAACGAGTTAAGTCCGGCATTTGTCTAACAATAAAATTCAACACAATGAAAAAAGTAAAATTCATTTTAGGTATTTCAATAATCATGTTTGTATTTGCAGGATGCAATTCATGTAATCAACAATCTGCAACAAAACAAGAGAAAATCAAAATCGGAGTAGTTGCACCATTGACAGGCGAAGGAGCTACTTACGGTGCATCAATGAAACGAGGATTTGATTTAGCATTTGAAGGCGACAGCACTTACGAATTGCTTTATCAAGATTCAAAGTTTGACAGTAAACTTGCTGTTACAATTCTTGAAAAGTATATTAGCGTTGATAAAGTAAAAGTGATTTATGGTGAAGCAGCATCAGGAGTTTCACTTGCAATGGTGCCAATTTCCGACAAAAATCAAGTGATTCAGTTTTCTTCTATTTCATCTTCTGATGATTTGCAAAAATCAGGCGATTACTTTTTTAGAAATGTCCCAAGAAACAGTATTCAGGGAAAAACAGCAGCGGAGTTTTTGTTCAATACTTTGAAAATTACTGATGCTGCAATCTTGAAGGACAATGATGATTATGGTTTGAATCTTTCAAAAAGTTTTGTTTCAGTTTACCAGTCATTAGGTGGAAAAATAGTTTCAGATGAAACTTACAATTCAGGTGATAAGGATTTTAAAAGTCAGTTAGGAAAAATAAAATCGTCAGGAGTAAAAGCAGTTTTCATTCCGGGCAACTATGCAGAATCAGCAATCATTTTAAAGCAAGCAAAAGAACTTGGACTTAAAGCCACATTCATTGGCGGAGACGGCTCATACAGTCCTAAATTGGTTGAAGGTGCGGGTGCAGGTGCAGAGGGTTTCAATTGCACAATCATGGGAGTTGATACAAGTAATGCGTATTACATGGAGTTTCAAAAAAAGTTTGTTACCAAATACAATCAGCAACCTGATGTGTATGATGCTTATGCCTATGAGGCAGGAATGATTTTGAAAACCACAATCAGTAAAGCAGGAAATGACCCTGATAAAATCAAAACATATCTATACGAGAACACTTTCACTTCTTTGACAGGAGATTTAAAGTTTGATGGTGACGGAGAAGTATTGCGTAATTACAATGTCGTAAAAGTGGAAAATGGTTCGTTTGTAAAGGTTAGCACGAAATAGTCAATGAGAGTAATACCGGATATACCGATAAAATATACAAGGTTTCCTGACAACTATGTGAACGACATAAACGGTTGGGCATTTGACAAGGAAACTATCATTAACAACAAAGGCAAGCTTTTAACTTTGGACATTGACTACGGCTCATACTGTAGTTTGAATTGTCCTGCATGTTTCAGAAAGAAAAATTCTATTGATGATGTAAAACATGAATTGCAATTTGACAATTTGGTAGATGTAATTCTGCAAGCAAAAAAACTTGGCTTGCGAAGCGTAAAGTTTTTAGGTGCAGGAGACCCGTTTGAAAATTCTGGGTTCATGAAATTTTTACGCTTCCTGAAAGAGCAAGATGTTATTCCCTTAATCTTTACGAAGGGGCATGTAATAGGCGATGATAATTTGGTGTTCAAGTATTTCGGTGAATACGGAATTTACACTGGTGTTGAGTTGGTGAAAGAGTTGAACAGATGCAATGTGAGCATCATGCTTGGCTTCAATTCCTTTGACGATGAAATTCAGGCGAAGATGGTTGGAAGAAAAGCTGGCTACATTCATGTGCGAAATAAAGCTTTGCAGTTGTTAGTAGCCGAAGGTTTCAATGATAGCAATCCGACAAGATTAGCACTGGCAATAAATCCGGTTACCATTTGGAACATTGATGAAACATTTGAAATGTATCAGTGGGGAAGATTGCGAAACCTGTATTGCATTGTAACACCAAGTATGATTGCTGGTAGAGCAAAGGATAAAACTTGGGTTGCAATTACCCCATCAGAAGAAAAATTGGAGAAACTCTATTCAGACATTTACGATTTCAATATTGAAACCAATTTGCAGACGATTGAGCAAATTGAAGAAGAAGGTATTTCTTCTTATGCTGGTGGACACCCTTGCAATCAGGTAGCAACAGGAATGTACGTTTCGTTGAACGGACAAGTATTAAGCTGTCCAGGTTCAGAAGAAAATCATGAAGGAAATTATTGGGAAAAATCATTAGAAGAGATTTGGTTGAGTTCAGAAAATTACAAGCGTTCAGGAACTTTTAATTGTGGTTGTATTGCGAAGGATGGAAAGTCAATACCTGATAATTTTTATACAAAGGTTTTAACTAAGCTTAAGAAATCACATGGAGTCAATTTCTACGCCACCACATATTGACTACCTAAAAGATTTTAATCATTACACAACAGAGTTTGGTGATGACTTCAAATCTTCATTGAATCAATTTCAACATGATTTGATGCTACATTGGCGTGAGAAGAAAAAACAAAAAATTGGTGTTTCAATTCAAACTAAGCCGATGCAGCAAGACAAATCGTCTTGCACAAGATATGAGGCAGTAAATCAGTTTTGCCAAAACCTACTTAACTACAAAGGAAAAAACGGAGATGAACCGGACTTTTTCAAAGTAGGTTGTGACAAACTTGATTATGATATGAAGAATGAACTGGAACGGCTACAGGTTTCAGGAATAGGTTGCAGATGCCACAAAGGAATATCAAACATACTTTGTAAGTTCATAGACAACAAAGATGCACGAAGCTGGTTTATTTTCTACGGGCAATTCATTTTAGTTAATACCCCCTCAGGAAAAGAACTTCTTAAAAAGTATGGCGATGTTATAGTTGACATTAAAAAAGATATAGGTAGAGATACCCTTGCAGTTCACGAAATAGTGACTTCAGATGCAATTTTGTATAGTCAGTTCGTTCAAGAAAATCCATTTACTACAATTGCAGATGTTTCAAAGCAAAAGGAAATAAAGAAGATAAAAAACGAACAACAAGTGCAAATTGGAACATTAACAAAGGACTTGTCAGAGGTTACCATTATAGATTTTTTTGCTTTTAAAAATTATGTTGAAATAAATTTCGGTAGCTTTTTAGACGCATGGCATACAAAAGATAATAGCAAGTCAATAACTAAGTTCATCACCACAACTCGGAACGATAAATCGGAACGACTTTTAGTAATTGAAAGCATTAGAAACAAAATGCAAGAATCTCTTGATTCAGGCAATGCATTTGACGGGGATGCAAAAACAAGAATGGGAGAAGTTATTGAAAATTTAGACAAAGCAACTAAATTGGTTGACAGCCGCTACGATAATAATAGCTCATTAAACAAGGCAATTAAAGAATTAACTGATTGGCTTGATAAGACACATCGTGAAACTGATTTGGCGATTAGAAAAAACATAACTGAACTTAAAACCAAACTGACATACCTTGAAACAGCAAAATAAAAAATACAGCTTTATAAAATCTTTTGGTAGCAACGAGAGATTATGGAGATATACCATTGAACTCACTGCAACTGTTGTTGACTATTTCAGAAGTTCTCTTTACTCAATTATTACCAGCGTTATCATTTCTTCATTCTTTTTAAAACTTGATAGCTTATCTTTTCTTAGCAAAATAGTTCTGACATTCGGAGGAATCCTATTGCTACTTTCAGCAAGGTATCTTACAAAAGTTTCCCTTGCACTTAAGAAATTGGAAAATAATTACAAGCAAGAGAAAAGAAGCAAATCAATTGAAGATTGGATATTTGAAGTTACTGCTGATAGTGTAACCAAATATGCAAGGCATACGAGAAAGGTAATACTATTTTTCTGCTTTTCGCTTATACTCTTTATAGCCAGTTCTCTTTTAAATGTCAAGGAAAAAGTGATCCAAGAGGATAAAGCAATTATTCAAAAAATAGATTCACTTGATAAGCAAATGGAAGAACTAAAGTCAATTGATAAATCCATTTTACATAAGCTTGATTCAATTAAGTTCAATTCTTCAATTCACAAAGCCGATACTACAACCAAAAAAATCAAGCAAGGACATTGATACAGATTATTGCCAACATATTAATCGCTTCATCATTGTATTTGCTTTTAGCAAATTCTTTTTCTCTTATCTACTACCCTTCCAGAATTTTCCACATTGCGAATGCAGCAGTAATTTCATTCGGAGCATACTTCGTTTTTTTTTTCGCTAACAAATTTTCCATTCCATTTTCGGTTTCAGTTGCTTTAGCAATTGTAGGGGCAACTTTAATTGGCTTGGCTTGTGAGGTTTTGGTTTACCGCCAAATGAGGAAAAAAAATGTTCCGCCATTGGCTTACCTCATTGCTTCCATTGGCTTGTATGTGTTGCTGCAAAATTATATTTCACTTTTTTTCGGAGACGATACCAAAATCATCAATACCGCAGAAGTAACAGTAGGCAATCAGATTTTCGGTGCATACATCACCACCATTCAGATTATAACCGTTTTTGTTTCCATTGCTTTGTTCATTGCAGTAAACTGGTTTTTGCATTACACAGCAACAGGTAAATCCATTCGTGCCGTTGCAAGTAATCCTGAACTCTGCAACATTTACGGCATCTCATCCAGCAAAATTATTTTGATAGCTTTCGGAATCGGTTCAGCATTGGCAGCCATAGCCGGAATACTTACTGCAATGGACACCAGCATGACACCCACTTTCGGTTTCAATCTTTTGCTTTACGGAGTCGTGGCAATGATTATAGGAGGCATTGGCAGCACAAGAGGACTGATTGCAGGTGCGTTGTTGGTTGCCACAGCACAGCATCTTGCAGCGTATTACATAGATACAAAATGGATGGATGCAATTACTTACATCATTCTCATATTATTTTTAATCTGGAAACCGCTTGGCTTTAGTGGCAAGAGACTAAAAAAAGTGGAGGTTTAACATGGAATATATTTTACACCTTTTCATTCTTATTTGCTTTTACACTTTGCTTTCGCAAAGCTTAAATCTGTCAGCAGGTTTCACTGGATTGATTTCATTAGCACACGCAGGTTTTTATGGAATAGGTGCATACACAACGTCAATTCTTTCAACTCAGTTTGGTTTTTCTTTTTGGCTAAGTATTCCTTTGGCTATGTTCATTAGCGGAGTAATATCATTGATAGTTTCACTCATTGCTTTGAGGACAGTAGAAGATTATTTCATCATTTGCACTATGGGCATTCAGGTAATTCTTTCCTCCATCATGAATAACTGGATGGACTTGACAAGAGGACCGTTAGGCATTCCGGGCATTCCGTCCATTTCATTTTTCGGAATAACTTTAGACAGCAAGATGTCATTCCTGTTGCTTTCTCTTTTCTTTGTTGCGTTAGTTTGGTTTGTGTTGCGTAACGTTTCCAAATCAGGTTTTGGAAAAACTCTTTTGGCAATCAGTGAAGACGAAATATATTCGCAAAGCATTGGCAAGAATGTTTATCTCTCCAAGACAGTTTCGTTTACATTGAGTGCAATGTTTGCAGCCATTCCCGGAACACTGTATGCTCACTACATTTCCTACATTGACCCGACAAGTTTCACAGTTGCAGAATCAATTTTTGTTCTCTCAATCGTAATCATTGGCGGACTTGGCAACTTGACAGGTAGTTTTTTAGCATCAGCATTTTTAGTTCTCTTACCCGAAGCACTTCGCTTTGTTGGTATGCCAGACAACATTGCTGCAAACATGCGACAAATTATTTACGGACTTATTTTAGTTGCAGTGATGATGACAGGTAAAAACGGAGTGAAGGAATTGTTTACATCAAAAGCAAAACGGACAGCATGAAAAGCCACCCACAAAAAAATACACTCTTAAAAAACGCACATGCCAACGCTGCAAGCAATTTTTTTAAGAGAGTATTTTTTTCTCCCACCCAAGAAGAATTTTTTCCTACACTATTTTTTTTGTTTTTTTTCCGCCACCGCACGGGCTTTGTGCGTAATCTGACCGGCAGTGCTTCTTTTGTAAATCTCTTGGGAGAACGTGCCTACAAACTTGACACTACACCACTTCGGACAGACAGAAGGGCATCCGGTAACAGCGGGTTTAAGAAATTGGCGGTTCAGTGGTTAATTGAACACCTGTCTACAGCCTGCAGGTTCTACCTCAAATCAATCCCGCAATGCTGCGGGATGGTGTATTGACAGCTTTGTGCTGCCTCCCTTTCAGGCGGGACAGGTTAGGAACCTGTTTGCTGTCAGGCATGCCTGGACGAACGCCAAGCCCCAATCCATTTGTATCTTGAATAATCTATAAAAATAGATTGATGCTATATGATAGATGAGCGTAGGTCTCGGTGGCGATTGTCAGGAATAGCTGCCAATAAACAATGCTTTGAAACTCATTGCAAATAATGGTTTTAACACAATTGATAATCATAGAGTTGTGAGGATTTAGATAGAATTATGCAATAGTGTAATTTGCCCAGAGGGCATACGAAATTCTCTGATTTTGTCTGGTCTGACGACTCTGATGGGTATCAGACTCCGTCAGAAGTAAACCCTGACAAATTTTTGAATTATTTTATAATTTCAGCATTTAATGCTAAATCTGGGTTTATGGGATGGTTTTTCATTCCGAATAAAAATAATAGAAATGTTGTTATACATTAAAAATATATTATATGTTTGCAATAAAGAATAATTGTATGAAAAATTTATCTTACTTATTACTTCCGCTTATTTTTATTATTGGTTTATCTACCAACTGTGAAGCCAAAAAGAAAAAATTGACAGTAGAAATCAAAATGCTCACGGGGGAAATTAAAAAGGGATTGCTTGAATTACCCATATCCAACAGCCATACTAGAATTGTTTACAGAATGGACGAAGAAGCTTCCAAGGAGGCCATAAGGTCTAATGATATAGATTATTTATTGTTATTTACAGAAGAGGATACTTTTTACATCAAAAGAACACAGTATTATAATCCTAAAAAGAAATTGGGCAAAGGCAAAGATTGGTTATTGAGACAAATGAATTGTAAAAATTTTCAAACCTATATTTTGGTACAGGGTTTTGAAACCAATAGCGATGGTGATTTTTTTGCTCTTTACCTTGATGGTATGGGTATGTATCTGATGCAAAGAAATGATGAAAAGTATCCTACAGAGTTAGGATATATTTTTATAAAAAAGATTATAACTCAAGGTATGTTTGATAAACAACGAAAGGAATTTTTAATGCCTTATTTTGAAAAAGACAAAGAAGCAATGTCATTTATCAATGGCAAAGAAAAAATAAAACAAGACGAATTAATTGAATTTTTAACATCAATATGTGAACAATGAAAATAAAAACAATTTTACTTTTTACAACTATTTTATTGTTAAGTAGGAGTAATTCAAATGCCCAGGTGTTCGATGGAGCCAACAACAAAGTATTCAATGTAGGAGCTGAATTAAGCAACTATAATTACGTTGTTTTTGGAGGGGATGTTGGATTGACAGACTATTTATCTTGGGGAGTCAATTTTAGACTTTTACTCAACCCACCGGAAATCAGAGAACCTTCGTTCCTAAAAAGGTTAGGAGGATACCTTAAAATGGACTATCATGCTGCCAATGCCTTAAAATTGAAAAAATCTGACATTTTAATTGGTTATAAAGTTGGGCTTGATATATCTCATGGTCCACAGGCTACCTATCAGTATTTTTTCACTGATTTTTTTGGTCTCTATGGTAAAGCAAGCTATTATTTCAACTATCCGAAAGATGATGAATATTATCTTTTAACAAAACCTGATCAATTTACCTATGAATTTGGTTTTGTGTATAAAAATTTTGGAACAATTTTCTAAGGCTATAATTCCTATAGTTAAAATATTTATAAAAGGCCAAACTAAATGTTTGGCCTTTTGTAATTTTTACATAAACCTATTAATAAAGTATCCATCCGACCAACCACCTATTTTTCTGACAGATCTGACCCTTTAGCTTTACCTCAAAAAGAAAATGAACAAAAGATATTCAGAAGAGGAGAGACAAAGACATTTGAATGCATGCGAGAAAAGAGGTGTTTCAATTTTGGATCATCAGAAGGAGAATTTTTTAAGTCCGGGCATTATATCATTCTTGAAGCTAGCGTTGGAATATTAATGAGGGTGTCTTGCCGGGTTCACTTTCATGAGATTGGAATTTCACTGTGAAGGAGAATATGCAATAGTGACCTTAGTGAAACCTTCGTGCCCTTAGTGGTTATATCTGGTGAGTCTTTTTTCACCACAAGGGGCACAAAGAGCCCACAAAGTTCACAAAGATGATTACACATATGGGTGATTGTGAATAAAGTGAAAAACAACGACTGCTTATTATTACAAAGTTCCTGATCATTGGCATATAATCATTGTGAAGTTGAAGTAAGCACAGCTTGTTTTGCCTGGTTCACTTCCTTGAGTTTGGAAGGTACTCTTTTCAAAAAATATGCAATAGTGCCCTTTGTGAAACCCTTGTGACCTTAGTGGTTAAATGGCTGGGTGTTTTTCACCACAAGGGGCACAAAGGACCCACAAAGTTCACAAAGATGTTTACACATATGGGTGATTAGGGGTATTATGAGAAACAACGACTGTTTCACATTACCAAGTTTCTGACCAGTGGCGTTTAATCATTGTGAAGTTGAAGTAAGCACAGCTTGTTTTGCCGGGTAGACTTTGCATGAGATTATGTGCCACGCCCTGGTTTAAAGTATTTTCATAAATTTGTCATACTGATACCGTCGACTTAAACCGATTCTGTACAAATTCGTCAAGAAAACAAAATCTACCATGGCTGCCAACTCCATCCTCTTCACCCTTACCGGTCTCTCTTATCTGGCCTTACTTGCCATCAATCTTTACAAGCCCAAAGGGACGGGGGACCAGCTGGTGGGTTGGGGGTTTATTGTATTGGGGGTATTGGTGGCTTATGTGGTATGCAGTTTGGTGCTCACCATCCATGTGGCGTACAAAGGAGGGTTTGGATGGATAGCAGAAGCTAAGGTAAAAAGAAATATCATCGTAGGATTGCTTTGGCTGTGCCTGATGGCAGGGGTGGTGCATATAAGTTTGATCAATGTGGATTGGAAGGCAGCAGGAACTGCTAATGGTTTTGGGCTGGTGATGGTGCATTATGGGGCCGTTTGGCTGCCACTATTGATGTTGGTGCCTTATGCCATTATGGTAAATCCGGATTGGCAAAGTGGGGCTTATGCTGCTATATTTAAGCTGATGTTGTTGGTGGGGTGTATGATAGGCCTTACTTTTCATTTTACACCCAGGGAACTATTGGGCAAGTGGTTTAAAGATGAAAAGGCTATAAAAGAAATGAAATACGAAACGGCCATGAAGGACATAGCCTCTACGGACGAGCCCCGTTGGTTGTTGTACGATATGATGAACAATGATGACGTGCGCATTCAAAAGGCCGCTATTGATAAATTGACAACTTTGGAAAATTTGGAACCGAAGTTGGTTGAATTGTTAAACAACTATGAGTCCAGTGCTGACTACCTATATGTGTATGCGTTTTTGGAAAAATATAGGGTTAAGGAGCCTGCTTTGTTTGTGGAACCCTTGAACAAGACCATCAGCAGGGTGGCAGAAGAACTCAAATATCGCCCACAAAGTTTTGGTTCGGAAGGGGATTTTTTGAAGTTGTTGAATGTAGAGGGTCTATGTCGGGTCTTAGACGAACAGTTTAGTGCCAACAAGCAAGAATTTCTCCCCAACATGTTAAAAATCAAGGCCGAGCTTGAAACAACACCCAAACCTGAATATGTGGCAATTTGTAATCAATACAAGGTAGCGGTAAACAACTGGCTGAGTAAGAATGGAGGACAGCGTTAACTTAAAAATCTACCTGACTTGACCCCACACAACGGCATCATTGAAATCCACACCATAGAAAATACCGGCAACAATGCCGATGAGATGGGCCTGCTTACCGCTCAATTTGTGTTTTATGCCGATTGCCAGCAACTCAAGGTCTGGCTCCCTAAAACGGATTTCCCTAAATGGGATTATGGCAGTTACCGCATCATAAACAGATCCACACACACCATCGTGGAAGTCGGCCAGGTTGAAACCAAGGTAAGCGGTAATACCCAAATGTTATTTGATACACTTGGGTTTCCAGAAGGAGAATATTTGCTTGAAATTGAAAGTCCCAAAGGTGGCCTACATTGTTTGCATTTTCAGAAACACGTGGAAGGCTTTCTACCTGAAAACCTTAAACCTGCAGAACCACCGAGCACAGATGACACCATGCGGGAGATGTTTTGGTAGAGAAAAATGGTAGGAATTATTAAAAGTCAATAGCAATTAAGGGTCAGGATAGTGCCATACACATATGTTACCCGAAAATGGAATCGTTTATCTTGTTGCTGGCGATTTAACTAGGTAAAATGATCCATTATTCTTTTTTTGTCTTCATTTTCCTTGTCGTTTTTGTGGTACAATTCAATGAACGTAATTTTTGGTTCGTCGGGAAAATAGGCATAAATCAATCTCAGCCCAGAATTAACACCCCTGCCTTTTAGTGCCTTACAAGCGATTTTTTTGACCTTGATGATGCATGTTAGTAAATTCAAATTGTCGATGCGATAACTAAACGGGGGTCGTTCGTCGGGCACTACTACCATGACTTGTTTAACCACAGCTAAATCGTCACTGAGTGTTCTGTATTTTTTTAGAAGGGTTTTAACATCCTTTCTGAATTCGGGCAATTCTTCAAAGGTCATAGGGCATCCATTTCTTCTCCATAGTTTCTTACAGAAAATGGAGCCTCTCTGTAAAAGACCAGTTCATAGTTTATTGCTTCTCCTTCTTTGGAGGCAAGCCAGGGCATATCCTTATGTGAATAGTTGCTAATAGCAGCAGCAGACCAATCGCTCATTTGTTCTATCACCCGGTCAATGACTTCTTTTTCACTTGCCTTAAATTGCGTTAAATCGGCTTTTTCTAAGGGCAAATAGCGCGTTTGAGTTAGGCCATGATAGGTAGTTTTCACTTTTTGCAACTGATGCTTTTCAATCATTTGACCAATGATGTCGTCCAATTTTTGAGGAACTGGTCCATAAGGCAACCTCCGGTATTGTGCACCGGTTAAATGTTCTTCATACAATTCATAGTAATTGAAGTCGGAGAAATAAAGCAGCTTATAAAGAACGGTTTCACCCACATTGGGCTTGCCGGCACAACGTTCGAGGATATACAGCAACACATTTTTGAATTTATAGACTTGTAGCGTCGGCACGGATATTCGTTCTTCTTTTTTCTTTGACTTTTTTTCCTCTTTTGTCTCAACACCCCGCTGTATTGTGAAATCCTCAGACATGAATTCGTCCAGCGAAAACCCCAAAACCAGAGACAGGTTTTGCATTTCAAGAATATCAACCCCTCTGTTGCCCAATTCAATCTGCGCCAAAGAGGGTCGTGAAATGCTGACATTCTTAGCCAGCTCTTCCTGAGACAAACCTTTCGCCTTACGAAGCAGGGTAATTCTTTGCCCTACTTGTTTTTGTGACAACTTTGTATTCATGTTCATAACACTTTACTACAAAGATACCACATGTTTTAAAACAGAACAATTTAATGTATTATTTTAAAACATTGTCAAATAAACAAACCACATGGTATTTAAGAAAAATTAAACAGCAACATTCTCAAAAGAATCTGGGACAAGCCATGTTGTCTCATAAACTGCCTTGACAGCTTCTACCCTAACACCTAACACCTATTCTAGCCCCTATCCCCTAGTCCCTATTCTAGTCCCTAGTCCCTAATCCCTATCCCCTATATCACGCACCAACTGACAAAACGCCCTAACCCCTAACCCAAAACCACGCTCATCGATGTAAAAATCAGGGGTGTGGTGGGGTGCTACATCCATCATGCTTGTATTGGGGTCTCTGCCGCCGAGGAAAAAGAAAAAGGAGGGCACTTCTTTGGCATAGAAGGCAAAGTCTTCGGCTCCGGTTGAAGCCACGGTGACGCGCACCTTGTCTTCGCCTGCTACTTTTTCGAGACTGCCGATGACTTGGGCCGTGAGTTTGGGATCGTTGTAGGTAATGGGGTAGCCGGGGGTGATGATCACCTCTGCGGTGGCGCCGGCACTCTCGGCAATGTTGGTGGCGGTGAGGTGGATTTTGTTGTGGATGGAGGCTCTCATGTCACCGTTCAGGGTGCGGATGGTGCCTATCATGGTAAGGTCTTCGGGGATGATGTTGTTGCGCACGCCGGCATTGATTTGGGCAATGGTCACAACGGCTGCTTCTTTGGTAAGGTCGGCTTGTCGGCTGATGATGGTTTGCAGGCCCATGATGATTTGGGCGCCAACCACCACGGGATCTACGCCGGCCCAGGGGCGTGAGCCGTGGGTTTGTTTGCCCTTTACTTTTATTTCCAGTCTGTCAGAAGCAGCCATGACTCCTTCCGGTTTGTATTGGAGCATATCGGCGCTTAGGCTGGCCGCGATGTGGAGGCCAAACATGGTTTGAATGCCGTATTTTTTGATCAGGCCTTCTTTGATGAGCAGCTCTGCCCCGCCTTCTTCACCCACGGGGGCACCTTCTTCTGCGGGTTGGAACACAAAGACAATTTTGCCGGTAAATAAATTTTTGTGTTTTGTCATCACATGGGCGGTGGCCAGCAGGATGGCGGTGTGGGCATCGTGACCACAGGCGTGCATCACACCCACGGTTTTGCCTTCATAGCTGGTTTCAACCTTAGAGGCAAAATCAATTTTAACCCGCTCTTTGACGGGTAAGGCATCGATGTCGGCCCTCAGTCCTACCACAGGTCCCGGTTTGCCGGTATCGAGCAGGGCGATGACACCTGTTTTAGCCGCTCCTTTTTCTATGGGTAATCCCAACACACTCAACTCCTGGACGATAAAGTCCATGGTTTTAAATTCACGGTTGGAGAGCTCTGGATTGG
>JADKFC010000013.1 GCA_016717655.1 Saprospiraceae bacterium
AATGGTGCTATTGAAAATAAATTTTGCGGTAAGGGTGTTTTCCAAAATAACGCGATCCCGCACACCCATAAAAATATCATCTGGTTCCAGGCCAGGTATGAACTCCGCAGGTGCTACATAACCCGGATCCTTTTTGTATACAGAAAGTGAAACCGCCGGAATAAGGGAGAGTTTGTCATTGAACCTAAATCGGGGGCTCACATAGCCTACCAGCGTTTTTCTGCCTACTGCATCAAAATCACGGTAGGTCAATTTTACATCGAGTGCTACCGGCTTGCGATAATCGCTGGAAATAAATCCGGATATTAGCCAGTTTTTGGGCCATGTAAGGAATCGACTGAAATCGGGGGTTCTGGGTTCAAAATAATCATAGGTTTCTACCGGTTCTAATCTGCCATCTATGCCGGCAGCAAACCTTGACTTCCACAGAAAAAAGGAACTGGCATTGATGGCAAAATCGGTAAACACATTGGGTTTGTACAAACGGGTGTAGGTGCTGTTGAGCTTAAAATAGTATTGCTGCAACGAACCAATGTTGGGTGAGTACTGGGCGTATCCTCCATCGCCGGTAAAGAACCATTCATTGGGACTGTACAAAAAGCCCATGTCATTGGGATTGTAGTTGTGCGATTCTAAACCATGGCCTGCAGCATAGGTCCAGTTGCCACCGTATTTACCTGCATTCAGGTGATAGGTATAGCCCAGATCTGTTTCGTTTGCACTGTATTTTTGACTCACAACTGCATCTCCACTTACAGAATACAGCTGGCTTTTTGATTTGAGATTAAAAAAACCTCCTGTAACATTGGCATCATAGTCATTGCCCATCCGCAGCACATTGGTATTGACAAAGGTGACGTAAGAATTGTTTTTTAGGTTTTGATCGATGACAAAAGTGTTGTAATTGGTGAGGGGATTGGTCTTGATTTTACGGATCTGTCCAACGGCATCGGTTACTTCTGCATAACTTTCAGCCACCAGGGCATTAAAGGCACCCACCCCCGTGCCGGTTGTTGTACGCCCGGATACTTTGGTGGCATTAATAAGTTGTGTTGTCTCCGGATTGGAGGTTACTACCTCGCCTTCTCCGGCCTGATTGTAAACGTCAAAATAATGCAAGGGCCTGCCCCCAATTCTCCTGGAATAAAAAAGGTTTCCCTTGTTAAACAATTCTGTGCCCTCCGTAAAAAACTGGCGATTTTCAGCAAAAAACACCTCAAAGGGTCCCAGGTTGAGCACCTGTTTATCAGAAATTACCTGACCAAAATCGGGAATAAGGGTCATGTCAAGGGTAAAGGCATCGTTGATACCATATTTGAGATCGAGGCCTGCTCTGGCTGCCAGATCTGAGGTAGTGGACAAACCACTTACCTTTGGGTTGTAGGTATTGAGGTAGGTAGACAGGTAAGGGGTTAAAGAAAGTCGGATGGGAGTAATAATATTTTCTATGTGGGTAACCTTGCCACTTTGTTGCACCCATCCTGAAATAGCAGGGTCGATGGGACTCCAGTAAGATACCTCTCTCAATCGCCTTATTTCTCTGCCAAATTGCACATTCCATTCCTGAACATCCTTGCTGGGAAAACGCAGTGATGAATAGGGAATGCGTATTTCCGCGGTCCACCCCAGGCTGTCGGTGGTCACCTTTGAATCCCAAATGGCATTCCAGTTGAGGTCGTCTTTGTGATTCGAAACGATGGCCTCCAATTGAACACCGGAGGCGGTGAGATAAAATTTAAAGCCATTGAGCCCGCTTTGATAGGTATCAAAAAAGACCCTGAAATTATCGGCATTGCCAATCTGATCGCGAAGAGATAATTCTTTTAATATCTTGCCCGGCTCATCATCGTACATTCTGGCGCCGATGTAAACAGCGTTGTCATCGTATAAAAAAATTACTGACGTTTTATAGGTAGCTTGAGCGCCAGGCACAGGTTCTGTAACAATAAAATCTGTGGCCGTTTCGGTATTATGCCATACTTTCTCCAACAACGAACCATCGATCCTGATCTCTTCTTGAATGCGGTGTGCCTTTAATTTTCTGTCAGGATTTATGCCGAAAGAATAGGAAGAATAAAAAAATAGTATCAGCAGCAAAGCTGTATTTTGCCTCATCAGGGTATAGATAAGCTGTAAAAATACACGATTTATTGGCAGAAAGCATGGCTTTATTACAAATTCCCTTTTTTGTGGAACTACCCAACTTAATACCCTCAAAATGTCCTCCCTATTATTTCAGGAAATTATAAAAATAGGGGCCTGGTTCTTATTTATGTCGGCAAATGGCATTGTACTTTATATTTCCATCAAATTCTATTTTAGATTTTAATGTCAACCATTGCTACTAGATATCAATAATTTACCCATGCAAGAAAGAATCTCCCTTTTGAAATTAAAAAATTAAATCCAAATCCGACTTTACAGCCGTATAAGATTAAAAAGACGACCATGATTAAAACGTTTACACTGTTTTTGTTAAGTTTTATATTTCACCAGGTAACACTGGCCACGGAGGTAAATTTTAGGGTAATCAATAAAAAAAATCAGCTCCAAATTGAAGATGTTTGGGTTTTACATACCAACAGCGGAGACCTAAAATTTTCAAATATAGAAGGCCAGGTTCGCTTTGATGGCTTACTATCGGGCATATCCACTTTTCAATTTAGCGCTATTGGCTTCGAAACCAAATTGGTGAGCATAAGCTTGCCCGCAGAGACTTCCCTTGTTGATATCGTTTTAGAGGAAACCATGGTGGCAATTGAAGAAATCGTTGTTGAAGGCAATGCCTTGCACAAAAAAAACATCATTGGCAAGTTAGACATTGGACTTAGGCCTACTCAAAACAGTCAGGAAATTCTGAGGATGGTGCCAGGGCTTTTTATTGGCCAACATGCAGGTGGTGGAAAAGCGGAACAAATCTTCCTGAGAGGCTTTGATGTTGATCACGGCACCGATGTCCAACTTACGGTTGATGATATGCCGGTAAATATGGTTTCTCATGCCCATGGTCAGGGCTATGCAGATCTCCACTTTGTAATTCCTGAACTCGTAGATAAAGTTGATTTCAACAAGGGCCCCTATCTTGCAGAAAAGGGAAATTTCACCACCGCTGGATGGGTAAACTTAAAAACGAAAAACGCACTTGATGAAAATATCATCAAAGCCGAAGTTGGTCAATATGACTTATATCGGCTTTACGGAGGATTAAATCTGCTTTCACCTGGTTCAGCGGATCATCATCGGTCGGCATACATCGCTTCAGAATATAAATTTAGCAATGGATTTTTTGAAGCACCTCAACAGTTTAATATGTTCAACATTACCGGGAAATACATAGGAGAATTGGGTCGAAACAATACACTTCAAATTGGTCTTAGTCATTTTTCTTCTCAATGGAATCATTCCGGACAAATACCCAACCGGGCTGTTGAAAACGGCACAATAGGATTTTTTGGATCCATTGATCCAACTGAGGGTGGTAAAACCTCTAGGTCAAGCCTTACTTTTCAAACGCTCACACCACTTCAAAAAGGGTTGATAAAAAATCAAATTTATTGGGTCGATTATAACTTTGAGTTGTATTCCAATTTCACATTTTTTCTCGAAGATTCCATTAATGGAGATCAAATTCGGCAAAAAGAAAGGAGAAATTTGATGGGATATAATGGCAGTATGCAGTCCAATCATACATTAGGTGGTTTTGATGGAGAGTTTCACACAGGGATTCAATTTAGATATGATTTTTCAAAAGACAACGAGCTGGCTAAAACTACAAATCGATCGGAGACCAGGAATCAACTGCAATACGGAAATATTAGAGAAGCCAACCTAGCTGTATTTATAGCAGAACAAGTGACCCTTTCCAAAAAATGGAATGTAGAACTTGGACTTAGACTAGAGAAATTTTTCAACACATATCAGGATTATCTAGACCATGGTGTCACCTCAAAGGCTTCCTCGTTTAACGTCTATCCCAAATGCAGTGCTTTTTACCAGGCAAATAAAAATATGCAATTGTATTGGAAATTGGGTAAGGGCTTCCATTCCAATGACACCCGGGTGGTAGTTTTGCAGAAAGGAAAAATGATTGCACCCGCTGCCTATGGTTCTGACTTAGGAATGATCTGGAAACCCGGTAAACGGATGATGATTCAACCCGCTATTTGGTATCTGTGGATGGACCAGGAATTTGTTTATGTTGGTGATGCCGGCATCGTAGAAACCAGTGGTCGCTCACAGCGCTTAGGTATTGATCTGTCTGCCCGGTATCAGCTTGCTAAAAATTGGTTTGCCGATCTTGATCTCAATTTAGCCAATGCCAGGGCCATAGCAAACGGCAGCCAGGAATTTATTCCTCTTGCCCCTGTTTTCACTTCCGTCGGCGGGCTGAATTATCAAAATTCAAAAGGCTTATCAGGAAGCATACGATTCAGATACATGGGAGACCGCCCTGCCAATGAAACCAATGATGTCATTGCTGAAGGTTATACCGTTTTTGATCTTCAATTTTCCTATCGCATTGGTAAAATAATTATAGGCACCCAAATCAACAATCTTTTTAATACACGGTGGAAAGAGACACAATTCAATACTATGAGTAGGCTTCGAGAGGAGGCCAGGGGCGTTGAAGAAATTCACTTTACACCAGGCAGTCCATTTTATTTCAGATTGAGCCTCTCTATGGCATTGTAATATTCGTGTTTATTTTATTTCTTCATGGTCATTAAAAGTAAAAGATATGTTTTCCCACTAATGGTGCACCCTTTGCAGAAAATGATAACACTAAGACACATTTAAGTGCAGATATGATAATACCTGAATAAGCCAATAGATTTCCCAGTCCGCCTTCAGAATTTGGAAAGCTAGGGTTACAGGCATAGGAGTAAAAGATAAAAGCATCATTTCATTCATTTATAAATGAAATGTTAACCTAGCATATTGGGTGTTTACTATTATAGCTCAATAATAAATCTTTTTCCCATCCAAGTGCACTCTTTTTCATCCAATGCTTTCATACAAATCAGCTTTAACTCCTTCATTGCAGAGCGAAAAACATCAAGAGTTCCCGCAGCGTAATGGCATCGGATTTTAATGTACAAAAGATGGAACGGCATTGCAATAAGCTGATAATCCAAGTTGGATTTTTAGAACGCACATCCTTGAAATCACCTTGTAAACCATTGATATTCTAGCATTACTGAGAAGTGCAAAATATTTTTTTTAAAATAATTGCAGAAAAATCAATCCAACATCTTGTTTGCTCACGTACATAAACGAAACACACATTCTCAAATCAAAAGTATTTATGATGAAAACAAATTTTACTTACAGGTTTTACTCGCTAGGCGCGGGTGTGATTCTATTGCTGATTTTTTCAGCGTTTTGGATCAATAACAAACAAACAAAAAACGAATTTGCCGTTCCCGAATTATTGGATCGCAACGAACGCATAACCATGGGTAAGGAATGGGATCAGGTACAAAGTAAATATGTGAGCCTGCGAAATCAATTGCTAACCAACTCCAATGACCACAAAGCTGCAACTTCGATGGCGTATTTGTTTATTAAGGAGGCAAGAATAACCGGTGAGCATGGTCATTATTATCCTGCTGCTCAATCCATGCTGAATCACATTCTTGAAAGCAAGGATCTTGACAATGAAAATCGATTCAATGCCCTTGTCACAAAAGCGGGCGTGCAATTGTCGCTGCATGATTTCCAAACTGCCCTTCATACGGCAGAGGAGGCAATTTTGCTCAATCCATACAATTCTCAGATTTATGGTGTGCTGGTTGACTGTCACATCGAATTGGGTAATTACAAAGAAGCTGTGGCCGTAGCTGATAAAATGATGGCCATCAGACCTGACCTGCGATCTTATTCGCGAGTTTCCTATTTGAGGGAAATTTTTGGTGACATACCAGGGGCAAGAGAAGCCATGCTCATGGCCATACAGGCAGGATATCCCGGCCAGGAAGAAACGGCCTGGGCCATGCACACCTATGCAGAAATGCTTATGCGATATGGCATGGATAAAGAAGCAGAAGTTGTATATAAAACGCTGCTACAAGAGCGACCCGATTATCCTTTTGCCATAGCCGGATTGGGAAAATTAGCGCTTAAAAGAAATGAATTTAACGAAGCTGTACTTAAATTAAAAGATGCCATAAATATCATTCCTGAAGTAGACTTCTATGTAACACTGGCCGAGTTGTATAAAAGCCAAAAAAATGAAGAAGCTTTAGAAAAATTAAAAGCAGAAATTCTAACGATGCTGCAGGACGATTCGGCATCTGGTCACAACATGGACCTGGAATATGCTCATGTTTACAACGACCTGTTTGATGATACTGCTAAAGCCATTGTCTATGCAAAAAAAGAATATCAAAAGAGGCCCCTGAATATCGATGTCAATAGAACGCTGGCCCTATTGGAATTGGAAAATAATGACAAAGAAAAGGCAATATCCTACTATAAAACAGCTTCATCAACCCACTCAAGGCATCCTGAGTTGGAAACAATTAAAACCAAAATTTAACACTTCAACCATTAAAATCATTTTATCATGAAAGAAAATTTATTTTCAAGTTTCAGGGTCAAAATCACAGCCATCTGTGTTTTGTCCTTTCTGTACCAAGGCCTTGGTTTGGCCTCTTCGCACCGGGAGGCTCCACTGATTGCCAACGATCCACTGGCGGATAACACGGATCTATATGCATTCAGAAGTCCCGACAATCCCAATACGATAACAATCATTGCCAATTACATTCCGGCACAATTGCCCTTTGGAGGACCTAACTATTATAGCTTCGGCAAGGATGTGAGATATGAAATTCACATTGACAATGATGCTTCCAAACCTGGGGATGAGATCGTATATCGATTTACTTTTTATACGCTTAACGAAGACCCCACCACTTTTTTCAACATCAGGCTGGGTAAACAAAATCTCAAAGTTAGTTACAACCTTGAGAGAAGTATGAACGGAGGTGCAAGTTTTGAAACCATTGTAAATGGAGGCATTGTACCACCACCCAATATAGGGCCCAGATCTATTGATTCAAATTTGGGCCTTGGTAAATCCTATGGCCAGTTATTCAATGAAGGTATTTTTCAGGCAACAACAGGAGAAAAAGTTTTTGCCGGTCCGGTAGATGATCCCTTCTACGTAGATTTGGGAGGTATTTTTGACCTTGGCAATGCTCCCCGTCAGGATGGCCCTCCACGCGATGGACTATCAGGAACTAATGTTCACAGCCTTGTGCTTCAAATTCCAATCAATACCCTTCTTAAGGCCGGTGCTCCAAGTGTGCCTGCCAACATATTGGATAGCGACTATGTTATTGGTGTGTGGGCTTCGGCTAGTAGGAGGGCAGTTTCCACGCTTAAAAAAGACGGACAATATGATACCAGTGGCGACTGGGTGCAGGTATCCCGCATAGGCATGCCTCTGACCAATGAGGCGGTAATTCCTATCGGTTACAAAGATTTATGGAACAGAATGACACCTTACCAGGAATTTGCGGATACCCTCTTTGATCCATTTTTTTACAATCCGGAATTAGCACTTTACATGGATGACGATTTATTTGGAGGTGCAGTACCTTCGTTTTCTGCTCTACGGATTCAGAAAAAATCACTGGGTGCCTTTGACTTTACCAACGGTGCTGATGGCTTGTACGGTTTAAAAGGAAATCCAGCGCTGGCCGGAACCGCACTTGATGATGCCGTTTTTGGAACTCTTCTTTTGCCTGGTCCCGGAAAACCAAGATCTGTTGACCTCTGGCCGGCCTTTCATACCGGTGTGCCCAATGTTATTCCTTATCAGCTGGCAACCGGAAAAAATGGCAACCCATTGGCCGCAGGAAAACCTTTTGTCAACAATTTTCTTCCCAATGGAGGTGATATGTTGAGGTTGAACATGGCGGTGCCTCCAACCCCAAGAAACGATGCCAATTTTAGCTCACTTGGATTGATACAGGCTGCTGTCTTGGGCCTTACTGCTGCACCTTATAATACAAACACCAACATTGAATTTATACCCAACATGGATGGCTTCCCCAATGGCAGAAGGCTGGAGGACGATGTAACCACGATTGAATTGCAGGCTGTTGGTGGTGCTGTATTGGCTGCCGTTGGTCTTTGGTACGATGACTTCTTACCCGGTACATCATCAAGTCCTGTAACCCAGGATCTGTTGGATGTGATCACTTTTAGAACCGGTGTGAATGCCAATGATGCCAAATTTAACGCTTCATTTCCTTATCTGGCCATGCCCTGGAGAGGTACTATGGCATCTAAATAACTTATCAAATACACTTTATCATGAAATCAAAATTTATATATCCTATATTATTTGTGGTTATCGTTGTTGTGTTGTGCAATGTCTCGCTGCTGGCATCATCACACCGAGAAGCACCCCTTATTGCCAATGACCCACTGGCAGACAATGTGGATCTCTATGCGTTCAGAAGTCCTGATGACCCCAATACCATCACCATTATAGCCACATATGTACCTATGCAATTGCCACATGGAGGGCCCAATTACTTTAGCTTTGGAGAAAACATCCGATATGAAATTCACATTGACAATGATGCTTCTATTCCAGGAGATGAGATCACGTACCGGTTTACTTTTCACAAGGTCAATGAAGATCCTACTACTTTTTTTAACATCAGACTGGGAAAGCAAAACCTGAAGACGACTTATACGTTGGAAAGAAGTATGGACAATGGAGCCAGCTGGCAAACCATTATCAACAATGGCATTGTGCCTCCCAACAACATTGGGCCAAGGTCAATTGAAAGTGCAGTAGGTTTAAATTCCAGTTACAGTACTTTATTCAATAATGCCATCACAACAGCCAATAGTGGTGAAGTCGTTTTTGCAGGCCCAACCGATGATCCGTTCTTTGTAGATTTAGGAGGTATATTTGATTTGGGCAATGCACCACGACAGGTAGGTAATATTGTTGATGGACTTGCCTGTATGAATGTAAGTGCGATTGCCATCAAAGTGCCAATCAGCACATTGTTAAAAAAAGGTGCCGCACCTCAGCCTGCCAATATATTGGATGGTGATTATGTTATTGGTGTATGGGCATCTGCCAGCAGAAAAGCCATTACTACACTTTCTACCAATGCTGATCCTGCCTATGATGGGGAGTGGATTCAGGTATCAAGACTGGGAATGCCTCTTACCAACGAAGCTGTTATCCCGGTAGGTAAAAAAGACTATTGGAACAGTCTTACCCCCTATGAAGAATTTGCAGAAACCAGTCTGGACGAATATTTTTTCAATCCGGAACTAGCACTGTACATGGATGATGATTTGTTTGGAGGTGCAGTACCATCATTTGCTCCTCTACGCATTCAGAAAAAATCACTGGGTGCTTTTGACTTTACCAATGGTGCTGATGGACTTTATGGCTTAAAAGGTAATCCCGCTTTGGCCGGCACCGCACTTGATGATGCTGTATTTGGAACCCTGCTTTTGCCTGGTCCCGGAAAACCAAGATCTGTTGACCTCTGGCCGGCCTTTCATACGGGTGTGCCCAATGTAATTCCCTACCAACTGGCCACCGGAAAAAATGGCAACCCATTGGCTGCAGGAAAACCTTTTGTCAATAATTTTCTTCCCAACGGCGGTGATATGTTGAGATTAAACATGGCGGTACCCCCTACACCAAGGAATGACCCCAACTTTAGTTCTCTTGGACTCATTCAGGCTGCTGTGCTGGGGCTTACCGCTGCACCTTACAATACAAACACCAACATTGAATTTATACCCAACATGGATGGCTTTCCCAATGGCAGAAGGCTGGAAGACGATGTGACACGTATTGAACTTCAAGCAGTGGGAGGTGCTGTTTTGGCTGCAGTAGGTTTATGGTATGATGACTATATACCTGGAAATTCCAGCAGCCCTGTTACGTCTCAACTGCTCAATGTGCTGGGATTTACAACCGGTGTTGAAAAAAATGACAAACCTTTTACCAATTCTTTTCCGTATCTGGCTCAACCGTCAAGTGGTACGGGTGATTGCAGTGGCCGTATTTATGTGGATAGCAATAATGAGGCCAGCCAGGTAGGTTCTGTTTTTGCATCTTCTAATACTACAAAAAAGATTGACATCATTGGTATTAATAGCGATAGATCTTTTTCTCAAACATCTTTTGTCAATAAAGGCAAAGATGCAGATGGAATCTATTACAATGACAAAAAAGACTTGTTGATACAACTAAATAGAAGCAACAACCGACTTGATGCCTTTTCGAGTGTACTAACCAGTGTTAGTGATGGCATACCACCGGTATTATCCGCTAGTTCGACGTCTGATTTTATCAACGGACGCGAAATAACAGTTGCCGGAGACCTGATAGTGGTAGCAGAAGATGCAAGTCCAGCCAACAACAATCAAAACAAATTGCTGGTGTACAAATCTAATGAAGAAGGTATAAAATTATTGTCCACTTATTTGGTAGATTTTAATGTTTGGGGAATTCAGGCCAATGTCAACACCCTGTATGCTGTGATTGACAATTCTAATCAACTGGCCATTTTTCAGAACTTTTTCACCCGACCAGAGGGACTCATCGTTCCGGACCAAAAAGTTCAGGTCGTTGATTTAGTGAGGACCCATGGCTTGTTTTATGACTATGAACGTGACATTATGGTGCTTACGGATATTGGTGATGCTGCGTCAGCAGCCGACGGGGCACTCATTTGGATATCTGACTTTACCACCAAAATAAACGACAATGTTGTGTCAAGAGACGAACAAATTGTAGTAAAGGGAGAAACAACCCTATTGGGCAATCCGGTTGATGTGGCATTGGATGCCAAAAACAATTTACTTTATGTAGCCGAAAGAGCGGGAAACAATTTTCTTGCATTTGAAACTCCCCTGATCGAAGGTCAACAAGCTCCTTTGAAAACACTACCAGTACCCGGCATTTCCGCTGTTTATTTAACGGGCAGTACCAGAGAAGAATATCCTATTACGTCTGTGGTTGATGTCAATGGAGGTGGAAAACTACAAATTTCAGTATTCCCCAATCCTACGAGTGACTATATGGATATCAGCATTGAAGGACCGCTATCAGATCATGATGGATCCATTTTGGAAGTGTATGATATCTCCGGCAAATTCATGATAAGACAAAAAGCAGAAAACGGCTTTGCCAGGATCCAAGTGGAAAATTTAAATACAGGTGTGTATATTTTGTATATGTACAATGACAAATATCGACATGCTACCAAATTTACAAAACAATAATATTTTATATTATTTGGTTTGAACTCTGAAATGCTTAATAAAATGTGTGTGGGAGGCCTTTTATAAAGGCCTCCCTTTTTTATATCCCTTACAGCAAAATTTATTCAATAAATAGATCTGAAAATCGAATGCATGTTCTGAAAACAGAACCATCATACCTTAAGAAGAGAATTAAGGTTGGTCCATTTTAATCCAGGTTCAGATGTGTTTACAGCACTTTTGGCTCTTTTTTAAATTTTATTAATGCCTGCTCCGCAAAGTCTTCTCCCTGATAAAGTTTAAAATCGTACACATAGTCAACGTGCAATTCTTTTAGTTTTTTGGCCTCATCCGGATAATTGCAGAAAGCGGCCAGCTTAAACTGGCGATTGGGAATTTTGAGTATCTCGTGCAAGATGCTAAGGTTGCTTTCGTGGGAACTCATGGCTAAAAAGACCAAACGCAGATGGGATAAATCTATGGAGTCCCAAAATATACTATTGCTGCTATCACCCCAATTGATATTGACACCCCTGTTTTTGTATTTTTTAACAACCTCATGGTTGTAGTCAATAACAATGGTTTTGAGGTCCAGTTCGTCTTTGAGGTAGTGAAAGGCGGGTCTGCCAATGCTTCCATAACCCACTATCATATATTGGGCATCGCCTATCGATTTGGGTTCTTCATCAATGTACATGCCACCGGTATTCAGTCTCAACAATTGGTTTCGGTATTTATCAAAAATATCATGAGCTTTGGCATTAAATGGAGATGATACCAAAAAAGACAGGGTCATCAACATGGCAAAGACGGTAATCCACTCCATAGACAGCCAACCGGCTTTGTAACCTACCAAGCCTGTAATCAATGCAAATTCACTGAAATTACTCAGACTAAGTGAGGTGAGATAGGCCGTGCGAGCCCTGATTTTAAACCTTGAAAAGAGTGACATAAACAAAGTGCCCTTGACAAACATAAGCGGGAATATAATCAGAGTTGCAATCACAATGTTCCAATTGAGTTTTCCCATAAGGCCTACATAAATAAAAAAGGATATTAAGAAAAAATCTTTGTATCCCATCATTCGATCATACAATTCATCTGATTTTCTATGATTGACCATGAGCATGCCAATGACCAGGGCACCCAAATCAGGCTTTAAGCCCACCAGCTCAAAAACAGCAGCCCCAGTGACAAAGGTGGCAAAAAAACCAAAGATGGTTAACAATTCTCCGTGGCCGGATTTGGACAACAGGTAGTTTAACAAATACCTAACTGCCCATAGGTACACCGGTATAGTCAATGCCCACCAGCTGGGGTTCTTGTCGGAAACCAGGGTCATAAACAATACGGCAAAAATATCTTGAATAACAAGGATGGCAATGGCATTTTTACCATGAAAAGAGGATAGCTCTCCCCTTTCTTCCAGAATTTTGACCACAAAAACGGTGCTGGAAAAACTCAAAGAAAAACCAATGAGTGCACAAGACAGGATGGATAGTCCTGAAAAAAGTGAAAGCGAGGTATAAGATAAAACAAAGACTATACCTCCAGCCAAAATGGTAAATCCAGCCATATTGATGCCGGCTGTGTACAAGATCTCTGGTCTTAATATATTGTTGAGTTTAATTTTTAAGCCTATGGTAAACAGCAGAAGCATAACTCCCAAATCTGCCACAATTTCTATCAATTCATCCATTGTGGCGTGGTCTATATTAAAAGCTTCTACCAGCATACCGGCGGCCAAAAAACCAATAAGTGCCGGCAATCTGAATAATCGGGCTGTCACACCCAAAATAAAAGCGGCAGTCAACCACCACATTCCTGTTGTCATTACATTCTCCATCTTTCTTAACTTTTTTTCATTATACCTTGCCCCATCCTTTGCATTTGCACGCTTCAGATCATCCTTTGCACAATGTTCATCTATGAGTAGGATAATAGCCTCCTGGAAATATCGGATATCCGGGATTAGATTGATACACCGATATTACAATGATATGAAAAAAAAACGACTTTTCAAAGTTGAAAAATGGTTTTATAGGACTTTTAACACTTTTTTTTAGGCAAAAAAAAGAGGGGCCGTTGTTTATTCAGCCCCTCTGGTTTATATTTAAAATGCTCTGACTACACCCAGCTGCGATAAGTTCCGTTCCACACCCTGCGGCCTGAAACCCAGCGAACCAGGTACATGATGCCTGCAAAGATAAAAAACAGTGGGCCCAAAAAGCCAAGTAGTGCAATGAACTTGGTGCCATAAAATTTCACCATTGGTCTTCTCAATCGCTCCGATATGATATACATGCTTGGTATCATCAATAAGGTAAGAAAGAATGAAAAGATCAAACCAAATATAATGGTCCATGCCAGAGGTCCCCAGAACACTACACTGTCTCCCCCGATAAAGATCTTGGGATCAAGGTGGGTAAACAGGGATCCAAAATCGATGTTGAATCCAATGGCCAACGGAAAGAGACCTAGGATGGTAGCTATCGCCGTAAGCATCACGGGAATGATTCTGATTTTTCCTGCCTGGATGGCGGCCTCTCTGGTTTTGAAACCCCTGGATCTTAACTCGTCTGTAAACTCAAGGAGCAGGATACCGTTTTTGATTACAATACCAGCTAAACCGATCACCCCTACCAGTACGATGATGGTAGGCATGGTCATGCCGGTGAGGGCAAAGCCCAGAAAAACACCAATGACCGAGAAAAAGATTTCTGTCAGTACAATAAATGGTTTACTTACCGAATTGAATTGAAGAACGAGGATAAGGAAAATCATACCCAGTGATATGATAAATGCCTTGCCCAGGAATGAATTGGTTTCCTGCTGTTGCTCACTTTCACCGGTCTGCCTGATGAAAACTCCATCCGGCATGGTATAGGTATTTTGGAAATCTCTTATCTTTTCAAACAATTCTTTGTTGATAGAGGCTACTGCTGTCAGGTCTGTTACATTTGACTGCAGTTGGATGGTCCGTTTGTTGTTTTTACGTTTGATACCTCCTGTGCTGCTGGTAAACTCAAATTTAGCAACTGCACTGATAGGCACTTGTTTAATCCTTCCGGTATTAAAATCTCTAAACGTGACCCGCATATTGATCAGGTTCTGAATGTCGTTTCTTTTTACCTGGTCATATCTCAGCTGGATTTTAAATTCGTCTTCACCCGACTTGAGTTTGCTTACCTCTCTACCGAAGAGGGCGGTTCTGATGGCAGAGCCTACCTGGGCAGAACTTACGCCTTCAATGGCAGCCCGCTCCTTGTCTACCACAATAGAAACTTCTGGGTTGTTGAGGTCGGTATCCATGGCCAGGTTTTCAATGCCTTCTACCCTATTGGTGTCAAGATAATTGTACAAGTCCGTTGCCACTTTGGCATTGGCGTCAAAGTCATCACCATATACTTCAATGTTGACCGGTGGATCAGTTGGGGGACCACCTCCTTCCTGTTCTACTGTTACTTGAGCACCCGGAATGTCTTTTACCGCCATACGCACACTGTCGAGATACGGCAAGGTTGGCTGGTAAGGTCGTTTGGCAAATTCCACAAAAGACACCTGGATCCTTCCCAAATTAGACTGAACACTTCGGTTGTTGTCCATCGGGTTGTTGGCATTCAGCGCCACATTGGAAATCACACTTTCCACGATGGATCCTTTTTCGCCGGGCTTCAATGACTCCAGTGATTTGTATACCTTTGTTTCTAACTGGCGCAATACCCTGTCAGTCTCTTCTGCCTTTGTACCAACAGGCATTTTCAGATATACATATATAAAGTTGGGTTGTCCGCTGGGAAAAAACGGAAAATCGGGCTTTCTGGCTATGAGGGCAAACAAAGAAATAAAAAACAAAACAAACACGGCAGCAAACATGTACATAGGCCTCCAGCCTTTCAGCAACCAGTGGAGCAGCCTTTCATAGCTGTCCATCAGCCTGGGCAATACTTTTTCCTGGAAGTAATAGATAATATCCTGTAAAATATATGCATTTACGATTCCAAGCAAAGGCAATAAAATCAAAAAGTTACCAAAACCTGGAGATCCAAAAAAATGAGAAAAAATACCTAAGACAAAGAAGGCATAAAACCACCATTTTTTAAAGATCTCACTTTTAGGTGGCTCATATTGTCTTCCCTCCGGTTTCATCGAACTGACGGCAAAAACCGGGTTGATGATAAAGGCCACAATTAAGGAGGCAAAGAGGGTAAATATCAACATGGTAGGCAGGTAAATCATAAACTTACCAATGATGCCCTTCCAAAACAAAAGCGGGAAAAAAGGTGCAATTGTTGTAGCGGTTCCGGCCAATACCGGAATAAATACTTCACCGGCTGCTGCCTTAGCTGCTTTAGCAATAGGAACCTTGCCATTGTCATAAATCCTGTGGGTATTTTCAATTACCACAATGGCATCATCCACAATAATGCCGAGTCCAAAGAGCAAGGCAAACAGTACAATAAAATTGAGGGTTACATCTGTACCTACAATAAAATCTGCTGCCGGCAAAAATAAAAAGGCAACAAAAACACTGAGAGGTACACTGAGGGCCACAAAAAAGGCATTCACAACACCCATAAAAAACATCAAAATGAGCAATACCAGGATAAAGCCAATGACAATGGTATTGACCAATTCGTGGAAGGATGTTGCTGCCTGCTTGCTTTGGTCTCCTGTAATCACCACATTGAGGTCGTTGGGCAGCTCATGTCCCTTCATGTCATCTACAATGGTTTTTACCTTTGCTGCACATTCGATCAGGTTCTCACCTGCCCTTTTGACAATGTTAAGCGTGATTACGTTTTTACCATCCAGGCGGGCATAACTTTCTTTTTGTTTGACCGTATCAATTACAGTGGCTATATCTGATAAGCGGACCGCGCCCGCATTGGGTGTTTTGATGATGAGCTGACTGATGGCCAATGCATTGTGCATTTGCCCCTTGAGTCGGAGCGAACGATTCATTTCTCCTACTTCTATGAGGCCTCCACTGATGTCCATGTTTTCATAAGCCACTGCATTGGCAATGTCATCAAAACTCAACATAGCCCTCTCCATCTTGAGGGGGTCTACGTTGATTTGAATTTCTCGCTCCGGGGCACCTACAATTTCTGCTCGGGTCACTTCAGAAAGGGATTCAAAGCGGTCTTGCAACTTTTCTGCGTATTCTTTCAACTTGATGCCATCGTAATCACCACTTAAGTTGACATACATAATAGGCATATCGCTGAAGGCAAATTCCTGTACATTGGGCAGCTGGGTTAGGTCGGCCGGCAAATCGGTTTTGGCCTTATCCACAGCGTCCTTTACCTTTTGTTTGGCTATCTCAGGCGTAATATCGGTATCAAATTCTACTATGATCAAACTGAAATCGGTTTGAGAAATAGAACTTACTTTATTGACCTTGGCACCAGATATGCCTTTGATTTGTTTTTCAATGGGCCTGGTCACCAGGTTTTCTATGTCTTTGGGAGAATTGCCCACATAGACAGTGGTCACCGAAATGGTGGGAACCACAATGTCTGGAAACTGTTCTTTTGGCAGGGTATTGAAGGTATATAAACCGAATGCCGTAATGATCATGGTAATGATGTATATGGCTGTCCGGTTGTCTACTGACCAACTGGTCGGCATAAATTCCTTCACCTTGTCGGCTACAAATTTTAATGGATTCGACACTTCTTTTTGTTTTATGGTTAGCTAAAAGGGTCAGTTACATTTTTTCTTCTACAAGTTGTCCTTCATAGAGGTTTTGGTAACCCTGGGTAATGAGCTTGTCGCCAACGCCGAGGCCTGACAAAATTTCTACTTCATCGCCATACAATTCACCAACCGTTACTGTTTTTTTATGGGTAGTCATTTTATTGTCCTTTCCCTTTACCATAACATAAACATATTTACCTTTCTCATCGCTTTGTACAATGTTGACAGGTACCACAATGGCTTTGTTGTTGCTGTGGTTAAGTATTTTAACTGAAGCTCCCATATTGGGTTTGGCATTGGCTGACGCAGGAATCCTGCATTCTGCCGTAAAACCTCTTGAACTGGTGTTGATGGATTGGCTGAGTCTTGAAATGGTTGAATTAAATGACTTACCAAGGGCCGGAACATCAATGACCACTGAGGCTCCCTGTCTTATCTTAGATGCATAATTTTCAGGTATGTCTACCTTCACTTTGAGCTCAGAGTTGTTGACAATCTGGATTTGTGGACCAGTGACAGACATGCCTGTAAATAACTCTCCTACTTTTATGTTGACAATGTCGGCAATGCCACTTTGGTCAGCAAAAACGTTATACGTTTTTAATTGCTCTTCCTGAACAGCAATTTGACTTTCGAGCGCCTCTACATTGTTTTTAGCAGACAGCAATTGCACCTCTGTTCCAATTTTCTGATCCCAAAGTGCCTTGGTTCTGTCGTACACATTTTTGGCAAAGGCCAGTTGAGTTTTGGTTGCTTCAATACCTTGTCTCAGCACCTGATCATCGAGCTTGATCATCAACTGACCTTTTTTAACCATCTGGCCTTCTTTGATGTAGATGTTTTTTACATACCCTCCCATACCGTTGCGAGGAGCTACGTAAGAAACGTTATCCGATTGAATGCTACCCTGGAGGTTGATATAGTGCTGAAAGCCCTGGGGTGTCAGTTCTGCAGTTGTTACCAGCTTGGCCTTGATGGCCCTGCTTGGGTCCAATTTTAGCAATTCAGCTTCTACCACAGCGATTTTGGAACCGATTTCTGTTTGTTGTTTTTTGAGGTCAGCCAACTCTTTTAATTTGGCTTCTACATTGTTGCCACCTTGTTGGCTTTCTTTATTTCCACATGACATAAGGGCTACAAAGCCCATGAGGAAGATGAATGTTCTCATGATATTTTGATTGTCTTTATTATAGTTTACCAATAGATTTTAAGAATGCGGTTTTGGCCACAAAACCATCGTACAGGGCCTGGAAATAATTGCCCTGAGCGCGTTGCAGTTCGGTGTCTGTTTGCAACAACTCAAAGCTGGAACCAAGTCCGGCCTCATATTTTTTGCGTGTGGCATCAAACACAGACTGGGCCAGGGCCATGTTGCGCTGTTGTACTTCGAGGTTGAGCAGGGCGTTGTTGAGTGACTTTTTGGCAATGTCTTGCTCCATGTCGATGTACCTTTTCACCTGACTGAGGTTGTTATCTACCTTGGCCAATGAAAGTTTGGCCTGTTCTACCTTTCTGTTACGTTGTAAGCCATCAAAAAGGGTGGCACTTACATTGAGACCTACCAGGCTGGTTGAATACCAAAACCAAGGATCGTTGGGGTTAAATTTCTCGTTTCGCTGTCCATTGCGCTGGTATTGAAAAAAGGCGGCTACTGAAGGAATGTAGGCCATCTTATATCTTTTCAAATCCAGGTCCTGCAATTTACGAGCTGTGTTCAACAAAGTCACTTCATTGCGTTGATTGTAATCAAACTTATTATTTGTTATCAATGCTACTGCTTTGAGGTCTTTGTCTTCTAGGGTAGAGCTCAGCACCAGTGAATCGGCCTGCGGCACACCAATGGTAGTTTTTAGCAAGCTATAGCTGATGGCGAGACCGTTGTTAAGTTGATTGAGGGCAGTTTGGGTGTTGTTGACTGTAACCTGAATTTTTTCAATGTCGAGCTTTTCAGCAAAACCCTTGTTGTACATCTCACCCATATCGCTTTGGAGTTTAACCAGTCTTAACAAGGTTTCTCCCAGCACCTTTTTCTGTTGTTCGGCAATAAGTACCGAATAGTAAGCCTTGTGCACAGATTCTTTTACCTTGTCTTCTGCTACCGCCACATTGCCCTTTGCCAAGTCAAGTACACCTTGTCTGGCTTGAAAGGCAATAAACACATCGGGTTGGAATAGCAGTTGATTGACACCAATGCCGGCATTCATATTGAGTGGGGCAAAAAAGCTCAATGCCTGCACACTCAGGGTAGAATTACCCGTATTGATGGGATTGCCGTTGCCATCTTTGACACCTTCACGCGACAATACCTCATAGATAGAATAATCAGAGGATGGAAATTGAACCTGAGGGGTGGCAAGGTAGTAAGAGCCCTGCGCAGTAAATGAAACCTGTGGCATGGTCATGCCTATGATTTCCTTGTTTTTCTGAACCTGGATTTCTTCATCCAGCTTGAGGTTTTTGATCTCTTCGACATTGGCCAGTGCTGTAGACACCGCCTGCTCGACCGTCAGGTTTCTCACTTGTTGCGCAAAAATAACCTGGGCTATCAACGAGATCAGCAAAGTCAGTTTGATTGTTTTACCCATATTTGTTGATTGTTTCTTTTTTGTATTTATCTATAAATTGTAAGCCTTTTTTAGTGACAACGCCATGAAGAAAATGATCCATGATTACCGCCGTTACCCGTACAATGTTGTACTTATCGGATGGAAAAATATCCTGATCAAAAACCATCATGGCGGTTTCCAGCCTTAGTTTGGTCAGCACATCCACATCAATTTCTGATCTGTACAAGCCCTCTTCTTTGCCCCGCTGTAAGTTTTTGCTGATGACCTGGTACAAAAACTCATTTTTGTGTCTTTGAAACTTATCGAAGGTCATGGGGTGAAACTTGCGCAAATCGTGGATGACAATGGGATTGATCTCCTGAAAGTCTTCTGTGAGCATGTTCATGGTGATAAAAATTTCATGGATGGCATTTTCCGCTTCTTCATGAATGAGAGAGCAATCTTTTTGACGCTTGTTGATTTCACTGTCCATAATGGCATCTACCAGTTCGTCTTTATCTGTGAAAAACTGATAAATTGTTTTTTTGGAAATGCCCATCTGGGAGGACAATTGGTCCATGGTTACCGCTCTGAACCCTATTTTTCGATAGAGATCTTCTGCGCAGGTCAGTATTCTGTTTTTTACGTCCAAATTATATTTTGTTATCAAAACTGTGGAAACTATTTCAGTAACGGCGGTTTCCGGTGATTTGTTTACGTTCTTCTATAAAAATGTTGTTATTTTCGACCAAATTCAGCTTTCTCTCGATTAATTTTTAGTTTAAAGATCTGATTATCAACAGCCAATGACTTTTAGCCATTATTTTCAAAATTTTGTCAACGACATAGCCAACACCCGGTGGCAGGAATGGATTTCAACCCTCAGCCAACTGGCAAGTGTATGGTATGCCCGTAAAAACAACATTTTGGTGTACCCCACTGGCATCATTGGGGTGGTATTGGCTGCCTGGATCTATTTTTTTATTGCATCCCCCCCTCTTTACGCCGATGCTGTCTTAAATATTTATTACTTGATGATGAGTCTTTACGGCTGGTATCAGTGGACTCGTAAAAAGGACAATGCCGTGGTGTATCCCATATCCTGGTGTAGCCAAAAAGAATGGGTCAATGGCTTATTACTATTTGCTTTTTCATGGTTGGGCATCTGGATCTTGCTACATTTTTTTACCGATAGTAACACCCAGGTTCTGGATTCATTGGTTTCAGCCTCTGCTGTAACGGCTATGTGGTGGATGGCCTTAAGAAAGGTAGAAAACTGGCTGGCGTGGACAGCATCCAATGTAATTGCCATTCCCCTCAACTTTTACAAAGGTTTTATGCTGTTTACTGTGATGTATGTCGTATTTTTATTGCTGGCTCTTGCAGGGTATCTGTCCTGGAAAAAATTAGCCAGAAAACAAAACGAATAACTGCCACTTATGAGACTCGCTGATCAACAACTAAGCCAGGGGAATGCTTTTTTCCGCAACAGAAGTTTTATTCCCCTGATCTTATTCCCTTTTGCCTTTTTTGTAACCAGACAATCTGTATTTCAGCACCCTGAGTGGTTTCAACATTCTGCTATCAATCTGCCTGAAATGGTGTGCCTTGCTTTATGCGGATTAGGCCTCTTTATACGGATTATGACGGTTGGTTTTACACCTGCCAATACTTCGGGCAGAAATACGGCTCAGCAGCTTGCAGACGAACTCAACACCACCGGTATTTATAGCATCGTGAGACATCCCTTGTACCTGGGCAACTATTTTATGTGGTTGGGCATTGCCGTGCTTTCTGCTAACATGATGTTTTTGTTTGTGTTTAGCCTATTGTACTTTATTTTTTATGAAAGAATCATGTTGGCAGAAGAAGACTTTCTGGCCTCTAAATTTGGCGATACCTATAGCCAATGGAGCCAGCAAGCACCTACCATTGTACCTGCCCCTTCTTTATGGAAGTCTTGTGAGCTTCATTTCTCGTGGAAAAAGGTATTGGCCAAAGAAAAGAATGGCATCCTCGCCGTTTTTACCCTCCTGGCCGTATTCCAGCTTTGGGTAGATTATGTGCAATCAGGCATCTTGCGACTGCCCCATGGATGGACCCTCATAGGTTTGGGACTTACTGCTCTGCTTTACATAGTGCTTAAGCTGTTGAAATACAATACGCAGTTGCTAAGTGAAAAAAACCGGTAGCCTAGACCAGGCTTAAGGCCAATCTTACCATTTGATCAAAACTCTGTTCCCTTTCATCTGCGCTAAGGGCTTCACCCGTAATCAGTGAATCGGAAACGGTGAGAATAGCCAGGGCTTTGACCCCTGCCCTTGCTGCGGTAAGGTAAAGGGCATGTGCTTCCATTTCCAGCGACAGGATGCCCATTTTGGCCCATTGTTTCCAATTTTCTTTGTCATCGTGATAAAAAAAATCGGAGCTAACAACATTGCCTACATGGTACTGCAATCTCATATTTTCGGCCACCGATGCAGCCTTTGACAACAAACCAAAGTCGGCAAGGGCCGACATTTGTCCGGGAATATCAAATTGATCCGCAAAGTTTGAATCGGTGGAGGCACCTTGAGCGATGACGATATCATTGACCCCCACATGGGCTTGAATGGATCCGGTAGAACCTACTCTAATCAGCTGTTTTACTCCGTAGTGGTGGATAAATTCGTGGGCATAAATACCGGTTGAGGCGGCTCCCATACCTGTGCCCATGATGGTTACCGAACTGCCCTGAAAATAGCCGGTATAACCCAGCATATTTCTCACATCATTGATCAATACTACATCGGATAAAAAATGTTCAGCCATGTACTTTGCCCTGAGCGGATCGCCCGGCATGAGTACCGTTGGTGCCAGTTGTCCAGGCTGTGCGCTGTTGTGGGGAGTTGACATTGACTATATTTTACAAATGCCTTTCAGCGTGATAGGAAGAACGAACCAACGGACCGCTTTCCACAAATTTAAATCCTCGAGTCATTCCTTCTTCCTTGTACATGGCAAAGGTGTCGGGATGAATAAACTCAGCAACTTCGAGGTGCATTTTGGTGGGTTGGAGGTATTGGCCCAGGGTCAATACATCACAGCCATTTGCCACCAGGTCGTCCATGGCTTTAAGCACTTCTTCTTTTGATTCACCCAAGCCCAACATGATGCCGGTTTTGGTGCGTTTGCCATATTCTTTGGTCCTTTTGATTTGCTCAAGACTGCGCTCGTATTTGGCCTGAGGCCTTACCAATCGGTACAATCTACCAACCGTTTCCATATTGTGAGACACCACTTCCTGACCAGCACTGATCATGCGCTCAAGGGCTTCCCAATTGGCTTTTACATCCGGAATCAGGGTTTCGATGGTAGTGGTTGGACTGTATTGTTTGACCAGAAATACCGTTTGATACCAGATTTCTGCACCTCTGTCTTTTAACTCATCTCGGTTGACAGAGGTGATCACTGCATGTTTAACCTGCATGAGTTTAATGGCTTCGGCTACCCTCTGGGGTTCGTCGGTGTCGTACTCATTGGGCCTTCCTGTTTTAACAGCACAAAAAGAACAGGACCGGGTACAAACATTGCCCAGGATCATGAAGGTGGCCGTACCCGCACCCCAGCATTCGCCCATGTTGGGACAGTTTCCGCTTTGACAGATGGTGTGCAGCTTGTATTCATCTACCAGGCTTCGCACCCTGCGGTAGTCTTCACCAATGGGTAGTTTTACGCGCAGCCATTCCGGTTTTCTGGCTCGTGTTACAGTTTGTTCTTCTGCGCTGACTATGGGTAGTTCTATCAATGACATGAATGCTGTTAATTACTCCGACGTCCGAAGTGCAAATTTACATAAAGGTTAACAAAAAAGGGTGAGTTGCGCAGGCCTTCGGTCTCAACCATGATGGGCACTTTTTTAATGAAAACATCAACCATAACACCTGCTTCTGCTGCTTTTACATACTCATCAAAGGCACCCACTGAAAAAAACAAGCCAGCCTTGGCCTGAAAGCCGGGTAGAATGCTGATTTCTTTTAAGCCGGTTGAAAAAGAAGATCCACCATAAATACTTCCATAATCGATAAATTCATCTCTGTTTTCTGAGCTGTATTTTTTGTCTACCAGGATCGATTCCAACTCACCATTGACTACCACTTGTTCAATAAACTTAAGGTAAGTAGGCTTAAGTAAGGCAAGTGAAGGCCCTCCTTCTATACTATACCCCAGCGAAACTCCTTTTCTTCTCGCTTTATCAGAAATATATCTTTTAACGCCTTTGCCAGCCCGTATGATGAATACAGAATTTTGTTTGCCTAGTTTAAACTCTTTGGGCAGCTCGTTTCCAATCACATTGAGGTTTTTGGACTGCTTGTGTTCGCGAGGGCTGTGCATAGTGCCCAGTTCAAAATGGTAGTAATTGGTTCGATAATAGGTTCTGATTTCCCCAAAATTGATGGCCAGCGCAAGTCCATTATTGTGCAATCGAAGATCAGCAGTGGTTTCTTTTCTGTAAATGATACCTTTAAATCGATCATCATTGAGGTTAGTCTTGGTGGAAACCTGCGCAGTGGCGGCATAAGTGACTAATATCCATAAGAAAAGCAGCATCGGCTTATTCAACCTAGCTAATTCAGGCTTATTTTGCCCGGCCCATCTAAATAGAAATGGAATCATGACACCAAAAATAATGGATTATTTGGTAAATAGTTCAACAACAGTTGTTTTTAACGCGCGTTGGAGTTCTCACTGACAAAAATTTAAATTGGAGGCCCTGTAAAAATTCCTTCAATAGTAGGACAATGCAGTTGTAGTGTGGAATGAAAGTCGTAATTTTATATTTTTCTAAATAAAGACCATGATCCACAATTTATCTACAGGTAAATCTATCCTGAATAAGTATCTCTATGAAATGAGGTCTGTTGACAAGCAGCGAGATAGCATGCGTTTTAGAATCAACATGGAGCGGATGGGAGAGATTATGGCCTATGAAATCAGCAAGCACCTCAACTACCAACCTGCAACTGTAGAAACACCCTTAGGAGAAGCCAATGTAGAACTCCCTTCAGACAACATTGTATTGGCATCCATTCTGAGGGCAGGACTACCACTGCACCAAGGGTTTCTAAGAATATTTGACGATGTGGAAAATGGATTTATTTCAGCTTACCGCTCTCACAACAAAGATGGCAGTTTTGATATCAAGCTGGAGTACATTACCTGCCCCAATATCGATGGTAAAGTGTTGATTCTGCTTGACCCCATGCTTGCCACAGGGGCCAGTATACACAAAACCCTTGAGCACATGGAAGACTACGGCATTCCTAGTCAGTTGCATGTGGTTTCCGTCATCGCCTCCAGCCAGGGTGTAAAACATGTTCAACGTTTTTTTCCCACTGCAGAGATATGGACCGGAGCCATTGATGAAGAACTAACTGCCAAGTCCTACATTGTTCCCGGCCTGGGAGATGCAGGAGATCTTTGTTTTGGTATAAAGTTGCAGGAATAAGATCAACCGTACAATTCGTACCTCACCTGATTTGGGGCATAGCCCATTTCTGATACCAGGTGGGCAACTGCTTCGTCAATCATCCGGGTCCAGCCACACAAATAAAACATAACATCCGGTCGGACTTCTGTATATTTTTCCCTATAAATCTGATGTACATACCCTTTATAACCCGGCCATGAAGGTTCTCGAGACAATGCAACATCGTAACTAAAACCAGGGAGTTGATCCCTCCATGATTCAAACTCCTCCCGATACAAAATATCTTCTTCCTTTCTGCCCCCAAATATGAGGTGGATGTGTTTATAGGGCAGTCCCTGATCTATCACATGTTTGATCATAGATCTGAAAGGGGCAACACCTGTACCTGTGCAAACCATAACCAAATGCAGGTCTTCCAGGTTTTGTGGCAAAACAAAGCCACCATCCGGACCCTTAAATACAAGCTTGCTACCCTTTTGCACCTCATTAAAAATATATCCGGTACCACTACCTTCAGGATGCCGCACAATGCACAACTCAATCAGGCCTCCCGGTTGTGGCGCATTGGCAATGGAATAACTTTTCCAACGCTGCAGCCGCTTGTCACTTACAGGCAAATCAAGGGTAATAAACTGACCCGGTTTAAACAGGGGAAAATTAGTCTCTGGCTGCAGGAAATATCTCCTGACATGCTGATTCATTTCTTCAATGTCAACTACTTCGGCTGAATACCAGGTGGTAGGCATGGCGTGAATCAGATGGTTAAAAACGGAAGACTTGTTACTTCTGCTTCCAATTGTTTGCTGCCCACCTGAATATAAATTTTAGAGCCAACTGCTGAATGGCCTTTGCTTACATAGGCCATACCTATTGGCTGGTCAAGACTTGGCGATTGGGTACCGGAGGTTACTTCACCAATGGTCAAACCATCGGCATCACAAACGGGATAGCCGTGGCGGGGTACTCTTCTTTCAGTCATGGTAAAACCTACCAGTTGTTTCATCAAGCCATCTTTCTTCTGCTGCTCAAATATGGATTTTGATGGAAAGTTGGCATTCTTTTTCAATTTGGTAATCCAGCCAAGTCCTGCTTCCAAGGGGCTGGTGGTATCATCGATGTCATTGCCGTACAGGCAATATCCCATTTCAAGCCTGAGGGTATCACGCGCTCCCAAACCGGCAGGAATGATGTCAAATTCTGCACCTGCCCTCATCACAGCATCCCAAAGGTCGGCGGTTTGGTCTTGTCTGCAGTATAACTCAAATCCACCGCTACCTGTATAGCCTGTAGCAGATAAGATTACATTGTCAGCACCCGCAATGGTGCCTTTCGCAAAGTGGTAGTACGCTATCTTTGATAAATCAACATTGGTTAGTTTTTGCAGCGCAGCTTCTGCTTTTGGACCTTGCACAGCGATCAAGCCGGTTTCATCTGAAATATTGATGAGTCGGGTATCAAAGGTATTGAGGGCTGAAATCCAATTCCAGTCTTTCTCAATATTACTTGCATTTACAACCAGCATGAAAGCCTGTTCTCCTTCGGCACACATGTCGTCAAATAAACGATATACCAGCATATCATCTACGATTCCTCCTTTATCGTTGGGCAAGCAGGAATACTGTGCATCTCCGGGATTCAATTTGGAGGCATCATTAGAACTGATAGCCTGAACCAGGTCCAGGGCTTGTTTTCCCTTTACAATAAATTCGCCCATATGACTGACATCAAAAACTCCCACCCTTTTTCTCACACCCTGGTGTTCTTCAATGATGCCTGAATAGGAGATGGGCATGTTGTATCCTGCAAACTCAGCCATCTTTGCGCCGAGGTCTATGTGTTTTTGGGTCAGTGGTGTTGGTTTCATTTTTTTGGTTATGTGGTTTATTTATTGGCTTTTAAAATAATAACGTCAATGATCTTATCGCCCTGGTACAAGGTATGAACTACATCCATACCTTCTTTCACTTTGCCAAAAATGGTGTAATTGCCATCCAGGTGTGGGGCCGGACTATGGGTGATAAAAAACTGAGTTCCTTCGCTGTGATTACCGGCATGTGCCATTCCCAGCAATCCTGTTTCAAGGTAGTAGTTGAGATTTAATTCAGATCGAATGGTATAGTTTAAGGCACCAAATCCATCGCCTCTGGGGCAACCAGCCTGTACCACAAAATTGGGCACTACGCGATGAAAGTACTTATTGTCGTAAAAGTCTTTTTGACAAAGTTCAAGGAAGTTGGCCACACTGCCCGGTGCTTTATCTGTAAAAAGTAAGAGGGTAATATTGCCCTTGGTGGTCTTCATTACTACTTCAATAGAATCTCCCTGCAGTGCCAGTGTTTTAAAGTCGATGGGGTGGTTGTAAGGTGCTTTATAAGGTACGTAAGTGCTATCAAACAACAAGGCTCTGGCTTGCAACAATTCATTATACGCTTCCAAATCCTGGGGTAATTTGAGCTTGGCCTTTGTAGTATCAAACCAGGAAGTATCGGTCACAAAACCTTTGGCACCGGATTTGGGATCTTTAAGTATAACAGAAGCTGCAGCCGTAGAACCGGCATCGCCTGACTTACTGACTGCCACCAAAAAATTGATGATATAAGACTTCGCCTCAATGTACTTCGAACCATAAGCCCTTATAAATTCAGGGTGAACCAATATTTGGCCCATTGCTTCAATCAATGCCGTCTTTTCCACCGGCTGACTCGTTTTGCCTGACAAGCTGGAGAGTGTAAGATACTGATATGGGTCATCTCCCAACACTCTCAGCCACTCAGCCCTTTCATATGCATTGGTGCTATTGGTAAAGAAAAATTTTATTTCGGCAGCCAGCTCATTTTTGATCTTGGTGTAAAAAACGGGGCATGCCTTCATCATGGCGTGATACAACTTTGTTTTCACCCTCCAATCCAGTTCAGGTGTAGCCAGGGCTTTGTATTCATAGATATCTTCCTTAACTCCTTTGCGACCAATGAGTTCGGCCGCCAGTGAAGCTACGTGGACATTGGGGTCTTTGACCAGGGCAAAGATGGCTGGTTTGATACTGTCAAAGGCCACGTTTTGAAAGCCTCTTAGCAAATTGCATTTTACCCGATAATCTTGTTCTGAAGAAAGGTATTGAAGTAATTTTTTATCAATGCCAGCAACTGCAAGCCTAGAAACGGCGCTGGCCAGGGGCATTCTGATATCGGGATTGTCTTCTATGCTGTAATGATTCAAAAGTCGATCTGATAATTCAGGTGTCACTGCTTCTTTAAATCTTCCGAAATAGTGGGCAGCTTCCAGTCGGATGTTTTCTGTGATGGCGTTGTTGGCAAGGAGTTCCATGGCCCTGTTGGATGCAGTACCATCAAAAATTCCCCTCAGGCCAAAATGGTAAAATGCCCTGGCCTGACCCATTAACAATTCATCATCATTATCGCGGTAAGAGACAACAGATGCAATATTTTTCAAAGTGGTTTTACCACCACATCTGCCCAATGCCTCCAGGATATGGCGATTGAAAATATTGTTTACATTTAGCGTATCCTGAGCTGTGAAGGCTGCAATTAGCGGTGTTTCAGCCTTGGTACTTCCAATTTGACCCAGAGCATAGGCTGCCATAGCCCGAACTTCCAGCACGGGATCTTTTAGCATCCTGATCACTGAATCAACAGCGGCTACATCTTTGATGGATGCAAAGGCCCTTACAGCTGCAAATCTCACTCCCGGGCTTTTATTCAAAAACATAGGATATAGTGAATCTACCAGCCCTTTGTCCTGATACTCCAGAACTTTGCGAACAACCGGATCATTGAATCCAAGGTTTAGATTGGTATTTACATGGTCAGTGGGTGGAACGCAAGTAACCATACCTAATGCAAGGCAAAGGATCAAGCCCATTTGTAAGGCAGGATTCCACACTTTGTCTGAAATTCTCATGGGCATATATTTGACCCACAAAAGTAAGAAAAAACAAGGTCTTTGTCCGCTTTCTTTGTATAAAGCAGGCTTAAAAATCCAGTCCGATGCCAATATGGTACATCGTAGGCAGGCTTTTTTTGGTTTCAATGCCTTTTGCAACGTCTAATCGGATGAAATAACCCAAAAGCTGGGTGCGGGCTCCCCAGCCATATCCCATCACAAGGGGGTCACGGAAATACTGAATATCCAGCTCAACCAACACATCTTTGACCTGTACAGAATTGAGGGGGTTTTCAGCGCTATAGGGTCCTGCTCCATACCACGCAAGGCCTGCATCAAAAAAGGCAATTAGCTGGAAGTTTCGCAGCATAGATGCCCCTTTATCTTTACCCAGCAAATACATAAACAAGGGCAATCTGAATTCAGTGTTGAGCAAGGCATAACTGCTACCATTCCTGATGTTACTTTTGAAGCCCCTCAAGTGGGGTACATTGGATTTAAAAGCAAAATCTCTGTTTTCAGGCAGTGGCACTGAATTGTCAAATGAAGGAAAAATGGTGTTGTTTACATTGCCCAAATAATAAATATTGGGCTTTGATCCAAATGAGGTAGCTGAGGTAAGTCTTACAGCCAGCACACTATGGTTGAGCAGTCCTTGGTAATAGCGCGCATCCATGCCCAAAACAGTGGTGAAACCCTGGTTTAGGTCGATGTTAAAATTATTGGCCGGTTCAAAATTGAACTGGTTTTGCACTTCCGTATAAATCTTACACCTGGCACCATGTAGCAAATTGGTGGCATACTGAAAGGTGTTGTCAAAAACATATTCCAGCCTTAGACCCAATCTCTTTTCATACACCGACTCTTCTGACAGCGTTGTTATTTCTGTGGCTTTGTAATACTGTTTATCAAACCTAAGGCTCGCGGCAGCCCGAAGACTGTGGTGTAAGTTGAGTGGATACCGCACATTGTACATGCCAATCAGGGTTTGCTTTTTTGATTTGAGGGGTGGAATAAATTCGGTCTCACTTCTTTCACTCTGATTCCTTAAGTACACTGCCCACCGCTTGTCGAGTAGCTTCTTTTTATTTTCATAGGTAAGAAAAAACTCAGCTCCGTCCAGATTCGTAGAGATGCGGGTACCTGCTTCAAAACGATAGTCTTCAAAAATATCGGTAAAAGCTGCTTTGGCCAAAAAACCCATTGGTATCTGGTTCACTTCTTTGTTTTGACCCTGTGCCAATTCAAGACCTTCAAACAGGATCTCATTGTCCATCCTTGCTGTGAGTTTGTCAATTCTAAACCGAAGGCCTGCTGCTGTAATTGCGTTGCTTTTAATTGCCATGATTTTATCGGCCACCTCATTGAGGTCGTCGGTCGCCTCATTGACACCTTCACTTTTGCCTCCAAACTGACTGCTGATGGTTAAGGCCGGACTAATGTCTTTATAGCGTGATTGAAATTTAAGATGCTCTGGAATTTCGGTATAGGTGACTTCCTGCTTCTCCTGTACTTTGTCTTCTTTTATTTTTTTTGAACTGGCCAGATTGGTATCAAATGGTTTTTTAACATCCGCGGTATTGAGGGCAAATTGATACAAGCCATAGGTCTGGTCTTTATAAAAAGAATAATAAACTTGTCCATCTTCACCCAGGCCATAGGTATGCATATTTCCCGGCAGGTTGGTCAATGCTATTTCTGTGGCAGTGGAAGCATTTTTTAAATACAGGTTGACAATGCCAGACTTGCTGCTTTGATAGACGAGATCACCAGCCTGGGTTATTGCAGGGTGGGTCTCACTGTCATAGCTTGTTTGGGTAAGCCTTTCCAAAGACCGGGGTATTTGTTTTAAGTCATTTTTATCTTTAATGCTTGGGAGCGGATACAAAAACACATCCATCTCTCCCAGGGGTAAGAAGGTGTCCAACTTCATGGGGAGAATGTGTTCCACTGTACGGTTGCTGCAAAACAAAATTGCCTTTGAACCCTCGTAATCTACAACAGAGGCGTGCAGGTCGTCAAAATAATCGGAGGTTATGGGCAGGGTCTCCCTCTCTTTGGTGTCATATAGCAACAGATCTGAGAAGCCATCGATGGCGGCATTCAGCATCAGGTAGCGACTGTCTACCACATCAACAGCATAAAGTCGCTGAACCTCATTGGGCAGTAATTGTACCTGGTAGGAGAGATCATTTATTTGATACCTCCTTAGGTAGATGTTATCTTTGTTTTGAGTGGACACAAAAAATTCACTGCCTTTGTCATTCCAGCAAAAATGGGGGTATTCAAGGTCTGCCTCCTGAAACATATTTTTGAAATGACTTGAAAACAAACGCTGAGATTTACCTGTGACATTGTTGCGAAGATATACACATGACTTTCCTGCATTGTTTAAGGCATACAGCAGCCACTTTCCATCTTTGCTTGGGCTGATGGCCGTTATGGGTTGGTTTTTTTTCTTTTTAATTTTCAATTCTTTGCCTGCAATCTCATCAAACCTGCCTTCTTCCAATGCAAACCTGGATTGATAATAAACAGACCATTCGGCATAAATTTGTTTCAACGGAGTATTGAGAACAAATTCTACACTTTTTTCAAAATTGCGTGTAATTCTGGTTAGATAGAGCAAGTTGGATACCGTTGACCGACCATAATTGGTTCTCAGGTAGTACCACATCGAATGGCCGGCAATTCTGGGGTGTTTTTGAGAAAATTTTTCAAAATCATAGAACTTAGGCTTACTCGCCAATAAATTGCGAAGCTCATCTTCAACGGTAATATTCCAGGCATTGCCCGCATAAGATACAAAACCAGGCTTGTACCAGGTGGGTAGATCCAGCAAGACGGCGTTTTGAACCACCTCCTGAAAATTACTGCCAAATAGCATAGAAGAAAGGTAAACGGAAGCAATTCCTTCTCTGATTTTTTCCCTTAGATTGACATGGCTACCGTCAAAATAAACCAGCATCTTTGAGCCCACTATCTTGGTTTCACCAGATTCTGATTGGAAGACTTCCTCACCTCCAATATTGGATTGTTTGAAATCAGATAGATCGACATAAACCAGAATTTCTATCTTATCAGAAATACGGTGCTCAACCTGTTTTCGAATGATGTCGTGGTCCAATTCCGCCATTTGAATGATGGTATGGGCAATGTTTTTACCCTTGCCATACCAGTAAACAATAAAATTGGGGCTTTCGTATTGCGACCAGTATTTAAAGTCATCATTGTATTGAACCCGATTTTTACCAAATTCTGTGTCAAAACTTTGGCCAACCATCACAAAGGGAAGCCATAAAATCAGGAAACAAAATAAGATACCGGCTGAAATACGGGCCATTTTTTGAAATTATACTGTTCAAAGATACAGTCTGGACCTCAAAAAGTTGCCTTATTGGTCAAATTTCATAGTCCGCAGATCAGCTAAAATAAAAAATGCCACCCCGCCGTGACGAAGTGGCATTTTACTAACTATCTAAGAAAATATCAATCTTCAGTGATCACTGATACTTTTTCTGTGTGAATGACCTCTCCGTCAGCTATTACAGACAGGATGTAAAGGCCGGAATTCAACCGGCCAAGGTCCATTGAAACGGTGTTATCTCCGTCCGCAACCAATTGGCTCACTAGTTTTCTGCCCATCATGTCATACAGACTAACGGTAGTTGCACTTCCCCTGTCTGACGGTAACTGAATAGTAAGTTCTGTAGTAGCAGGGTTCGGGTATACCTTGAATTCATTATCCGTATCATTCCAGATGCTGCTCAAGGCCACCATGTTTTCTGACGATTCTCCCGGCATTGCTGCTGTAGCAAGGCCCTTTACTTTTACTGCATCAATATAAATCAAGTCGGAATTGGTACTGGCATCACACACAATCCTGAATTTTGAATTGTTGGTAAAGCCATATTGAGATTTATTAATTGATTTGCTGGTGTAGTAGAAAGTATTATTGTTAAAATTCGTGCCATTTATCCAGGTAGCTACTGTTGTCCATGTACTTCCATTGTTGTTGGAATATTGCATGTAGAAGTCTTCTCCTGGTTCCATGCTATAACTATAGAAATTAAATTCCACTTTCAATGCTGCATATTGGGTAGCCGCATAGGTAGGAGAGGTCATGGAAGAAATCGCACCACTATTGTCTCTCAGGGAAATGGAATAGCTGCCCTCAAAAGATCTGGGTCCTGAATATCTTATGGCATCATCTCCACCATCTATCCAATTATCCCAACCGGTTTCAAAATAATAGGCTCCCAAAGAAGTTTCACCAGAAGTTGGGCAAGGTGGACATGTGGGACCACCGCAGTCAATGCCTGTTTCCTGGCCATTTTGAATACCATCTGTACAAGTAGCGGCACATGGTGGGCAAGTAGGACCACCACAGTCAACACCCGTCTCCTGGCCGTTTTGAATGCCATCACTACAGGTAGCTGGACATGGTGGACAAGTAGGGCCACCGCAGTCAACACCCGTCTCCTGGCCATTTTTTATGCCATCTGTACAGCTTGCTGCACATGGTGGACAAGTAGGACCACCGCAGTCAACACCAGTTTCCTGACCATTTTTTATACCATCTGTACAGCTTGCTGCACATGGTGGACAAGTAGGACCACCGCAGTCAACGCCAGTTTCCTGACCATTTTGGATGCCATCACTACAAGTGGCTGCACATGGTGGACAAGTAGGACCACCACAGTCAACACCTGTTTCTTGTCCATTTTTTATACCATCATTGCAGGTAGGAGGGCATGGAGGACAAGTGGGTCCGCCACAGTCAATGCCGGTCTCCTGACCGTTTTTGATGCCATCTGTACAAGTAGGTCCGCTCGATGTATTGATGCAGAATGATTTGGTTTGCGAAAATGTAAATTGTCCGCCTGATGCCACATTGCTGCCATTCACCACTACATTATAGGATCCGTTTCCGTAGGCACAGCAAATACCATCACCATAAGAATCGGCTATATTGAACGTATAACAGGCATTGGGCAAACACAAAGGCACTGTAATGGTAGCACCCGGAGTTGTGTAGGGCCCGCCGGAGTAGATGACAGCATTAGCTGCATTTTTGATGTTCCATGTCGTTTCTGAAGGATATTGATCCAGTACGATGGTAAGTGTACCTGAATTCGTGGTACAACCAGTAGGGCAAGGTGGACAAGTGGGTCCTCCACAGTCAATACCGGTTTCTTGTCCGTTCTGAATACCATCCGTACATGTTGGTGTTGGAGATCCGGGACAAGCAGATAAACAGGTAGCAACGGTTACTTTATTTCGGATCAGGTTACCCGGCTGGGTGCCAAAACCCTTTGTAAAATTGATGCCTGTACTGGTAAGGTGACAGTAAGACATAATGGTACCTCCACCTGAAGGAATGCCCGGATTGGCGCAACCTCCTTCTGTGGTATAACATCCATCAATAGCTGTATTATTACCATTCCAAACGCAGGCATGGGTATGTTGGGATCCCAATAAGTGGCCGTATTCGTGGGTTACAACTTCAACTGACCAGCTGTAGGTTGGTACCGTAGCATAAGTACTGCCAATGCTTGAAAAACCCATTCTATAGTCGGAATTAGAATTACACAAAGTATTGACATAAGCAATACCTCCACTTGCACTATAAGAGAGCAACATGGCTATATTGCCGTTAAATCCACTTCTGTATGCGAGAAACTGATTGAGCATAGCACTAGATGTAGTTCCGGTATAAGGGCTTGTTGTTGACCATACAAAAATTTCAGAAGCCACCGTGTTGATGGATTCATTGTTGTACAAAGTTTTGACCTGGTTGTATAAACCTGTGATGTAGTTGAGGGTTGGTGTCATTCCACCTTTATTGGTAAAAATATTATTATCCACTTCAAAATACATCTTTACACAATCTGATAAAGCTCTGTCTCCTGAACTGTGAAAAAGATCCTCTGCTTTATATGCCTCTCCACTATCTTCAGTGCCACATTCCATTGGCAATTTGCCCAATAGTTTGTCATCTCTATAGACAATAAAATTTTCGCTTTTATCCTGCATTTTTCCAATCACCAAATTGCCATCGGTGCGGGGATCACTTACAAAGCCCATTACATCGTCTTCAAAAAAACTGATGGCAACAAGAGAACCTGGTTTTCCTTTAATGACACCCTGATAATGTCGGCCCGGATTGTATTTAACATATCTGTTGCCATCGGATTCACGAATGATCAGTCCCTCCATTTTTTGCTCGACCAATTGAAGCTCTAGATTCTCCCTGTCATTGACCGGTAAAGTAAGACTTATGTTTTCATCAGCTAATGCAACCAGATTTTTAAGTGCACTTCTGTTGAGATCCAAGACCTGGTATTCTGTTACTTCTTCAGGAACCGAAATTCCACTTCTGGAAGCAGGTGAAAAAATAGAGTTGGATTCGAACTTTGCAAATTGCTGGTGTTCTGCCACTATTTGGGCAGGAACAATTTGCTGTGCCATGAGCATGGCTGATGTTAAAAAGAAAAGCAAAAAAGCAGAAAACTTTCCCATGATATTAGTTTGTAAAATTTATTAATTTTTTACCGATGTGGTATTAAGTAAAAGACAATTTTAATTCCAAAAACCCTAAACAACGGCATAATATTCAATACTTTGCATAAAATTGGTCGTTTCTACTGACCTCCTTTAGGGGTATTCCCTGGCAAATAATGAAATGGCCGAAGATGTGTAATGTCTGTTATCAACTGCTTATACATTCAGGAATAAATTAATATATCAATTATCCTGCCAATTATTTTTATAACATGTATTTATCTGTATTTCAAATACTTATAAAACATTACTTCCAAATAAGCCCAAAAATTAATCCTAGCCGGTTTTACTATATGTAGATACAAAAAATGTTAATCAAATACTAAAAATGATTACATCGGTTACTTTGACGGGCCTTCTTTCGCTCTTACTTCAAACAAACAATTCACTAACCGGCAAAACATTAAACCATGAGAACACTTCTTTACACCGTGATTTTTACCCTTACGCTGGTTTCCTGCAAATCAATCGAAACCATGGTTGAAAAAGGTGAGTACGAAAAGGCCTTCAGTCATGCTGTAGACAAGCTGGCAGGGGAAAAAAACAAAAAAACAAAATACGTTAAAGGCCTTGAAAAAGCCTACAACGAGCTCAACAGCAAAGACCTCAAAAAAATAGCATCGCTGGAAAGGAGCACCGCTGTATCTAAGTGGGAGGAAATCTATGATGTGTATGGTAAAATGATCAGCAGGCGCGATAAGGCTGCAGCTTTGGTTCCCTTGGTAAGTGAAGATGGCTATGAAGCCAACCTCGATGTGGAAGATCTAACTGCACTCAGATTGGACGCAAGAGACAATGCCCTGGAAGCCTATTACCACAAAGGTACCGATATGTTGATTGCTGCCCGAAGTAATAGAGACAAGGAAGCAGCAAGAGAAGCTAAACGTTGGTTGGAAAAAACCGAAAGATTTACTGCTTCCTATAAAGATGTATCCCTGCTTAAAAGAGAGGCACTTGAATTGGGCATCATGCACATTGCCATAGACATCAAATGGGATAAGACATCGGAAATAACCAAAACCATTTATGACAAGATGGTTGCACTCAGATTGGAAAAACTGGGCAATGAGTGGGAACGATATTACCTATTTAATAAAAACACAGAATACGATAGATACATTGTAGTTGAATTGGGTAATTATGATTTTGGAGCTGAAAGAGAAAATGTGAACAACTACGAAATGGTAGCGATGGTTGAAGATGGCTTAGAATATTTATACGACGATAAGGGTAAAATTGTAAAAGACAGTCTTGGCAACAAGATAACCATACCAAGAAAAATATTAACCAAGGCATGGGTATCAGAAATATACCGGGAGAAATACAGCAATATGGAAGCGAGGGTCTTGCTTTATGATGAGCTAAAATCTCTGCCAGTGGTCAATACTCCCGTAAATGTTTATCACGAATTTAAAGACAGCGCCATAAGTTATACAGGAGATAAAAGGGCATTAAACAAAGAGGTACTCAATCGTTTGGACAGCCACATTGCCAATTTTCCTACAGACAGGGACGCTGCAGAAATTCTCGGCAATTACCTGGCCAACGGTGTGGAAGATGCCATTCGTAAGCTCAATATTAGTTAAGGTTGATTTAGTAAATATTTGTATTTTTTATCTAAAACAAAAAATGCCGGGGTCAGAAACTGACTCCGGCATTTTGTTATGCTGTATTTTTTTGAATTATCCTTCTACATCAACACTTATTTCCATATCCAGGGTAAAACTTTGACCGGGTTCAATGCCTATTGGCTGTGGAAAATTGGCAGCTTCTACACAAATGAATTTTTTGTAATCCTCATTCTGCAAATCTGCCATGACACTGCACTTTTCTTCCCAGGGATTCCACACCACCATCGCTGATGCCTCATTACTTTTTACTTTGATCACCCTTTGATTGGCATGATCATGGATCAAAACTTGTTGTGTATCCAGATAAATGCGGTCAATCTCATTATCAATTGTCAATAAACCCTGTTGTGTCCGCTTTTCATTCTGTTGGGTTTTGTCCATGTAACTCTTTCCGTCCAGACCAGATAATTGAGTATCATGAATATTTCCAACTAAAAAGTTAGTATGCAGGGCCTGCGTTATAAAAAATGTTTCGTTGCCTTCATTTAAGGTAGTGAGTTGCATTTTAATGGAAGTGGCTGCCGAGATAAGCATGCTCAAATTCCAATGGTAGGGCCAGATTGATGATGGCAGGTTTTGAGAAGACAGTTCCATATGGACATTATGAGTGCCATTTAAAGTTTCGTCTCTCAGCAAGCTCCATTTTTCGGTTCTGACTATGCCATGCTGGCTAGCACCTTCTCTGGGTCCAAACCAGGGCCAGCAAACCGGTATACCCCCTCTGATGGCTTTGGCGCCATTGATATCGGCCAGTGCACTACAAAACAAAACCGGTTCGACATGATCCTTAGCTTGCCATCCCAACACCTGACCACCCTTGGTGGTATAAGACAAGCAAGAACTAGTCATTGTGTTTTTTTTCTTCTATTATGCCTTTTCCGGTAGCAGCCCAATAAAGCCCACCATAGATGTGCTCCAGAAAGAAGGGATCGCTATAAACAGCGGGGAGGTGACCCATAGCAGTATAAAACGATCGACCACCATCGTATTCATGATACCATGAAATAGGATGAAAACCATCCATACCGCCCCCTGGATATTCTTTGTTTGGTTTTCCTGCGTGGTATGACTTTTCATCTATCTCCAATAAGTAGTTGAGGCCCTTCTGTTTTTCAGGAGTCAATACATACCACTCATCGGTAAACAAGTGGGGTGACCTAAAGCCAGACATACCTGGAAATTTTCGATATAAAGGGTGCAATTGTGCTGTTTGTATCTCCGGGTGGGTCACAAACATTCTACCCACCAATCGGTTGTACCAGGCCCAGTCGTATTCGGTATCTGATGCACTATGGATGCCCACAAATCCTTTACCGGCTTGAATAAAACGTTCCATTGCCTGCTGTTGTGTTTCATTCAAAATATCTCCGGTTGTATTGAGGAAAACGATTACATCGTATTGTTTCAATCTTTCATCTGTAAACCAATCCGGGTTCTCCTGCCACTCTACATTGAAAAAGTGACGCTGACTCAATTGGTAAAATGCATCGACGCCGTCTTTGATCGATTCATGATGCCAACCCTGGGTTCTGCTGAAAAGTAAAACATTAAACTGTTTTTGAGCCACAATACCCTGGCCAAGGAAAAGGCAAAGCACAAGGTAGAAAAGCAGAAAGAAGGTTTTCATTTTCATTTGGAAATAGCTCTTTGTATAGCCTTTTCAGCAAGATCAGCCATGATTTGATAACATTTTTCAGTTGGGTGTACTCCGTCTTCTGCCATTTCTTTATCAAGGCCATTGACCTCATTTTTTAAGGCTGTATGGTAGTCGAGGTAAACAGCTCCGTATTGATCGGCCATCATTTTTAAAGATTGGTTGAGCGAAACAATTTTATCTGCAGGATTTTCAACCGTTGGTCTCCAGTATATATTTGATGCAGGTAAAACCGAAGCTATAACCACTCGGATATTATTTGTCCGTGCCAGTTCAACCATAGATGTGATATTGCCCAGGGTAAAACCCTCGTCATAGGTTCCTGTATTTTCCGCCACATCATTGGTGCCCAGATGTATGATCACCACTTCGGGGTTCAGTTCTAGCACATCTTTTCTAAATCGAAGTAGGCCCTGGGCTGTTGTTTGTCCGCTAATTCCCCTGCCCACAAAATGATTGATCTCAAAAAAATCAGGCAGCGTTTTGACAAATCCCTCCGTAATGCTATTGCCAAAAAAAATAGCCTTGGGTCGTTCTCCATTTTTGACAGAAATGTTGTTGTTTTGATAAACATCGAGCTGGGCAAATTGAATCGCATTTACCTGAGCATTTATGTTGTCTTGCATATTGATCCAAAATATTAAAGCCAAAAATAATTTTAATCCTATTCTCATCTGAATATATATTTTTAAAATTGGGCAATGAAATTTACAATTCTTTTACCTGATTTTCCATCCCAAAGTTCTGGTATGCCGCCTTTCTTCCAGGTTCCGGTGGTCATTTTGTGGAGGTAAAATAGTATTTTTTCTTCATCACTGCCCACCATTTCATTGGTTCCAATACTTACTGTTTCCGGTCGCTCTGTGCTGTTTCTCAAAGTCATACATGGCACCTCCAAAAGTGTTGATTCTTCGGTAACCCCACCCGAATCAGTAATGACTCCTTTTGCATTTTTAACAAGATAAATAAAGGAAAGGTAGTCCATGGGCTGGGTGACATACAGGTTGTCAAATTTATGATCCAGGCCATCAAATATTTTTTTGGTTCGTGGATGCATTGGAAAAACCAATGTATGACCGGCAGAATGTGCAGATAACAAGCTTAACAATTTTTCAAGGGTCTGCGGCTCATCTACATTGGAGGGTCGGTGAAGGGTCAATACCAGATAGGGTTTTACATCCAGCTCTAATGTTTCAAAAAAATCAGGCTTTTGCAAGTTGGGTAGTTGGGTGAAAAGGGTATCAATCATGGTATTGCCAACAAAAAAAATCTGGTCTTCTTTCATACCTTGTTTCAATAAATTTTTGCCAGCCTCTGGGGAGGTTGTAAAAAAATAATCAGATATACTATCGGTCACTATCCGGTTGATTTCTTCCGGCATAGACATATCACCGGATCGTATTCCTCCCTCCACGTGGGCAACCTTGATTTCTGCTTTTTTGGCAACAAGGGTGCAGGCCATGGTTGAAGTTACATCACCCACTACTACACAGAGGTTGGGTCTTACTTCCGCAATTGCATTTTCATATGCCATCATTATTTGTCCGGTTTGATAGGCCTGCGACCCAGACCCTACACCAAAGTTGATATGGGGCTCAGGAATTGAAAGCTGCTCAAAAAATCGGCCACTCATAATGGGATCATAGTGCTGGCCGGTATGTATCAGTCGATAATTGAGTTTATGCTCATGTTCATCATTGTATTCATGCAAGGCATGAACAATGGCAGCAATTTTCATAAAATTGGGCCTGGCTCCTGCTATGATGTCAATCAGATAATTTTGGTTGCTTTCCTTCATTTTTTGAAACGCCTTTTTTAAATCACTTCTACAAAAATTCCCGGAGTATTTGCTGGATGGATATTTCCAATTGGCTGGGCAAATGCCGATAACCCATTGTCGTGTAAGATGGTTTCAACCTCTTCGCGATGGTCCGGAGCCACTGCTATCAACAAGCCCCCGCTGGTCTGCGGGTCTGCAAGAATGTGCTCGGCCAGGCTGGGATTTTCAACTGCATCAAAACGAACCTTTGATCCATAAGCCTTCATATTCCTACCGGTTCCGCCTGGTATTGATTTTTGAGCAAGATAATCTTCCAGGTCCACAATAATCCTTGGCACTTTATGAAAACTGATTTGGGCTCCCCAGCCACTTCCTTCACACATTTCAACCAGGTGCCCAAGCAGACCAAAGCCTGTCACATCGGTCATAGCATTTACTCCTTTTACCTTACCAAGCTCCTCCCCCACTTTGTTGAGTTGCATCATTTGCCTGGCTGCTAACCCGGTGTGTTCGGGTTTCAGTATGCCTTTCTTTTCAGAGGTGGTAAGTATACCGACTCCCAAAGGCTTAGTGAGATACAGCAAATCTCCATTTTTTGCTGTGTTGTTTTGTTTCAGGCATTGAATGTCGACAAGTCCTGAAACTGCCAGGCCAAAAATGGGCTCTGGGGCATCAATGCTATGACCTCCGGACAATGGAATTCCTGCTTCAATGCACATGCTTTGGGCTCCTTCGATGACTTTTCTAGCAACCTCTGTTGACAATATATTGATTGGCCATCCCAAAATAGCAATGGCCATTACAGGCTTACCTCCCATTGCGTATACATCACTTATGGCATTGGCGGAGGCTATCCGACCAAATTCATAAGGGTCGTCTACAATGGGCATAAAAAAGTCCGTTGTTGATATCAGGGCCTGACCATTGCCCAAATCATAGGCTGCAGCATCATCTTTGCTGTGATTGCCAACCAATAAGCGGGCATTATCCGGCATTACAATGCTGGTACCTATGATCTCTTCCAGCACATTGGGGGCTATTTTGCAACCACACCCTGCACCATGAGAGTATTGGGTAAGTTTTATTGACATTTTATTGTGGTGTATTTTCGGTTAAAGCTATCACCAATGTTGCATTGGTTTGCGGATGGGTATCAATACATTGAATGACTCTTAATCTATCTTCGGGTAAATTCTTTTGATCCAAGGCCTTTTGGTACCATTTGTCATAGTATCTGAGTAGAATAGAAAAGGCATCGGCCACTCTGTCTTCGATCAAAGCATTAATGGCATTTCCAGCTTCCAGTCCTCCCAGTCTTTTTTTAATCCGCACGATGGCATTGATCATTTTTTCCAAGGGCAACTTTCCATACTCTTCTACAGTATAGTCAAGCCTTTTTTCAAAGGGGACCTGAAGCACATAGTGGGTAGATGTTTGCATAAGGAGCCAAAATTCTTTGGGTATATTGACTTGCCCTATTCTTATGCTTTCATCTTCCAGCCAGATGGTTTTTCCATCCCATTTTGTCAATTCAAAGGCCAATAGGTTTTCAAACATCTCCTGTCCCGGTTGTTCGGGCATACCTATATTGCCAAAGGCAGAACCCTTATGAGCTGCAAGTGCTTCCAGATCAATAACACACTTGCCCTTATCGCTAAGTTTGTGTAATACCCTGGTTTTGGCCGCCCCTGTATTTCCTGCTACGATGTTGAGATCATGTGGTTTTTGAAAAATGCCCAGCACCCAATTTCTGAATGCCTTATAACCTCCTTCCAATACCTGGATCTTAAAACCATATAAATCGAGTAACCATGCTACTCCCCCACTTCTCATCCCTCCTCTCCAGCAATGGACCAACAAAGTGTAGTCTGAGGGAATCAATTCAACATCTGCATTCAACTCATACTTTTGTCTCAACCACTCTTCAACGGTGAGAACCATTTCTTTCATCCTGGGCCCAAAATAAGTCAAACCTGTTTTTATGGCTTCATGTCTGCCTGATTGTTTGTACAAGGTGCCCACCACACTTCTTTCTTCATCTGTAAATAAAGGGAGATTGAGGGCACCTGGGATATGGGCATGTTGATATTCTGATGGTGAACGCACATCCAGGATGAGGTCTGTTTGCCATAAATAAAAATGTGAAATTCGTTGGATACTCATAATCCCCTATATGATCAGCTAATTTATTTTTTTTAAACCCCGTTGTCCGGCAAAAATATCGTGCAATATCAAGTAATACGACTGGATTACAGCTTCTGAAGAGTATTTGTTGAGTACTTCTTGTCTGGCCCAAGCCCCCATTTGGTGTCTTTGCTCTTTCTTTAGTAGAGCCATTTTTTGAATGGCAGAGGCAATGGCCTGTGATGATTTCACGTCTACCAGAATTCCGTTTTGTCCATTCACCACCATCTCTTTACAGCCGGGTACATTGGTGGTGATCACGGGCTTGCCCATGCTCATACCTTCGAGTATAACACGTGGCAGTCCTTCCCTATAGGAAGGTAAAATTACAACATCTGCCGGTGCCAGGTAAGGGATGACATCTTCCTGATAGCCATGAAAAGTGATGTCGTTCCTCGTCCTGAATGGCAAGAGGTCGGTCTCTTCAACCGAAGCCGGATTGCCTGAGTCTGTATCTCCCACCAGGTGGAGCTGTAAATTATTTACCATTGCAGCCGCCTCTGTAAAGCCATGCAGCAATTCCATCACTCCTTTATCGTACAGTAATCTACCCACAAAAAGGAACCTGATTTTGTCATCAAGCCTCTCCACATTTTTAGATGGATTAAAAAAATCAGTGTTGATTCCTGATCCTCTTACAAGAGTAGTTCTACCGGCTTTAACCAGGCCTTTTTTGATAAATAAATGCCTGTCATCTTTGTTTTGGAAAATCACTCTTGCCGATTTTTGTAAGGCGTATTTATACAGTCTAACTACAATTTTATTGATGAGTCTGTTTTCCAAAAAAGCAAAACCCAAGCCAGTAATGGTGTTAACAGTGGGTATATTGAGTCTATGGGCAGCAAGGGTGCCATATATATTGGGCTTAACTGTATAACACAAAACCAGGTCCAACTGAAGTTCTTTAAAAATAAACACCAGTTCATGATAGAGGGCTAGGTCTGTTTTTGCGCTTGTACCTTTTCTTTGCAATTTTTCAAGGGCTACAAAGCGGTGGCAATAGGGCTCCAGTTTTTTTTCATTTCCATCGGCAGGTGCAATGCAAAATACCTCATTGCCGTCTTCCTTGAGTCGGGACATCAGTTCAGCTCTGAAGTGAAATAAATTCCACGCCGTATTGGCTACTAGACCAATCTTTTTATTGACTATGCTCTGATCCAACGTTTATACCAACGATACAATACAAAGAGGTACCATAATGTACCATGTTCCAACATCCCGGTCTTACCTTCTAAAAATAAGCCCGTTTCTTTTTTTACAAAATCTCGATTTAATTTAAAGTGATCGAGAAAAACTGTATCCACAGCCATGTCTCTGACTTCGTTGATATAAAGTGTACTTAGCCATTGTATGAAAGGTATACCAAAACCTTGTTTCCTTCTATCGATGGCAGAAGATGGCACGTATTGATACAAGATTTGTCGCAACACCCATTTAGACTGATGGTCTCTTATTTTAAATTTATTGGGCAAGGACAGGGCGTACTCTATTACTTTATGGTCTAAAAATGGTTCTCTTGCTTCCAATGCTACCGACATAGTGGCGCGGTCTACCTTGGTCATTATATCACCCTCCAAATAAGAGGTAGCATCGGCCACCGTAAACATGGAGAGGTATTGGTTCTGTGGAAGCTCTGATGGCATTTCAAAAATAGGCACTGGTTCTGAAGCCATCAAACCATGCAGGGCCTCTGATGTGATGCTCGAAGTAACCAAGCTTAAAAAATCAAGTCTCGACTTACTTTTCAGGGCTCTCACCATTTTGGGATATCTGATTTCAAGGTGTTTGATATCACCAAAACCTGGAATTTTAGGTAAAAGGGATGCAGCCATGGCCGGAGAAACCAGACCTGCCATTCCAGCTGCCAGGCCTCTTAAAGCATAAGGTACTTTGCTGATTTTGTCGTAGTATTTGTTGGCAATCAAATATCTTTCATATCCTGAAAACAATTCATCACCGGCATCGGCCGACAGGGCAACGGTTACATGTTTTCTAGCTTCTTCAGAAACCAGGGTGGTCGGTATGCCCGAGCTATCACCAAAAGGTTCATCATAGATATCAGACAATGATTCTGTGATTCGCTCAAATTCGCTGATTTTGCAAATGAAGCTGTGGTGATGGGTACCCAAAGCCTTGGCTACGTCAGCTGCATGATGGGATTCATCATAGACCTTATCTTCAAAGCCAATGGTGTAAGTGTTGATGGGTTGGTCTCTGTCTTTTTGCAGCAAGGCTGTAACCAATGAACTATCAATCCCACCACTCAGAAAGACGCCAACCGGCACATCGGCCACCATTCTGAGGTTAAATGCCTCTGTGAGTAAATCTTCAGTATTTTTGATGACCACCTCATCTGCATCCGCATTGATTCGGGCCGATTTTGCTTTGTCATCAATGTTCCAATATTTTAAAATTTGGGGCTGGCCTTTTTCATCCAAACTCAAATAAGAGCCGGGCTCCAGTTTTTTTACAAATTTAAAAATAGAATATGGAGAACGAATATAACCAGACTGCATGTAGAGGTTCACCGCATCGTAATCAATGTCCTTACAAAAATCAGGGTGGTGGTGAAAGGCCTTGAGCTCTGAGGCAAACATAAATAAGCCATCTTTCCAATACCAGTACAATGGTTTTACACCTATCCTGTCGCGACACAACAGCATCTTTTGCTCCAATCGATTCCAGATGGCAAATGCAAACATACCTCTGAATTTGTGGATACAGGCAGTGCCCCATTCATGGTAAGCTTTGATGATCACTTCGGTATCACTGTGCGAAATAAACTCATATCCTTTTTGGATCAGCTCACTTCGTACTTCCTCATAGTTGTACATTTCCCCATTATACACCATAACATACTTGTCCCACTCATAGGGTTGATGCCCCAGGGCAGACAGGTCAATAATGGATAACCTTCTATGTCCAAGCGCAACATGCTGATCCACAAAGATACCCTCATCATCCGGGCCTCCATGTGCAAGGCTTTGGATCATATTACCAATAATGGTAGAACGCTGTGGTATTGGCTGGTTATTTGCAGGGTAGTAGAAACCGGATATCCTACACATAAAATAAATTGTTCGTTATAAATTTCTCCATTTTGTATAAGAAACATCAATAAAAGTCATGTTATCAACATGATTATATGTGTGGCATGCATTCAGATTTTTATTCCATTCAGGTTTAATACAAGTAATGGGTATTTCTTCAAATTCATGAATACTTAGTTTTATAATTAAATTAAAATTTATCGCTCTGCCGTATCTGAAACTACAATCTTGAGAAGGTCTTATTAAACCACCATTATTCAAGAATATTTTTCCGGCACTTCTGGCTCTTTTAATGTCCCTAACAATTGGATTGAGTGGATGCGAATTCCAAATGCCATTTTCAAGAGAAGTTGAATAAAATAAATATAACTCATCACATGTTGAAGTACCTGGATATTCTGCTATGGTAGTAAACAACCAAAATAAACCATCATAATAAACAACTGAACTATCAAAAGCAGCAACATCTTTTAAAAGAGTACATACAAAATCCCATTGATAAACAGATTCGTTGGCCTTGTATAAATCAACAGTTCGATTTTCCCCAGACTCAGGTATCATATATAATTGTTCCTTGTCTTCAAAAACATAAGGATATGATAGATGATAATTCCTTTTTAATACCACTGCCGAGTTAATCAACTCCATTTTTTGATCAAATTCAGAAACCACGATGATTCCTCTGCCATTTTTTGCCCTCGTCACTAATTCTTCATAAAAAACATAATACTTATTATTGCGATACAAAATAAATGGATCAGCAAAAAATTTTCCCTTTCCTGGATCGATAATTTTAAAATTATACATAGATCCATTTAATTGTCCATCACTCAAAGAATAAGAAAGTCTCCACTGATCCTCTTTAAAGAAATATTTAATCTTTTCTTTTGTCCATAAAATATAATGAACAAATAACAATTTGCAGGTTTGAGTATTTGAAGGCCATTTATACAGCTTAGTATAATAATAATCTAAATTCTCAGATTTCATCAAAATTAGATCCATATCCTTCAACTTAATTAAAGACGATATGGCATTTGGAATGAGGTTTATTGATTTTAAATATAGATTATTTCTTGTTCTAATTATTGATCTGTCAACTTCAGTGATACAACGAGAAATAACTTTGCCCCCGTCCAGATTTTCAGAAAGTACTTGCAATGTAGCGCCAACTTCTCCCCACCGTTCAAAAACTTCCCAAAAACATGCTGGCCCCCCTCTATTGATTCTATTATCACCATGATGTAAAGACCATATTCCATATTTTGGTAATATCAAGACTTCGCCCCTCAATATCCTAAAACCAAATCTAATTAATAAATCTGGTTCTATTGCTTTCAATTCCCTTACTGATTTTTCAGTAAAAAAATCCGAAAATTTTTTTTCAATGCATTCAATAAAAAGGCTGGTTGCATTTAAATTGAGATCTTCAATTGACAAAATGCTGAAGGCATTAACCTTTGTGTTAAATAGTAGTTTTTCAAATTTTAAATAAAAAACAAAAACAAAATGAGGGAGAATTTTTAATATTTTTTGAAAATAGCTGGTTTTATTCTTGTTTGGTTTTTTATAAATCAAAGCAACAATTTTAACTGAAGCTATAGCATTAATCTTTCGTATTGTTTCATACATCCAAAAAGGTATTTGCGGGCTATCCAGCATAATACCAATTTTCAATGGTTCAACTTCAGAACTATTGGAGTGCTTCATGGATTTTATTGATAAAAAGTTCAGGAGAGAATCTTTTTATAACCGATCCTCTTATTTTTTCTTTTTCCAAAGGATGTTGGATAATTTGATTAATTTTCTCAATAAATGCAGCATCATCGCCATCCCGGATCAAAAGCCATTTTCTCCATCAATAATAATCTCCGAAGTGCCCCCAGGTGAATGATAAGCTATGGCAGGTAATCCACATTCAATTGCTTCTAAGAGTGCATTTGGAAACCCCTCATAATAAGAAGCTTGTAAATAAATATCAGCTTTCTTTAAATAATCATGTGTATTGGAGATTCTACCAGTAATTATAATTTTATCTGAAAGATTGTACCTTTTTATTGCATCTTCAACACTTCTTCGCATTTCACCATCACCTATTATGTAATAAGTGAAATCAAATTTAAGTTTTGATATTACCTCAATCATTCTATCATATCCCTTTTCTGGCCTTAAATTACCAATTGTAATAAAAGTAGGATGGTCGCAATTTAATATTTTGGTTGTTATGCCTCTGCTATTTGTAATTGGGTTGTTAATTTTAACAATTTTCTTTCTTGGTACCTTGTAATTTTTTATTAAATCAATAATCATATCATCTGATTGTGCAATTATTTTATCATATGAAGGATATATCAGTTTGATTATTCCATTGTACAAAAACTTATTTTTTAATCTTTCGTTATTTACACTCAAAATGGTGGATTCCCTTAATATAAACTTACAATCAAAGAAAAAGAATGGCTTTATTAATGAAACAATTACATTAGTTACAGTTAAAGTTGAAAAAATTATATCAGGCTTCAACTTAACCAGAGTACAGTACAATTTAATAATTCCCTTACTTGAATTTATTCTATTTAAATCAATTATCGAAATTCCATCTTTTATATCCCATACTTGATTTTTTGTGGTAAAAAGTATTAAAGTGATGTCATAGACATCGCTAGAAATATGGTTAGCAATAAATGCAGTAATTTTTTCTGTGCCTCCAGCAACAAGGCTGTAAGTTACTATTGCTAGCTTTTTTTTCTTCAAAATAAAAATAATTTATATTAAATTTTAATAAGGACCAATCATTCAGGAATATATATAGTCCCGATTTCAAAATTAGCGCCATTGTCCAGCATGGGTTGATTGACAATATTATTGATAAGATAGTTATTTTGTGTGCTGGCAAAACACTTTATCGAGGGCACATTTGCTGATGTTATAATATTACAATTTCTCACAATTCCTGCTCTCGATTCCGATGAGGTGCCCATTTCTATACCTGATTGAGCGGGACCATTCAGATTTACTAATACATTATCTACAATCGTTTTAGGCCCGGCGTAAATACCTCTGTAGCCAGAGGGGCAATTATCATGTTTTACAGAACCATTTCTGAATTGAACATAACCGACTGAATTGGCAGCGTTGATGGCATTACTTCCAAATGTGGAGGACACATCAAAATTGGAAAACAACAAATTGTCGCACTGATTGATGTATATATTTTTACCACCCGCCATCTTCAGGTTGTTGACGGTGCTATTGTTAACAAAATCCAGGTTGATCATGTTATCCTCCGATGAGGCCGAAAACAAGATCCAATCCAAATACAAACTGTCAATATTAGCGATTAAAAGACTTGTATTAATCAAATCTACATTTCTTAACTTTATATTTCTGGCGGTATTGGCAACTGGGGTTGTCAAATTGGAACTGATTTCCAAACTCGAACAATTGATGAATTTTGAATTGGTAATTTGGATGTCCTTTAATTTGTCACCCCCATATAATTGTTTGATTTCAAATGCTTTTTTACAATTGATTCCAGTCAACTTATCATAGTTATTGTCGCTGTCATCTTCACCGCTGATCCCACCAACTACAGCTAATGCATTTTCTACGTAAACATTGTGCACCAACCCTCCATGCACATTGTCGCTAAATGCAATGGCTCCACCTTCGTGGCCAAGTGAGTAATCTTCCTGCATGGCCAGCAGGTTAACGTTTTCGATCCTTACATTATCAATGGTATATCGGCTGTTGGTACCCAGGTGAATGCCATTCCCATTTCCGTTGAAAATTGTGATATTTCTCAAAAGGGGATTATTGCCAAATAAATTTATGGATTCTCCAATAGAGTTGGCAATGGACAAATTCATAAACTTACCATTTTCGGATTGCAAATACAACTCACCCGAAAACTCCCATCTATTGTCCAGTAAATTGCCTTCCTTGTTTCCGTCTAACATCAAATTATCAATTCTTATATTGGGTTGCACCGCACTTATTTGATAACTGGCTGTAAAAATTTCTGCACCTGAAAAAGAAATAATTTGATTGTTCAATAATGACATAAAAGCGTATAATGTAAGTTTATTGCCGCTCTTTGCCACTATATTATAGGAATAAGAATAATCATTACCCATCTTGGCTACAATGTTCATACCCACTTCAAAAAGCGTGGAATCAGCTACAAAGATTTCATTGGAGCCTGAATTGTGAGAACTGATCGTCGAACTGATCCTGTTGATCCTGCGCAAAGTGGCATTTCGGCCGTCTAAAATCTGCCCTTCTTTTAAGATCAGAGTGCCTGCATTGTTGTAGACAAAACCATTATCAAATTGAACAGCTCCGTAATTGCCGGCAGAATTTATACACCTTTGCAATGCATCAGAGGATGTTTTAAAGTCGCTAAACCTCTGATCTATAGAATCCACTGCTCCATAATTGGAAGGCACAAATTCTACCTTATCTCTGATCCAGAAACCTGAATCCCGGGCTGCAAAAACATTACCACCGTCATCACCGTTACCTAAAAGATCGTAGGCAGCCCAGTGAAAATATCCTCCACCATAATGAAGTGAATCATAATATGCCTGCACAAATACCGGACAAGTTTGACGCTTCATATTTCTGAGCTGTTGGATATTGGAGAGTCGCAAGTTACAACTCACCCTTAGCCACTTTTGTCCATCCGAAACAAAACTTCCATTGTTTTTCACAATGGCAAGAAGCCCGGTTTTGTGCTGAAGACTGTCCAATTGCTCAATACTGTCAAGTTCTATCGGTACAGGGTAATTGATACCGGAATCTTTAAAATAGAGATAACCCATTGAATCTGAGACCAAAACCTGGTCTTTAGCTCCTTGTTGAGCCGCTGCATCCACCATTTTTTTGGCAAAAAGGGTACCAATGACCTTAACAGTGTCATTTTGCCCTGTTGCCATTACAGCAATAGAGATAAGCCCAAAAACCAACAAGCACCTAATTTGCGAGATCATAAACCCCTTTTTCTAAGAACAATTCAATTAATAAAAACCCTAAAATAGAAAATATCTAATTTTTATTGGCATTTAATGAATAAACATATGATATAGGAATACTAAAAATATATAATACTTTGATTATAAACACATTAATTTGACTCAATAATTCTAAGGTTGAATATCCTTGCAGCCATCCTGATGCTGTAAACTTTATAATTTGCCCCATCAATTGTTTGGGGTTGTAAAAAAAGTACCCTTTATAGCTATTCAGAAAAAGTTTTGAATATTGATATGTACCAAAAGCATTGGCAACAAAACTGGCTGAAGTCATGATTGAATGTCCTGCATTGACATAGTATCTACGCAAAACTTGATTGATATACCTGGTTTTAAACCCTCTATTGGCCAGACTGATCCATAAAATTCCTTCAGGAATATATCCATTCTGTTCATAACTCTTATCAACCGAAAATAGACGAAGTAGCTCTGTTTTTTGAAACCCACTTTTTTCTCCTGATATCCTGTATTTAATTGCACACTCAAGGGAATCAGAATCAAATGGGGAAAGCGGAAACTTTGAACCTATCAATTGATTGTTTTGATTAATACAAAGTCCTGTTACCCCGCTGAAGTATTTTTTTTTATCATCCGCAATAGAGAGCCAGGCCTCATTTAATACTTCCAGCGCATTGGGTAGAATTTCATCGTCTGAATCCACTGAATAAAAGAATTCCCCATTGGCCATTTCCGCCCCTCTTAACAAGGTAATAAATTTATGTGTGTTATTTTGATAAACATATCTAATCGGAAAGCGAGCCTGTTTTTTGAATTCTTCTACAACACTTTTAGTCTGGTCTGTGGAGCCATCATCAATGATTAACCACTCCATATCAAGAAATGATTGTAACTGAAGGCTTTCAAAAACCCTATGGAGCTTATCAGCCCTATTGAAAGTGGGTGTGAAAACTGTAAATCTAAATTCAAACATACCTATGCGGAATGTTTCATCAATTTATTAAGCCCAAAATCCTTGTACAATAAGTAGCCATGCGCTAGGAGCTAATCAATTGCATTCCCTTCTTGAACAAGAGTAGGATTGTCTTCAACCAAAATCCATTCCGGAAAGATTGACTTCGGGGCAGTGGAGAAAAATTGTTTAAATACCCTAAATTCAAAGCCTTCAATGTCTATTTTTAAGAAGTTTATCTTTTGGCAGTTTTGGTTTTGCACTATCTCTAGTAAAGGTTGACATTGGATGTCTATCCTTTTTGAAGATGTTGACAAAAATGAATTTCCACTGGTGTTGCCTGTAGTACTAATACCAAGTGAAAGCACTTCGATTTTATCAGACACGCCTCGTTCCACCAACTCTATATTAGTAATGCCTGGATTTAATGTTAAGTTCTTTTTGAATCGACCAGCATTACCGGGGTCTGCTTCAATTGCTATTACTCTTCCCTCTTTCAGTTTTTTTGAAAAAGTAATGGAATAAAACCCTATGTGAGCACCAACATCAACAAAAATCCAATCCTTTTGAACCAAAGTAGATGCATAATTGATTTCTTTGGCGTCATAGATATGTGGGTAAAACAAAAGAGCAGCGTCCAAAAACTCATAGGGGCGTAGCTCCATTTCTGAACCTGATACATTACAGATAACATCTGGCCTCCTTTTCCTGTTGTAGAATGGTATCACTATTCGATTTAAAAAAACGGTAGATACTTTCCAATTGGGAAGTCTTCTCGAAATAAATAACCAGAACTTCAATTCTTTATTCATCCTACAATTTACAGTTGATATAAGTTAGAACTCGCTTCAGTAAAATCCATTTTCAAATTTTTATTTTAACAAAGCTTCCTTTTTCATTAAACAAAACGGGGTACATTTTCAAAATTATAATGAGTATCCTTTAATTAAAAATGATACTTCAGCTACTCCCCAAAAACTCGTAATACTTTTTTGCCATATTATCCCACTCAAAAGTTTTCAATTTGGTGTAATCCGGAATCAGTTCTAAGGGTTTAATAGTATCAGCTGATTGAAAAAAAGCTTTAATTGATTCCTCATCGTTGTTTATAAAAATGACCCATGGAAAATTTTTGGCGAAAAGATAATTCTCCGATTCAAATGAGTATAAAAATAGGATGGGTTTACCTAGTGCCAATAATTCAAATATTTTACTGGAAGTCTGAATACCTGTGATGTTATCTATGTAGATAAGAATATTAGCTTTACGATAATAGTCAATTAATTCAGCACTACTCATTCTACCATGCCATTTGATATTATCTGCTTCAATATTGGGTTTATGGGCAGCAATGACAGTAATCTCTACATCTTCTGAACACTCTTTAATCGCTGCTAATAATGGATCAATCGGTCTGAGAGTTTGATAAACAGCCCCAGCATATACTAATTCTAGTTTTTGGTTAAATGAAAAAGTAATTTTTGGTGGATAAAATAATTCATTCACTGTAAACCCATTGGGCAAAACTTCGATAGGTTTACTAAAGTTGAAATCATCTCTGTACAATTTTTGAGTGCCAGAATTGGTAACTATGAGTTTGTTGGCCAATTGTATTGAGGATAACTCTATTTTTTTTAGAACACCGTCCCTACTAATGTTTAATGCTGAATTATAAGACAAAGGATCTCCTATATCTAATACGATTTGTCCTTTATAACCTGCCTTCCTCAACTTCGGAACCAATAGAAAATTTGAAAAGGGTGCAATCGAAATGGAGATGGCATCAAAATCTGTTTTTTTTAAATATTCAACTATTTTGGAATGACTCAATGTCCAGTTGTCAAGTAAATTGAAGCGATCATAGAATAAATTAACAGCACCTACTAATTTATTAATTACGCTATAGTTTGTCCTCTTTTTATAAAAATCTCTAAAAAAAACGAATTTCATAAAGTTACCAAATGTCAAAGACACCTTTCTAAATTGCCCATCATTATTTTCATAGGCATGGTCGTCAAAATATAAAACTGTTACTTTATTGGTTGTGCCGCGACTAATCAGTTCAGAAACTCTAATGCTGCGGGGAACATTCAGTTTCAACTCCTGACAAATAAACAATATCTTCATTTGATTTCCTCATTTGCCTCTCTTGCAAATTTGTTGATGTCGCCAAACCATAGGTTCTTTACCTTGATAAATTTATTTTGATATATTTTTCCACTTAAGGAAATTTTGTTTCCGCCGATAGCACTGACACCTGTCTGACATGATTCAACAATATTTCTAGACAATTCGATATTTGAGCCTGTAATGTTAAATCCAGTTTCAGACTTAGATATGGCATTCGCCATCAACTTTGATTTTCCATTTATTACACTAATACCCTCTTTAGCGGCTGAACTTACTGTATTATTACTTATTTCTGAGAGACCAAAATTATTAGCGTAAATACCAAACTCAACTGACCCTGTCACCTCATTACTATCAATCAATACAGATGTATTGTTCACCGTATTGCCATTAAGCCAGATACCGCTTTGAGATACTGTGATGATTTTATTACCTACTATTTTTCCCTTTTCTCCTGAATAGTGAATTCCCACTTTAGCCTTTTCTATTACATTGTGAGTAATTTCGTTAAAATCAATGTCCTCATTATCATATCTAACCGATTGAATGCCAAAAGTGAAACTATTTTTGATAATGTTGTTTTCTACTTTCGTTTTTTTAGAAGCCACAAAAATTCCAATTTCACAATTCACTATAATGTTATTAGCAATCTGGATGTTTTCAGGACTTCCTTTTTGAGAAGTCATAATGCCACATCCTTTGTTATCAGTTATTTGGCAATCGGTAATGACAATATTTTTGTTTGAAGGAGTAGGCAAATTAAGATCAGATTCTACATCAATACCCGCTGCGGGACTGAGTCCGTTTGAATTGGATATTTGTAATTGCTTTAATTTCACACCAAAGGCATTAATTATTGATATCCCATTGCGACATGAAGACTCAATTTTCACATTTTCTATAGAGATATCCCTGCAATAAGTAGAAGTATCGCCCTCTGTTCCCGCACCTATCAAAATTCCATCTACAACACTATTTCTGATGGTTGTATTTGATATTTGAATTTGAGAACAATTGACCATAATCACTGAGTGGGCATAATTCTCTTCACACCCTCTGGCATCCCTGTTTCCATCCAAAATAAAGCCTTTAAATGAGAGCTGGTTGCAGTCCCTCATGTTGATAAGAGAATAGCCATTTCTTACCGGGGCATTAGCAGCCATTTTAATGGTGCTTGATGAGGCGTCAAAAACTACATCCCGTTTATTCAATAGCTGAATCGATTTTTTTAATGTATAGTCGCCCTTTACCAAAATGCACTTTTCCCCATTTTGACAATTTTCAAATTCACTCGGATGATAAATGTACCGCACTTTATACTTGCCCACCTGGGATGTACAGCCTATCATTGTAAAGAGTATAAAAACTATCAATGTAGATTTCATATTTCCTTTAATGTATTTTCTTTATAAACAGAGATAAATGCATATGAAAACAACATAGCGTAAGAATCAAGTAAATTATGACTTTGTACACCGGCTATTAACACGATTAATCCAAAAAGTAAAATGTCTATATCAAATTGCCATCTTGATTTTAAGAAAAAGAGGGAAATTGGTAGTCCCAAAAACAGCAGTAGCCCAGGAATACCATATTCGTTGAGCATATGCAAATACATAAAGTGACTAGAGTGGCCGGAAGCAGAATAATGAGTCTCAAAATATTTCGAACTCCCCAATCCATTTCCAATAATGGGAGATTTTTTATAAAACCGATAATGCTCCTCAAATACTACTTGTCTGATGCCCACTTTTGTGCTTGATGGGTTTAAAATCTGTTCAAGTCGACTCTCAATGCCATTGTTGTATTTAAGATATTCAATCATTCGGGCATATGGTTTGGATGTTCTCACACTTCCCCAAAGCGAAAAGCCAACTAAAGCCATAAAAGCCACGCCGTAGACTACAGAAATCCATTTTATTCTTTTCAAAAAAATGAAAGAAATTATCAAAACCACCAGAATGGGCACTGCACCTCTGGATAGGGTTAATAAAACTCCTATTGAAGCGAGTAAGAAATATAAAAATCTGAAATTAGGCCTGACCAAATGCGCGGTTAAAACCATGCCCATGAGTAAAAATTGAGCCGAGGCATTTGGGTTAAGATAATTGCCTGCTGCCCGAAAATCATAGCCAAACCCATACCCATCTTCAAAAAGAGTTATATCATACATATTATTGAGAGTCGCAAAAACAATTGCAAACGGCAAAACCCATTTCGCCAGTGAAAGATTGCCTGGCAGCTGCAATAAAATAATAAAATCAAAAATCAGAAAATAGGATGTGAGTGATGTTGACGCTATATCATTGATCGCATTCTGATAAAGCCCTGCATATAAAAATTGAGTGACAACATAATTTATAAGGAGTAAGAAAAAAGCCAATACTAACCAAATACCAAGCCCCTTATTAAAGACACTGTTTATCAATTGAGGATTGATTGTGATTCTGCCACCTATATATGCAGTCAAGAGATAAGTACCATTAATAGGCGGAAAACTGGATATGCCGTGGTAATAATTGTGCATTCCAAACTCACAATAAAAAAAATAAATGGCCAACAACAAAACTAAGTTGTCAACAATTTCAATAATCCCTTTGATAGGAATCGAGATTTTACCTAACGACAATATCATAAATCCTTATCAGTTTACCACTTCCAAATACCGAAGCTAAAAGATTCCTTACCATAACCGGATCCAACCATTGACTTCGCAACATGAAGACATAACAGAAGAAAATATAAGGGGCAAATAAAAATAAAAAAATCCATGTTCCATCCCATAGTGCAGTACCAAATGAGCAAAATAAGATCAAAGGAGCAGTTAGCAACAAAACTCGGCCTATTGCTTTAAAAGGAATAATTTGAAATAATGAATAATTAATAATTTTAAATCCAAAATAATAAACCATAAACATTAAAGCAAGGGTACCTGAAAGGGCTGCAACAGCGGCACCCTGCATTCCCAAACTACCAATGAGTAAATAATTGGCCAAAAATGCATAAAGACAGACACATGCATAGATAACCGGTAAAATTCTGGTTTTATTGGCAGCTAAAAACAAGTCTTCACTATTGCAAAATCTAAATAAAAGAGAGATATTATAGATCTGAAAAACCAAAGCACTGGCTACATACTTTTCCGAATAAATGAGGGATACTAAATCCCTGCCAAAAAAAATAAAATACAAAAGCACTGGATAAACTACATAGACAAAAATATTTGCAATGTTTTTTTTCAATTCAAGTATTTTAACCCAATCGCCTGATATAAACATTCTTGAAACATCAGGAAGGATAATTGAGTTGATGGCAGCAAAGAGATTCATGATCAAAGGTAGATACATGGCTCCATTTCTATAGATCGCATACTCATGGACATCTAGCATAGAGCTCACAAAAAACCCATCGGCAACCGTAAACATAGAGCTGATGATGATGGTTAAACCAAGGGGCCAAGCCTCTGTGATCTGTTTTTGAACTCCCACTTTACTGATCTGGTCCATAGAAAAATGCCAATCAATATTTCTCATTAAAAGTAAAAATTGCAGCACTGAAAGTAAGGTTAAGTAGCCAAAAATCATTTTTAAACTATGACCAAAAATGGTAACCAAGGCAATAATTCCCACAAGTCTTGCGGCGTTGATAAATACACTGATACCTACGATCTTTCTGCTTTTACCAAGGAATATTAAAGCAGCATTGCAGGAACCAATGGCAATTGTAAAAGGTATAAATAGTGAATACCATCTTAGGTTCTCAGCCAGACCTGCATTGTTAAAGTGAATTTGCAAATAAGGAGCGGCCACCCATAAGGTAATAGTACCCATTGTCCCTAATAGAAAACCACTCATCAGATTATTCCCAAATACGCCGACTTTGTTGTCAGTCTGGGCCAAATCCCTTAATAAGATGGTATTTAAGCCCATCGATAAAAAGCTCAGCCAAAATCCGGCCACCATCAATACCTGCCCATAGGTACCATAGGTTTCTATATCAAAAAGCCGGGCAAGGATGGGAACTAAAATAAAATTAAGCACAAGATTAATCCCATCTCCCATGGCCAATGCTAAAACCTTCACCGGTTTTGACATACTATACTAGCCTCGTTTGAAAGTTCATCTAAAATTTAACGTTATATACTTTTATCCATTTATCCAAAAATATAATTCGGATGAACTTTAAATAATCATTATATCCTGTTTCTTTTTGAAGGTCAAATTCACTTAAGACCGGAGGACCAGCTATGCCAGAATCTAAGGCTTCTGATAGCATATTTCGAAAAAAGTCATGGTTTTTCTGCATCCAAAGATTTAATGGTGCCGGAAAGCCCAATTTAGAATACCTCCTATAAATTTCATTGGGTAAAAGGTCTTTAAAAGCCTCCCTTAAAAGATATTTCCTCACCCCTCCCTTTATTTTATAACTGGTAGGCATACTGATCAAAAACTCTACTATCCTGTAATCTAAAAAAGGAGACCTGGACTCAACTCCATAGGCCATGCTATTGCGATCCTGGTGATGCAACAAAGCGGGTAAAAACAAACGATCCAACTGAAAGATACAATGATCCTCAAAAGTTTTTGGTTGATTGAATGGGATGTGTGCCTCTTGACTCGTTCCAAAGCCGGCGCCAATAATACTGGGTCTTGATGTATTACGCTTCATTTTATCTTTAACCCAGGCATAAAACAAATCCGGATAATGGAAGGCAAATCCAATCAGCTCACTAATAAATTGACTATTCCTATTTTTTCTAAGCTCATAAAGATAGATGGAATTATAGGAAGAGTAGCCCCCTATAGCCTCATCAACCCCTTGTCCATCAAGAGAAACTTTAACACCATTTTTATGAATTAATTCAAATACACTCTGCTGTGCAAACATACCCGCAGATACAAATGGCTCATCTTGCATATACAAGAGCTGGTCCAAGCCATTGATGAAATCATTCACATCAGGATAAACAAAAGCAGGACTGAGTTCAGGAATTTCCTTTAACACAGCATCAATATATTTTTTTTCATTAAAAGCCCCCATTTCATCTCCAACAAAAACCGAAGAGAATGTTTTGAGCTTACCTTCTTTTGCACCTGTTTCGTCCCTATTGATTTTCGCAGCAACGGCTGTTATTATCGAACTATCTATTCCTCCTGACAAAGCAAAGGCCACATCTACATCAGACCTGAGTCTCAATTGTACTGAATCAAAAACCAAGTCTCTGATTTTTAACTTTGCTTCGTGAAAACTCAGATCTGTAACTTTGCATTCCCTTATATCTGATATCCTGTAGTATTTGTGGAATGAAAGTTCATTTTCGGTACCTATACATAACTTGGAAAAAGATCCTTTCGGAAATTGAAACACCTCTTGAATAAAAGTCTCCTCGGATTGATCTTGCCATCCACTTTGGAGATATTCAAATGCAATTTTACGATTCAGTTCAAAATCAATAATATCGGCAAACGCTTTTATCTCAGATGAAAAATAAATGGAACCCTGATGTTTAGTATAGTAAAGTGGTTTTTTACCAAATCTATCTCTGGCAACTATAATCTGATTTTTAGCTGCATTGTGCAAGATCAGGGCCCACATGCCATTGAACTTCCTAAAAGCATCTGTACCCCAAATTCTATAAGCTTCAATTAAAACCTCGGTATCAGATTCTGAAATAAACTCACAGCCCAACACTTCTAACTCCTTCCTGATTTCGAGATAATTGTAGATTTCACCATTGTAGGTAACCGTATAGTCACCTTTCTTCATGGGTTGATTGCCACGTGCTGACAAGTCTATAATGGACAAGCGCAGGTGCCCCAAAAATAGAGACTCATTGACCATTAGCCTGTTATTGCCATCCGGACCCCGATGATGAATTCTGTCATTCATCCCCGTCAATGTATCCATATGGTAATTTACCCTGTCTTTTGACTCGAGATCTAAAATGGCATTAATGCCGCACATTTAAATTTAGATTTTTCAAAAAGAAAATAAAACTCTATAGCTTTTCAAATAAAGCCACCAACCATTTTTCTTTGTACGTATGTGGCCAAAATTTTGATAAGCCGGTAATTTCAACTGTTTCATTAATTTTACTATCCGGTGATCTTTGGGTAGATTTTAGTTTATCAAATTCATTGTAACCACACATAGGGCAAATACAGCTTGAAGGAAAAAGTTCAGGATGTATCCACCGTGAAATTTTTTGCTTCAATCGAGGAAATCTAGGCCCTATGACTTTTTCAATAGCTTTAACCTCTACAACCTTACAACTTCCCTCAAACAAATTGGCCAGAGAACTTGAAGTAAAATTCCGCATATGATAAAACGGACTAAAAGCAGTGATACACTTAGGGCAGGTTACCCTATTGAGCAATAGATCTTCATCATTGGGCACAGATACAATAATGTATTTAGATGCAATTCTTTGTAATTCTTTAAGTGCCTTAATGTATACTTCTTGGGGCAAATGTTCAATAACCTCCAGGCATGTAACTAAATCAAATTCTTTGTCTGAGAAAGGAAGTTGATCTATAGATGCCTTTACCTTTTCTGTTTTTACGAATTGTAGTGACGTTTCACTTCTGTCACAACCACATATTCTTTGAAATTCATGCGAATGGTTATTGGAAAGATAGTTTACCAAAATTCCGTTTCCACAGCCAACATCCAACACAGAACCCACTGTTTTGGGCATCATTGCTTTTACGGTTTCTATGCGCCTCAAATCTCCCTCAGAAAAATAGGATTCTTCCCATTTTTCTTTTACCTCATACATCTCCTTTTCAAAACTCATAGATCAAATCTTATAATCTGCCGTCAATGATGTTTTTATCCAATACAGCCTTTACATCATAAACCACTGCATTTTCCTTTTTAATATCATTCATATTTAATTTCTTATATACTTCATGAGCCACTGCCAAAACTACCGCATCATATTTGTTTGCTGGCAATTCCTTGAATGAAGTAATTTGATATTCGTGCTCCACCTCTTGTGGATTGGCCCAAGGGTCATAAATATCCACTTCGGTGTTGTAAGAAGTGAGTTCGTTGATGATGTCAATTACTTTTGTATTTCTGATATCAGGGCAGTTTTCTTTAAACGTAATGCCTAAGACAAGGATTTTGGCCGATTTTACAGCTATGTCTTTTTTAACCATTAACTTAATAACTTCTGCTGCCACATAACTACCCATTGAGTCATTGAGTCTTCTCCCTGCTAGTATGATCTCTGGGTGATAGCCCACTTCCTGTGCTTTCTGTGCCAAATAATAAGGGTCTACTCCAATACAATGACCTCCAACCAATCCTGGCTTAAAGGGAAGGAAGTTCCACTTGGTACTGGCAGCCGCCAATACTTCATGGGTGTCTATACCCATTTTGTTGAAAATTTTTGACAGCTCATTGACAAACGCAATGTTGATATCTCTTTGTGAATTTTCGATTACTTTGGCTGCCTCTGCTACTTTAATTGAACTGGCTTTGTAGGTGCCGGCTGTTATCACAGATTTATATAATTGATCAATGGTCTCTGCCGACTCCTTAGTTGACCCGCTGGTAACCTTTAATATTTTTGAAACGGTATGCTCCTTGTCTCCGGGATTGATCCGCTCCGGACTATAGCCCACATAAAAATCAACATTCATTTTTAAGCCAGATGTCTTTTCCAGAATAGGAACACATTCATCTTCTGTAACACCCGGATATACCGTAGATTCATACACAACAATGTCACCCTTTTTCATAACCTTGCCAACAGATTCACTCGCTTTGATCAAAGGTGTCAATACAGGTCGGTTATTTTTGTCAGTGGGCGTTGGTACTGTAACAATAAAAACATTACAGGAAGACATCTCTGTCAGTTCAGAAGTAACATGCAGTCCATTTCCCGATAGGTCTTTGTTTTTGACCAATACAGTTTGTAATACAGCGTCCTCAACTTCCAGTGTACTATCAGTTCCGGCACGCAATTCGTTAATTCTTTGAGCATTTATATCAAAGCCTACTACTTGATATTTTTTGGCAAACTCCACCGCTAAGGGGAGTCCTACATAACCCAAACCAATGACAGCAATTTTATGTTGCATAAACTAAATAATTTTAAAATTCTTTATGATACCAATTAAATGATTTTTCTAAACCTTCTTTCACCTTAATGGCTGCAGCATAACCCAGCAATTGGCGGGCTTTTGTAATATCAGCTAAACTATGTGCAATATCTCCTGCTCTATTGGGGCCATAAATCGCAGGAATGCTCGTGTTGGTAATCGCATTAATATTATTCCACAACTCATTTAAGCTTGTGCGTTCTCCGCAAGCGACATTGTATATTTGGTTGATGGCTTGTACATCTTCAGTAAATAAGGCTAATATGTTGGCCTCAACCGCATTATCTACATAAGTAAAATCTCTGCTATGCTCACCATCTCCATTGATAACCGGCCTTTCATTTTCCAGGGCTGCTTTAAAAAACAAGGGTATAACGGCTGCATAAGCCCCATTGGGATCCTGTTTTGGTCCAAAAACATTAAAATACCTGAGCCCTATGTATTCCAGTCCATAAACCCTGGCATACACACCTGCATACAGTTCATTTACCAGCTTGGTCACTGCGTAGGGAGATAGCGGATTGCCAATTTTGTCTTCTACTTTGGGCAAGCCCTCACTATCACCATAAGTGGAAGAAGAGGCGGCAAAAACAACCCTCTTTATACCCAGCTCATAAGCAGCATTAAATATATTCAACGTCCCATTGATGTTAACAGCATTGGTAGTGAGTGGATCTTTGACAGATCTGGGTACAGAACCCAGTGCTGCCTGGTGACTTACAAGGTGAATGTCTTTCATGGCAGCCCTACAGGCTTCAATATCTCGAATATCCCCTTCTATAAATTCAAACTTAGGGTTCGTCATTATATCGTCCAGATTTTTTAAAAAACCTGTAGCCAAATTGTCAAACACCCTAACCTTGCTCACCCTGTCATCTTGTAACAGTGCTGCTGCCAAATTACTGCCTATAAAGCCAGCGCCTCCTGTTATAAGTACATTAAACATATTTAGTTTTTTATAATAGTCATATAGTCAATGGTTAAGCCATTATTTCCTGATAAATATTTCTACCAATTATCATTCCTCCGCCTACGACAAAAGCAGATAAAATGGCCTTGATTAAATTTAAATACAAAGAAGATGAGGTACTACCCAAAGGAGCTATTGACTCATCCAATTTTAAAAACAAAGGTTTGGTATCTTTTAAAGTAATATCTGATACTTCATAACTTTTTAATACTTCTGCATAGGCTAGTGTAAGTGCTTGTATTTCCTTTTCCAAAGTAAGTTTTTTTACACCCGGGGTTGCCATAACCAGGCCAAGGGTCCTATCTTGTGCTGCAGCCATTTGGGCTGTTTTATTGGTAATCAGATTTTTGATAGAATCCGCTTTTTCCCTCAAGACCAAAGTTGTATTAATTGAATTTTCAACCATGTCCTCTTCAAAAAACTTTTTCAAATTATTGTAGGCCGCTTCCTGCAATTTCAACGCCATGCCTTCATCAATACAATTGACTCTGTATTTAAAAACACCTGTTTCTTCATCATAAACAAAGGTCAGTACAGGGTCAATCTGATTTTTACCTCCCGTTACTTTATTAGCTAAACGAGAATAAGCATGTTTTTCTATAGAATCTAATGTTGATAAGGAATGATGTTTAAATTGAAAATTTTTAAATTTAGGATCTGACTCCGCCCATGCTTGCTCCAATTGATAAATATGAATCAAACGATTTGCAATCATTGGTTTTTCTGCTGCATCTAACAGAATTCTTTCAAGGATGTAATTGGATCTTGCCACCTCTACAATTTTAAAAGGATTGGCTTTGCCTGTATTACGGATACCAAATTGCCCCAACAAGCCCCCTAAACCTCCGAAGGAAGAAGCACTCCCTTCTACTAAAAATTTAACTTCTGCTTCATACTGAGGTTTAAATTTAAGGTGTTTGTACCCAAAATAAATAATAAAGGGCACACAAAAAAAACCTATAATATACCATTTGGCAAGGAGCAATTCAAAGTAAAATCGTCCTTTCAAGATTACATCTTTTAAAGTAACCTCGTTTTTATGAGCTTGCCCTTCGTTTGAATTTTCCATTTGAACTTTTTATTGGTTATATCAAATCCAACCTATGCTTAAAATACTCTTTTTTGGTCTGTAAGTATTTAAGGTTATCTTCTGTAGGACTAATTTCCAAAGGGATTCTTTCTATCACTTCAATTCCACTCCCTTCAAAGGCCTTTAACTTATCTGGATTATTGGTCATTAATCTAATTTTTTCAATTCCCAGTTCCTTTAAGATGGCAATGGCACAGTCATACTTTCTTGCGTCTATTTCAAGGCCCAAAACCCGGTTGGCTTCAACAGTATCCAAACCTTTTTCCTGCGCCTTATATGCGTGCAGTTTGTTTATTATGCCAATACCTCTTCCTTCTTGCCTCAAATAAATCAAGATGCCTCCTTCTGCTCCTATTTTTTCCATTGAGAGGTGCAATTGTTCTCCACATTCGCACTTCAGGGATCCAAACAAATCTCCTGTCATGCACTCGGAATGCAACCGCACATTTACAGGATGCTGCAGTGGGGTGTCAGGATTATAGAGAACAATAATGGGCATCTGTTCATCGGGTACCTGTGCGTAAGCCCTCATATGAAATATCCCATATTTTGTCGGGAGATTGGCCTCACCTTGTAAATACATTGTTTTGCTCATTTCGTCAGTATTCAATCGAAGGGGTGTTTTTCTATTGGCAATGCACAAAAGGGATGTATCTCTCCCTCCACTCCAACTGCTTTAGAATTCCTGATGTCATACACCAATTCAATGGCTTTACGTGTATCTGAAATTCCATAGCCTCTGCCTTCCAAAATCTGATTGTAGCTTTGGGTATGGAGTTCAGTAAACCCATCCGAAAATTCAATTTCTTCTCCTTCAATTTTGATTGACCGGAATGTTCGTTTACCTGCCTTTGTTGCTTCTTCAGGTAAAGTATGTTCGTTGATACTCAAAAACCATTTGACCCTTGCCTTTTCAAATACAATGAGGCCTCCTGCTCTGTCATGCGTATGTACGTGAACGATGTTCTCTTTAACGTCTCCAAATATCCAGGTAAGCATGTCAAAAAAATGCACACCTATATTTGTAGCTATTCCCCCTGATTTATGAATGTCTCCCTTCCAGCTGGTATAATACCAGCTTCCCCTGGATGTAATGTAGGTGAGATCAAATTCAAACACCTTGTCTGCTGGTGCCTCTTCTACCTTCTTTTTAAGCGCTATGATGTTGGGGTGCAAGCGCAATTGAAGGATGGTATATACTTTTTTACCGGATTCCTTTTCCATCTCTTCCAGCGCATCCAGGTTCCATGGATTTAAAACCAATGGTTTTTCACAAATCACGTCGGCACCATATCTCAAACCAAACCTGCAATGGGCATCATGAAGGTAGTTGGGACTGCAAACAGCAAAATAATCAATGGCACTGCCGCTTTTTTTCAGTTTTTCAACATGCCTGTCGAATCTTTCAAATTCAGTGAAAAAAGAAGCTTCTGGAAAATAACTGTCAATTACTCCTACAGAATCATGTTTGTCTATGGCAGCCATTAACTGACAGCCAGTATCCTTCATTGCTTTCATGTGTCGTGGAGCGATAAATCCACCGGCCCCTATCAATGCAAATTTTTTCATTATCTACAGCCTATTGTATTGTTGTAATAATATTTCTACAATTTGTTCACAAGCATTCCCGTTTCCGTACAATTGATCATTCCACTGAACATTTTCAATTTCTAATAATTGCTGCATTTGCCCAAGGTCTTCAAAGATCAAGATATTTCCGCCTCCATCCAGGGTTTCTACCCATTCTGTTTCTTTTCGAATGGTGATGCATTTTTTCTTCAACCAATAGGCTTCCTTTTGCATCCCACCACTATCTGTTACTAAGGCATCTGCATAGTAAATATAACCAAGATTTTCGAAATAGGGTTGTGGATCAATGAAAAGAATATTGGAATAATCGCTCAAATTGATCCCAAACTTTGCTGCATTGCTCCTGGTTCGTGGATGAATTGAAAATACAATCTTTTGTGGCAAGCTATTCAGGCTTTGCAATAATGTCAATAACCTGTCATTTTGGTCAACATTATAAGGCCTGTGCAGGGTTACATAAACATATCTTTCTTCTAAAATAGGCTTAATAAATAAAGCACTTTTTTGAACAAACTGCACCATGTCTTTCATTACATCCCCTATGAGATGCACACCTGCGGTAATTCCTTCTTTCTGAAGGTTATTGACAGCCTGATCACCGGGCGTAAACAACCAGGTGGAAATGTGGTCTGTTAGTACTCTATTGACTTCTTCAGGCATTTCCCTGTTGTAACTCCTTAAACCTGCCTCTATATGAGCCACAGGTATATTCAATTTGGCAGCCACTAAGGCTCCAGCCAGGGTTGAATTGGTGTCGCCGTAAACCAAGACAACATTGGGTTTTTCATCAATCACTATGCCTTCAATATCCATCATCATCTTACCCGTCTGATAACCATGGTTACCCCCTCCATTGGCAAGCATGTAATCAGGATGTTTCATGCCCAATTGATCAAAAAACACCTTGCTCATGTTTTCATCAAAATGCTGGCCTGTGTGAATCGTCTTGAGATTGAGTTTTCCTTCACAGGCTTTCTCAAACGGAAAATGTTTGATAAACTGAGGTCTTGCCCCTATGATTGCTAAAATTTTTATCTTACTCATTCTGCCATTGCTATAGTAAACACGGATATCTTAGGAATGCCTGCTCCTTGCATAGCTGCAATACAGGCTTCAAGGGTAGCACCTGTAGTAGCAACATCATCCACTAAGAGCACATGATTAGGTTGCTGATCACCATTTTTTTTCCAAATAAAGCTGTCCTTTATGTTTTCCAACCTTTCCAGCCTTCCCTTTTTTGTCTGCGTAGTCGTTGTCTTTATTTTTACCAGTTGATCTTTTATAAGAGGCACATTGATACCCTCAGCCAATTTTTCAGCAATTACCTCACTTTGATTATAACCGCGCTGTTGCTGCTTTGCCGCATGCATAGGTACCGCAATTACAGCATCCATGCCTTTGGAAAATCCCGACTCCAACATCCTATCTGCAGCCATTTGCCCCAAATTGGATCCAATCTGGTACATTCCTTTATATTTTAAAGTGTGCAACATTTGCTGCACCAAGCCTCCTTCACTAAAATGCATCAAAGCTGCAGCTCTTTCTACTTTGACCCTGCCATAAAAATGCTGCATCATACCATTGTCTTCAACCTGAAAGTGGTTTGTAAATGGAAAGGCAGAGTGACACTTGACGCAAAAAACTGTTTGCTTGCCAGCCTTTTGTTCTTCAAGGCAGCACAAACAGAGTTGTGGATACAATAAATCATACCACCCTTTAACCGCCTTCCAAATCTGATCTAGCAATTAAAAAATGCTTTTACTTCATGGATTATATAATCCTGGGTATCTTGCTCCATTTCAGTGTGAATGGGCAGAGAAACAACGTCTGTACAAAGTCGTTCGGTTTCGGGCTGACTAAAGCCGGGCTCAACATAGTGTGCGTAGGCCTTTTGCTTATACAGTGGGATGGGATAGTAGATCATACTAGGTATACCCTTCTCTTTAAGGTAGGTCATCAAGCCATCCCTCCTGCCATCGCTAACCTGTAGGGTGTATTGATGAAACACATGGTTACTATAGCTGACCCTAAACGGTGTTCGCAATCCAACAATTTCTGCCAATGCTTTGTCATAATGATCAGCTACAGATCGTCTGCGGGCCGCAAAATCATCAAGGTACCGCAATTTGACATTTAAGATAGCCGCTTGAAGGGTGTCTAGCCTTGAATTGCAACCGATGACTTCATGGTGGTATTTTTTAGCCTGGCCATGATTGGCCATCATATATATTTTATGAGCCCGTGTTTCGTCTTTGGTAAATACGGCTCCGCCATCACCATAACACCCCAGGTTTTTGGATGGAAAAAAAGAGGTGCACCCTATGTGACCTATTGTACCCACTTTGCTGGTGCTTCCATCTTGGTGATAATAGTCCGCACCTATCGCCTGTGCATTGTCTTCCACTACAAACAAGTCTCGTTCTTTAGCCAACTCCATAATCTCATCCATTTGTGAGGCCTGACCAAAAAGGTGAACTGGTACAATTACCCTGGTCTTATCCGTAATATAGGCCTCATATTGGGCTCTACCTGTATTAAAAGAGGTAGGATCAACATCTACCATTACAGGTTTTAATTTTAAAAGTGCAATTACTTCTGCGGTGGCCGCATAGGTAAAAGAGGGCAAAAGAACTTCGTCACCATCGTTTAATTCCAATGCCATCAATGCTATTTGTAAGGCATCTGTTCCATTGGCACAGGGTATAACAAAACAGCCACCCATGTAAGTGGATAATCGGTCAGAAAAATCTTTTACCTGCGGCCCATTGATGAAAATGCAGCCATCCAACACTTCCTGAATGGCTAAATCAATTTCTGGTTTTAATCGATTGTACTGCCCTTTGAGGTCAACCATTTGAATTGTGGAACTCATATTTTTTTTACTGTATTGTTTTCAATTTTATACCAATCACCGGATTCAGGACATTGTGCCTTACCTGTCTCGTCAAAAGAAAGTCGATGACCAAATTCACTCATCCATCCCATTTGTCTAGCTGGGTTGCCAACTACCAGTGCATAGTCAGGCACATACTTAGTCACCACAGCCCCAGCTCCAATAAAGCAATACTTACCCAAATCGTGACCACAAACTATGGTGGCATTTGCCCCCACAGAGGCGCCTTTACCCACATGAGTTTTGGCATATTGACCTCTTCTGTTCACTGCACTTCTTGGGTTCACTACATTTGTAAATACAGCACTGGGTCCTAAAAACACATCATCGTCACATATTACTCCGGTGTACAAAGAAACATTGTTTTGAATTTTTACATTGTTGCCCAGGCTTACACCATCGGCAATAAAAACATTCTGACCTATGTTGCAGTTTTCTCCCAAAATAGCTCCAGGCATCAGATGACTGTAGTGCCACACCTTGGTGCCTTCTCCCAGCTGGCAACCTTCTTCAACAATGGCAGTTGGATGTATATAAATCATTTTAATATATATGTTTATTTAATTAAACCAATCACACTCCACATTCTTCCAGTTTTTCCCTTATCTCTTCTGTGTGAAAAAAATCTATGTGCATCATCATATGTGCAAGATGGGCTGGTTTCAATATTAAAAGGAGTGAGTCCCGCTGTCAAAAGTTGTGCTTTATTAGCTGCCTTTAAATCCACAAAACCTTTTCCTGAAGCTGAATCTATTTTGTCGATATAATTCATATCAAATTGTTCCAAAACTTCGGGACCTACTTCGAAGTGACATTGATCAATGCAGGCACCAATGTAGGCCCTGACATCCGTTGAGGCACTGCCATAACGATGTTGCATCAACTCCACCGTCTTTGAGACGATATTCAGAACTGTACCCTTCCATCCGGCATGTATAGCTGCACATACTTCATGGACGGGATCAAATAATAATATAGGTACACAATCTGCAGTGCTGACCGCCAATAAAAGATTTTTGTCCTGGCTTACCAATGCATCATACCCATCAAAGTTGCCTCCCTGGCTTGCTATCAGAATCTGGTCACTATGGATTTGGTGACTTCGCACCACCTGCTCTATTTTAAATCCCAGGCTTTCACAAAACAGTTTTTTATTTTCAGCTACACTTAACGGATCATCTTCGGTGCTGCTGCCCAGATTGAGGGAGTCATAAGGAGAAATACTTACACCTCCCTGTCTTGTACTTTGACCAGCAACCAAACCGCTAAAACCATCAAAAATAGAGGGCCTTATGGTATCCATTTGTCCCATCATCAGGCTTTCGACAAATGATTTAATGTGGCTTCAAAAAGTTCACGCTCGGTCTCTGTTTCAACGTCACTATTGTGAAAAAGCACCTGAAATCTCCCATGGTGTTTTTTTGCAATGTCAATAATTTCTGCATATGATGAGTAGATCTTTTCAACGTCTTTTACATAGTCCTTTTTTTTCATCAGGATCAGCGGCCATTCTACCACCTCTGTCATCCTCCTCTCTGAAATGGAATACAGTGAGTAAGGAGTACAGCTGCTCGCTGCAAAACCCAGGCCTTCTGTAAATTGAACACTGCTATCCATTTTAAATCCCAGATCATCATACATCTTCCATGTGTCATCTGCCCTGTACCTCAGATAATGTTGTCTCACCATGGATACTTCATCCCCTATGGCTTTTTCCAAAATTGATTTTTCTGAGGCCATTGTTCCTTGAGTGTATGCTGTCTCAAAACTGGGATGCAAGCCAATGTGGATGTTTTGTTGTTTGAGTTCTTTTAATAACAATTGCATCCTGGGCTCCTCAAGTCGATAATCCAGATGGTCGTGCTTGACGTTGGTTTTACCCGTCATAAAATAAAAAACAGAACGGATATTGCGCCTCTTCAGTGCTCCCAGCATGTAGTCAAATGAAAAATAAGGATCTTCGTTTGCATTCGACTTTGACCTTTTATAAGCTTGCACCTCCTTTTTCCACTTCGAAGAATTTAGACCCGAGTGATAAAGGGCACCTGCCAGGTTTCTGACACTTTTAAATTTTTGCACCGAGTCAATGTCACAACTAAAGCTTGCCTCATATTGGCCCGTATTTGCTGAAATACCAATAGAAAACAAAACATGTTGCAGCAAGAAAACATATTCGTTGATTAAGGGTCTGCGATACAGCTCCCATCTTTGAAGACTTGAGCCATTATAATTGTACCTTCCCAATGCGTCCTTCTCTTTTATATGACTCTCCCATTGGGTTAAAAGAAAAAAAGTACTGGCAATCAAATCAGGCCCACAATAGTATGTTTGATCAGCCCATTTTATTTCATCGTTTCCAAACAAGGATGTAAATCTATCTTGTAAACCCGGCCAACTAAAATCAACTCTGTTTTGCGGAAGGTTGGATGCAACAAATAAATTTGACTCTTCTCCCTTAAAAAAAGCATTGTTGATCTCTAAGCTTCCATTGGGTCCTTTAAAAATATAATTGGTTACAGCCTTTCTTTCTAGTATGTAGTTGCTAATCCCTAAATTTTGTTTTAGCAATACATGCAATACATAAGCCACTTCTCTGTCAAAATAACCGGGAATGGTAACGTGCAAAAAAGGTTGACTCACCGGGTGGTGTATTGATTTTCGTAGTACGTTTGATAGGTTCCGGAGGTTACATGCTGCAACCATTCTTTGTTGTTGAGATACCAATCAATGGTAGCTTCCAAACCCTTTTCAAGGGTATACTCAGGTGTCCATCCAAGATTGTTTTTAATTTTGGTAGCATCAATGGCATACCTCAAATCATGACCGGCCCTGTCCTTTACAAAGCTGATTAGCTTTCTGCTTTCTCCTTCTGCCCTACCTAAATTTTTGTCCATGAGATCGCAAAGTTTTTCTACCAGGGCCAGATTGGATATTTCATTATGACCTCCAATATTATAGGTTTCACCATTGACGCCCTTGTGGAAAACTACATCTATGGCTCTTGCGTGATCTTCTACGTGCAACCAGTCTCTTACATTTTCCCCTTTACCATAAATAGGCAGGGCCTTGCCATGCAAAATATTGTTGATGATCAGGGGGATCAATTTTTCAGGAAAATGATTGGGACCGTAGTTGTTGGAGCAGTTACTCAATACACAAGGCATGCCATACGTGTGGTAAAATGCCCTTACCAGATGGTCGCTTCCCGCTTTACTGGCGCTGTAAGGACTTCTGGGATCATAAGCAGTTTCTTCTGTAAAAACCCTTCTCCCATCGGCAATGAACCAAAAACTTCGTCTGTTGAAACATGATAAAATCTCTTTTCACTCATATCATTTCCCCAATATTGTTTGGCAGCCTGAAGTAGAGTGGCAGTGCCCAACAAGTTGGTTTTTACAAATATCAAAGGGTCAACGATGGATCTGTCAACATGCGATTCAGCAGCCAAATGAATGATGCCATTAATTTCATATTGCCTGAGTGTTTGAAGCACTTTCTCTAGATCTGTGATATCACCCTTTACAAAGTGGTAATTTTCCTTTCCTTCAATGTCCCGCAGGTTTTCAAGATTACCTGCATAGGTCAATGCATCAAAATTAACAATCTTGTATTGTGGGTAATCTAATACCAATTTTCGTACAACATGAGAACCTATAAACCCGGCTCCACCTGTAACTAAGATGTTTTTTTGCATGTCAGACATTTTTATATTTTGTAAATTAATTAGTGGGAAATATGAAGCTGTAAAAATCTTGGTGATTTATCTTCCTATGCTTTCATAGTGGAAGCCCAGTTTTTCCATTTCCTGAACCGAATATACATTTCGACCATCAAACACAGCGGCCTGGCTTAATTTTGATTTTATAAGATCAAAATCAGGCATCCTGAATACGCTCCACTCTGTTATTACAGCCAGGGCATCTGCACCATCAAGCGCCTCATACATATCTTCACAATATTGGACCTCAGAGGTAACTTGATTCCTGAAATTTTCCATTGCTTCTGGATCATAGGCCTTCACCTGTGCTCCTTGCTCTTGCAATTGGCGGATTAATGTAATGGCCGGAGCCTCTCTTATGTCATCCGTTTCGGGTTTAAATGCCAGTCCCCAAACTGCAATGGTCTTTCCTTTTACATCTCCCTTGAAGTAACGATTAATCTTATCAAATAATACTTCTTTTTGTTTTTCATTGACTGTCATGACTGCATCAAGGATCCTGAATTTATAATCCACATCACCTGCTGCTTTTGATAACGCCATCACATCTTTGGGAAAACAACTTCCGCCATAGCCCACTCCTGGGAAAAGAAATCTTTTTCCAATTCTGGTATCAGATCCCATGCCCTTTCTTACATGGTCAACGTCTGCACCCAGCCGCTCACACAAATTGGCTATTTCATTCATAAATGATATCCTGGTTGCCAAATAGGCGTTGGCTGCATATTTGGTCAGTTCAGCGCTTCTAATGTCCATTACGATAATGGGATTGCCTTGCCTCACAAAGGGTTCATACAGACGCAGCATGGTCTCTTCTGCTCTTTTAGAATTGACGCCTATTACTACTCTGTCTGGTTTCAAAAAATCATCAACCGCTACACCCTCTCTCAAAAACTCCGGATTGGAAACCACATCAAACAAATCAGCAGACAACTTCTCTTCCAGGATGGCTTGCACTTTTTCAGCTGTGCCAACCGGGACTGTGCTTTTGTCAACAATAACCTTATAATCTTCAATCATACCGCTCAAGTCAGCCGCCACCTGCAATATGTATTTTAGGTCCGCTGAGCCATCTTCTCCCGGAGGGGTAGGCAAGGCTAAAAATATTATTTTAGCCTGCTTAATTCCTTCTTTCAAATCAGTGGTAAAACTGAGCCTGCCAGCCTTTGTGTTTCGTTCAAATAAGGTCTCTAAGCCGGGTTCATATATGGGAACTTCCCCGTTTTGCATTCTTTGCACTTTGTGGGCATCAATGTCTATGCACACTACGTGGTTACCGGTTTCGGCAAAACAAGTTCCCGTTACCAAACCTACATAACCGGTACCTACTACGGCTATATTCATATTGTATTTTGTTTAATTTTTTAAATGGCTTCGCCGTCCCTAAGTCGCACTACCTAGAGGGAAAATAATTTCTAATCTATTGCAATTCAGGCCGTTAATACTTTGGCTGAACTGGTTTTTAATAACATTTCGGTATCTATGCTGAGTTGTAGTGTTATGCCTACACTTTCCAACTCTACTATAAAACTTTTTTTGCCGTTTTGTCTGATCAACCTGCCTTGTAAGCCAGCCAGATTTCCCTTACGGATGGCTACCTTGTCTCCCAGATGTAGATTTGCACTGCAATTTTCTATCTCTACTTCAAGACCTTCTATTCTTTTTAATACATTGATTTCATCTTCTTTGATGATCGAAGGCTGTCCTCTTTCAGATATGATCTTCACCACACGTTCTGTTTCCAAAACAGAAATACATTGATTCCGCCTGATTTTTACAAATAAATAACACCCAATCATGGGAACCTGGTAAGTCTTTAACTTTCTGAGGTATCTCTTGGTCTTACTCACCAGGGGCAGGTAGACTTCTATGTTCTTTTTGCGCAGTTGACTGGCTACCAGCTTTTCACTTCTAAAGGAGGTATAAACAGCATACCAGCTGCAGGCATCCTTATCCGGACAATTTCTCAGTAGGGTCATAGTATTTTTCATCAAGCGTCTTTTTCCCAGATTAACAAAGCATTCTGATCGCCGATTACTTCATCTGCAAAAACCGGGTCGGCACCACTATAAACAACATAGCGGATCTTTCTGGATATCAATTTTTCGGCTTTTTCGATAAGGGTGATTAGGTACTCAATGTTCACCTCGCCCACAAATACCAAATCGATGATTTTACTATCCACTCCTCTTGCCAACGCGCCGGTAATAAAAACCTGCTCTACATTGCCCAGTCTTTCTATGATGTTTTCAATGATCTGATCAATGCCCAGCTGTTTGCGCAAAATGTTATGCACCTCATTGTATAGAGGATGCTGGGTATTGGCCTGAAAATATTTGCGATTGCCGGAAGTAAAGGAACTGAGCATGCCCGCTTCTTCAAAACGATTGAGCTCTACCCTGATGGCATTGGATGATTCACCGAATTCCGACTCCAGACTCCGCAGGTAGGACTTGTTATTGCTGTTAAGAAAAAACTTAAGCAACAACTTGATTCTCGTTTTGGATGAAATCAGTGCCTCTATCATTGTTTGAGTAAAATAATTACTCAAAAATAAGTGATTTTTGCAGGAAAGTGGTTAAAAAAACTGAAAAAAAAAGTTAATTAATCAACACTCCTAATCAATAGGATGAGCGATAGGATCGCTGTGGCTTGCGCAATGCTGTCTTTCAGCACATCACCCCAGTTGATGTCTTTTTCTTCTTTTTTCTCCTCTTCTGTTTTCTTCTTTTTATAGGGTACGTTGATGGTTGACCCTTCTTTTACTTCGGGGAATTTTTTATAAAAAATCCTGTTTCTTACTTTTTCAACCCTGCCGTTTTTGTGTTCTACGGTAATTCGATTGATATCACCATTTTCATCAATTCCACCCGCGTAGTTGTTGATATAATACAAGGCATCTTTACCTTCCTCGAAGGCAATGTTGATCTTGCCATTCTCCAAAAGACGGCTGCCATACAACTCATCATAGTTGGTGGCTCCAACTATGGAAACAATATTGTCCTGCTTGGGAATGGTAATCACATCGTCTGCCCTAAGGATGATATTTTGTGAACTATTGTCCTTTTCCATAGCTGTTTTTAAGTTGACCACCACGTTCCCGGTATTGCCATCCAATCTAAACAAACTGGCACCCTCAATATAGGCCTCATTGGTTAGACCCCCAGCCATTTCAATCAGATCTGTGAGTCGCATATTTTCTTTTAACAAAGAATAAATGCCCGGATATACCACTTCTCCTTCAATTATGACGTTGCGCAAGGGTTCAAATTCGGGGGCATATCGGATATATATCTGGTCAAAGGGTAATAACATATAGTCTTTGACAGAATTTAGGGAAAGATCATTTTTCAGGTCTATTCTTTTGGCAAGGGTTGTGGTTCTTCTTTCATTGCCAAAATCTAATCTGAATACATCTATTCTATTGGGTGATGCCTCCTGCTTCAAACCTCCACTCAACAAAATGGCGTCTTTGAGGGTCAAGGTTGGGTTATACACAAATTCACCCGGCCTCCTTACTGCACCCCCAACTTTTATAAACGCTTTATCTGCAAAATCAGCTGTTTTATATACAAATATACTATCGTATGGACTCAGCTCAATATCGGTGGAGAGATCACTTTTGGTGCTAAGCCCATTCAGGTCGATATAATAATATTCCTGGGTCAATTCATCTCCTCTTTTGCGGAATAAATAGGCAAATTCGGCTGCGTCCTCTCTAATGCCACCGGCTAAAAATAAGGCATCACTTACCTTCATGTTGCCCCTCTCTCCAAGGGCAAACTTGACAGGATTTCTGACAGCACCATCTACAATCACCTTATAACTCTCAGCAAAATCAGATAGAGCCCTTACTGTAAGCACATCTCCTTTTCTCAACTCCATATTAGCCGGACTCGCTGGATTTAAAATCGCTTCTTTAATGTTGACAATTTCATATCGTACGGTTTTCTGATCCTCATTAAATCTCCTGAGATAGGCTGTCTCCTGAATGGCATTCTCTCTGATCACCGATCTTTGAATGAGGTCATTGATTTTCATTCCCTGAACAAAGGCATATTCTCCGGTATCTCTTACCGCACCATAAATAGACACTTTATTTTCAAAGCCCTTTTCTATTTCTCCAACCCGTACTTCGTCACCGTGCTTTAGTACAAAGTCTTTTTTTTGTGTTTCAAGCTCACTCAGGTCTACATTTAATATTACCTCTGCATCGTTTTCGAATCGTTTGACCTGCACATTTCTTTTCAAGGCTCCTGCTTTGATGCCTCCTGCATATTTTAGCAGGTGATTGAGGTTTTCTTCAGGCAACAATTCATATTGCATGGGGCGGTTGATTCCTCCTTTGATAGAAATCAACTTTTGGGCAATAGGCACCTGGATGTAGTCATTGTCCTGCAAATAGAACTCCTGAGATACTACCGGATTGTTTAAAAACTGATAAACATCTATGTTTTTAGGTGCTTTGCCCGGCCTCAGCAACTTTATTTGCCTTACGCTTCCCAGGTCACCAGGGCCTCCGGCCGCTACCAGGGCATTAAACGCTGTATTGACAGCCGAAATGTTGAAACTGCCGTTGTTAAATACCTCTCCAAAAATATTGACATTAATAGTTCTGGCGGTAGTTACCGAAAGTTTAAAGTTGTCAGGTGAGAAAAGGTAGTAGTTTCTGAAGTTGCGCTTCAACATTCTTTCAGCGTCATCTATGGTCAGGCCGGCTACAAAATAACGCGGCAACCGATCCGGTTGGATATACCCTTCTCTTGACACTTCCAGCGAAATATTGGCCTGCGAAACATCAAAAATGGAAATGGCCAACACATCTCCCGCACCCAAAACATAAGATCTGGGTGGCTTGGTTTCATCTGATGTTCGGTAAAGTTTTAGGCTGTTGTCTCTAAACAACTGCTGACCATACGTTTTTGCTTCCGGCAGCTTTTCCTTTTGTTTTTCCTGCAAGTTTTCGGATACTGCTTCTTCCAGGCTTGCTCCCCGCTCAACGGCTTTTTTAATGTCAGTTCCTGATTTATTCGACATTTTGGCATCTTCTGCCGCTTTGTCCTTGATCGTGTCCGCCTTTATTTCATCTTCTTTCGTTTTGGGTGTTTTCTGTTTTTCACCTTCTAATTTCTGTTTTTCTTCTTTTTTATTCTCTTTTTCCAGCTTCTCCAGGGCGTCTTTTACCTCTCTTTCAATGCGAAGTAGCTCCTGGGTGTTATTAGGGTCAATATTGTCAAGATTTATCCCCCTTCTCAACATTTCTGCCCTGAACTGAGCCTCAGGAATACCTCGTCTGGCCAGCTCTTCCCGGGCCGCAGATTCACTGACTACCTGAGCATTAATATATAATGAACTGAATATCAGCAATATTACAGCAACTATTTTCATTTTTAAGCCTTGACGTTTCATTCAAATGATTTATAATTCAAATTCGGTGCCAACCATCGTTCGATTTCCTCGATCGGCCAACCTTTTGAGGCTGCCAAATGGGCTACCTGGTCTTTTCCAATAGCCCCTAAGCCAAAATATTTGGACTCAGGATGACTGAAATAGAAGCCGCTGACACTCGATACCGGATACATAGCCTTACTTTCTGTAAGTGTTATGCCGGCATTGGTTTCAACGTCCAATACTTCCCAAATTGTATCTTTTTGGGTGTGATCCGGACAAGCGGGGTATCCGGGAGCCGGCCTTATGCCCTGATAACTTTCTCTGATCCTTTCTTCATTGTTTAGGTGCTCGTCTTTGGCATAAGCCCAATATTCTTTCCTCACTTTTTCATGCAGGTATTCCGCCGCCGCCTCTGCCAATCGGTCTGCCAGAGATTTTAATAAAATGGCGTTGTAATCATCGTGATCGGCCTCATATTTTTCAATATGTTTTTCGATGCCATGCCCTGCTGTTACCGCAAAAAAGCCGATGTAGTCAAGCAATCCACTATCCTTGGGGGCAATAAAATCACTGAGGCACAAATAAGGAAGTCCGTCCGCCTTTTTGCGTTGCTGTCTTAAAAAATGCAAGCTACACTTTTCTGATTTGGCTTCCTGGTTGTCCCACACAATCACCTCATTACCTACTGAATTGGCCGGAAAAATGCCATATACCACCTTTGCACGCAACCATCCTTCTTTAGATATGGTTTCCAACATGGCTTTTGCATTTTCAAACAATTCAGTGGCTTCCTTTCCTACCACCTGGTCATTCAGGATGGCAGGGTATTTTCCGGCCAACTGCCAGGATTGAAAAAAGGGAGTCCAATCAATATAGGGTATCAAGGATGCTACCTCAATTTCTTCTGCATTAACACCGGTCTTTTGGGGAACAGTTGTTTTATAGTCCTTCCAATTGATTTTTACACCCTGGCTATTCGCCTCTTCCAATCCGATGTAGTTTTTGTCATACTTTCCAGAGGCTCTTTGCTCTCGGATCGAAGCGTATTCAGATTTAAATTGTTGGACAAAGGCTGCTGTCAGGCCTTCTTCGCCCGACAATAAATTTCCTGCTACCGTAACACTCCTGCTGGCATCCAAAACATGAATAACAGGGCCTTCATATTCAGTATCAATTTTTAATGCTGTGTGGGTCTTGGAGGTGGTTGCTCCTCCTATCAGAAGTGGTAGTTTTAGGCCCATTCGTTGCATTTCTCTGGCTACACCCGACATTTCTTCGAGTGATGGAGTGATTAAGCCACTCAAACCAATCATGTCTACCTTGTTTTTTATGGCCTCTTCCAAAATGCGGGCGGTGGGCACCATTACTCCCAAATCGATGATCTCATAGGCATTGCACGCCAACACTACTCCAACGATGTTTTTGCCAATGTCATGCACATCTCCTTTCACAGTAGCCATCAGGATTTTCCCTTTTGAGGTGCTCGCGTTGTCTTTTTTCTCTGCTTCTATATAAGGGGTCAGATAGGCTACCGCCTGTTTCATAACCCTGGCACTTTTAACTACCTGGGGCAAAAACATTTTCCCGCTGCCAAACAAATCACCAACCACATTCATGCCATCCATGAGCGGACCTTCGATGATTTTTAATGAGGCTGTATATTCCGATCTTGCCTCTTCCACATCTTCTTCGATATGGGAGGTGATTCCTTTTACCAGTGCATGGGTAATTCTTTCCTGAACGGTTCCATTTCTCCAGGCCTCATCTTTTTGAATAACCTTACCCCCACCTTTAATATTTTCTGCATAAGTGATCAGACCCTCTGTTGCACCCTCGTTTCTGTTGAAGAGTACGTCTTCTACTTTTACCAGCAACTCCGGTTCTACTTCTTCATACACTTCGATCATACCTGCATTGACAATGCCCATGTCCATGCCTGCTTTTATGGCGTGGTATAAAAAGGCTGTGTGCATGGCCTCCCTGACTTTATCGTTGCCCCTGAATGAAAATGAGATATTGCTCACCCCACCACTTATTTTAACACCCGGACAAAGGGCCTTGATCTGACGGCATGCCTCGATAAAGTAAAGTGCATACTCATTGTGTTCCTTGATTCCGGTAGCCACCGCAAAAATATTGGGATCAAAAATGATGTCGGTGGCTTCCATTCCCACTTCATCTACCAATATATCATATGCCCGTTTACAAATCGACACCTTTCTTTCTATGGTATCTGCCTGTCCGGCTTCGTCAAAAGCCATCACAACTACGGCAGCACCGTATTTATGGGCAAGCCGGGCATGGTGCACAAAAGACTCTTTGCCCTCTTTGAGTGAAATGGAATTGATGATGCACTTGCCCTGCACACATTTGAGTCCTGCTTCTATTACGGTCCATTTACTGCTGTCTATCATCACAGGCACCCTGGCAATATCGGGTTCAGCCATTACCAGGTGTAAAAAGGTCTCCATGGCCTTTTCACTGTCCAGCAAGGCCTCGTCCATGTTGACGTCTATAATTTGTGCTCCGGCCTCTACCTGCTGCCGGGCTACAACCAGGGCCTCCGGATACTTTCCTTCCAGCACCAATCGGGCAAACATCTTACTTCCGGTTACGTTGGTACGCTCTCCAATATTGATAAAATTAAGGTCGGGCCTTACCACCAAAGCCTCTAAGCCTGAATAGGCGGATAATTTTTCCAGTTTAGGCAGGCTCCTCGCAGGCAAGTCTTGTACTGCATCTGCCATTGCCCTGATGTGGTCAGGGGTAGTTCCACAACAACCACCTACTATGTTAACATAGTTGCTTTGCACAAAGTCCCGGATGTAGTTTTTCATTTCCTCCGGACTTTGATCATAGGCGCCCAACTCATTGGGAAGGCCCGCATTGGGATAAGCACTAATATAAAATTGACTGATATCTGCCAATTCTTTTAGGTGTGGCCGCATTTCTTTTGCACCCAAAGCACAGTTGAGTCCAATGGCAATGGGTTTGGCATGGGCTACAGAATAATAAAATGCAGAAACGGTTTGACCACTGAGGGTTCTGCCGCTGGCATCTGTAATGGTGCCTGAAATGATGACCGGTATGTCCTGCCCCAGGTCTTCTTTGAGTTGCTCTATAGCAAAAATAGCGGCCTTGGCGTTGAGGGTATCAAAGATAGTTTCAACCATGAGCAAATGAGCACCGCCCGCCATCAAAGCCTTCGCTTGTTCATAATAAGCATCTCGCAAGTTATCGAAACTCACAGCCCTATACCCAGGATTGTTAACATCCGGAGAGATGGATGCCGTTCTATTGGTAGGCCCCATTGCGCCTGCAACATATGTTTTTTTACCTGTCTTGAGGAAATGGGCATCGGTACACTCTCTTGCTATTTTAGCCGACTCAAAGTTGATGGCATATACGGCTTCTTCCATGCTGTAATCTGCCTGAGCAATACGAGTGCCGCTGAAGGTATTGGTCTCTATGATATCTGAACCTGCCTCCAGATAGGCTGTGTGAATTTCTTTGATGATATCGGGTCGGGTAACACTCAATAGATCGTTGTTGCCCTTCAGGTCTTTAGGCGAATCTTTAAATTGTTCACCCCTGAAATCCTGCTCATTCAATTGATAGCGCTGGATCATGGTACCCATGGCCCCGTCTAAAACCAGCACTCTTTGTCCTAATAAAGTTTGTAATTCTTTCCTGATCATAGGCTGCAAAGATAGCGAAGATGAAGGTAAATATTTACTTTTCAACCATTTATAAAAATGCAGCTACTGTAAATTATTTTTTTACCTCTTGAACTCTTTACTTTTTATTCAACACCAAGACAATGGTTTGCCGGCATCAAAGCTTCCACTAATCTAGCTTTCTTTTCTTCTGTTGGTAAAGTGTCGAAGCATGATGATTTCCTTTTCAATGAGTTCTCTCGAAAACCCTCTTGGCAAATCTTTTTTGGTGAGTCCTGCAAAATAAGTGCGATCCAGCTTTACCACTTCATAACCCAAAGATTCAAAAATCCTCCTTACTATCCTGTTTTTACCACTATGGATCTCAATGCCTACCTCATTTTTTTTGCCCGATTCAATGTAATCGACTGCATCCACTTCAGCCGGTCCATCTTCCAACTGGATACCCTCTTTTATTTTATCCAAATCTGAAGTTTTTAGGTTCTTATCCAACTCCACATGGTATATTTTTTTGATCTGGTGACTGGGATGTGATAGTTTTTTAGCCAGGGCTCCATCATTGGTCAATAAAATCAAGCCGGTAGTGTTTCTATCTAATCTGCCAACAGGAAAGAGTCTTTCTGTGTACCTGTCTTTTACCAGGTCAAGTACGGTTTTTCTTCCTTTTTCATCCTCTGCTGTGGTAATAAAATTTTTAGGCTTATTAAGCAGGACGTAAATCAGTTTTTCCTCCTTTTTTACTACCTCTCCCTTATACGTAATAATGTCATGCTCCTGGGTTTCATAGGCTGGATTGGTATTGACCTCTCCATTGACCATTATTTCGCCGGCTTTTACCATTTCAGCAGCCTTTCTTCGGGAACAAATACCAGATTGAGCAATAAATTTATTCAAACGAATAATTTCATTTTTATCCACTGCTTTTTTGACATCGGCAAACCTTTCTTTAGGTTCAGCAGTCTCTTCTTCTTCTCTTTCAAAATCCCTTGGTCTGTTAAAAAAATTCTCATCAAACAGTCTGGGTTTTCTGTCTGATCCTGGTCTTTCTTCTCTATCTCTTGGCTTAAATTCACGCTTTGGACCAAAATCCGCCCTTTTTCTTTCTCCACCAAATGGCGACTTTCCACCTCTGCCCTCTCCACCTCTGCTGCTTCTTTCAGGGCGTGAATCGTCTCTTCTTGGGCTTCTTTCTGAGCGTGAATCATCCCTCCTGAGGCTTCTTTCTGGGCGTGAATCGTCTCTTCTTGGGCTTCTTTCTGAGCGTGAATCATCCCTCCTGGGAGTTCTTTCTGAGCGTGAATCGTCTCTTCTTGGGCTTCTTTCTGGGCGTGAATCATCCCTCCTGGGGCTTCTTTCTGGGCGTGAATCATCCCTCCTGGGGCTTCTTTCTGGGCGTGAATCGTCCCTCCTGGGGCTTCTTTCAGGGCGTGAATCGTCCCTTCTTGGGCTTCTTTCAGGGCGATCATCGTCTCTTCTTGGGCTTCTTTCTGGGCGATCATCGTCTCTTCTCGGACTTCTCTCTGGTCGGGCATCGTCTCTTCTTGGGCTTCTTCCGGGCCGTGAGTCGTCCTTCCCTGGCTTTCTCTCCGGACGGCTTTCGTCTTTATCAGGGGCAGACCTTCGCCGTCTTTGCGTTGGCAATTCTGTTTCTTCCTCCTTATTTTTTTTGATAAAAAACTTTTCAAACGGACTCTTGACCGCTGGCTTTCTTTTCTTTCCCGCTCCGGGATTATCTTTTTTAGGGCGCATTTGCTAAAACTTAAAATGGAATGTTAGTATCACCAAACCCATCCGCATCGTTTACGTCACCTGTATTCAATCTGGACGGACGGGTAATCATGGCATTAAAATTATCTGTACCAAACGGGTTGCCAAAATCACCTCCCACAAATCCGGATTCTCCCGGATCTTCAAATTTGGTGTACTCACCTATAAACCTCAGATTTACAGTACCCAAGCCACCATTTCTGTGTTTGGCAAGGATGATTTCTGCAATGTCTTTGGGTGTATCAAAATTACCTCCTTCTTCCAGGCCGTAGTAATCAGGTCTATAGATAAAGGTAACAATATCTGCATCCTGCTCAATGGCTCCTGATTCCCTCAAATCCGAAAGTTGAGGCCTCTTTTCACCACCCCTTGTTTCTACAGCCCTTGACAACTGTGACAAGGCTATAACTGGTACATGCAATTCTTTGGCCAAACTTTTCAATGACCTGGAAATGGAAGAAATTTCCTGTTCCCTGTTTCCTCTTTTTTCATTGGGAGCCGCGGTCATCAATTGAAGGTAATCGATGATGATCATCGAAATGTCATGGTTTTGTTTCAACCTCCTACACTTGGCTCTCAATTCAAAGATGTTGATGGCCGGTGTGTCATCGATGTACATAGGCAGTTGAGATAGCTTATCAACTGCGGCATGGAGCTTGGTCCATTCTCCATCATCCAGCTTACCATTCCTCAGTTTTGAAGAACCAATCTCTGCTTCGGCAGAAATCAAACGCTGAACCAATTGAACACTGGCCATCTCCAACGAAAACACAGCTACTCCCTGCCCGTTGGCTGCCGCATTTTTAGCCATACTCAGGGTAAATGCCGTTTTTCCCATACCCGGTCTGGCCGCTACAATGATAAAATCTGAAGGCTGCCAACCGTTTGTCATCTTATCAAGGCTCCTGAATCCGGAAGTAACACCCGTAAGCTCACTGCCTTGTTGGCTGGTTTTTTCTATTTCTTTTTGCGCCTGTACCACCAGTGAAGACAGCGATTCATAACCGGTGTTGAGGTTTTGGTCTGTAATATTGTACAGTCCCCTCTCCGCCTCGTCCAGGATTTCAAGTACGTCCATTGAATCCTCAAATGAGTTTCTGATCACTTCGGTAGAAACCCTGATCAATTCTCTTTGGATGAACTTTTGAGCAATGATCCTGGCATGAAATTCAATATTGGCGGCTGAGCCTACCTTGTTTCCCAATTCAATCAGATATCCGACTCCTCCTATTTCTTCAAGTTTACCCCCTTTATTCAATGCTTCGTGAACGGTAAGCAAATCGATGGGCTGCTGCTTGCCAAACAGGTCCATCATGGTTTCAAAAATCGTTTGATGGGCCTTTAGGTAAAATGACTCTTTTCTGAGAATCTCTACTATGGCGGGCATGCCATCTTTGTCAATGAGAATAGAACCCAACACCGCTTCCTCAAGGGGAATGGCCTGGGGTTGAATCCTGCCGGTCATAATTTTATTGAGGTCGTCATCCAGTTTTATGGGACTATAACTACCTCCGGCTATGGGTTTCAACTTGTTGGTATTCTCTGACATTAGATCAATCGGCTAAAATGTTAGTAACGTACTGATTTTGCACTGTTTAGATTTTTCTTCCGGGCTGGCTCATCTGACCGCAACTGCCCTAAATACGGCAATTTCAGATGTGGCACAAAGCTACGGATTTACATAACCAATTACCATAATATAATTAAACATTAAAAGTGGAAAACCTTGTGGAAAGTTCCCTTATACTGTGGATAACTCTTTTTTACCCGTTGCGTTCATGACTGTTTTTTAAATCCAAAGAGCTATTTATATTAATGTTTTATCATATATGTTTTTTAACAATTTAAAGCCACTTAGCACTTTTACACAAATCTTACACATTAAATTAAAACTTAATGTAAGTGAGGTGTTAAAATGCCGAAATCATCTTCCATTCCATCTCAAGGTCGTGGAAAGATGTTGGAAAGTAGAAAGGATATGTACATAAATGAAAAAGGCCCGCCGGAAAACCGACGGGCCTTTATTTTTGGTTAGGATTGATTAGTTAAATGTATACCTCAAGCCCAATTGCATTTGCCAAACATTGTCAAAATTCACTGCTTTTACAAATGAATCTTCCAACAAAATGGTTTTGCCATCTTTTACCTGTGTAGCCATCCTAACAGATGGTGTGCCATCAGCACCTACACTCGCAAAAGTAAGTGGGTTTACGGTGGTTGTCAAATTACCAACTCCCCATTTGTTGTTCAACAAGTTGCCAAAGTTGAAAATGTCAGCCCTGATCTGTAATGCATTTTTCTTTCCTCCTACTTTGATAAAGAAATCCTGCGCTACTGTAAGATCAAATCTTGTCAACCAAGGGAAAAACGCACCGTTTCTTTCTGCATATTGTCCCCTTCTTGAATTCAGGTAGTCGCTGTTGGCAATAAACTTCTCAAATGCTTCCTGCTGTTGAGCACCGGTAAACAATACTACCTGGTTGGCACCTGATCCTGAAGTAATGTCAGCAAATTTGATGTCAGTGCCTTTGTTAGGAACAAAAATCAAATCGTTGAATGACTGACCATCACCATTGTAATCACCACCATAAGTGTAAGAAAGTGGAGAACCTGAGCCTGAAATCATACCCAATGAAATATTGGTTGCTCCTCCCATGTCACCACCGTAGTTGATTTTGTAGTTAAGGAAACCTACTACTCTGTGCTGGATCATTTCATCACCATTGGCTAAAACAAGATTATTTTGTCCGCTTACGCCCGGAATGTTGGCCTGAACGGTACTACCTACCGGTTGGATGTCTCTGGCTGAACCATAAGTATAACCTACAAATCCACCTAAACCTTTGTCTGATACTTTTTCAAGTTTGGCAGTCAGGGTATAAGCATCTCCCTGGTCTGTATTTTTCAACACAAATACGTTGGTAGTGGCACTGTTGATAAATCTGGCAGTGCTGGCTGCTCCGCCTGATAAACCGGAAGCAGGGAACCTGTCACGAGTATCTGGACCAACAAAGTCTCTGTCAGCTGCTTTAAGATTGGCATCAATATACCTTAATGCTCTTAAAAACTTGTTGTATATACCTTCAACTGTAAAGGTAAATCCACCTGCAAATTTTTTATCAAAGGCCAAACTTGATTTCCAAATGGTTGGATTTTTGAGGTTGTTGTCTGAAGCATTGATTACATAAGCTGGTAGCTTAGTGATGTCTGTAGTTTCAGGAATAAACTTGCTAGGATCTGTGGTAAAAGGATAAGCTGTGGTATTTGTTGCGTTGATAAGTGCTGTATTCACGCCGTTGTTACCCAACTGGTTTGAAACCAAAACCTGAGGAATTCTGGAAACGAAGATACCTGTACCTCCTCTGATCTGGAAGGTCTTGTCGCCACTCAGGTCATAGTTCAAGCCCAATCTTGGTGATAACAATACGTTGGCCTCAGGGAAGTTAGAAGTGTTGATCTTAAGATCTGCACCGTTCTCATCCTTGTAAGTAAGCCCGCCAACAACTGGATTGTAAAAATCTTTAGACGTAGAATTGTCATAGCCAAAGTAATCAGCTCTCAAACCAACGGTAAGTTGTAAGTCTTTTGAAACCAAAATCTCATCCTGCAGGTAAGCTGAATAAGTTGAACTCTTCAATACCTGCAATGGATCCTGACCGTTTGGAAGCAATGAGTACCTCAAATTGTACCTTGCTACTTCAACCGGAGAAACAGGATTTGTCGGATCATTTTTAAAAGCCAATGCCGCTGTTTTAAAGTCCTCTATAGATTTGTATACATATACTCCATTAGAGGCAGGGAAAAATACGTTGTTCGACTTAAAGAACTCAGCCGCCAATCCAAATGTAAATTGGTGCTTGTTCATGTAGTAACTTAAGTTGTTGGTAATGTTTAAGGTCGAATAATTCAATTGGTTGGCCGGTGTAAATGGGTCAAAACCAATAGAGGTATACGTATTCCCATCCTTCAAAATGTCGATGGTAGGAAACTCTTGGGTGCGGTAACGTCTGTCTTCCAATTGTTTGTTGTAACCAACAATAAAGTTGTTAGACATTTTTGCGCTAAACAAAGAGTTCAATTCCACTGCAATTGACCTGGTATTGTCTTCAACAATGTAACCAGTGTTTTCAGGAGAAATGGCCAACGCTCGGTTGGTCCTGTTACCATTTCCGGCAGTATTACTGCTGTTGCTGTCTGAAATTCTTTGTTCTGCTTCAGAGTCATGGTGTGAATATCGTAATGACAACTTGTGCTTGTCACTTACGTTATAGTCAAACCTTGCCAGGTATTTGGTACTTTTAATATCGCTGTTATATCCATCAAAAGCACCTAGGTCAAAGTCAAAATTGGTCTTCATGAAGTCAGCCAGGTCTTGCATGTCTGCTTCTGTTACCCTAGATATGTTGCCTGTGGCATTGTTATTTCTATTAATTGACCAATCCAAAGCGGGTTTGGAACTTTCAAAATTTTCAAAGTTTACGAAATAAAACAACTTGTTTTTGATGATGGGTCCGCCCAATCTTGCACCAAAAGTTTTTTCATCAACCGTAAAAGGAGCCAAATCTGAACCATTCGCTTTTTTACCGGTCAAATCGTTGTTTTTCATGAAATAATAGGCAGAACCTGAAATTTCATTGGTTCCTGAACGGGTAACAGAGTTGATACCAGCACCGGCGAAGCCTGATTGTTTTACATCAAAAGGAGTGATGTTGTACTGCAATTCTTCCAAGGCATCAAGTGAGATAGCAGTGGTACCAGTTCTACCTCCAGCAGAAGCTGAAGAACCCAGACCAAAGCCATTGTTAAACACAGATCCGTCCACCGTAAAACTGCTGAATCGTGAATCTTGTCCCGCAAATGAGCCTCTACCGTTGGAATACACGTTGTAACGGGTAATGTCGTTCACGGTTCTGCCCAAGGTAGGAATGGATTGAATGGATTGGTTGTTGAATGTTACCGCAGCTCCGTTCCTGTCTGAACTGAACAGGTCACCACGTGAGGCAACTACCAATACTTCATCTACATTAACAGATGCATCTTCCAGGGTAGCATTGACATCTGCTGCTACACCAAGGTAGGCAAATACATTGTCTACAATCCTGTCCTGGTAGCCTACATAACTTACTGTTACTTTATAAGGTCCCCCAACTCTCACCCCTGGAAGTATATAGTTTCCAGATTCGTCTGTGACGGTACCATACTGAGTTCCGGAAGGAAGGTGAACCGCTACAACGGACGCACCAATCAAGTCTTCTCCTTTGGAGTCAGCAATGTGTCCCCTCACCGATGAGGTGGTTACCTGCGCACTGAGCGACATAGGTACCATGATGGACAAAATCAAAAATAATTGTAATAATCTAGCCATAATTTGTACTGTTTTGAGCTACAAATTTATAGCTATTGTCCGAGAGCTATGTTAAGCCCTTGTAAAATATATTAACATTTCATTAATATAATTTTTAGAAATATATAACAGCTGGATAATAAGACATTTATGACGCGATGCCGACAAATGAAAATTCAGAAATGTCAAGATTCAGGCCACGTTTTCCACAAAAAACGTTCAAAAATTACCCAAATTTTGCTTAAATCGTGTTCTTTTCGATCAATCTGAAGCCGTTTCCGTGAATATTGGCTATTTCGATGGTCTCATCCTTGCTCAGGTACTTGCGCAACTTGGTCACAAATACGTCCATGCTCCTGGCAGTAAAATAGTTGTCTTCTCCCCAAATCTTTTTCAGTGCCTCAGATCGCTCCAACACATCGTTTTTGGCAAGGCAAAACATTTTGAGCAAATGAGCCTCTTTGGGTGATAGTTTTTCCTGGTATTCACCATCTTTATAAATAAGGGTCCTCAAAGGATAATTGAAAACATAGCCCCCAATGACAAATTCTTTTGGATCTTCTTTGGTATCTCCCACCTTGGATGACCTCTTTAAAATGGCCATTATACGATAAAGCAACTCCTCTGAATTGAATGGCTTGGTAATATAATCGTCAGCTCCGATCTTAAATCCTTCCAAAACATCCTCTTTCAGGCTCTTCGCCGTTAAAAAAATGATCGGAGTTACAGCCCCTTTATCGCGTATCTCTTTGGCAAGGGTAAACCCATCCTTTTTGGGCATCATGACGTCAAAAATGCACAAATCGTAACTTCCTTTGTTGAATTCAATCAATCCTGCTTCTCCATCTGTGGCCAAATTGACCTCAAAATCATGCATTTCCAGGTATGATCTCAATACATCTCCAAAATTTCTGTCATCTTCTACCAGTAAAATTCTACTTGTCATGCCCCTTTCGTTTGTGTTTTTACTATAAACGTTGTTTTTCAAATTTTAGTTAGTCTTAGTACTCTATTTTTATCAGATATTAATATAAAATAAAAATATAATTTATACTTAGTTTAATTTCAATTAATTATGCTTCTCTCTTGCTAGGTCTGAAGGGTAAAAACAGGGTAAAGGTACTTCCTTTTCCCGGTTCCGACTTCACACTGACCCTTCCGCCGTGGGCATCTACTATCGCTTTTACGTAGCTCAAGCCCAGTCCAAAACCTTTTACATCGTGGATATTTCCGGTATGCACCCTATAAAATTTCTCAAAAATGTGTTTCAACGACTCCTTGGGAATACCAATACCATTGTCTGTTATGGATATTTTTACGCCATCTTTATCATCGAGCGTTTCTACTATGATGGTAGGCTGCTCCGGACAGTACTTCTCAGCGTTGTCAAGTAAGTTGGCAATAATATTGGACACGTGGTTCTGATCGGCTTCAATGATCTCTCGTTTAGCACCCAATCTCACATCTATATTGCCCCCTCTTTCCGTAACTTTAAGTTCAGCGTGGTGGGCTGACTGGCTTACCAGCTCATTGATGTTGATCTTTGTGGGCTTGAGTGCTATTTCTTTTCTGTCGATCTGTGCCATCTGCAACACCTTTTCAACCTGCCTCAGCATTCGCCTGTTTTCTTCTTTGATAATGCCCAAAAACTTCTTCATTTTGACCTCATTACCCATAATCATCGGACTTTGGATCGAATCTGTGGCCAAAGATATAGTGGCAATAGGTGTCTTAAATTCGTGGGTCATGTTGTTGATAAAGTCATTCTTGATTTCCGAAGTCTTCTTCTGTTGAAAAATAACAGATAAGGTATAGAGGAAACAAAAAAGAATCAAGCCGGTAAAAAAGATGGATACTGCCAGGATCTTCCACACTTCCTTCCACAAAACACCGGTTTTTTTTGGAAAAAATAAGTAGAGATATCCGGGCTCGTCCTTATCGTGCACATCAAAAATCGGAATCTTATACTCGGTTTCCCGCAATCCCGGACTCGATTGTACTTTCGACATCTGAGAACCGTCGCCAATCTCTGCAACATAGTTGCCATTGAGGATGAAAAAACTCTGGGTCTCTTTTGAAAAAATACCATACTCATAGTCAATGTTAATGCCCTGATTGCTCAGCTCCGTCATCAGGTATTCATCCAGCTTTTTGATGTCTATGTTTTCAATAAATTCATCGGGTTTAATTAAAAGCAGGTTGTTTCTCAACTCATATTCCAGCTGTTGTTTCCCCCATCCATCACTGCCCTTGAGGATGTTCTGCAAATGCACATCACCTTTTTTTTGCTGAAGATAGGTTTGATAAAATTCCTTAGTCTCAACATCTTCAAGTAGCCTGATTTTAACAAAGTTAATAGCCTGGTATACCTGGTTGTTAAAATTGTTTTCTTTGATGTTCAACGACCATTTTATCCAGAAAAACTGAATAACACTGACCCCCAGTAAGGCTATGCTCATGAGGATCATTATTATGATGGTCGACCGCCTGCTCATGCTTGTTTTTAATTAAACATGTACCTCACCACTATACCTGACGACATATTGACTGTTACGTTGGTTGCTACTTTTGGCGCTGTGCGTTGATATTCAAAATAGAGTCGCAATGCCAGATTTTTATACATCTGGTATTCAATATTGGGGCTTACCTGGATGGTTTGTGTACCCCTTGCTTTTTCGGGCTCTGTTTTTGTTTCAACACTGTATTTATAGTTTTGTGTTACATCATCCTTGAAGGAGAAATCACAGTTGATGGTCAGTTTTTTTCCCTTACCAGTAGCAGACCCTGTCTTATCGCCACCAGCCTGGTTTTTGTCTCCCCTGCCGCCACTGCTGTTGAGCCCTCCGCTGGCTGCACCTTTGTCGTCACCATTTTTGCCATCGTCCGCGCTGCCATCAGCACCTCTCTTACTTCTCACCGGTCGTTTTTTGCCGCCTCCAAATCCTTTGAAGTTGTCAATTACATAACCAAATCCAAATACAACTCCTGTACTCAGGGTTTCATTCAACTCACTGGTAGAAGCTCTCAGATCAAGGGTTCTTCCCTTTTTGTATTCAAACTTGATTTCCATGTTGTTTTTGGTCTTCATGTCAATACCGATCAACGGGCTGAATTCTTCCTTGATCATCACGGTTGAAATTTCGATCCTGGAGTAGTAGTTGTTTTCATTCGTTTTAAATTCCTGGTTGGCATCATAGGATGGCTGACTTCTAAAATCAGAAACCGCCAGGGTAGATTTGTATCCATGTTTCAAACTAAAACTATTGAGCCAGTTTTTAAACCAAGGCAATTTGCTCAGTCCATCGTATCTTAATATCCAGTTAGGTCGAGGAATGTAATCGTAGGCCTTAAAATCACCTTCCAGGTTGAGTGTTTCATTGTTGACATTGACTCCCCTGTAGGCAGCCAAAAATGATGGTACTACTACATTGTAATGTGTAGGACCATAACCATAAGCATAACCTTCATAATCCGGATGTTCTGCCGGATTATAATTTTTCAACCTGTGCGACACAACGGCCCTGTTGGCCTTAAAGGTAGCTACCAGGTCTTCTGATTTATCCCACAAGGTACTTAGAGAGGAATAGGTGGCTTCAAATGATCCCACATCTACCGGCGAAATTTGCATAAAGTTGTCTTTGTATTTAAACAACTCTGAATGGGAATTGCGGTAATCTTTGTTGAAATCAACATCAATTTTAAAGTCTTTAAAAGGCTCAATGGCAATCTTGGCATTGATGTTCTGCCTCTTGGTTTGAGTGATCTGATCATTGAACGCCACACTCCTGTTGAACCAAGCCTGGTTGGTTTGCAAATAATTTCTGAGATTGCTTTTGTCCAAATCAGGCTGCAAGCCTGCAGCAAACTGCCATCCAGGTGCACTGAATCCATCAGATAATCCAAGCAGCGATGCCTCTGGCATAAAGCCGGGAATCAGGGTTCCCAAATCTTCTTTGTAGCTAAACTTGACTGACCTCAAAGCCAACAATGGCCTTATCAGGATGCGTTCAAAAGTGCTGGGATCTCTGTCTTTCTTTTCTTTCTTTTTATCCTTGTCCTTTTCGTCCTTGTCTTCTTTTCCCTCCTTACTTTCTTTTCCTTCTTCTTCTCTTCCGGTTCCTGCACCTAAGCCACCTTCTTCTTCTTTTTTGCGACTGCTGCGTTTTGATTTGCTTTTAGGGGCACCACTTTCAATCTTTTTAAGATATCCCCATTTACTATACAACTTGTCAAAAGAAAAAGTGGCATTGATAGATCTGTTTTGGGTGTTTTGAATTACGTTACCCGGTCTGTTCAAATCATCATCAATATAAATAAGAGGCCCTGCTGTCCATGCATATGTGGCTTTATAATCGGCAGAAGCCGTCACCCAATCCATGAGAGGCAGGTAACTGATAGGAATTTTATATGTTAAACCAATGTTGTGGGTATAGTTTTTCCTCCTTCCAAACTTGGCAAGGCTGTTGTTGCGGTATTGATCAAGGGTATCTGAGCTGGCCAATCTACCTTCCGCGTTGACCCAGTTTCTGTCTGCCGGATCATCGGCAATACCTACTTGTCTTAATTCATCTACTACCGCCGTTACATTAGCTTTAAAATTAAGCCTTAAAGATTTAGTAAAATCCCAGTCCAGATTGTAGTTTCTTTCCCATTTGAACCTCCTGTCATCAAACCTGAAAACAGGTGAGCTAGGCAATCTAAAGGTCCTGTAATTAACGTATCGGTCCATATTGGTATTGAATCCAATGCTGGTGGGCAAAGGATTGAAATTGAACTCAGAAATCAGCTTGAGTGATTTTGACTTGATGGACTTAAGCGGTTGTATGTACTTGGGCTTATTGGTAAAGCCGTATTCTAATCCAACCTTTCTTTCTGTAGTAACATCCTCCTTGATGATAGGATCTGTTTTTTCGGTCTTGGTAAAGGCATAGGTAGCACTCACGTTTTCTACACTCCACGGCTTTCCTCCTTTTCCACCTTCTTTTTTAATATTGGTGAAATTATAGGAAGTGATGGTGGTTGTTTCTTTGGCCCTGTCAATGACATTCTGCTTTTCAGCATCGGGTGTTACCTCCAACAACTCCTCTACCTTCAAATCTCTTTGATAAGGATCAAACTGAGGTGTTTTTACAGACTTGGAATAAGAGGCAAAAAAGGGCAGACTCAATGCCAGGAACTTAGGCAACAATTTCCCAACTTGCAGAGATGTCGATACGTCATACTGATAAATTTCATCCCTTGATCTTTCCAACAATCGCTGGTCCAAACTACCAAAGCCCACACTGCTATAACTGCCGGCAATGTTGATATCTCCAAGATCCGCCAGCTTTATCTGAGCTTTTGCCTGGGCGGCCCACGCTCCTTTTTCGTTCAGTCCGCTAGCCCTCAATTCATTGACCCAAATCTGGCCACACAACGATTTGTTTTCTTTGGAAGTGTTGCGTACCCCAATCTCAATTATTTTAATATAACCCAAGCTGGGCAGTCCTTTCATTACAAATTTGGCCCCTTCATTGTTGGGATCTGCCATCTCGGAAATGTTTCCATCCACCAGCCTGGCCTTTTTCAATTCCGTAAATCCTTTTAATGGAATATCAATTTTATTGGTGTCGGGCCATATATTTTGAATCGATTGATCATCAAAGACACTCGATTTCAAAGGCAATACATATTCGTAGTAGTTGGTGTTAAGGTCTTTTCCAAGTTTGATATAAACAGAAACATCTCCTTGTTCAAAATTGACATCACGCATGGATTCTGCATGCACAAACATTTGGAGGCGCTCATATAGGTTCAGGTCTATATTACCCAACTTATTGATGGCTACATCACAACCAGGTGCACCTTGTTGCAGATTACAGAAGTTAATGGCCAACGACTTTTCATCTTGTAAAAGATTGGATCCAAGACTGCTGTTGAGCCTCTCCTGGGTGATACCCGGGCTGGCTTTGTAGTTGAAAGGTGTACGACTTGAATTTTCTTCTACACCCACCTCGTCAATTGAAACAAAGGGTTTGTCGCCATCTTTACAAGAGCCCTGAGGAGAAATCCTCCACTGGTTACGAACCAACTGAAATTCAGCAAATCGGAAAGTTTTTTGCTTTTCAAAATTGGTGAAATACATACGCATAAACTGGATGGCCCTGAAGCCGGTAATGTTTTGCGATGAAGTAAATTTATTGAGTGGCACCACAAAGCGATACCATTTTTCTCTTTCATTTACCTGCTTGTATTGTTTGTAATACTGTGAATTGAGGGTATCAATTTCTCCATTCAGGTTTTTAACCTTAATCCTGTATTCATAAAATGCTTCTCCCTGGTTAAGAGAGCGGTCATTGTTTAAGTCTTCGCTATCGGGAGTCCTGCTTCCTCTGTAAAATCTATTGTTGTCAAAATTGCTTTCCTCCGGGGTATTTCCTTCAGGACCACAGAAGTCGGCCATCCTGGTAACCATATCCAGGCCAGAGAGTTTTTCATCGTTGTAAAAAACAAAATTATCGCCCGAGGGATCCTCATTGATAATACCTTTGATGTCGGGATATCGATTGACCCAGCTTTCAAATTTAATCCTTTCTTCATCATCGCTCATCCCATCAAATCCGATGTCTTGAACCGGTATGTTTTCCAAGGCAAAATTGCTGATGATAGGAGGTACCAGAGGAACCTTGCCATAATTGGTTTTCTTTACCGGAATATTGGGCTCTGTTGCAGTAGGTAATCCATTTTCAAAAAATTGAAGGTTGTCGCGTATCACATCTTCTGACACGTTGCCCAACTGAAACACGATTTCACCATCTTCATTGGTAGCTTCCAGGATTGCCATCTTTATCCAAAAATGGATTCAACACCCAAAATTCTATGAATTGATAATTGTTGGCTTCAAAGTCAGTATTCTGGAAATAACGCATGATGCCACCCCATCTTGTTCTGGGGTTGTTGAGCATAATTTTGTCGCCCACAACTGTGGTACCCGCTGAAATATTGGGATATCCTTCTGGTAAATCAAAGTTATAGGGTCCTCTGATTTCAGGATAATAACTGATGTCAAAAGTAAATAATTGGTTGATCCCTGTTTGCACTTGTCTTTTAAACAAATCGGTCTGTAATACCAGCCTGGAATAAGGGTGGGATCTGTCGGCTTCCGATTGGTTGACCGATTGATCAATCTGGTACCATGATAGTTTGGCACGATTGGCTCCATACCTCAGATCATTGGTAAGCTCTGCCTCCCTGAATTCAGGTGGCGTGCTACTCAAAGCCCATGAATTGGTATTAAAGCCACCCAAGGTAAAGCCACTGACCGATCCTTCGAAGTCATCGATGTTGACCAAACCACCCTGATCGTTGGCATCAGCCTGGCTGTTGATGTATTTGTTGTGCCCCGGCTTCAGGTAAGCTGCTTCGGCAGAAACACTGATGGCAGATTCTTCCTTGGTACTGAAAAAAGGCAGCCTGTCCAGTACCCGGGTAATCCAGGTCGATTTGTCGCTATAGCTAAAATCAAGTCCATAAATTTTATTGCTGATGGGGTCATCACCCAGGTTTACTTTTTGGGTGAAGGGCCTTTCTTTCAATTTTAGAAAGGTAGCCCCCATGGTAAATTTTTTACTGAAATCGTAGTCGAGTCGGATCCCCAGCATGGTCTTGTTGAGCGAAGAAAAAGCCGACTGGTCTTCATAATTCACATTGATCGGCGTGCCCTGTGCCAGATAGGCAGGATTGAGGATCCTGAGCTTGCCCAGAGAGTAATCGATCTCGTAGTCAACCCCTTCAATCAATGTAATGGTACCCGCGGTTACCTTTACCCCGTTTCTGGGCACAAAAGGTCCTAGAGGAATCTCGCCGGTAGAGTTAGACTTGACCTTGCCCACCATTACAAACTTATTTTTTTCGGGGGTTAGCCTGGCTACGGTCACTGTAGAATCGTACAACTCCTGATACTTGTATTTAGAAGCATTGGGAATGCCTTTCAACAAGGTGTCAAGCGAACTGCCGAAGGGTTCCAGCACCGGGAAAATAATACTGCCCGACTTTTCAAGAACGGTCAAGCCCGGAACGTAATCAAATATACCATCCGACTGAGGATCTCCAAATCTATTGAGCGTATCCAGGTTGAAAATATTCAGCAAGGGTACATCGGGTCTTTCTGGAATGAATTTTTTTAGAGATCCATCACTGAAATCATCTTCATAGTAGATGTCAAACTGAAATCCTTCTTTGTTGAGTTGATTGGTTTTCAGGTTGTACACGTTTTTCATCATCAGATCCCAGGAGGGAAGGCGTACCTGCTGATTGCTGGATTTCAACAGTTTTACAAACATTACCTTGCTCGGTGATGCATCATCTTCATTCTGATTGGGAGATGATGTTCTGATTTCACTGGTTTCCTGGCTTTGTCCTGCCAGCTGGCCAACAGTAAATACAGAATCGCATTTTTCGTTGAAGTAATATTTATAGGCCACACCCAAAACCTGATTGGGCCTGAGTTTGATGTTCAATGAAATGTAACCCAATTGAGGGTGATAGGTATATTCACTGGCGTTAAGCAGTCTACCTCTGAAAATTTCAAAGTCTCTGATCTGGGTCATACCAAATTCAGTTCTCAGCAGCGTGGATGTTTTATCCTGACTGGATATCGTATCATTTTTTATCAATTCCGAATACAGGCCGTTGACCCTGTTTTCTGCCAACACCTTGCCCTCACTGTCTTTCAGGTTGTCAGAAATAAAAGGACTTGGAGGAAAGAGGGTTCCTGACGGATTGTTGTATTTGGCGATGTTGGGCTCCGCAAGGTCTGCTATGGCTGCTATAAAGGTTTGACCGGGTTGATAATCTGGTCTGTCATCCGAGATCCATACTTCTATTTGAGAAATGCGGAAGGGGGTCAAAACCTGGGGCAGGTTTTTCAGAGATCTTTCATACGTTTCCCTGTTGTAATGGGAAAGGAAGAAGTGTCTGTTTTCATCGTATTGATCAGCAGTGATATCGTCAAATTCAACAATGGAAGCACCATTTTGAACCTTTACATTATTTTGTTTTGACTGTTGCTGAGACGCCAGCAAGGTCATGCGAAGGTGACCAAACTGCAGATCGGTTTTGATACCCATCAGGCTCTGTGCACCTTGAATCAGATTTCCTTTGAGTGGCAAACTTACATTACCGGCCTCTATCTTTTTAATGATATCGTCTTCAGAAAAGGCTTCTGAGTCGTACTGCAATTTGATCTTCTGGTCAAAATTAAAGCTTGACTGTGCATCGTAATTGAAGTTGAGTTTCAATTTTGTACCCACATTGCCATCAACTGTCAATCTGGGTTTGATGTCTACCGGATCCAAAAAGTTCCACGGTGATCGTTGACCGAAATTGGATCGGGTCAGGTAGTAACTAAAAAAACCGAGGGTGAGATCTATTCCTCCCTGGGGTTTCACGTTCACTTCTGTTCCCCCAAAAAGTCGATCGATGAGTGATTTTGAGATGTCGATTCTCGACATGGGATCTATTTTTCCCGACCCACTTTTTTTATTCGATTGGATACCTGCCAGGTTGGCAAAATATTCTCGTTCCTGCTCTTTGGCTTTCCAGTCAAGGTATTCGTCAAAGGTCATGTAAGTGGGTGTGCGGTAATATTCGTCTCCTATTTTTTCATAAATGATGTATTTGCCTGTGGCCACATCGTATTCTACCTTTTGCTCAATGATGCCCGTATTGATGTCAAAAGGGTTTTTAGACTTGTCAAAGATAAAATCGCCTTTTCTATCGTTGAGGGGAATGGTATCCGGAACCATCTTCTGGGTAGTCAATCGAAAGGCTGGCAGATAGGGGTCTGGCAGGTTAGCCCCCTTCATTTGACCGGCTACCAGGTAAAAAACAGCAACACTAAAGCAACAAAGTATTTTATGGATCATGTATGCATCAGATCTGAACGTCCTCATGTTTAAATTCAACTTAGTTAACCGGATTTTGTGATTTGTAGTGTGCATGTACTCTTCTTTTTTCATCAATTCAGCTGTTTTAACACATTTTTGATCAGATCTTCCACACTTTCGGTATTGGGATGTTTGGATAGGGCGGTAGCTATGTGTTTTTCCATTCCTGCCTTTGGAAAGCCAAGGGCCAGTAAGGCGGCCAAGGCCTCCTCTCTGATTCCGGGTACGGCTTTGGTGTGTAACTGACCCACCTCAGCATGTCCTGACTTCATAATCTTATCTTTCAAATCCAGAATGATGCGTTTGGCTGTTTTGGGACCGATGCCCTTCACCTTGCCAAGGGTAAACTCATCTTCGTGGAGGATGGCCCTTCGGAGCTCATCCGGCGTCATATAGGACATAATCACCCTGGCAGTATTGCATCCTATCCCTGAAACTGAAATCAACTGGACAAAGAGCTGGCGCTCCTCTTCTTCAAAAAAGCCGTACAGACTCATGTCGTCTTCCCGTACATGGAGATGGGTAAAAATAGTAGCTTCTGCCAAACCTTCCAGCTTGCCATAAGTACTCAAACTAATGTTGATGTGATACCCTATGCCACCTGCTTCTAAATAGATGAATGCCGGTGTTTTGTGAGTTATCCTGCCTTTGATGTATCCAAACATATAAAAATAAGTATCCCAAACCGGCGGTAACCAATTCAGGAAAATAATTGAATCAAATTACAAAGGTAGAATTTTACTCGATATATTACAATTTTAACTAATGTATAATAGGGTTGTTTTTAATTATTTTTATCAAAAATGAACCAAATCGCGGAAAAGTTGAACCCTGTTCTCTATTTCCTCTTTGTTCAGATTTTTTAAACGGTTGATGGCAAACTCTTCAACACAAAAAGATGCCAGCGCAGAACCAAAAATAATCGATTTTTTCAAATTTTCATAACTGATATCGCCCGTACTGGCCAAATAACCCATCATTCCTCCCGCAAATGTATCTCCGGCACCCGTTGGGTCGGTTACCTGCGCCAAAGGTAGGGCCGGAGCATAAAAGATCCTGCCTTCGTGAAAAAGCAGGGCTCCATGTTCTCCCTTCTTGATTACCAAGTATTTAGGTCCCATTTGATGGATGATTTCAGCTGCCTTCACCAGTGAGTGCTCTCCACTCAACTGCCTGGCTTCTTCATCATTGATGGTGAGGAGGTCTACCCTTTTCAGTACTTTTTTCAACTCGTCAAGGGCAATGTCCATCCAGAAATTCATGGTGTCTAGAGCAATCAACTTTTGTGTGCCATCGAGCTGGTCCAGCACTTTTTGCTGGATAGCCGGTGTGAGGTTGCCCAACATCACAAACTTACAAGACTTGTAGGATTCGGGTAAGATGGGGTTAAAATCGGCCAAAACATTCAAATCTGTGGTCAGGGTGTCCCTGCTGTTCATGTTTTGGTGATATCGGCCCGCCCAGAAAAAAGATTTTCCGTCTGCTACTACTTCCAGACCCTCCATACTCACCCCTCTGGCTTTGAGGGCATCGATTTCCGCAGTTGGAAAATCTCCGCCTACAATGGCAGAAAGATAGATTTCTTTGGTAAAATAAGATGCGGCATAACTGATGTAAGTACAAGCTCCGCCTATGACGTTTTCTGCCTTTCCAAAGGGAGTCTCAATGGTATCAAAGGCTACTGTTCCAACAGTGAGTAAGCTCATTTGTGTGGGTTTGTGCCCGGTTTACCAATCTCATCTGACTAGGCCGGACTATGAATTAAAAAAGGGGACACAAATATTTTGTATCCCCTTCCGGGTGGGAAGTACTGGGTTCGAACCAGTGACCCCCTGCTTGTAAGGCAGGTGCTCTGAACCAGCTGAGCTAACCTCCCCGATTGTCGCTAACCGGTTGCTTCCAACCAAGTTTTTAAAAGCGACTGCAAAGATAAATCTAAATTTTAATTTTCCTAATGCTGATTAAAAAAATTCTTTGCCATTTGTGAAAATATATTGCCCTATAGAGCAGGACGCACATCTTTTCCGGATACAATACTGACTCCTCAGCTCCAGCACAGCCTGACTGTCGAGGGCAGATCTTACTTCAAAGCCCAGTTTGGCAAATTGGGAACAAATCTGGTTTTTTCAGGCGGCAAAGTCTGAATAATATCAAAAATGAGTTGGTCCTTTGCCATTGGATTTTGGGCATTGGCATAACTAAACCACAGGGGTAAAAACACATTTAAGACAATCATTTCCCGGGTGTCATTCGTAAACAAAGTGCTGGCAGGCAACAACTTTTGCCATCTTTTATCTTCGGGCAGAGCCACCTCTAATATTTTATAAAGTTGGGCGGCACTTCTGCTATTGGTGACTTCACTTTGAAACCTGGACCTGGCACTCAGCAAGGCTGCCAGCTGAGACAGGCGTCGCACGGGCATTCCAGCAGCGCGCATTCCAAACCGCCTCCAGGCCGCTCTTTTCATAGTAGTGAGACCATATTTTTGCTCATAAAACCGAAATTCTCCCTGTAAATAGATTCGAAAATCGGGGTCGGGAACATCTTCCAGGCAATCACTTACCCCCAGTACCATGCTCAAAACAGCGAGGGGCTGATGCCGATTTCTTTCAATCAAAGCTAGCGGAAGCCGCATGGTTAGTTGCTCTCCACACGCCTTGTTTTCCCTACCCATCAGGTACATGCAAAGCAGCTTGTACATCCGGCCATCCCAATCCAAATCGGTTTCCGTTGTTGATTTCTCAAATTCATCCCATCTCCGATCCAGCCTGGCGGTAACAAGGCTGTCTTTCCAAAGGGCAAAACGCGAAAAAGCCTCCCCGTTCAACAAAGACTGACAGGGCAGCCATGCCGGGGTTGATGTTATTTTGGCACACCTTGCCAATAAGTTGTTATCCACCAGATCACACAACTCCAAGATTGGCACCCTGCCACCGGTGGGATCCCAGTCGTGTTTCCACACCACATGTAAGATCACGTTATCATAGGCCTCGTCTTTCTGGTGTCCGTGTTTGTGCCAGTCACTTGTCAGCACGTGCATTTCAATGTTGCCATGCCAGCTCAGCTCATCCAGCCTGACGGCAGCATGGATAAAATCCGGTCCTGACGCCCGGTTTCGGATGCCATATTGGAGGATTTCAATGGACTGGGCGTCAACAGTACAAAGGTTTTTGTGATTAAAATTCCGGGTGTTCCAGAAAAAGTAAATCCATTCTTCTGACATTTCCATAACGTAGGTTTTGCGGGTGAATAGGGGGTAACTCAAAGCATTTCCGTACCTTTGCCGTACGAACATTCGTTAGGCATGAGCACTACATTTTTTAAATTACCCGTTTTTGGGATAAACGCAGAAACGGCAGATTGTGTGCGGTTGGATTTTAAAATTCCGGCCGATTTAACAAAAGATTTTGAGTTTTCACCGGGTCAATACCTGACCTTTAAGGCCCAGTTGGGGGGTGAAGAAGTAAGAAGGTCTTACTCGCTATGTACCCTGCCGGAAGATGACATGTTGAGTGTAGCCGTTAAAAAAATCCCGGGCGGCTTATTTTCTTCTTACGTCAATGATGAGCTCAAGGTGGGTGATGTTTTGGAGGTAATGCCTCCCAGCGGTGGATTCACCCTGCCACATGCAGCAGAAAATACCAACAACTACGTTTTTTATGCAGCGGGCAGTGGTATTACCCCCTGCCTGTCGATGATACGATCCGTTTTGGCCCATCAGCCGGAAGCAGCAGTGAGTCTTTACTATGGCAATAAACATACAGACAGCATTATATTCAGAGAAGTGCTGGAGGGCTTAAAAAATCAATACATGGGCCGGTTTTCACTCCACCACATCCTTTCACAAGAAGCTCAGGATAGTCCACTGTTTTGTGGCAGGATCAATGAAGAGAAATGCCGTTTATTTGAACAAAAATTGAATCGATACCCGGGGCAGAGTCAATACTTTTTATGTGGTCCCGCAGAGATGGTCTTTGAAGTAAAAGACTGTCTGACCCAGCTGGGAGTAGACAGCAAACACCTGCATTTTGAACTGTTCACTACAGCGGGCATGACCCCAACCAGGGTACAACAGGAAGAAAAGGTGAATGCCGAGGCTAAAATCAGGATGAAGCTGGATGGCCTTGAATTTGAATTTGATTACACCGGAAATGAAACCAATATCCTCGATGCGGCTCTTAAAAATGGCGCTGACCTGCCCTTTGCCTGTAAAGGAGGGGTATGCAGTACTTGCAAGGCCCATTGTGATGAAGGAGAGGTGAGCATGGCGGTCAATTACGCACTGGAACCCGATGAAGTAGAAGCCGGCTATGTACTTACTTGCCAATCCAGTCCCAAAAGCAAGTTTGTCTACATCAATTTTGATAAGTGACAGAGGTAAAAACAAAGATATTCAGGAAGGCAGAGATCCTGGAGCAGGCGGCCCGCCTCTTTTTGGAGAGGGGATTTAAATCTACCTCGGTGCGCGACATTGCAGCAGCAGTAGGCATTGAAGCTTCCAGCCTGTATTCACATATAAAATCCAAAGAAGACATCCTGGTTTTGTTGTGCGATGCCTGTGCAGAACGATATGCTGCTGCCTTTACAGTAATAATGGCTCAAGCCAAAGTATCAGGAAAAGAACAACTAAAGCAGATCTTGTCTTTTCACATCGACAATGCTTTTTTAGATCCCACTTCCAGCACTGTTTTTAGTGATGAATGGAAAAACCTGCCCGCTGAAAGGATTGAAAAGTTTATGCTTGATAGAAAAATGTATGAAAACAAATGGCAGGCAGTGATTCAGGATTGTATTAAAGAAGGCAGCATCAGAGCGGGCGAGCCGGCCGTGATCATGAATACCCTCATATCCAGTGTAAGGTGGATCCACCACACCAAAAGAAAGTACGCTGAAGAAGAAAGATTGGCGGTCAAACAGACCATTCTGAACCTGCTTTTTGAGGGTTTGGATAAGGGCTAAAAAATCAAAAGCCCTGGCTGACTTTTCAGCAGGGCTTTGAAATTCAAATCGTTAAAGCCACATTATTTCTTGATGGCACGATGCGTAAACGTATCATTGCCGTTGGAATATTCTATGGTGTAATTGCCTTTGTCAAGTCTTGACACATCGTAGGCTCTTTCAACAACGGGTTTTTCAATTTTTTCATTAAAAACCTTGTTGCCGTTTTCATCAAAAATGGCCACTTCTGTTGCTTGGTTCAAGGCCAGGCCCTGTACCTTCCAAATGTTGGCATCTGTCTTAAATACCGGTCTGAAAGTTTCAGCAGTTGATGGATTGACCACAACTCCTTCATTGGAAATAACCAGGGTCTGCTCTGCCAATTTTAAGCCGTCCTCTACCACAAAACCATATTGGCCCTGGGCAAGTCCTGACAAATCGTATTTACGGTTTCCGCTTGGGTTCTGAATTTTTTCAGAAAAAACGGTAACTCCTGCCATGTCTTTGATAGAAACTACAATTTTGTCAGATTTCCATGCATTGAGGTGCAGAATGATAGAACGACTGTCGTTACTTTTCAAAAATGTTGGGGTTTTTGCCGCAAGTGAAGCTGTAGCCAATACCATTGTAATGGCAATTGTGATTGCGTTAATTCTCATAATTTAAAAATTTAAGTTTTGTAATAATCTCTGGTGCAAAGATATGTAGGTTAAACCACCAGCACTACATTGATATTTCCCAATACATGTGGTATTTTAACCTTTGAACTAAATAATTCAAAATTATTTGTTAATTTTGTGCAATCTTTGTTTTAATTGCCATATAATATTTTGTCATGAACCAACATCCTGAACTCGAACGTATTGAGCCTTCTTATGGTAATTCCTTTGCTTTGAGAAAATTTGAATCGGGCATTAAGGAAAACATAGCCCCTAAATGGCATTTTCATCCTGAAATTGAACTTGTTTTCATAGAAAATGGCAGTGGCAAACGCCACATAGGCAACCACATCTCTCAATATTCCAACGGAGACCTCATCATGGTAGGTCCCAACCTGCCCCATTTTGGTTTTACAGATCGCTTTTCGGGCACCAAAAAAGAAATCATCGTTCAATTCAGAGAAGACTTTATGGGAACCGGCATCTTTGATAAAATAGAACTCTCTCCAATAGGTCGACTTTTTGAAAAATCGAAGTCGGGTCTTTCCTTTTTCGGAAATACCAAAACAGAGGTGGGCCAGCGTCTGGAAAGTCTGTTTTATATGAACAATTTTGAAAAATTAACCGAATTGTTTAAGATTTTATACCTGCTCTCTCAGTCACGGGAGGTAGACTTGCTTAATGCAGCCGGGGTAGTGCTCGAAACTACACCCCAGAGAGCCACGCAGCTAGATGAAGTCTTTTCTTTTATTCGCAAAGAGTTTCACAATGAAATCAGACTGGAAAGTGTAGCTGCCCTGATCAATATGACGGTGCCTTCGTTTTGCAGATTTTTCAAAAAATACGGGTAAAACTTTTGTGGCCTTCCTCAATGATTTTAGAATCACCCATGCCTGCAAACTATTGGCAGAAACGACCAGCCCCATCACGGACATCTGTTTTGAGTCGGGTTTTAACAATTTTTCGCACTTCAATGCCTGTTTTAGGGCAACTACCGGCATGAGCCCTACTGCCTACAGAAAACATCTGAGGCTTACGGTTGTCCACGATGTTTAGTGGGATTCCAAAAAATCCCTCACTGCACTGTGCGAAACCACTTTATCGGAAAAATAGTCAACGGCAGCCAACGCCTGCTCTTCAGTGGCTGCCAAATGGGCCAGGATGTTTTTTAAGTGCATCTTCATGTGTCCTTTTTGAATGCCCGTCGTAACCAGGCTCCTCAAGGCGGCAAAGTTTTGTGCCAAGCCTGTGCTGGCTATGATGGACATCAAGGTAGTAGCATCGGGGTTGCCCAAAATTTCAAGCGACAACTTTGACAAAGGATGTAAGGCCGTAAGACCCCCAACTGTACCCAAGGCCAACGGTACTTCTAATTCAAAATAAAAGCTATCGTCCGTCAGCTCACATCTCGACAAGCTTTGGTATTTACCGCTTCTGGCAGCATAGGCGTGACCCGATGCCTCAATAGCCCGGAAGTCGTTGCCGGTGGCCATAACCACCGCATCTATGCCGTTGTATATACCCTTGTTGTGGGTAGTGGCTCTGAATACATCAGATCGCGCAATATCTACAGCGGTTTTAAATTTTTTGGACAAGGCCAGAATATCTTCAGCCTCATTGTTGCTGATGGTCAACTCACTGACCGGGCATGTTACCCATGCCTTTACTGTACACTCCGGTGTATAATTAGAAAGAATAGACATTACTATTTGCAGTGGTCCATACTTTTCAGCAAGCTCCGCCTTTTGTTCAAACCAGATCTCGAGGCAGGAGGCATATGTTTCTAAAACCGTATTGATAAAGTTGGCACCCATGCTATTGCATGTTTCAAATTCAGCCATCAATTGATAGGTATGGTCCATGCCATCCACCTGTTTAAAATACAGCTTGCGAAGGCCACCACCTCTTGCTTCCATATTGGCAGTGAGGTGGGCGCTGTGTTGGATCAGGTCTTGCTTGATCTCTTCTTCAAAATGCTGTAAGGTCTTGAAGTCGCCACCCCAGGTAAAGCTGATGTGTCCTACCTTTTGGGTATCGATGATGTGGGTATGAAAGCCTCCTCTACTTTGCCAAAACTTGGCTGCCGAAGAGGCTGCTGCTACTACACTGCTTTCTTCAATGACCATAGGCACTGCATACATCTTTCCATCAATCAGAAAATTGGGTGCAATACCCATAGGCAGAACATAATTGCCAATGGTGTTTTCGCTAAAGCCGTCGTGCAGCTTTTGTAAACTTTTATCACTCAGCTGATATTGGGCAAGAACAGCTTCCGCATCTTTATCTCCACCACAATAATTTTCAGCCAGCCAGCCTATTTTTTCAGCCTTCGTTAGTTTTGAAAATCCAGCTATCGTTTTAGCCATTGGTCCCCTGATTTTTATGTTTCAAAAACTGGCGGGCCATGGCCATTCCTTCTATTTGTGTCCTGGCGTACTGCTGCAGTTGCTCATAGCTTCCCAGTGCTTGTTTTAAGAAGGCCGAAGCTTGTCCGTAAATGGCAATGGCCTTGCACTGGTCTACCAGGGATATGCCATCCAGAAAGGAATTGACACCACCTGAAATAATTACCTGCTGGCAGGCTACCGACCCCTTTTCAAGGATCTCATTAACGTAGGTCACCATTTCAGCCGCGGTATGGCCTACAAAAGCCATGGCTGCCTTTTGGTCTGCCTGTCCGGTAGCATCCCGCATCATTTCCAGCTTTGAAAAATTGGTACCTCCAAAAGCAGCAAATTCTATGGCATCCAAGGGCAATTGCATCAAGGCTGCCAAACTCGCAGGCCCCATGCCATGTCCTACTTCTTTCACAATGAGTCTGAGTCCGGTCTTATTCAACAACAATTCTATGGTCTTCAAGGGTGGCTCGGTGTAGCGGTCGCCTTCCGGTTGGAACCACTCCTGCAACGGATTGATGTGCACAATCAGCCCGTCAGCACTTAATTTACCCACCAAATCCACCATTCGTTGCTCTTCACCCTCCTTTAGTAGGGCCTCAATTTGAGCAATACCCAAATTGGCGTACAAGGGACGGTCAACCATCAATGGTCGTACATTAAAATCTTCAAAAAACCGATCGTCGTACAACAATGACCTGCACGAACCCAGGCCCATACCCAAGCCAAATTCTTGGCACATGGCAGCCAGGTTGCGATTGATGTGCCTTGCTTTTTCGGTGCCGCCAGTCATGCTTGAAACCCACAGCGGCGCTCCAAAGTCAAAACCTACAAAACGGCAAGCCAATTTTTGGATATCGGGTGTATTTCCTGAAAACAGGGTTCATACTCAAAACGGTCGTCTGCCAAAGGGGTTTGTGACTCAAAAGCCAGTGCTATGTGGTCATTTTTCCTCGATGATGCGGTTGGATCCTGGTCTTGCATTTGTTGATTTGGTTGGCAAAATTACCATTCTTTCCACTTTGAGAGGCCCTTCTTCTCACATCTTGCTGTTGATGTTCAAAAAAACTTGCAAAATGGAACCTTTTTCAAAGCCTGAAAAATAGTATTTCGTTAGTAACATCATTCGATTAATAAAGTTTAACAGACTGTTGTTCAGCCATATAATAGGAATCGATTTCAAAAAACCAGGCATTTGTTAAGTTTTGGCCCTGGATTGAATTTTTTGGCTCTCTTTTTCGTTAGGCGAGTAAGAAGGTTTATAATTACAAAATCATTCCACAAAATGAAGATTGGGCAGTATTTCAAATACCTCATCATTGGCCCTGTAAGGATGTATCAGATTTTCCTGAGTCCGTTGTTGGGAAAAAACTGCCGTTACAATCCCACCTGCAGCCACTATATGATCCAGGCTGTAGAAGAATGGGGTCCTATCAAAGGTACCTGGCTTGGCTTGCGAAGAATTGGCAGATGCCATCCCTGGGGAGGTATGGGTAATGACCCGGTACCCAAAAAAGGAAAAAAATAGAGCCTCAGCTGCAATCACGGCAAAAAGTCATTACCCATTGTTTTCCCTTAATTTCTTTACCTTTGCACCATGTTTACAAGTATCATCCAAAAAGTCCGGCTGGTTATTTTATTGACAGTTGTGGTCAATCTAACTGCCTATGCACAAGCTCCGGGCAAGGTGGTATTTGAAGAACAAGCCTCCGTAAGCCGGGCCTTTGAAAATTTTGTAGCAAAAAACAGGGCAGAACCTACCATAAGAGGCTGGCGCATCCAGATCATCTCAACCGACGATAGAAGGGAGATGGAAAACATCAGAGGTCGTTTTGCAGCACTTTATCCGGGTGTGCCTTCGGCATGGAAACACGTTAGTCCCTACTACCACATCAGGGTCGGGGCCTACCGTACCAAAAATGAGATGATGCAATTCCTGACTGAAATAAAGAAGGAATTTCCTGCCGCCATCCCGGTTCAGGACGATATTCAGAAATACGACTTAATTCCCTATTAATGGCTCAGACCGCCATCAAAAACAAAGGACTCGACTGGCTGTTGCTCTCACTTTATGTAAGTTTGGTGCTGATCGGTTGGTTAATGTTGTATTCTTCCACCTACGATGAGGCACGCCCCTTTGCTTTTCTTGATTTCACTACAGAGATTGGTAAACAGTCAATGTGGGTCTTGATCAGCCTTTTGGTGTTTGTGGCCACCCTTACCATTGAATGGAATTTTTGGAACACCTTTTCTATTCCTTTTTATGTTATTTCTCTTATCCTTTTGGCCGGAGTCCCTTTTTTAGGGGTCGAGATCAAGGGCAATAAATCCTGGTATGATCTGGGTGTTGGTTCTTTTCAACCGTCAGAAGTAGCTAAGTTTTGTACAGCCCTGGCTCTGGCAAGTTATCTGAGTTTTAACAAAAACAACTTGCGGGACAATAAGGTATTGCTCACGGCTATTTCCATTTTCACGGTGCCTATATTATTGATTCTACTTCAACCGGACGCGGGCAGCGCTTTGGTATTTATGTCGTTTTTTATGTTGCTCTACCGCAAAGGTCTTTCAGGTCTGGTGTATGTTTTGGCCTTTTCCCTGATTGGCATCTTTATCTTTTCGCTCACCTTCAGTCCCTTTTTTATTTTAGTCCTTTCTTTGTTCGCAGCCTTTTTATTTCTGCTTTTTAATTTCGAATTTTCTCCCAGGACGGTTGCCATAGCAGTGGCCTCAATTGCTGCCTCAATTGTTGCTTATAAATATCAAAATCTCGCAGTGGTATGGATCGTACCTGCAGCTGGCACACTGATTGCCACCTTTCTATCGGTTAAGGAAAGGCAATTCAGGGTATTGACGTTGATTTTGGTTTCTGCCTTTCTTACCATTGGTCTATCGTATACAACCCAATATGTGTTTGACAATGTACTGAAACCCCACCAGCAAGAACGAATCAACATCTGGCTCAGACCTGAAAAATGTGACCCCCGAGGTCCCCTTTACAACCTCATCCAATCCAAGCTGGCCATTGGTTCAGGAGGATTTGCAGGTAAAGGCTTCCTCAACGGAGAAATGACCAAACTCAACTACGTACCCGAACAATCAACCGACTTTATTTTTTCCATCGTTGGAGAAGAACAGGGCTTTATAGGCACGGCTTCGGTCATTGTACTTTTTGTCCTACTCATCATCAGGTCGGTGGTAGTCGCTGAAAGGGCCAAGTTAGAGTTTATTAGAAATTATGCCTATGGCATTGCGGGCATCCTCTTTGTCCATACTTTTGTCAATATTGGAATGACCATGGGTCTGATGCCCATCATTGGTATTCCCTTGCCCTTGGTGAGCAGGGGGGGTACCTCATTGCTTATCTTCAGTGTCATGATTAGTGTCCTAATTAGAATGGATGCTTCCAGATACCGATCTTAATTAAATTAGTGTATGTTTTCAATTATAGCCAAAGACCCTTTCAGCGGTGCCAGGGCCGGAGTAATGCAAACCGGACATGGCGACATTCTAACCCCCATTTTTATGCCCGTTGGTACCCAGGGCAGTGTCAAAGGAATTCACCAACATGAGCTCAATGATGAGGTAAAGGCCCAGATTATTTTAGGTAATACCTACCACCTCTACCTCAGACCCGGCCTTGAAATATTGGAAAGAGCAGGTGGATTGCATCGTTTTATTGCCTGGAACAAGCCCATGCTTACCGACAGTGGAGGATACCAGGTGTACTCACTGAGTGGCATGAGAAAAATAAAAGAAGAAGGTGTCAAATTTCAAAGTCATATCGATGGTTCTTACCACCTCTTCACACCTGAAAATGTGATGGACATTCAAAGGACCATAGGTGCCGACATTGTCATGGCTTTTGATGAGTGTACACCTTATCCCTGCGATTTTCAATATGCCAAAAGGTCGATGGCCATGACCCACCGCTGGCTGACCCGATGCATCAGTAGATTTGACGAAACCGAAAGTAAATACGGTTATGATCAAATTTTTGCCCCTATTGTTCAGGGCAGCACTTATCCGGAGCTCAGAAAAGAATCAGCTGAATTTGTAGCATCTTGCAACAGAGCCATGAATGCAATAGGTGGACTTTCTGTAGGTGAGCCCCATGAAGACATGTATGCCATGACCGAGTTGGTTTGCGGCATCTTACCCTATGACAAACCCAGGTATTTGATGGGAGTGGGTCTGCCAGAAAACATACTGGAAAGCATTGCCCTTGGCATCGATTTTTTTGATTGTGTTTTGCCTACCAGAAACGCGCGCCATGGAATACTGTACACTAGTGAAGGCGTCATCCACATCAAAAACGCCAAGTGGAAGGATGACCTGAGTGCCATTGATTCAAACAGCACCAGCCATTTGAGCCAAAAGCACAGCAGAGCTTACCTTCGCCACCTTTTTCAGGCAGGAGAAATGCTTGCCTTACAGATTGCCAGCTTGCACAATCTTTGTTTTTTCCTTTGGCTGGTTGAAACTGCCCGCGAAAAAATCATTGCCGGAGAATTTGCGGCATGGAAAAATCACATCATTCCTACCCTGCGTCAAAAATTATAAAATGCACCGCGCTCCTGCTGTATTTGAATACTTTACCACCCATTTTGGTCGACCCACTGTTTTTATTTCAGCGGCCGGGAGAGCCAACATCATTGGTGAGCACACCGATTACCACGAGGGCTTTGTTATGCCCTTTGCCATTGATACCGGCATTCATTTTTGTGCTGGCCCCTCCGATGGCAATGAAGGAAAAATCATCAGCCTCGATTTTGATGAAAGTTTTGTTTACGATGCCTTACCAGCCAAGGGAAGTTGGCAGCTCTACGTTTATGGCTTACTACAAGATATCAAAGAGAAGTACCAAATCACAAAAATACCCAATATTGTTTTTGGTGGTGATTTGCCCATGGGAGCAGGCGTATCATCATCTTCCGCTTTGTGTTGTGGCTTGATTGAAACCTTTGATCAGTATTTTCAGCTTGGCCTCAGTCCCTTGGATAAAGTTTTATGGGCATCCGCCATTGAGCATGGCACCGGTGTTCGAGGGGGTAAAATGGATCAATACGCTATTTGCAACGGGCAGATCGGCAGTGCCATGTTATTGGATTGTCGCACCATGCAACACAAAGACATTGCCCTGCCTGAATCATGGCAGTTTCTTTTGATCAATACAGGGGTCAAACACAACCTGGCTTTCACAGCTTATAATGACAGAAGGGCAGAAGCTGAATCAGCCCTATACCTGTTGCAAACCCAATTTCCACATCTGAAAACCCTACGGGATGTGGAAGTTGGTCAAATTGAACAAGTGCTTGAAAAAGGAAGTAAGGCTTACAACAGGGCGCTGCATGTGGTTGCAGAAAACAAAAGGGTGCTATCCTTTGAATTAAGTGCTACCATAGGTGATATCCGAAGTGCCGGTCGCCTGCTGGATCAAAGCCATCAAAGCCTGAGAGATCTTTACGAAGTAAGCTGTCCTGAACTCGATTTTCTGCAACAACAGGCCTCCAAATGCAGCTCCATCTTCGGGTCACGGATGATGGGAGGAGGTTTTGGTGGTTGTACCATCCACCTGATCCAGGAGTTGAACAAAGAAGAAATCAAGGGTATTCAGACAACCTATGAAAAAAAATTCGGACATTTTCCAGCATCGTTTGTGGTACACCCTGCGCAGGGACTGATTCGACATGACGTCTAAGCAGCAATTGACCCAACAGATCAAACAAAAAGCCTTGGACCTTGGTTTTTCGGGCATTGCTTTGGCAAAGGCTGAGTTTATGGAGGAAGAAGCCAGAAACTTGGAAAACTGGCTCAACCAAAACTACCATGGTGAGATGGCCTACATGGAAAATCACTTTGATTTGCGCACCGACCCAACGAGGCTGGTACCCGGAGCAAAGACGGTCATAAGCCTGATGTACAATTATTATACACCTCTTCATCAAGAAGATAATGATGCCCCAAGGATATCAATGTACGCCCTGGGCAAGGATTATCACAAGGTGGTCAGAAAAAAACTAAAAACCCTGCTCCATGAAATTCGTTTGCTGGCGGGTGATGTGCAAGGCAGGGTCTTTGTGGATTCAGCCCCCATTCTGGAGCGCGACTGGGCCAAAAGGTCGGGTTTGGGCTGGATGGGTAAAAACACCTTACTCATAAGCCCTGCCAAAGGGTCCTGGTTTTTTTTGGGGGAAATTATCATTGATACCGAGCTTAGCTACGACTTACCCATTAAAGACCACTGTGGCACCTGCAGGCGATGCATAGAAGCCTGCCCAACCCAGGCCATTTCGTCGGAAGGATATTTGATGGATGGTTCTAAGTGCATTTCCTATCTTACCATTGAACTTAAAAATGAAATTCCCTCTTCTTTTGAAGGAAAGATGGAAAACTGGGTCTTTGGCTGCGATATTTGTCAGCAGGTATGTCCTTGGAATCGTTTTTCGCAACCTCACAAAGAAGGTGATTTTAATCCCCACCCCATGGTACTTGGGCTAGATCAAAAAGGATGGGAAGACCTAAGTCAGTCGCAATTTGATGAGTGGTTTGGCCATACCCCTTTAAAACGAACCGGCTTTGAAGGCTTGCAGCGCAATCTCCGCTTTTTGAGGCGCCGCCAAGATGACTGACAATGGATGCTCAGTTTTTCCTATTTTTGTAAAAAAGTCTATTGAAATTTAATCTCAGATACCTCCTTGCCCTGATTCCGCTTTCTGTGGCGGCTGTGCTCATCTATTGGTTTAGCAATATTGTGACCTATGTCATTGTTGCCTGGGCAGTATCGATGATTGGCGCCCCACTGGTTACCCGCCTGCGACCCTATCTGGGCAAGTCCGGGGCAGCCTTTGTTACCCTTGGAAGTTTTGTTTTTATTGGAGGTTTACTCTTGTACATCTTTATTCCACCCCTTGTCAACCAGGCTCGGTATCTATCAAGAATTGATTACAGCAAAGTAATTGGTGGTGTTGAGCAACCCATTCATGACTGGGAAAACTGGCTCATTGATAAGGGTTTGATGCCTAAGAAAAAATCAGTACCCATTGCCAAAAAAGACAGCCTCAACAATAATTTTATCTTTGAACAAACTTACCCGGCAGATTCCCTGCTGCCCAATCAGCCAGGAAACATAGTCATTACCGTGAAACTGGATGCATCAGACCTCATTTCGAAAGAAAAGAAGGAAGCAGACAAAGAAGAAAATCCGGATTTTTTTGAAAAATTAAAAAGCAACCTTGTTTACTATATTAATCCATCAAGGATCCAATATTTTTTTAATGCTACAGTGGGTGCATTTGGCAACCTGATTTTAGGCATCTCATCCGTGCTGTTTATTTCCTTCTTTTTTCTAAGAGAACAGGGACTGTTTTACAAGATGATTCAATCTTTGGTACCCAATGAATATGAGGCCAAGGCCGCCCATGCCATAGATCAGACCAGCAAGTTACTTATCAGGTATTTTTCAGGTATCCTGCTGCAAATGGCCATTGTCACCCTGTTGGTCTCGGTACCTTTGCGTATTATGGGCATTGACAATGCCTTACTCATTGCCTTTTTTGCAGCCATCCTCAACGTTATACCTTACATCGGACCCATCATTGGTGCCTTATTTGGGGTAGTCATTACATTGTCATCCAACCCATCAGCCCCTTTCTATTCAGAAATGATGCCGGAAATGATCCGAGTTCTAAGCGTGTTTATCATTATGCAGATCATTGACAATTTTGTACTACAACCCATCATCTTTTCAAAGAGTGTCAAAGCGCACCCATTGGAAATTTTCCTGGTAGTACTCATCGGTGCCAAGTTGGGCGGCATCCTGGGCATGGTTTTGGCCATACCCTTGTACACTGTGTTCAGAGTGATTGGCAAAGTGTTTCTCAGCGAATTTAAGGTTATCCAAAACCTGACTAGAAATATTTAATGGCAGAAAAAATGACCATACCATCAAATGGCTGATGCCCGTTTCCAATTGGCAGTGGCCCCACTTGACCGAAGCTTGGCAATACCGTTCTTTGTGCCTTCAATTGGCTTTAAAAGATTTCAGGATCAGGTACCAACAATCTTTGCTGGGTCCTGCATGGGCCGTTCTCAATCCTTTGCTGTCAACCCTCATCCTTATCGCTGTATTTCAACGCATGGCAGGGGTGACCATTGAAGGCGTCAAACCCTATGCCTTTGCCTTTTCCGGCATGGTTGTGTGGACCTTTTATGCCTCAATTATTCCTGAAGCCCTCAATGGTATGTTGGCAGCTTCACCCTTGTTTAGAAAAATATATTTTCCCAAACTCATTTTGCCCGTTTCCAAAATGCTCAATGCAAGCATTGAAACAGGCGTGTCTTTCGTATTGTTTTTGATGGCCTGTATTTGGTGGCAACAGGACCTTCAATGGACTGCCATCATTCACCTGCCCCTATTTTTGGTTATGGCCCTTCTTACCGGATTGGGGCTCGCCTTGTGGGCCAGTGTTTTGGTGGCATTGTCTCGCGACTTTGTGCATGGCATACCCCATCTCATTCGATTGGGCATTTTTGTCTGCCCGATAGCCTATCCGGTTTCCTTGGTGCCAGCCCACTGGCAAATCATTTATTTTTTGAATCCGGTATCAGGATTAATTGAATATTTTAGGTGGATCTGTTTTCCGCTGTATGATTTTGTACCCTATATCTGGATTTCACTAACCGTTGCATTTGTTATCACAATTTCGGGTCTGCTTGTTTTCACAAAAATCGAAGGTCGACTCAACGACCAGATGTAAATCTGCACCATGGGCACATCCGTTATCATAGCAGAAAATTTGACCAAAAGTTACCGAAGAGTCAAAACAGGTAGCAAAAAGGCTTCGGCTTTATCAGCCTTTTTTTCAAAAAATGTAGAAAGTTTCAAAGCCCTCGACAATCTTAATTTTGAAGTGGGCCAGGGCGAGATCCTTGGATTGATTGGCGGAAACGGGGCAGGAAAAACCACCTTGTTAAAGCTCATGGCCAGGATTACCCAACCCTCGGCCGGTAGGTTGGGCATCAAAGGCAGGTTATCTGCCTTACTAGAGGTGGGTACCGGCTTTCACCCGGATTTGACGGGTAGAGAAAACATCTTGCTCAATGGCAGTTTGCTGGGCATGAGCCGTCAGGAAATCCTTCGTAAAATGGACCAGATCATCGACTTTTCGGGGATTGAGGCATTTATTGATACCCAGGTAAAAAATTATTCATCGGGTATGTTTGTGCGTTTGGGTTTTTCGGTCAGCGCTCATCTTGATGCCGATATCCTCTTGCTCGACGAAGTGATGGCAGTTGGAGATGCGGCATTCCAGCACAAATCATTGGAAAAAGTGGAAGCACTGGTTGCAGATGGCAAAACAGTGATAGTGGCCAGCCATGCCATGAATGCATTGCGCAGCCTATGCCCTCAGACCCTGGTTTTACAAAGAGGCTGCCTTATAGCCAAAACCGACACCGCTACTGCTATCAACCATTACCTCGATACCATAGCCACAGAAAAAAACTATGCTTTCCACGGCCCATGGTCATCTCACTTTACATTACAAAAGATCAGGATCAATGAAGTTGCCATCGAAGAAGGAGCTTCGGTTTCGCCCCTTTCTGCCATTCAAATTTCTTTGTCACTATCACACCAAAGTAGGGAGGCATTCAGAATTACCTTGAGCCTTTATTTTGATGGTATCAGGTGTTTTACGATGCACGATGTGCCCTTTCAGGCTTCTTCATCGACGCACATCACATCCGAGTTTATCATTCCTGCCTGTACCCTTCGGCCGGGCAAGTGGGTCATAGCAGTTGGCGGACACAATGAAAACATGAGTCAGTGGTTTTGGAATGATCAATGTGCGGTGCTGGAAGTGGAAGAAAAGTATGGGCCGGGACTTGAAAAAATAAAGAATTGAACATGATTCCTAAAATTATCCACTATTGTTGGTTTGGCCAAAAGCCTTTGCCAGAAGCATTTGCAGGCTATATCAATGGTTGGAAAAAGGTATTACCTGATTATGAATTTGTACAGTGGGATGAAACCAATTCACCCATCCATTTGCCATATATAACCAATGCATTAAAAGAAAATAATTGGGCCAACGTTTCCAATCTTGTGCGGTTGTGGGCTGTTTACACCCACGGTGGCATCTACCTCGACACCGATGTGCAATTGTTGAAAAATCTAGATGGTTTGTTAGCCCTGCGGTGTTTTTTCGGCAAAGAAAAAGGACAAAAGAGGATTTATGTCAACAATGCCGTTATGGGTGCGGAAGCAGGGCATTGGTTCATTAAAAAATGCTGGATTGAATTGCTTTACCATTTTGATGGAACAGAAAAAGCCAATCTTTCATCACCCGTGCTCACCACGCGTTTGCTGGAAGAAATGGAATTGATAGCCAACGATGAAGAGCAGCAAATAGAAGACATTCAATTGTTTCCCTCCTCTGTATTCCATCCAAGATCGTGGTTCGACCCCGAGCCGGCCGTACCTGGAGATGACACCCTGGGCATCCATCACTATGCTAAAACCTGGGGTGAAGATCAACTTACTACTACTTCTAATTGGTTAAAAAAATGGCTGAAAGTTGCAAAGAATCCGTTGAAGAAATGGCAAGAGCCAACAATAGATAGGCAGCTACTGCAAAATAAAACCGTAACTGACGGCCCTTTTAGAGGCATCAAATACAGCAGAACCCAGGCCTATGGCTCATCGGTCTTACCAAAGCTGGCGGGTAGTTATGAAGCTTGCCTACATGCCATCTGGTATGAGTTTTTGTTGAATAATTACACCGGCATCATCCACTTGGGTGCGGGTGAGGGCTATTACGTGAATGGTATGGAGCAATTGTTCCGACCTATCAACGGATCCATAGCTGTGGAATGTGATGCCAGAAATGTAGCCCTGTTAAAAGAAAACCTGTTGGCCAACGAACTGGCAGAAAGAGTTACCATTATAAATGAGAAGGCCACGACTCATCATTTAAAACAATGGGGTGGACCCGGCAGAAAATTGTGGATTTGTGACATTGAAGGAGATGAAAAAAATCTTTTTACCTCCGATTCGGTCCAACATCTGGCAGAAAGTGACATGGTCATAGAATTGCACGAATTTATGGACAGAGGGCTGGTAGACCACATTTCAACCGTTTTTTGTCATAGTCACAGCATCCAGCTGGTACAAGAAAATGAAATGGATCCGGTTTCGAAACGATTTTTAGCATCCTCACAGGAGGCTGCCAATGCCTCTGAAATGTTTGGATGAAGGTAGGCCCGAGGCTATGCGTTGGGCGGTGATCAGATCCAGAAAATTTATATAGAAACTCCTTTGAGAAAGGGAACAAACTGAAATGCCCCATGCTCTTCCTGGTGGTAGGTTTTTTCATCCACCTTGGTAAATTTAAACATTTGTTGCTGTCCTTCCACACCCAAAGGGATGACCATTTTACCCCCCACCTTTAATTGAGCCCACAACAGAGTAGGGAAGCTGGCAGCCCCAGCGGTAACCACGATGCTGTCAAATGGAGCAAAACGGGGTGCACCGGCAAAGCCATCACCATAAAGGGTACGGATGGCATTAAAACCAATTTTGGGCAACAAAGCAGATGTTTTTTGAAATAGTACATGCTGCCTCTCGATGGTATACACCTTGGCACCCAGGTAGCCCAGGATGCAGGCTTGATAACCAGAACCGGTACCAATTTCTAAAATTTTCTCACCCGGGGTAATATCCAGCAATTGGGTCATAAAGGCCACCGTATAGGGGTGGGAGATGGTCTGATCTGCGTCAATCCTAAATGCCATGTCTCTATAGGCCAATATGTCAAAATCGCCATCCATAAACCAGTGGCGAGGCACATTTTCAACCGCTTGCAGGATTTGATCCCTGATTCCGCGCTGTCTCAATTGGTCTACCAATTTGCGCCTCAAACCTTTATGTCGAAAAGTGTCCTGCATACGTCATTTCTTGATTGCAAACATATTAAATATTTCTGTAATTTGTATTAATATCATTTTCAAATGCCAAAAAATTAATTTTTGTAAAAAAAGTGACTGAAACACACAATCATTTTTCGTAAAATGTTGTTTATGAGTAGTTATTGTGATTAACTTTGAATGTCTTTTCGCCAAATCCATAATTACATGAGGAATTTAACCCTAATTTTCTGTTTTTTATCTGCCTTTTTTGTGGCCTTTGTAAGTCCTTTGTCGGGTCAAATGAAGGTTGGCAATCAGGTTTTTTACGGAAATGAATGGATCAACCACGCCCAAACCTACCACAAATTAAAGGTAGGTCATGATGGTCTGCACAAAATAAACCATGCCCTGCTTTCCCAACTGGGACTCCTCCAGGGAGGATCGGCAGAAAGAATTGCCATCTTTAAAAACGGAAAACAGATTCCGCTGTATCTCACTTCTCCCAATCAACTGGGAGATCAGGATTTTATCTTGTTTTATGGCGAAAAAAACACCATTGAGCTAGACACCTTTTTATTTGCCAATTGGAAACAAGAACTCCTCAATCCTTTCGATTCCTATTTTTCAGACAGCAGCGCTTATTATCTCACCTACCTGCCCACAGGACAAACAGGGTTGCGGTACGAGGTGTTGTCGCCCAACTACATAAACCATGGTCTTCCATCTGAGTTGTACTACCTTCATACCGATGAGTATTGTTACCGCGATCGGTATTACAAGCCCAATACCTTTCACTCAAACGACCTGCAGTTTAGCAACATGGTGAGCTCAGAGGGGTTTTCCAAAGATTTTTCTTCGTTTACCAGTGTAGATTTTAATGTGTACGACGTCTATGTCAGTCCGGGAGTACCTGCCAAATTAGGAATGCACATTTCTACCAACCAAAATTTTTCCAATCAAAACCGAAAAAGCATTTCGCTGAATAATAATTTATTGGGCATCAATACAGAAAAAAGAAATGTAGTGGCACGGCCTGTTTTTGACATTGCCGGAAGTGACCTGAAAAACACCAACAACGTAACCATTACATCCCCCGATTTGGAATATTTTGGGCTGGCTGGTTTGAGCATTACCTACCCAAGGTCTTTTAATTTTAAACAAGTGCCATTTGCCCTGTATAGCGGTAGTGGTAAAAAATACGTTGAGTTGAGTGAATTTGACTATGCGTATGAGGTTGTGCTGGACCCAAGTGCAGGAAAGGCATATAAATTAAATAAGTTAGGTGATAACAAGGCTGAATTGATTACTTCAGACCAAGATTTCTTTGTGGTACTTGACAAAGAGGCCACCACCTTGACCACGGCCCAAACATTTACCTTTAGAGACATTACCCCACTCAATCCTGAATTTCTTATCATCACTTCCACAAAATTGTACAATACCAAGGGAGGGCAGGTTGATGAGATCAACAATTACAAGCGCTACAAAGAAAGTGCCGAAGGTGGAAGCTATAAAACAGAAGTTGTTTTTGTGGATGAAATATACAATCAGTTTGGTTATGGTATTGAAAACCATGTCATGGCCTTTAAAAATTTCAGCCATTATGTAGAAAAAAACTGGCCTTCATTGGAATATGTATTATTGCTTGGCAAAGGTCTGGAGTATTTTAATACCCGCAACGAAGACCAGATCAACTCCCAATTATACAGCCATCACTTCGTTCCAAGCTTTGGCTCACCACCTTCTGACGTGCTGCTTTTTTCAGATGGGATTTCGTTTGATGCCAAGTACAGCATAGGTCGCCTCGCTGCAACCAACATGGAAGAGATTGGATTTTATCTTGAAAAATTAAAAACCCATGATGCGGCCATTAAGTCTAATGATACAGACTGGCTAAAGAAAATTTTACATTTAGGGGGAGGCGGAGAACTGGGAGAGCAAATTCAGATTAAAAGCAATCTCAATGTTATGAAAAAACTCATTGAGGGCGATATGTATGGAGGTACTGTTAGTTCATACTACAAGGACAACTCATCTTCCACTTCAATAGCAAACCTGCCAAAAATTACTGAAACCATCAATAATGGTGTTTCCATTCTTTGTTTCTTTGGACACAGTTCAGTTGGTTTATTTGACTATACCCTGGATGATCCAAAAAATTACAATAATGCCGGTAAACTTCCTTTTTTACTTTCGCTAGGTTGTTATTCTGGCAATATCTGTTCTTCCAGCACCGGAATCAGTGAAAAATTTGTCTTGTCGCCCAATAAAGGAAGCATCGGCTTTGTTGCAGCTTCCGGCTCTGCCTATATCAATACCCAGGGATCAATGGGTATAAATTTCTATACTGAGCTAACAGGTGCCTTTTACAATAAACCGGTAGGAAAAATTTACCGCAAATTAGCCTTGGATGCAGAAAATATTCTCAAAGGAGATTACACCTCTCAAAACAATGAAGGCTTTTCTACCATGTACCAGCAATTGATGCTACATGGCGATCCATCACTGATCATCCATGGCTTTGAAAAGCCCGATTTTAGCATTGCCGCCAATTCTGTTACCACCCTGCCCAATCCAGTGGTTGTTCAAAAAGACAGTCTGGAGCTTCTTTTCGACGTTAAAAACAGCGGGAAATCAGTTGATGACAGCATCAATGTAGTGGTGCTCCACAAAGGACCCAACGATAAGGTGATTTCATCCAGAGTGCTTAGGATTGCAACACCAAAATACAACAGTAATTTTCATTTAAAATTGAATGTACAGGGAGTAGATATTGTAGGCCTGAATAAAATTAAAATAACTGTTGATGAAGCAGGAGAAGTGGATGAACTGAAGGAAGACAACAATGAGTTTGAATACAACTTTTTGGTTTTGTCCAGCAAGATCAAAGCCAATCACCCCCACGAATTTGCCATTGTAGACCAAAGTAAGCCTTTTACCCTGGTAGCCAATTCGATCAATAGCATAGCAGAACTCAAAGACTATATCATCCAAATAGATACCACTGAATCATTTAATAGTCCTTTGATGGTTGAGAGGATCTTTACTGATGCTCCGGGTTCAATTGAATGGCAGCCCGATTTTATTCCTGTCCACAATACCACTTATTACTGGAGGGTAGCAGAAAATAAAGACCTTGGCAACGGCCTGGATTGGTCGAGCAGCAGCTTTACCTATCTGATAGATGGAGGCGAGGGTTGGACCCAAAGACACTACTACCAGTTTTTGAAAAACGAATATTTCCAGATGTCTGCCCAGCCCGCCAACCACTTTCAATTTGGGGGCATCAACTACCTGGTCAATGTAAAAAGTCAGCGGTACATTGATGACCTAAACATTCCTTATACAACCATTAATGGAGCTAAATGGGGATCGCTTACCCCCAACCAGGGCAATGCCAATCTTATGAATGTTACTGTATGGACATCCAGGGGTCTTTGGAGAAACAATAGTACTACTGATTATGGTTCTTTGCCTTATTCCAAAAATATTTTTGCCTATGACATCAGTACCAAACAAGGAAGAAAAGGCATCAAAGAATTGCTCGATGCAGTGCCTGATTCTGCTTACGTGATGCTGTTTGTTTCGTTTACCAAAGTGCCCTCAGACTTTAACTACCAGGAATGGGAAACCGATCTCAATACCCTTGGCTATAGTTTGTACAACACACTTGCTGATTGGGGAGCTACCCAGTTTATAGAATACAAAACTTCGGGACCCAAGCCCTATATTTTTGTCATGCAAAAAAATGTGGGTAAGATCCACGAAGAAATAGGTGAGACCACCTTTGATCAACTCAACTATTCAACAGTTGTGCCTGCCAGTGCCTATGAAGGCAAGATGTGGCAGACCATCGGACCCGTAATTGCCTGGGATGAGTTTGACTGGAATATTTATGAAACCACTCCTTTGATAGCTCCTATCAAAGCTGCTGTAAACATATATACGATTGATAACAATGGAGTGGAAACTTTGCACCTGAGTGATGTTACCACCAAAACAGATTTGTCTGACATCAATGCCCTTACCCACCCCTATATCCGAATAGAATACAGCTCCTTGGACTGGGATGATTTTGAACCCGCTGATGTCTTACACTGGACGGTAAAATATACCGGCTTGCCAGACTTGGTGCTGGAGGTAGACAATGATCCCTCAATACCGGATACTATTGACCAGGGCGAGCCGCTCAAGTTGAGCTCTTTGATCAAGTTAAAAGGACTGAATCAACTGGATAGTTGCAAAACTTCATTTAAACTGGTGAGCAGCAACAACACCAGTATAGGTGAAGATGTGGTGGTTCAGAATCTCAGCGCAAGTCAAGCCAAAGCAGTAGATTACACTTTTGAAACTTCTAAAATTAATGGCTTACACCAGATAGTGGTTTCGGTCAACGAAGAACAAAGACCACAGGAAAAATATTACACCAACAACTCCGGCATAAAAACCATTTTTATTAAACCGGATAAGATCAATCCTGCCATGGATGTAACCTTTGATGGCGTAAAAATCATCAATGGCGATCTGGTATCACCAACACCTGACATTGTGATCCGCATCAATGACGAAAATAAATACCTCCATTTAGAATCCACTTCTTTGGCAAGAATTGAATTGATAACCATGGCCACAGGCAATACAGAAGTGCTAAGTCCCGATGATTCAAGACTCAGCTTTGCCTTTGAGCACAAAACAGGAAAAAATGAAGCCCGTATCACCTTCTCTCCAACCCTGGAAGATGGCGATTATACCCTGCTGGTTCAAACCCAGGATGAATCTGGTAATGTTTCGAAACAATATGTACACGGTAGAATTTAGGGTTTCTGCAGAAAAGAAATTTTCCAATTTCTACAATTATCCCAACCCATTCTCTACCTCTACCCAGTTTATTTTTGAGTTTTCCGGAGGACTACCTGAAAACATGAAATTACAAATCATGACCTTGTCAGGAAAAGTAGTGAAGGAAGTAACAATGGATGAGCTGGGTCCTCTGCGTGTGGGCATCAACCGCACTCTTTACAGATGGGATGGTACCGATGATTTTGGAAATAAACTGGGCAATGGTGTTTATTTGATGAAAGCAATTGGTGACAGCGAGTTTTTTGACCCTATGAAAGGGGAAAGACTGGTTATTTTTCGATAAGGGCAGGCTCAGTTGAATGAGCATTTAACAGAAATTTTTTAACTGCCATCGGATGCGTTAGAAATAGAATGAGGGCTTTTAGCCTTAGTTTGATCCAAATTAAAAATGGTGACTGGTGGTAATCCATTTCAGCTGACAACTTATCTCTGATGATTTTTTGATTGCATGGCTTTGAGAAGGTTTGCCCAAGCATCAACAAAAACCATTTGTCAGTCAATCTTTTCTTGGAGGTTAATTTTTCTTCGTGGTTTTTTAGAATTCTATTATGGTCGTGGATTCTACGTTTGGCAACCGGCAACTTAATATCGCCACCCTCAATATGATGGGATGAAAGACAAAGTCTGCGGATAAAATCGGTATCCTGCATTTGGGGTAGCTGTTCATCAAATAAAATTTGCAGCGAATCTTTTTTTATGGTTAAGCCATTGAGGTGAAACCAGCCAAAGCCTTGTTGGCAAAGCAGCGCTTCAAACATCTTAATACCTGACGATATTGGACTGGCAACAAAGGTAATCTCTCTATTACCTCTTGCCAGGTACAACTCCTGTCCTTGCTCTGTTTCAAAACTGGTGGCTATGGCTTCATAGATAAAATCTACATCTTCTTTTTGTTCAAAGATCTGGGTCGATAAGTCAAACCTGTTGGGCAGGTACCAATCATCGGCATCTAAAAATGCCACGTACGGACAGGATGCGATCCTGATTCCGAGATTTCTGGAAGCCCCTGCTCCTTTGTGGGCACTACCGGGGTGTTGAAGGATGATCACACGATTGTGAATTTTACTCCATTGCATGGCCAGGTCACGCAGACTTGGGCTGTTTTCGTCCAAGACTATCACCACTTCCTTTACACAATCAAATTGTAAGGCAGATACCACCGCATTTTCTACGAATTGGGTAGCCTGGTAAACAGGGATGATTACACTTACTTCAAACTGACTCATCCCAGTGTACATCTTTTAAGTAAGAACGGCTTTTGTGTCAACAATTGCAAGAGCAGCCCTGATTTTATAATCTGTCTGCCAACCATCGATTTGGGGTAGCCCTTGATTACATACCAAAAATGCACATATCGCAATACCAATGCACGGCAGGTTCGAGGTTCTAATTGATAATCACTGATATGATCGAGCCATTTCTGAATCAATTTCCATCGGTCGTTAAATTGCCTGTGGCCTTCGCTGGAGGTGATGTTTTGATCGTGCAACCGCCTGATAATTTTGATGTCCTCATCTTTTTCAGGAACCAACAGACACTTGTAACAAAGTTCGTAGATAAACTCTATATCACCTCCATACAAAAAACTTTCATCCAATAAGGCGGTTTGTTCAACGGCCGATTTTTTTACAAGCAGGGCTATGATGCTGAAAAAATCTCCCCTTTCAGCCAAAATATGATACAACAGATCTTTTTGAGACAACTCTGATCCTGTATATCCTATGATATCCTGGTGTTGAAAAGCGGCGGGCCTGAAATCATCTTGCCATACATTTTGCACCCTGGTAAAACACCCGTGTACATCTGGTCTTTCGGCCAAAAGTTGTACAGCGTGGCTAAACCTACCTGGCAGAAAATAATCATCCGCATCCAAAAAACTGAGGTATTGACCCCTGGCCGTTCGGATTCCTATGTTACGACTGGCACCCGGACCCAGGTTCTGAGCATTGACTTTATATACCAGCTTACTACTATTGCGTGCCATCAACTTTTGTACCACCTCTGCCGTAGCATCGGTAGAAGCATCATCAATAACAATAACTTCCAATACTTCTTCCTGTATCAGGGCTGAGTTGATGGCCTGCTCCACATAGGTGGCAGCATTGAAGGCAGGAATGATCACCGAAATCTTAGCCTCCATTGGGGTGACTTATTTTTGACCACAAATAGCCCACTATCACCATGGGGTTGACAAAGGTATCGTAGATCAGATGATCAAAACTATAGCTGCGGTCTATTGCCCACCTTTTGGCATTTCGAATCAGACTCACCGGCATCACCCACAAGAGGGATCTCCAAACTTGGTGGCTCCCCTGCACTCCATCGCGACCCTGGGCAAAGGCAGCGCGCACATGCCATCCAACATGGTACTTGTGTTCTCCTACCAGGTGGAGCATCAAAAAATGGGGGTTTAATCCCAACTTGTATCCCGCCTTTTGCAATCTATGCTGAAGTTCAGATTCTTCACCATAACCTATGGCTTGGGATCGCATTCCTAAATTAGATTTAAATCCTCCGTTGTCTAGCAAGTCCGATTTTTTAATGACCATAATTCCACCTGAAATGTGGTCTTGCCCTATAGGTCCTGTGGTGGTGGCTTGCATTTTTTTATTCCCATAGTTTTTGGGCAGCCAGTCTGGAGGAAGGGCTGCATGGTAGGCTTGATAACTGCCACCAAAAAAATCAAAATCGAATTGATAGATGGTTTCAAATAACTGATTGAAGGTGCTATCTATGACAAGGCCGTCATCATCGAGGTAAAACAGCCATGGTGCCCTGGCCACGTGTGCTCCTTTGTTTCGGGCATTTGACAAACCAGGTGTTGGCTCGGAAACATAGATAAGCTCAAAGGGGACCAAGGCCATCTTTGATAGAACCATTTCTTTGGTTTGATCGGTAGAAGCGTTGTCAACCACTAATACTTCCAACTTTTCTGAGTGATTTTTGACATGCAATACGAGCTGATCCAGGCATTTGCCGAGCAAGGCCGAACGATTGTAAGAACAGATGATGACACTCACTTCCAGCATCTCAAAAAAGGATCAAAGGTTTGGGGGTAAATATACATATGACCACCCGATTTATACGCTAATTGTAAGGTCTTGATGGATTTCATTTAAAACTTTCAGCTCCATTCCCGGCTATCCTCTTAAATAGGCATAGATGAAGGATAGGTACTCTTTCCAGCAGGATGCCATCCAACCTGCTTTTAATGATTGGTTAAAAAGAGATCCTGCCAGTGCCTTGTTCTTGCCTTTGGCCGCCCGAATGGCATACATCAATCGTTTTTGGGCCATCAGTCTAATAAAGATTTTGGGGGCTACTAAGCCAGTCCATTCGCCGGAATGGTTTTGATAGTAATCCTGGATGGCGGCCAGATTGGAATCACATTTCGCTTTCAAATCGCCGGCTTGCAGAGAGCCCATATTTTGGTGGTAGCGATAATGATAATAATGGTTGGGCATCTGTACCAGTTGGCCGTCATATAAGATCCGCAGCAAATAATGGGTGTCTTCCCAATATTGAAATCGTTCGTCGAAGGCGAAGGATTGGGCTAGTTGAATAGGAATGCAACAGCTAACCACCCCGGTCATATTTTGTAGAACAAATTTTATAGCATTGTCATGCACTTCTTCCTGAAACATGGCTCCTGCCTTAACCTGGTGATCGGGTAAACAATGCAAAAGTCCGGTGCGAACCACACCATCTGTTGGAAAACCAATGCGCTGTAAGGTATCGTAAAATGCCTGTAAGAGGTCCGGGTGGTAGACATCATCATCATCCAGAAAACATAGATACGATCCTTTTGCCTTTTGAATTCCTAAGTTTCTGGCCGCACTTCTGTTGTGTGCCTTACTTTCGTAAGTCCTTATTCTGGGATCAACAAACGTTGCACGTGCAAGAGTGTTTTCATCATTATAGATGACCAAAACCTCAAAATCTGGGTACGTCTGCTGCAATACGCTATCCACAGCCTCCAAAAGCAAATCCGGCCTCTCATGTGCAGGAATGATGACCGAAAAAAAAGGCATATCTGTTATTGCTTTGTCAGGGTAAATTCACATCCGGAGTCGAGTCCTAAAAAGCTGTTGGTGCGAGAGAGGTTAAGGGTGGTGCCTTCAAGACTTCCTTTGATTTCAATGCCAATGCCCAAAACCAGCAGGCTGCCGTCAAGATCACATCCATCCACCTCAGCACTTTCGTCGTCGAAGGTAGAACCATTGATTAGTACTTTGTCATTACTGCCCTCATCTGTGATGGTTATTATAACTCCTTCTGTTATGGTACCATCGCAGTTTTCTGATCCCTTCCAGGTACCAATAAAGTCGGCTTTCTGGCAGTCATCCTTTTGGCAGGACAAAAAGCTCAGGCCAACTAGGGTGACAAGTAATATTTTTTTCATGCTAAAATGTTTTTGCTAAAGTACAAAAATGCCGACAATGAAACAATCAGTGTGGTATTTGAATTGGATTACCACTCTACACCGGGATAACTTCTTTGCATGTATTGCATTGTAGCCAGGATGTATCCGAGGTGTTCCGAATGACTGCCGTTTTTACCTCCGGTTCTGCCAAACTGTTGATTGGGCCAGTCCAGGGTTGATTGGGCTACCACTTGTTTTAGGTCTGAAATGGCTTTATCCTTAAGTTTTGTCAAATCAGGACCGATACCTGCCTGCCACATGGCCACGTCGGCTTCCACCGGCTCGTAGGCTTCTCCAACAAATTTCACCATGTTGTGCAGAGCGTGTTGCATTTTTTTATGGCTTTCATCGGTGCCGTCACCCAATCTAATCAGCCATTCAGAAGAATATTTCAGGTGATAACGGGCCTCTTTTAAGGTTTTTTCAGCAATGGCTGCAAGAGCCGGATCAGCGCTGTTTTTCATTTCCATCAAAAAATGAAAATGAAAATGGTCAAAAATACATTGCCTAACGATGGTAAAAGCCCAGTCTTCATTGGGCTGTTCGACCAACAAAAGATTGTAAAACGCTTGTTCTTTTCTGAGGAAAGGATAGTCGTCTTCGGTTACCAATCCGCCTTCTTCTTTCGCCAAAAGTTGGTAGAGATACCTGGCCTCACCAATGAGATCGAGGGCAATGTTGGTAAGGGCAATGTCTTGTTCCAGTACGGGTCCATGGCCGCACCACTCTGACAATCGTTGACCCAGGATCATGGCATTGTCTGCCCACTGCAATATAAATTTACGTCTGTGCTGGTCCATTACATGTGTTTGACTTCGTCCGGAACATCATAAAATGTAGGATGGCGGTATATTTTATCCGCAGCCGGTTCAAATAAAAATGAGGCATCGCCCGGATCAGAAGCCCGGATGTCGGCAGCCTTTACAACCCAAATGCTAACGCCTTCGCTTCTTCGGGTATAAACATCTCTGGCATTTTCCAAGGCCATATCTGCGTCCGATGCATGCAAGCTTCCCACGTGCTTGTGAGAAAGACCATTTTTTGATCGGATAAATACTTCATACAAGGGCCAGTTATTATTCATGTCAGGCTGTTTTTGAAATGTTATGAATTTGTGCTTGTTTTTGGGCATAAGCCGCGGCAGCCTCTCTTACCCAGCTGCCATTTTCGTGGGCCTTAACCCTGGCATTCAATCTTTCTTCATTGCAGGGGCCATTGCCTTTGACAACGTTCCAAAACTCATCCCAGTCGATGGGTCCAAAGTCATAGCCTTTTTTTGCTTCGTTGTATTTTAACATTGGATCCGGAACAGTAAGACCCAGCAGATCGGCCTGGGGTATGGTCATGTCTACAAATCGCTGCCTCAACTCATCATTGGAAAATCTTTTAATTTTCCATCGGATCGACATTTCTGAGTGGGTAGAATCGCTGTCATTGGGACCAAACATCATCAATGATGGCCACCACCATCGGTTTAAAGCATCCTGGGCCATGGCTTTTTGTTCGGCACTTCCTTTGGCAAGAACCGTCATGATTTCATAGCCTTGGCGTTGGTGAAAAGATTCTTCTTTACAAACCCTGACCATGGCTCTTGCATAGGGGCCATATGAGCATCGGCAAAGCGGAACCTGGTTCATGATGGCAGCGCCATCCACCAGCCAGCCAATGGCTCCCATATCTGCCCAGGTAAGGGTCGGATAGTTGAATATACTCGAGTATTTGGCCTTTCCGGTATGGAGTTGTTCGAGCAGGGTCTCCCTGTCAATGCCCAGGGTTTCGCAGGCTGAATAGAGGTACAAGCCATGGCCTGCCTCATCCTGAACCTTGGCCAGCAGAGCTAATTTTCTTTTCAGACTTGGTGCCCTGGTAATCCAATTGCCTTCCGGCAACATACCCACAATTTCTGAATGCGCGTGTTGTGAAATTTGCCTGATCAACGTCTTGCGATACTCTTCCGGCATCCAATCTTTGGGCTCAATTTTATCTTCTGCATCAATTACCTGCAGAAATTTCTCTTCTAATGACGATACCTGTGTCATGATTCTCTGAATTGTATTGCAAATTTAACCAAAAACCGAACATTTGTTCGCCTCCTCTACTGCGAGTTTTGGGTTTTGGCCTAAAATCTAATATACCTTTGTAAATGAGGGGTTTAATACCCATTTGGACCAACTTTTGTCATAGCCATGGATCTTTTTAACGGGCTTTCCCTTTGCATCAACCACTTCATATCCCCGGTTAACCCATTCGAAAATGCTGCCATAAAGGTTGTAAACGTGGCGGTAACCAAGCTTGATCAGCCTTTCTCCAATTTTTTCACTCCGATAACCTATTGAACAATAGAGAATTATTTTTTTATCTTTAGGCACGGAAGTAAGCATGGAAGCATCAAAATGGGTGTAGCCTGCATGGATGGCACCTCTGATGTGACTTACCTGGTACTCTGCTTTTTCGCGAGTGTCCAGTAACAGGTAAGACGAGGAAGGCAAACGAAACAAATCATCCACGCTGACAACGGGGACCGTAAATGATAGGTAGTTGTTGACGGTTTCTGCAAAATTTTTATCTGCCTCCGTACTTTTTTGGGCAATGGTCTTTGGTAAGAAAACACATATTAAAATTATTAATAATGTGTATTTCGCTGTATTTACACCCATTGTTTCAAATTTATTTCATTATGCAACATTTTTGGCACAGCTTTTGGTTCTTTTTGGGTATAAAAAATGAGTCATCTTATATGAGTTCCCTATTTAGGTTAACAGTATTTTCTGTAATGTGTTTTTCTTTATTTTCATTCTCAAGAACCGCAGAAGAGGATGCCGTCTATTCTTACATTGATCAATTCAAAGAATTGGCCGTTGTGGAAATGCACCGATCGGGCATTCCAGCCAGCATCATTTTGGCGCAAGCCTTGCACGAATCTCAATATGGCATGAGCAGGTTGGCCACAGAAGCGAATAATCATTTTGGTATCAAGTGCAAATCCTATTGGGTGGGAAAAACCTATTACCACAAAGACGATGATTTTAACCGCGATGGTCAACTCATTGAATCTTGTTTCAGGTCTTACGGCTCTGCCCTGGAATCTTATGTAGACCACTCCAACTTTTTAATGTCTACCGTTCATTATCTGCCGCTATTCAATTATGAGCACACCGACTATAAATCGTGGGCCAACGGTTTAAAAAATTGTGGTTATGCCACCGATCAAAAATATGCCCAGAAACTCATCACAAAAATTGAAAAGTACGAGCTCAACCAATTTGATGGATGGGAAAATCCCTACAAACTCATCATGGGTCAATAACTTATTTTTCCCCAAATAAATAATTTCTGATCAATTTTCCGAGGTCTTCTGCCCTCATGTATTTTTCAACCCTCTCTTGTTGCTGAGGTTGATAATAAATATAGGGCACTGAAATTACCTTACGACCACCACTGCCATGGCCGCCTTTGTAATTGGACACCACGGCTTCATAATTGCTGGCCAAGTCATAGCCTTCAGCAGCAGTGATGACAAGATCTCCTGATTTTTTTTGGGATACCAGCTCATAAAATCGGTAAATGGCATCGGGATATTCTGAATAAAGGGTGGCTTTGAGCCATTCTTCGGAAGTAAAAAAACCATTGTTGATCCGGCCTTTTGCCTCGCTGTGATTTTCATATCCCAAAGGATCAATTCCTTTTACAATTCGATAAGCGTATTTATTACCACTCTTGGTGATGGCTGAACTCCCCTTTTTGCTTAAGATGTACATGTCGCCATTGACCTCATCCATCAGCAAACAGAGTTCTATGCCTTCTGTTTTTATCAATTCCTGGGGTAGGTTGATGGTAGTCCCATTTTTAAGTTTGAGTCGTTCCAGGCTTTGTTTGCCCAATTTTTTCTTTGCCGCATCCAATACGTAAATGTAGGCAGACAAGTTGCCATTGATTACAAAGTAGGCATCCAGTGTGCTGAGTTTAGAAGCAGGAGTGGTAAGGTCGGTGCTGTACAAAACAGCTGATTTACCTCTTTCGATGGAGAGTCCTGTATTTTGTTTCAAAGTTTTACAGACATCGAGGTTGGTATGTACATCCTGGATGCCGTGATCTGAAACTACCGCAATAGCTCTCTGCTCATGCCCCAGGGCCCTGCACTTTGCCAGGATCCTTCCAATTTCGAAATCTATGTGTCGAAGCAGATGGTGATAGATAGAATCGGTACCATTCACATGGTTGTAAGCATCTGGTGAGGCAAAGGTGATCCATTGTACCTTTGGATTAGACTCCAGCTGGGTCAAGGCAAGGTTGGCCACAGCGGTCTCGTGCAAAAAATGATTTTTAATAACTTTTTTACCAATCCACGGAAGTGAGGCCAGGTTCGACAACCAAATCTTGCCCTCATATTTAGCGGTGGTGTGGGCAAATCCTGTTTTTACACTTTCTTTTACCCCCCTGTTCATATAACTATTGATGGAACAGGTGTAAGAAGTGCCGGCAAGTTCAAAAAGGTTTTGAGGACTGGCTTTGACATCATAATTCATTTGTACATTGGTCCTTCCCACATAGTTTCTAAGCTGTCCCTTTTCCCTTTCCTTATCAAACCACCTCAATCCATAGATACCGCTCTGGCAGGCATCCAGGCCTGTAAGGAAGGGATAAAATGCATAGCCCGTCATAGTAGGAAAAGAACTGATGCCATTTTCAACGTAAAGAGAACGTTGCATCAGTTTTTGTAAATGAGGTAAGCTGCCTTTTAATAATTCTTCATTAAACAGGTCTTGTGATAATCCATCGATTAAAATGATGGTGACACTTTTGGAGGACAATGCCTCTATTCCTTGTTTTGGCCTGATAACATCTAACAGGGTCCAGACAATAAAAACGATGCAAAAAGCGAAGAACCAAGCCAGGCTGGCTTTCATTACAAGGAAGAAGCTATCTTGTAGGTAGTTTTGGCATCACCCATGGTATAAAAGTGTATACAAGGTACTCCTCTTGCCTTCAGTTCTTTTGATTGCTGTATGCACCATTCTTCTCCTATGGTCTTTACGTGTTTTTCATCAGCGTTGATCATTTCTTTGACAAGGGCTTCCGGCATGTTGATAAAAAACTTTCGTGGAATGGAATTGAGCTGATATTTTCTGGTAATGGGCTTTAAGCCAGGAACAATGGGTACCGTAATGCCCGCTGCCCTACAGGCATCCACATACTTAAAGAAATTTTCGTTGTCGTAAAACATTTGAGTTACAATATAGCTGGCGCCTGCCTTCACCTTATCAAGGGTAAATTGGATGTCTGTATCCAGGTTGGGTGACTCAAAATGTTTTTCAGGATATCCGGCCACCCCAATACAAAATTCTGTTGGCGAAGCTTTTTCAATGTTGGCATCCAGATAGACGCTATGATTCATATTATTGATCTGCTTCACCAAGTCAACAGCATATTTATGGCCATTGGGCTCGGGTATAAATTTGTCTTCAAACTGTCGGGCATCGCCCCTCAGTGCCAACACATTGTTGATGCCCAAAAAATTGAGGTCAATGAGGGCATTTTCGGTTTCTTCTACCGAAAACCCTCCGCAAATGAGGTGGGGTACGGCATCCACACCATACCTGTGCATGATGGAAGCACAAATACCTACGGTGCCCGGTCTCTTACGGATGGCTATCTTTTCGTAGTATCCACTTTCTCTTTTATTGTAGATGTATTCTTCTCTGTGATAAGTTACATCAATGAAAGGAGGTTTAAATTCCATTAAGGGATCGAGGGTATCAAAAATATCCTGCATGCTGCCTCCTTTTAATGGGGGGAGCACCTCAAATGAGATGTGGGTTTGGTCGGGTGATTTTTCGAAGTAATCTGTTACCTTCATACGTTTTGTTTCTCTTGGGGCAAAGATACATAATCCCTGCACTTTTCGGTTTCATCAAAAGGAAAGTAAAAGGCTATCACGAAGCTCCCTATTTTTTTCTCAATTCACTGAGATTGTAATACTTAAGGCTGCTCTCATTTTCTATGCGATAAGAAACATCAAAATCGTTTAAGACCGCATCCAAAATAGGATAGTCACCGGGATGGTAACCTTCTTTGAGGTCATAGCTGTATAACTTGCTGAAGTGGTTCCAGTAAAAGGCAGTAAATCCACCTTTAACTCCTTTGATGAGTTCGTACATATTCTGATCCAACTCTTTTTCAATCATCTTCATCATGATTTTGCCCTGTAGTTTGGTAAGTCCCTTGAGGGGTTCTTCAAACTCAGCAGTGAGTTGTTTGTCGAGTTCTTTCAGCCTTTTTTTGCGTTCTTTTTTAGAGAGGTGCTGTGATGCATATTCCGTTTCTCTGAATATCCTGATGGCTTCTTTTGCATAGGGGAAAACAGTAGCTGCGTACCTTCTGAATTTTTGGTATTTTTTGTACTCCTCATCATTGGCAAATTTTCTGAGAGAGGTGACACTAACGTCATCCATGTCTACCAAAATAAGGGTGTCACCATTTTCTGTAACAATGGCAGAATAAACCTTACCGTCTACCGAGACCTTGGTCTGTACATCTCCGCTACCTTTAGAAGGGGGGACGGTATCTTTTACCTGGGCCTGAACATTGAGCATCCAGGCGCACATAAAAATGGAAAACAGGTATTTCATATCCATCGTTTTGATGTAAAACGAAAAAGCCATTTAAAAGTTATACAGCTGAAAAGATTAGTTTTAAGCAGGCAAACTTTCCGGTTCAACAGAGGTATTGTCGCTCTCTTTTGGTGCTTCAGCTACATGGGCATGTTCAAACCTTTCCTCTTCTGCAAAAGGTCTTTTACCAATCAACCTTTCGAGGTCTGACTTGTGCAAAACTTCTTTTTCCAGCAAGGTTTGTGCCAGCAGATTGAGTTCATGTCTTTTCTCTGTAAGCAGGTTTTTGGCACGTTGATATTGACTATCTATCAGGTTTCTCACCTCATCATCCATCAACCTGGCGGTTTCGTCAGAATAGGGCTTGTGGTAGCTATCGCTTGAAAGGCCATAAAATGAAACATTTCCCACCTTATCGTTCATACCAAAAACCGATATCATGCTGTAGGCCATACGAGTAACCTGGTCAAGGTCATTTTGGGCTCCGGTTGAAATTTTATCAAAAACAATCCTTTCTGCTGCTCTTCCCCCCATGGTCATACACATTCTGTCCAACAGTTGTTCTGTCCTGGTGATGTATTCTTCCTTAGGGAGTTATTGAGCAAAACCCAATGTCCCCACTCCTCTCGGCACTATCGTCACTTTCACTAAAGGACTTGCAAATTCGAGGTACCAGCCACAGATAGCGTGTCCGGCTTCGTGGTAGGCAATGATTTCTTTTTCTTTAGGCGCAATCAGTTTGTTTTTCTTTTCAAGTCCTCCGATTACCCTGTCGAGTGCAAAATTAAAATCATCCATTCCCACCGCTGTTTTATTGCGTCTGGCAGCAACCAGGGCAGCTTCATTACAAACGTTGGCAATTTCAGCACCTGCAAAGCCTGGTGTCATTTCAGCCAGGGCATATGAGGTGACTTCTGAATCTACTTTGATGGTCTTGAGGTGGACTTTAAAAATAGCATCTCTGCCTTTCAAGTCTGGTCTGTCGATCGAAATTTGTCTGTCGAAACGACCCGGTCTCATGAGGGCTGAATCCAGGATGTCGGGTCTGTTGGTAGCAGCCATCAGGATTACTCCTTTGTCTGTGCTAAAACCATCCATTTCCACCAACAACTGGTTAAGGGTATTTTCTCTTTCATCGTTGCCTCCCTGCATGGCATTACGGCCTCTGGCCCTGCCTATGGCATCAATTTCATCAATAAAGACAATACAAGGGGCCTTATCTCTGGCCTGTTTGAAAAGGTCTCGTACCCTTGAGGCACCTACACCCACAAACATTTCAACAAAGTCTGAACCCGAAATTGAGAAAAACGGAACACCTGCTTCTCCGGCTACCGCCTTTGCCAACAATGTTTTTCCGGTTCCCGGAGGGCCTACGAGTAAAACTCCTTTGGGAATCTTACCGCCAAGCGCTGTGTATTTTTTTGGGTTTTTAAGGAAATCTACTACCTCAACCACTTCCTCTTTTGCTTCGTCAAGTCCTGCCACATCCGCAAAGGTGACATTGACCTTGGAGTCTTTTGAGTCAAATAAGGTTGCTTTCGATTTACCGATATTGAAAATCTGACCACCAGGACCACCAGGACCACCACTGACCCTGCGCATGATGAACAGCCAAATTGCAATCAAAAATACAAAGGGCAATAGGTAGCCCAGGATGGGGGTCAGCCAATTGGTCCTTGTTACATATTTGGGATCGATGGCGATGCCTTCTTTTTTTAATTCTTCGATTTTGGCACCAAAACTCTCAATGGCGCCTATCTCAAATGTAAAATGTGGTTGCTGATCGATGATACGGGTCTGTTTAAACTCCGTGTATTTTTTTTCTAAAACGTCTTTTTTGATGTAAACATTGACGTTGATTCTGTTGACCACTTCAACTTTATCTATTTCACCATTTCTTGCCATTTCCTCAAATTTACCAAGGCTGATGACCTTGGTTTTGGTATTGACCATCACAGAAAGGTTGATGGCGAGGATGGCGAGGATAATGATGCCATAAATCCAATATGAATTAAGATTGAACTTTTTTGGCCCGTTGTTCTCGTTGTTCTCCATTTGAACTAAAATCTAATTTTTATTTACTTATAAACCCTTTTGGACAAAAGAAGTTCTTTAGACATCGTCGTACTCCGTTACTTCTGCATCGCTCCAAAGGTCCTCGAGGTCATAAAAACCCCTGGTTTCTGGGTAAAATACATGAAGTACGGTGTTGAAAAAATCTACCAAAACCCACTTGGCTCCCAGCATTCCCTCTACATGGATCGATTTTAAGCCCAATTCCTCGCGACAACGTTTTTCAACATTGAGGCTGATGGCTTTTATCTGGGTTGTAGAGTCACCCTCACAAATAATAAAAAAGTCTGCCGGAGCATCGTCAATGTGCCTTAAGTCTAATTTTATAATTTTTTTACCTTTGATGTCCTGGATAGCGTCGACTATAAGGTCGTTTAAGGTTTGATCTTCTGCACGCAGCTTAAGTGCTGCTGTCTGTCGTTTACTCAAAAAAAATATTTTTGTTTTTATAAAAACTGTTCCAAATTTACGAAATGTTGACGGCTTATACACACTTTGGGAAAAATCATCTCCATTTCGACGTTCTGGACTCTACCAATACTTTTGCCCAAAACTTAATAGCAAAAAGCAGTCCAATGGACGGAACTGTCATTTCTGCAGGCTTTCAAAGCCAGGGAAGAGGACAATTTGACAGAAAATGGCTTTCAAACCCCGGTGAGAACCTTTGTTTTAGCATTATTGTCTACCCCCACTTTTTGCAACCCAACCAACAATTTTACCTCAGCATGTGTGTAGCCACGGCAATAGCCAGGGCCCTTGAAAACGAAAAGGTGGGAAATGTGAAGTTGAAATGGCCCAATGACCTCTACATAGGCCCGTTAAAAACAGGGGGCATCCTAATAGTCAATCAGCTGCAAGGTCTCAAATGGGCTTCTTCTGTAATCGGCATTGGTATCAATGTCAATCAAACCTCATTTGACCCTGCCCTACCCAACCCTACCTCGTTGGCGATCCAAACTTCGAATGTTTTAAACCTCAAACACCTGCTGGACAATATTTTGTTTCAGATAGAACAGGATTATAACCAATATCTGAGAAGTGCCGATTTTGACCACATTTCCTCAGCTTATCACAAATACTTGCTGGGATGTGAAAAAAAGTCACTTATTCCGCAGGCGATGACCTTCGGCAAGGGGTACTCAAAGGTGTAATGCCGGATGGAAGGATCTGGCTGGAGGGAGAATTTGGCAAAGAGCTGTTTGCCAATGGGGAGACAAGTCTTACCTATTAACAAAAAAGCCACGCCTCAAAACGAGACGCGGCTTTCTTATCTGGTCAATCCAGCTTAGGCTTTCTGAGATTCTACGTATGAGATGGCTTGGCCAACTGTTTGAATCTTTTCTGCTTCTTCATCTGGAATGGATATGTCAAATTCTTTTTCAAATTCCATGATCAACTCTACCGTATCAAGCGAGTCAGCTCCAAGGTCATTGGTAAAGCTTGCTTCAGGGGTTACTTCAGATTCATCAACTCCCAATCGGTCAATAATGATCTTTTTTACTTTTTCTGCAATGTCAGACATTCTAATTGTTTTTTTTGTTTTAAAAAATGTAATCCTATACGCACATTACACACGTATTCTGATTTATAATGCAAAGTAAGCACTAAGAAAATTCCTAGACAAGCTATTTTACGAGAATTTTAACATTATAAAAAAACATAATACAATTTATGTCATTGATTTATTGCGTTTTACATATAAAAAAGCTTGCAGCTTAAAAAAACTAACTCCGGGTTAAGCAGAAAATGCCATTTTAATAGCCATAAGGGCAAAAATTTATAGACTATTATGTCATCTATAGGCATCTTTCCAATCAAAATCATTGAAGGCAGTCAACTTAAAAGCATTAATTTTAGCCAAATTTTAGCTTCGATTATGCATTATTACCGTTTGGGCCTTTTGCCAAAAAAGAGGCATACCCAGTTCCGAAAAGAAAGTGGTGAATTGTACAGTGAACAATTGTTTTCAACAGAAGGATTTAGCGACAATTATTCTTTATTGTACCACAACCAGCCACCCACCCAAATTATCCAGATATCGGATCCTTTGGATGTTAGTCCCAATGTGGCCATCAACAAACAACTTTCACACCGCAGTCTGAAAGGGTTTGACATTGCTCCCACGGCAGACTACCTGGAAAGTCGCAAGCCGGTGCTTGTCAACAGCGATTGTAAAATCATCTTATCCGCACCTCAGCAGAGCAGTACGCAGTATTTCTACAAAAATGCAGACGCGGATGAAATCATTTTTATTCACGAAGGTACAGGTACCCTCAAAACTATGTATGGTAATCTTCATTTTGAATACGGTGATTATCTGGTCATACCAAGGGGTACCATTTACCAACTGCATTTTAATGACAGCCACAACCGCTTGTTCATTGTTGAATCCGTAAGCGCAGTTATTACTCCCAAAAGATACAGAAACGAATTTGGTCAATTGATGGAACACTCGCCTTTTTGCGAACGGGATATTCGCAAGCCGGAGGAATTGCAACCCATAGATGAAAAGGGCGACTTTTTACTCTACATCAAAAAACAAGATCAGCTCTATCCCTACCACTACAAATCACACCCTTTTGACGTAGTAGGTTGGGACGGCTATGTTTACCCCTATGCCTTTTCCATCCATGATTTTGAACCCATCACAGGCAGGGTGCATCAGCCACCTCCGGTACACCAGACATTCCAAACCCGCGGTTTTGTAGTTTGTTCGTTTGTGCCCAGGTTGTATGATTACCACCCCCTGGCCATCCCTGCGCCTTACAACCATAGCAATATTGATAGTGATGAAGTGCTGTACTATGTTGATGGAGATTTTATGAGCAGAAAAAGTGTGGAAAAGGGACAAATTACCTTACACCCTGGAGGAATTCCGCATGGACCCCATCCTGGTACGGTGGAAAAAAGCATCGGCGCCAAAGAAACCAAAGAACTGGCGGTAATGGTAGACACTTTCAGACCCTTGTCACTTACCGACCATGCTTTACAAATAGAAGACACAAGTTATCCCTACTCCTGGGTACATTAAAAAAAATACAACTATATCACAATGGAAACACAAATCAAATCTTCAACTACGACCAACAACGATACTTTTCCCATCAATGGAACCGACCATATAGAATTTTATGTGGGCAACGCCAAACAATCTGCCCTTTATTATCAGCACTGTTTTGGTTACGAACTGGTGGCCTACAGAGGCCCTGAAACCGGCAGCAGAGAAGTAGTATCTTACGTTTTGCAACAGGATAAAATCAGATTGGTACTCACCTCAACGGTAAAAGAAGATCACGAAATTGCCAAACATGTAGCCAAACACGGAGATGGTGTGAAAGTCCTGGCCCTATGGGTGGACAATGCTGCAGAAGCCTATGAAAAAGCATTGGCCAAGGGAGCTGAATCTGCCTTTGAACCCTATACCTTGACCGATGAGTTTGGTGAAATCAAACTGGCAGCCATCAAGACTTATGGCGAGACCATCCACACCCTGGTAGAGAGGTCCAACTACAAAGGTGCCTTTATGCCGGGCTTCGCAGCTAAAAAAAGTGAGGCACCTGTTAAAGGCATTGGTTTGAAATATGTTGATCACTGCGTGGGCAATGTAGAGTTGGGCGACATGAACAGATGGGTGAAGTTTTATCAGGAGGTTTTAGGATTTAAACTGCTCATCACCTTTGATGACAAAGAGATCGCTACCAAGTACACCGCATTGATGAGTAAGGTGGTGAGCAACGGCAACGGATACATCAAATTTCCAATCAACGAGCCCGCCAATGGAGTGAAAAAATCACAGATCGAAGAGTACCTCGATTTTTACAAAAGCGCCGGCGTTCAGCACATAGCGGTGGCTACTGACAATATCCTTGAAACCGTATCTACCCTTAGAAAAAACGGGGTAGAATTTCTGTATGTGCCTGATACTTATTACGATGACCTTTTAGAAAGAGTGGGCAACATTGATGAAGACATCGAATCGTTAAAAAACCTGAACATCTTGGTTGACCGGGATGATGAGGGCTACTTATTACAAATATTTACCAAACCGGTGCAAGACAGGCCAACCGTGTTTTATGAAATCATACAACGAAAGGGAGCTGTTTCATTTGGCAAAGGCAATTTCAAGGCCCTTTTTGAAGCCATCGAAAGAGAGCAGGCTTTGAGGGGAACTTTATAAATTGATTTTATCACTACTTAACAATACCCATATGAAGAGTATTTACACATTTTGTTTTCTATTACTGCTGTCAGTGTCATCCTTTGCCCAGATAGATTGTCAATATCAAAACCAGGGTTTTGAAGATTGGTACGATGCCACGAGCATTTATTTTGAACCAGGAGAAGAGCCCAATAATCCCATTTTTTTACCTGATAATCACATACCCTTGTTCCGGTTTATCACCATGGCTTTTGCGGGTGGTTTTTTCCTCGAACCGGGAACAGAAGAGTACAATGCCTTTTGGGGAATCGGCTTTGGTATTTCTCAAAGTTTTGATGCCTTTAAAGGAGAAAGTGCTTTAAGAATTGGCGGTGATGCCACATTTAGTGGGGCAGATCTTTATACCGTGAACAGTTGTACCGAAAAACCTTCTATGGTTCAATTTAGTTACAAACACGTTGGCACGGGGCCTGACACGCTGGGTTTTTTGATGGTCATTGATACTGCTGTGACCTCCGTTCCCGGTGATCAGGCTGATCTGGATGCCCTCCCTGCTTATGTTTTTTACAATATTGTGAGCAGCAGCAATGATACCTCCTATACTACCATAACGCTTCCGTTTACCGTTAATCATCCAGAAGTTGAGACCGACACCATTTTAACCTTCATGATTGTAAATGGTGATATCAATTACTTTCAGGGTGGAGGTGTAAGTTACTTCTTAATCGATGACATCAAATTGGGTGATTTCTCAGCTGTTGATGCAGATGGTGATGGTTTTACCTCAGATGTGGACTGCGATGATACAAATCTGGCCATCAACCCCGGAGCCGCAGAAATTCCCAATAATAGCATTGATGAAGATTGTGATGGTATAGCCCTGATTATTGATGCTGATGGGGATGGCTTTAATTCAGACGATGACTGTAATGACAGTGTGGCTGCTATCAATCCTGATGCAAGCGAAGTACCTAACAATGATATTGATGAAGATTGTGACGGTGTAGCCCTGGTGATCGATGTGGATGGCGACGGCTTTAATTCTGATGATGACTGCAATGACAATGTTGCTGCCATCAATCCAGATGCAAATGAGATACCTAATAATGATATTGATGAAGATTGTGACGGTGTGGCCCTGGTGATTGATGTAGATGGTGACGGCTTTAATTCTGACGATGACTGCAATGACAGTGTAGCTGCTATCAATCCAGATGCTAATGAAATACCAAACAATGACATTGATGAAGATTGCGACGGCGTAGCCCTGATCATTGATGTTGATGGAGATGGATTTAATTCTGATGTAGATTGTGATGACAGCAATGCGGCCATTCATCCGGATGCATCAGAAATTGCCAACAATGGCATTGACGAGGATTGCGATGGCGCTGATCTAATTTCAGCCACCCACAATCCTTTGTTTCAGTCGTTGACGATTGCACCAAATCCATTCAACACAGAGTTTACGCTTAATTTTGACAAGACTTGTCAAAACTAGTTTTGCGCCAATCCAATGGCAGAGAGCTTTCTTCTTATTCAGTGAACAGCAACTCAATTACTATCCCCACAGTCGATTTGGCTGCCGGACTTTACTTTTTACAGGTTTTTGATGAAAATGGAAACAGTGTAGTCAAAAAACTGATCAAACATTAATTATGTACTACCAGGATGTCCGGAAGCTAGCCGGAAATAAAAATTTAGCTCAGAAAATCGGACATTCTTACCCAATAAGACATAGAGAGTCATCGGTATTCAATTACAGCTGGCTCTCTTTGTTACTTTTGCTGGCCTGTCAAACCGGCTTTGGCCAGATTCAGCCCAAGTACAATCCTTTGTTTAATGATGGTGTGGTGCCGAGCATTTATATCACAATGGATGCCGATTCACTCAATGCCTTATTAGATCCCTCCAATTGGGAGGAAGACCATGAATACCCGGCCACCTTTGTGTGGAGTGATGGCAGCAACAGAGATACGCTTAAAAATGTAGGCTTCAGATTGAGAGGAAACACTTCGAGGCAGTCGGCCAAAAAATCATTTAAGGTAAAGTTTAATCATTTTGGTGGCAAAAAATACCAGGGCCTTTCTGACCTCAACCTCAATGGTGAACACAATGACCCATCGCTTTCAAGGGCTAAAATAGTGTGGGATCTCATGCGAAAAGCGGGCATCGATGCACCGCGTGCCAACCACGTGCTCTTGTTTGTCAACAATGAATACAAGGGCATCTATCTCAACGTTGAACACATTGACAACGATTATTTTCAGGCCAGAGACAAAGATGAAGAAGGTCAGATTTTTAAGTGTTTTTATGGATGCGATTTTAAATACAGGGGGAGCAACCCTTCACAGTATCCATCAACGGTTTATGAACCCCAGAACCATGAAGATGAGCCCAACACGTATGACCTGATAGAATTTATCAGAAGACTCAATGCAAAAGACGATCCCAATTTCAGGTGTAAGCTGGAAGAAGTATTTGATGTAGATGCTTATCTCAAAACCATGGCCATGGAGGTGTTGGCAGGTCATTGGGACAATCCGTTGTTCAATAAAAACAATGCCTATGTGTACATTCCTACCAATGGAGCGAGGCTCGAAGTCATGGCCTACGATGTTGACAACACCATGGGTGTTGATTGGTTTGGTGAAGACTGGGGTGACAAAAATATTTATTCATGGGCCGAGCCTTCCAATGACAGGCCCTTGTTTTACAACCTCATGTCGCAATCAGACTATAAAACCAGGTATGGCTACTTGATCAAACGGTGGCTTCAGACTTTTTTAAAAGTGGATAGCATCAATGCCTTAGTAGACAAGACAAGAGACCACATTAAACCCTATAGGGGCACAGATATCTATTCAGGCCTGGATTATGGCTACTCTTACAATGATTTTTTGAACAGCTTTGAATCCATGAATGACCGCCATGTAAAATATGGCATCAAAGAATACTTTGCCAAACGACTTTCAACTGCCAATTCTCAGCTTCAAAATACCCAGGTAAGTCCGTATTTTGGCGACATTCGATCTGCTTATAAAAACGGTAAATTTATAATGAGTTTTACTGCCGAGGCCATGGAGGCACTAAAAGTAGAAATCACTTTTCGACTCGACAATGGAAGCTGGCAAACACTTGAATTGAAGGATGATGGACAGGGCATCGATGTTTTTAAAAATGACAATAGATATCATTTTGAGTGGAGTGGCACCCAACCAGCAACCATACAGTTAACCCTGAAGGCAGTTGATCTTTCCAACAGGGAGAGCAAATGGCCGGTTTGCAATACTTTTGATTACTCCATTGGTTACAACGAAATACCTAAGTTGTTTATCAATGAATGGATGGCCGACAATACCGATATCAAAGATGAAGCCGGTGAAGCAGAAGACTGGATTGAAATATACAATGCCGGTGATGAAGACATCTATTTGGGACAGTACTACCTTTCAGACAATCTGCAAAAGCCGGATAAATGGTTGATGCCGGATATCACCTTACCTGCCAAATCATGGGTAACCTTTTGGGCTGATGAGGATGGATCGCAGGGACCGGGACACGCCAATTTTAAGTTGAGTAAAGACGGAGAGTTTATTGGTATTTTTGACAATGTCGACAATTATTATGCGCCTATTGATACCGTAAGATTTGGACTTAGTCAAACGAATGTTGCTTATGGCAGATATCCGGATGGGGGGCCTTTGGTGAATGCACTTACCTTTCCTACGCCAGGTGAATCCAATGTGTTGAGTTCAATTTTAGAAGAGACATCCTTGATCAACTTATTTCCCAATCCCGCCAAATCGGTTTTAACGGTACATTGCAGTGCTGATTGGCGTTTTATGGATTTACTGGATGCCAATGGGAATCAGGTAATCACAGATTCACATGTAATGAGCGGTGGAATTGAAATAAACACCCAGCTGTTGCCTAGCGGAAATTATTTTATAAAATTGATTTCCAATTCAGGAAAACAACAAAGCATACAGTGGCTCAAAATGTAATCAACATCATCTAAGCCTGGTCTACAAATGAAGGCGTAATTACTTAAAACTTGATGTCAAAACTAGCCTCGATAGAAAGTCCTTTGATTTTGGACTCTGTTGGCGCATTGTGATTGGGGCCGAGGTAGATAATAGGCAAGTTGTCCATATCCATTTTATAAACAGCGATAGAATAAGCGGGCTGCACCCTGATTTGAGCCCCTGCCCAATGGTACCAAAAGGCTGCATTGATGCCATATACTCCCCCACCTTTTTTATCAACCGTAGCATTGACTTCTCCGAAAAACAAATCCTTTTGTTCATTTTTAAAGTTGAATAGCCATAGCCAAAATGGGCGCCGAGGCCAATAAAACGAACAGGAAATACCTGGTATTGAAAAGTGAAAAAATTGTGATGGGCACCTATGGAATAGGTAGCATTGTTGGGACTAATAAGCGGAATAATACCCTCTGCTGTATGTTTTTTATTATATCGGGCATATTGGATGGTGAAACACGATTTTTTATTTCCAAAGCCCATATGTAGGTTAAATCCACTATAGTTGTGGTCGTCAGTAAAACTTTTGGTGAGTCCCGGATTGGCAACATTGATTTGATCCAGGAGGTCAGAAAAGCCTGGCATGGTATAATCTGCAATGTTGTATCCCACACCCAGCGAAGTATAGCTGCCTTGTGAAAAAGCACTTGTGGAAAGTCCAGCAAAAATGAAGCTGATGGCCAGGGTTTTGAGGGTAAGAGCAGTCTTTTCGTAAAGATAAAAATTGGGTTTCACATCAAAAATTTGATCAAAATTAAAATAAAATTTACCAGAATCTGGGCTATAGTGAAATAATTTTTCGAATTTTGAGCCAATTCAGAGAAAAATATTGATATTAAAATAGTTCCAAATGGCAAAATGGTTAGTGCTTTCTATTATGTGTTTAGCTGGTGTAAAGGGTTCAGCTCAATGCGATTCTCTGAAACTTGCAAAATTAGAAAACATACTTAATATTGCTGACATATTTCCCACATTCACCAACATCAAGATGTCATTTGAGAAAGTAGGTGAAGATTCCCTTGCTTATTTTTATGGCAGGTGTCTATGGGAGGGTGAAGGAAAGTGTTATCCTTACAAGGAGTATTTAGTGCAGTCAAAAAGCAATTTATACTACCTGCGATATCAGTGTTATGATCTAAATACTTTTAACTATCTACAGCAACAGATTGAAGCCATCAAAGTGATCCAAGAAGTACAAGGAAAGAGTATCGAACTATTGGGGGCAATTTTTTAGTAAACTACATGCAATCCGAGATGGAAGAAAAAACCTGTGAAGTCAAGACTCAGTACATGATAGAGTTTTTGAGGTTTAAGTGATCAATTGACAACGATGGCCGAAGCGCGG